>NZ_LMKZ01000001.1:996144-1033237 GCF_001422525.1 Sphingomonas sp. Leaf30 | reverse complement strand
TGGTGCGTGGTGCGTGGTGCGTGGTGCGTGGTGCGTGGTGCGTGGTGCGTGGTGCGTGGTGCGGCAAGAAAATAGGGGGCGTGTGGACGGCCACACGCCCCGCGAAATGTTACCAGATATGGACGCGGTCGCCGGGTGCCAGATACAGCGCGTCACCGGGTTTGACCCCGAACGCCGTATACCAGGCATCGACATTACGGACGATCCCGTTGACGCGGTAGAAGGGCGGCGAGTGCGGATCGGTGAGCAGCCGCGCGCGCGCTGCGCCCTCACGCAGCTTCGCCTGCCACGCCTGCGCGTAAGCAAGGAAGAAGCGCTGGTCGCCGGTCAGCCCGCCGATCACGGGCGCCTTGCCATGCTCCGCCTGGTATTTCTGATACGCGGCATAGGCAGTCTCGACGCCACCCAGATCGCCGATATTCTCGCCCAGCGTCAACGCCCCCTTCACGCGGACACCCGGGATCGGCTCATAGGCATCAAACTGCTTCGACAGCGCGGCGGTGCGCTGCGTGAAGGCGGTGCGAGCAGCCGGCGTCCACCAGTTCTCGAACTTGCCCGTCGCGCTGAACTGGCTGCCCTGGTCGTCGAAACCATGCCCCATCTCATGCCCGATGATCGCGCCGATCGCGCCGTAATTGACCGCCGCATCCGCCTTGGGATCGAAATAGGGTGGCTGCAGGATCGCCGCGGGGAAGGTGATCTGGTTGTTGAGCGGGTCGTAATAGGCGTTCACCGTCTGCGGCGTCATGCCCCACAGCGTACGATCGACGGGCTTGCCGAGCCGCGAGAGGTCGAGCTGATGCTGGAATTCGCCCGCACGCATCGCATTGCCGACCGGATCGCCCCGGACGACGTTGAGCGATGAATAGTCGATATATTTGACCGGATGGCCGATCCGCGGATCGAACGCGGCGAGCTTGGCCAGCGCCTGGGTCTTGGTCGCGCCATCCATCCAGCTGTTCGCGGTGATGCGCTCCTTGTACGCCGCGCGCAGGTTGGCGATCAGCTCGCCCATCTTCGCTTCGCTCTCGGGCGGGTAATGCCGCTTCACATAGACTTCGCCGACGGCCTCACCCATCGTGCCGTTGACCAGCGCGATGCCGCGCTTCCACCGCGCGCGTTGCTCCGGCTGATCGGCCAGCGTCTTGCCGTAAAAATCGAACGTCGCCTGATCGAACGCCTTGGGCAGCGCACCGGCGCTTGCGGAGGCGAGGCGGAACTTCATCCAGTCCTGCCACGTCGACACGGGCGTCGCGGCAAAGATCTTGCCGAGCTCGGTCAGCGCGGTCGAGTTGGTCATGTAGACGACCGGGAATTGGGCATAGCCCGCGGTCGACAGCAGCAGCGGCCAGTCGAAATCGGGCGCCAGCGCCTTGCGGCCCGCCGCGTCCATCGGCTTCAGCATCGCCTGCAGGTCGCGCGACTGGACCGGCGACCACTGGACCTTGGCCATCGCGGTTTCGAGCGCGACGATCCGGTCCGCCCTGGCCGACGCATCCGCCACGCCGGACAGCGTCAGCATCTTCTCGACATAGGCCCGATAGGCCGTGCGGAAGGTGTCGTACTTGGCGCCCTGCTCGAGATAATAGTCGCGGCCGCCCATGCCCAGCGACCCCTGCCCCGCCGCCACCGCGTAGCGCTTCGGATCGGCGGGATCGGGCAGCTGCCCGACCTCGACCGGCGACGCATAGCCGACCGTCGAGAACAGCGTCTGCAGCTTCTGCTTGTCGGTCGCGGCGTCGATCTTCGCGAAATAGGGCTTGAGCGGCGCGGCGCCGGCGCGCTCGATCGCGGCCTCGTCCATGAAGCTTGCATAAAGATCGCCGAATTGCTTGGCCCCGGCGCCGACCGCAGCGGGATCGCGCGCGGCATCGTCGAGGATCGCGCGGACCTGCTGCTCGGCCTGATCCGCCAGGATCACGCTGCCGCCCGCGGACGTGCGATCCGGTGCGATCGCCGTACGCTTGTCCCAGGCGCCATTGGCATGCGTCCAGAAATCGTCACCCGGCTTCACCGCCTTGTCGGCAGCGGTCAGGTCGATCCCGAAGCTGCCATAGCGCGCGCCGCCCGGCGCGCCGGTCTGGGCCAGCCCAGGTGCGGACAGGGCAAGCAGCGCCACCCCCAGCGACAGACGCGAAATACGATTGAACGACATCATAGCTCCTCCAGAAAACCGGGGTTGGATCCCCGAAATGATATGAACGGTACGCATGCGTCAGGCGGGCGTACGCTGCATCAACCGGGCCAGTGCGGCGAGATTGGGCTTCTGCCCCGCATTGAGCAGGCTGGCGCGAAACACACGCGCGAGCAAGACGAACTCGATGCCGATGAACACCGCCAGCAGCACGCCGCTGCCGACGATCTCCATGGTCGAAACCCCGCTGCCGAGCCGCGCGAGCATCGTGAACGGCGTGTAGATCGGGATCCAGGTCAGCACCTTGATCGCGGTCGCGCCGCTGTTCGACAGGACGCCTTGCGCGACGACCGTGAACGGCATCGCGATGACCAGCAGCACGGGCGTCAGATAGCTCTGCGCATCACGCATCGAATCGCTCATCGCGCCGATCGCCAGCAGGATCATCGACACCATCAGATAGCCTGCGAGGAAGAAATACAGCATCACCAGGATGATCCAGGGCGAGGCGAGCGGCGCGAGTGCGACGTGCAGGAACGCACCCACCGCCCCTTGCGTCGCCACCGCGGCACCGGTCGCGCACAGCCCCCAGACCAGGACCATCGTCAGCCCGACCGCGACCGTCCCCGCGAGCTTGCCATAGAGCAACTCATCGGGGCTGATGCAGGCGAGTACCGTCTCGATCAGCTTGTTCGACCGCTCCTCGACCAGCCCCTGCAGGATCCAGTTGCCCGACAACAGCAGCGACATCAGCAGGATATAGGCGCTGAGCAACGGCACCACCGATCGCACCAGCATCCGTTCGCGCCCGCCCCCAGGCGCCGGGGTTGAGACTGCGATCGCCGGGACCAGACTGGTCGCGATACGCGCCTGATCGCGCGCAAGCCCGGTCGACTCGAGATAGGCGGTACGCAGGTCCTGCGTGAGCACGGTCTGCAACGGTTGGACGAAATTCGCGCCAGGCTGCTCGCTCGACCAGAGACGCACATCGGCGGTCTGCACGCCGAAACCGCGCGGAACATAGACTGCATAGTCGAGCGGCTTGGCCGTCTTGTCCCCGAATTCGCCCGGCTGGAGCAGCGGCTTGAGCTGCGCATCGAGTGCGCCGGGCGCCGCGCGCGCAATTGCAGGCGGCGTCGGCAGGACCACGAAATCGGCGTCGGGCGCGTCAAACTTCGGCGTTTCCGAAGTCGTCGCCGGCCGCATCGCCGCCAGCGCGGCAGGCAGGCCGCCCGCCTTGGCGAACGTCGCGACATCGGCGTCGCCGAACAGCCGGTCATGCTGCGCCCACAGCGCGCCCGGATCGGCGCGATCGAGCCCGTAGCGCTGCACGTAGCGCGACAGCGCGGTCAGGATCCGGCGCTGGTGATCGGTATCGAGCCGCGCGCGAATCGCCGCCGCCGCGCGGCCATCGGCATCGATCAGCATGACGCGCTGGGTCTTTTCGGACTGGGTCAGACGGCTCGCGATCGGCCCGACCGCCAGCGCCAGCGGCAGGATCAGCAGCGTCAGCCAGAAGCTGCGCATGCCCGTGATCTGCCGGAACTCGCGCATCGCGACGAGAAGGATATTGTGGGTCATGCTGCATGCTCCGCCATAGCCGGGTCGGCAGGCCCGGGTGGAGGGGTGCCGACAAGATGGAGAAAGACGTCGTGCAGGCTGACGCGGTGCTGGTCGAACCGCCGCAGCGTCACGCCCTGCTCGGTCAGGCATTGCAGTACGTCGGCAGGATCGATCCCCTCGGCCAGCGTCACGTCATAGTCGCGCCAGCCCTGTGCATCGGCCGCGCCGGGCTCCGCGCGCTCGACGCCGGGACACCGCATCGGCGTATCGCGCGCGACGATCGTCAGGCGGGCCGGCAACCGCCCGCGCGCCTCCGCCTGCGTGCCTTCGAACACCTTGCGCCCTTGCGAGAGCAGCAACAGCCGGTCGCACAGCCGCTCGGCATGCTGCATCACATGCGTCGAGAACACCACGGTCGCCCCGCCCCGTGCGGCCTCCAGGATCTCGTGTTCCAGCAGCCCCTGGTTCACCGGGTCGAGACCCGAAAAGGGTTCGTCGAGCAGCAGCAGCTTCGGGCCGTTGACCAGCGTCGCGGCAAGCTGAACCTTCTGCGCCATGCCCTTGGACAGCTTGTCGATCTGCATCTTGGCGGATGCCGCAAGGCCGAACCGGTCGAGCAGCGCATGGCCCTTCTCGCGCGCCGCGGCCGCCGACATGCCCTTCAGTCGCCCGAAATAGGTGACGGTGTCGATCGCGGTCATCCCGCGGTACAGTCCGCGCTCCTCGGGCATGAAGCCCAGATCGGCGGCATTCTCGCGCCCGGGCGGACAGCCGAGGACCGAGATCCGTCCCGCCGTCGGCCGCACGATGTCGAGCACCATGCGCAGCGACGTCGTCTTGCCCGCGCCATTCCCGCCGAGAAAGCCGAAGATCTCCCCCGGCCGTACCGCAAAACTCAGCGCGTCGACCGCGGTCCGCTCCCCAAACCGTTTCGTCACCCCGTCCAGAACTAGTGCGTCCATCGGACCATCCCCCCGTTTAAATTCCGTCTTCGCCCCGTTCATCCTCGTCGACGACCCGCAGCAGGTCGCCCGGCTGGCAGTCGAGCACGCGGCAGATCGCCTCCAGCGTCGTGAAGCGGATCGCCTTGGCCTTGCCCGTCTTCAGGATCGACAGATTGGCGAGCGTGATGCCGACCGCCTCCGACAACTCGGTCAGCGTCATCCGCCGCGCATGCAGCATGGCGTCCAGGCTGACCGCGACCGGCATCAGACCGTCATCGCCAGGTCGTCGCGCATCCGCGCACCGATCCGGAAGACGCGCGCAAGCACGAAGATCATCACGACCGCGATCCACCCGCCCAGCGACGGCGTCCATGAGGTCACGTCGAGCTTGAGCAGCGAGATCCAGCGGACGACCCCGCCAAAGGCGAGATCGAGGCATTGCAGCGCCAGAAGCGCCCAGCCAATCCGCGCGAGCCGCGTGGCATTGTCGTCGACGAACGGATCCCCCGCCTCGACCGTCGCGACGATTCGGAGCAGGTTCGAGAATATCGGATGCAGCGCGACGCCGCCGGCAATGCCGACGAACAGCATCATGCGGATCGCCAGCACCGCCTGGTCCAGATCGAGCATCGCGCCGTATTTATGCGCCAGCCGCGCGCTCAGCATGTCCTGCATCGGCCAGGACAGCAGCAACGCCAGCGCGAACACCGCGGCGCAGACGATATTGAGGACGAGCATCAGCCGAAGCAGCCCCGTCGCCCCCCAAAGAACCCGATCCCTGCTCATCGCCGCCCCCGCCTGCATATTGCAAAACGATATGGGGCCTATCGATAAACGGCAAGTCGATTCATTGGTCCATTTTGGTCGGGACGCTGACCGTCTCGGGGCGACGGCAAAACGGCGCACGATCGGTCTGATCGCGCGCCGCATCGTAAACGGTGCCGCCACCCGCCACGCAGAAGCGGGGGTGACGTCACGCGGTCGGGCTCAGTAGTGGATCGAGCGGCCGTAGGCGCCCAGCACGCTCTCGTGCATCATCTCGCTGAGCGTCGGGTGCGCGAACACCGTCTCCATCAGCTCGGCCTCGGTCGTCTCGAGCTGGCGCGCGACGACATAGCCCTGGATCAGCTCGGTGACTTCCGCGCCGACCATGTGCGCACCGAGCAGCTCCCCGGTCTTCGCGTCGAACACCGTTTTCACGAAGCCCTCGGCCTCGCCGAGCGCGATCGCCTTGCCGTTGCCGATGAACGGGAATTTGCCGACCTTCAGCTCATAGCCGGCTTCCTTGGCCTTCGCCTCGGTCATGCCGACGCTCGCGACCTGCGGGCGCGAATAGGTGCAGCCGGGGATGTTGGCCTTGTCCATCTGGTGCGGCGAACCGCCGGCGATCTTCTCGACCGCGATAATGCCCTCATGGCTAGCCTTGTGCGCAAGCCACGGCGCGCCGGTGACGTCGCCGATCGCCCAGATGCCGTCGACATTGGTGCGGCCATAGCCGTCGGTCTTGATGTGCCCGCGGTCGGTTTCGACACCGAGCGCTTCCAGCCCGATATTCTCGGTGTTGGGGACGATGCCGATCGCGACGATCGCGTGGCTGAACGTCTCCTCGACGACCTTGCCGTCCTTGTGCTTGATCTTCGCGGTGACGCCGCTGCCCGATGGCGCCAGGCCTTCGAGGCCGGTGCCGGTCAGGAGCTTGATGCCCTGCTTCGTCAGCGCCTTGTCCATGAACGCGGAGACTTCCTCGTCCTCGACCGGCAGGATCCGCGGGAGCATCTCGACGATCGTCACGTCGGCGCCCATGTCGTTGTAGAAGCTGGCGAACTCGACACCGATCGCGCCCGATCCGATGACCAGCAGCTTGGTCGGCATCTCGGTCGGCACCATCGCGTGACGATAGGTCCAGATCGTCTTCCCGTCGGCCTTGGCGAACGGCAGGTCGCGCGCGCGCGCGCCGGTCGCGACAATGATGTTCTTGGCCTCAAGCTCGACGGTCTTGTCGCCCTGCTTGACGCTCAGCTTGCCTTTTGCGGTCACGGTGCCGACGCCTTCGACGACGGTCACCTTGTTCTTCTTCATCAGGCCCTTCACGCCCGCATTCAGCTGGCCCGCCACCTTGCGGCTGCGGTCGACGACCTTGGCGAGATCGAAGCCGACATTGTCCGCCTTCAGACCATAGCTCTCGGCATTCTGCATGTAATGATAGATTTCCGACGTGCGCAGCAGCGCCTTGGTCGGGATGCAGCCCCAGTTGAGGCAGATGCCGCCCAGGCGCTCGCGCTCGACGATCGCGACCTTGAGGCCGAGCTGGCTCGCGCGGATTGCCGCGACATAGCCGCCGGGGCCCGAACCAAGGATGACCAGATCATAGGTGTCAGCCACGTGGAGAGTCCTTCAAGTGAATCAGTTGGAAGCGGGCGGCACGGGCCGCGGTTTGCGGTCGTCGCCGACCGCGACGAAGATGAAGCGCGCCTGTGTCACCTTGCAGCTGTCGTTGCTGTGCCGCGCACGGCGCCATGCCTCGACCTCGATCGTCATCGACGTGCGGCCGACCGCGATCAGCTCTGCATAGACCGACACCTCGTCGCCGACGACGACGGGCATGTGGAATTTCATGGCGTCTGCCGCAATGGTCACCGCCCGCCCGCCGCTGCGGCGCGAGGCGACCGAACCGGCAGCCAGATCCATCTGCCCCATCAGCCATCCGCCGAAGATGTCGCCGTAAGGGTTGGCGTCCGCAGGCATCGCGGTGACGCGGATCGTCGGCGCCTTGTCGGGGGGCAGGTCGGTCACGCGTGGCTCCTGCTGGTCTGTCGGTCGAGGATGCGGGCCTGCCGCAGCGGCCCGATTCCCATGATCACGGTCACGACCATCGCAGCCGCCCCGCACCACCAGATCACGTCCTGCCCGAGCGGATAGGACCAGGCCGCCGCCCAGGTGATCGCGACCGCGACGCCGAGCCCGACGAGGATGTGCAGGATCTCGATGAGCGTCCTGGTCATGGCGCGACCCGGCCCGACCCCGTTCGTGCCGAGCGAAGTCGAGGCACATGGGACTCATGCCCTTCGACTTCGCTCAGGGCGAACGGAAGAGGGACCACAGCGGTCACGGTCTTACGCCAGCATGCCCAGCGGGTTCTCGACCAGATGCTTGAACGCCTTCATGAACTGCGCACCGTCCGCGCCGTCGATCGCGCGGTGATCGAAGCTGCCGGTCGCCGACATAACGGTCGCGACGGTAAGCTCGTCGCCGATCACATAGGGACGCTTCTCGCCTGCACCGATCGCGAGGATCATCGCCTGGGGCGGGTTGATGACCGCGTCGAACTGCGTGATGCCGAACATGCCCATGTTGCTGATCGAGGCGGTGCCGCCCTGATATTCCTCGGGCTTCAGCTTGCCGTCGCGTGCGCGGGCGGCGAGGTCCTTCATCTGCGTCGAGATCGACGACAGCGAGGCGGTGTCCGCACCGACGATGATCGGCGTGATCAGACCCGACGGCGTGCTGACCGCAACCGAGATGTCGGCGCGCTGGAAGCTGATCAGCTGGTCGGGCGTGAACATCACGTTGCAGGTCGGGACCTGCATCAGCGCGACGGCCTGCGCCTTGATCAGCAGATCGTTGACCGACAGCTTCACGCCGCGCGCTTCGAGGCTCTTGTTCAGCTCGCCGCGCAGCTTGAGCAGCGCGTCGAGACGCACGTCCACGGTCAGGTAGATGTGCGGAACGGTCTGCTTCGATTCGGTCAGGCGGCGCGCGATCGTCTTGCGCACGTTGCTGAGCTTGGTCGACTCGTGCGGGATATCCGGCACTACGGCAGGCTTGGCCGCGGGTGCTGGCGCGGCAGCGGAGGCGGCCGGTGCGGCGGCTTCGGTCGCGGCGGCAGGTGCGGCCCCGGGCTTCGCGCTGTCGACATCAGCCTTGACGATGCGACCCTTCGGCCCCGAACCCGACACCGAACCAAGGTCGATCCCCTTGTCGGCGGCGAGGCGGCGGGCGAGCGGGCTCGCCTTCACACGGTCACCGCTGGCGGGTTTCGACTGAGGCTTCGATTCGGGCGTGGACGCGGACGCGGCGCCCGCATCGGCGGGACGACCATGATCCTCGGCCGACGTCTCGGTCCGGGCGACGGGCTTGGCCTCGCTGCCGGTGTCGTTGGGATCCTTGGGATCGGGCTTGGCCTCCGATTCCTTGGCCGCGGGGACGGGCGTCTCGCTCTTGGTCGGCGCGGACACCGAGGAGGCATCCTCGCCTTCCTCGGCCAGGATCGCGATGACGGTGCCTACCTTCACATTGTCGGTCGCCTCGGCGACCAGGATCTTGGCGATCACGCCTTCGTCGACCGCTTCGAATTCCATCGTCGCCTTGTCGGTCTCGATCTCGGCCATGATGTCGCCGGACTTCACCGTATCGCCTTCCTTCACCAGCCATTTGGCGAGGGTGCCCTCCTCCATGGTCGGCGACAGGGCAGGCATTTTGATCTCGATCGACATGGAGGTCCCCAGGGCGTTACGTAACGGCATGCCTACTCGCGCCCCCGCCCGCCCGGGTCAACCCCGCGAAGCCGCCTTCCCCTTGCGCGAACCGCATCTGCACGGCACCTAAGCCCGATAAACAGGGGAATATGATGCGTGTCTATCTGGTGGTCATCGACGAGTCGCCCGAGGCGGGTATCGCGCTGCGCTTTGCCGCGCGGCGCGCGGTGAAGACCGGCGGCGGCGTCGAGATCCTCACGCTGATTCCGCCGCAGGAATTCATCGCGTTCGGCGGTGTCCAGGCGACGATCGAGGAGGAGGCGCGGCTCCACGCCGAGGGCCTCGTCGCGGCCGCGGCCGGCACGCTGATCGAGGAATCGGATCTGCGCCCGTCGATCACCGTGCGCGAGGGCGAAGGCCCCAAGATCATCCGCGAGATGATCGCCGCCAACCCCAATATCGCCGCGCTGGTGCTCGGCGCCGCGGCGAGCGGTGCGCCGGGTGCGCTGATCGCGCATTTCTCCGGCACCGATGCGGGTGCGCTGCCCGTGCCAGTCATGATCATCCCGGGGTCGCTGACCAGCGAGGCGATCGACCGGCTGAGCTGACGGCGGCTTCTTGCCGCCCCCCGTCATCCTGACGAAAGTCAGGATCCAGAGCCACAGGCGCCGCCCTCGGAACCCTGGATCCTGACTTTCGTCAGGATGACGGAGGTGGGTGATGACGTCGGCTGGGAATGACGGGCTAAACCAAGCGAATCCAACACTCCCCGCTTGAGCTCCCCGGCCGAAGCCGCCACGGTAACGCCGATGCCGATCCTCGCCCTTCCGCTGCTCGCCGCAGCCGCCGCCGCGCTTCCCGCGCCCTCCGCCACCCGCCTCAAGGCCGATGTGACCGCGATGGTCGGGTTCGGCACGCGCCACACCGCATCGACCACCACAGATCCGAAGCGCGGCATCGGCGCCGCCCGCAACTGGGCCGCGGCGCGCTTCACCGAAATCGGCCGCGCCTGTGGCGGCTGCGTCACCGTCGAGCGGATCGGCCGCACCGTGTCGGGTCCGCGCGCACCGACCGGCGTCTATGTCGAAGACGTGCTGGGCATCCAGAAGGGGCGCGATCCGAATCGCGTCGTGATCGTCGGCGCGCATATTGACAGCCGCGTCACCGACGTCATGAACGTGACGAGCGACGCGCCGGGCGCGAACGACAATGCGTCGGGCGTTGCGCTGGTGCTCGAAGCCGCCCGCGCGCTGTCAAAACGGCAGTTCGACGCGACCATCGTCTATGCGGTGTTCTCGGGTGAGGAACAGGGTCTGTGGGGCGCGGAGCTGCTCGCCGACACCGCCAAGGCGCGCGGCTGGACCGTCACCGCGATGCTCAACAACGACATTGTCGGCAACACGATCGGCCAGGGCGGCGTCCGCATGGCGTCGAGCGTCCGCGTCTTTTCCGAAGGCATTCGCGCATCCGAAGACCTTGCCGCGCAGATCGGTCGTCGCGCGGAGGGTGGCGAGGACGATGGCCCCAGCCGCGCGCTCGCCAAGACGATCGACGGCGTCGCGCGGACGATTCCCGGCGGGCTCGACGTGATGCTCGACCGTCGCCCTGACCGGTTCGGCCGCGGCGGCGATCACGAACCCTTTCTGAAGCTCGGCTATCCCGCGGTGCGCTTCTCGGTCGCGGCGGAGAACTGGGATCGCCAGCATCAGGACCTGCGCACCGAAAACGGCGTCGACTATGGCGACACGATCGCCGGGATGGACTTCCCCTATCTGGCCAAGGTGACCGCGATCAACATCGCCACGCTCGCCCGCCTCGCCGCCGCGCCCGCGGCACCGGGCGACGTGTCGATCGCGGGTGCCCTGTCGCGCGACACCCAGGTCAAATGGGCTGCGGTTCCGGGCGCGGCAGGCTACCGCGTCCGCTGGCGGCGCAACGACACGCAGGACTGGAAGGACGTGCGCGACGTGACCGGCACCGAGACGCTGCTCGCCCAGACTCCGGTCGACGACCATTTCGTCGGCGTGTCCGCACTCGGCGCGGATGGCAGCGAGAGCGTCGTCAGCTTCGCAGGCCGCGAACGCCGCCGCTGAGCGCTATCGCGCCGACCCTAGGGTGCCGCCCCGCGTCCGGCCCCGCGTCCGGCTTGGTCCGCGACGCGGGGTCGTCCGCCGGTAGGTCACGGGTTCGGTGATATATTCGGTCGTCGTCGTGGTCGTCGTGACCGGCACCGACTGGACGGTGACCGTCGTCGTCCCGTCGCCGGGATAGGCGTCGCTGCCGGGATAGCCGCCGCCGGTGGTCGTCACGGTGGTCATCCCGTCGGGCGACACCCATGTCCCGCCACGCTGCTGGACGGGCGGCAATGGCTGGTCGCGATAGGCGGCCCCCGCAAAGTCCGGCGCCGCTTCGACGCGGGTCGTCACATAGGTCCGCCGCGTTACCGGCCGCGGCTGGCGGCGGGCATAGACCCGGTCGTCCGCCCGCCCGTCAAAGCTTTGCACGTCATAGCGCGGGGCGGCATCGCCTCCATTGGCGCCGTCCCAGTCGACCCCGGCACGCGTATCGAAGATCGATCCCCGCGCATCGATCAGCACGGCATCGTCATAATAGCGCGTCCAGCGATAGCCCGGCGGCGGCGGCGCGAGCCCATAGTCGCGCCAGTCGACGATCCCGAACCGCGGCGCGACCCAATAGGCCGGCAGCGCCCAGCCCCGGTACGGCCGACGATAACCGCTCCAGCCGCCCGGCGCGTTCGCCCCGGCCGACCAGCCACCATCGACGCTGCTACCCCGGCGCGGGTCGCGGGACGCGGCGGGCTCCGAGCTTACGCTGACCGCGCTGCGGGTCGGAACAGGATAGGTCGCACCGGGCAGCGATGCCCCGTCCGGACGCCGCTGCGCCTCGGCCGTCGTGCCCGCCACCGACACGATCAGCGCGAGACCAACGATCACCTTCATGCGCATGACATCTTCTCCCCTGACGCACCGCACGCCTCAGGGCCGCGTCCTATGCTGATGCAGGGCGTACCAAAGCCGCCCTGGCACGGCCAGCCGCAACCCGGTCCCGATTCGGAGCAGGCGTCAGGCCCGGGCGTCAGCCGATCCGCGACGCCAGCAACGCGACCAGCGCTTCGCACCCGGCTGCATCCTCGGCATCGAACCGTGCAGGCTCGGGGCTGTCGAGATCGAGCACGCCGATCAACCGCCCGTCGCTGACGACCGGCACGACCAGCTCGGACCGGCTCGCCGCGTCACAAGCGATATGCCCGGGAAACGCATGGACGTCCTCGACCAGCTGGGTCGTCCGCTCCGCCGCCGCGGTGCCGCACACGCCCTTGCCCATCGCGATCCGGATACAGGCGACCTTGCCCTGGAACGGCCCCAGGACCAGCTCGCCCTCGACCGCACGGTAGAAGCCCGCCCAGTTGAGATCGGGCAGATATTCCCAGACCAGCGCAGCCGCATTCGCCATGTTCGCGATCGGATCGCGCTCGTCCATGGTCAGCGCGTCGAGCGCCGCGAGCAGGTCGCGGTACAGATCGGCCTTCGAACCGCCGGAAATATCGAACTGGTACATCATCGCCTCGTGTCTGCGGTTAGTCTTCGCGAACCCGCCCGCGCCCGGCCTTGACCGAACTGCGGACCTTCTTCGTATCCACCCGCCGTGCCTTGGCGGCGCGGGAGGGCTTGGTCTTGACCCGGTGCGCGTCGCGGTGCTGCGCCTGCGCGATCAGTTCGAGCACGCGGTCGCGCGCATCGGCGCGATTGGCCTCCTGCGTGCGAAACCGGCGCGCGGTGATGACCAGCACCCCCGCCGCGGTCATCCGGCTGCCCGCGACCAGCTTCAGCCGGCGATAGGTTTCGGGGGGCAGGCCCAGCGCGAATATGTCGACGCGCAACTGGCACGCGGTCGCCACCTTGTTGACGTTCTGCCCGCCCGGCCCCGAGGCCGCGAGGAACTTCTCCTCGATCGCCCCCTCAAGCAGGGAGGCGTCGATCACGTCAGCCATTATCGGGTTCGGGACGCGGATCCGGCGCGGGTGCGTCCTGCGGGGACGGCGTCGCCTCGACGCCCGGTTCCTCGCCGAAGCCCGCGGTCGCGAACCGTTCTGGCAGCGGCGCGATACCGACGACATCGGCCTTGCCCGGCCGCGGCACGACCAGCCGCTGCGCGTGGAGCATCATCCCCAGGCGATCCTTCTGGCCATAGACCGGATCACCGACGACCGCTGCGCCGAGGCCCAGCGCGGCATGGACGCGGATCTGGTGCGTCCGCCCGGTCTGGGGGATGAATTCGACCAGCGAGCGTCCGTCGCGCGTCGCGAGCACGCGCCAGCCGGTCCGCGCCGCCTTGCCCTTGGCGTCCTCGACCATCCGCCAGCCCTCTTCGGCGCTGCTGATCTTGCCGAGCGGCATGTCGATCGTCCCGGTCTCTTCGGCCGGAACACCGGCGAGCACCGCGAGATAGCGCTTCGAGACCAGGCCCTGCTCGAACGCCTGCTGCAACCGCGCATGCGCCTTGGGATTGCGCGACAGCAACAGGCAGCCGCTCGTGTCGCGATCGAGCCGGTGCACCGGCATCGGCCAGCGCTGGAATCCGAATTTGAGACTTTCGAGATGATTCTCGAGGCTCAGCGAGCCGTCACGAGGGGGATCGACCGGCAGCCCAGCGGGCTTGTCGATGATCAGGGCCTCGCCGTCGAGGAAAAGTACGCGTTCACCATGCATGTGCCGCCCTTGCCAGCATCTGCGCCCGCATGCCAGAGCCCGCACGATGTTGCGTAGCCCCCTAGTTCTTTCATTGCTGCTGATCCCGGCCGCCGCCAACGCGCAACTCTGTGCCGGACAGAACGCGGCGATCGCCGCCGATGGTCGCGCATTCGGGCATCTGCCTTACGGCGACGCCGCCCCGTCCGAGCTCGTCGCCGCCCCGTCGGACTTCGGCGTCCGCCAGACCTGCGTGGTCCGCCGCGACATGCTGCCCGACCTGCTCCGCCTGCTCGCTGCGGCCAAATCGGATCCGGCGGTGATGGGCGAGTTGCGCGGCCTGTCGTGCCAGCGTTCGATCGCGCAGCAGCGCAGCGTGTTCTGCCGCGAGTCGGGGACATCGGCGGCCGAGCGGGCGATCTCGGTCGCGCCGCCGGGCTATAGCGAACATTCGACCGGTTATGTCGTCGACTTCGCCATTCGTCCCGCCAATGGCTGTCGCGATGCCGAGGCGTGCATGGCGGCGACACCCGCCGCGCGCTGGCTGCGCGCGAACGCGACGCGGTTCGGATTCGAACAATCCTTCCCCGGCGGCAACAAGCAGAACGTCAAATGGGAGCCCTGGCACTGGCGCTGGGTCGGCGTGACCGCCGCTGCACCCGGCGCGGCAAAGGCCCGGTTCGTGTTCGCCAGGGCGCGGCGGCTCTATCCCGCCGACCCGGCGATCCTGCCCCCCGCGCCCCCGCCCGTCGTCGCACCCGCGGTGCCGGCCGCGCCCGTCCCGGCGCTTCCGTCCGAAAAGGGCAAACGCCGCAAGCGCTGATCCCCCCGGTCACCCGGAGGGATCGTTCGCGCTTACTTCAGCTTCGCGGCCGTCTCGGCGATCCGCTTGCCCTGGTAGCGCGCACCGTCGAGTTCGACGCTGCTCGGCATCCGGCTGCCATCGCCATCCGAGATCGTCGTCGCACCGTAGGGCGAGCCGCCCTTGACCGCGTCGACGCCCATCTGCCCCTGGAAGCCATAGTCCAGACCGACGATCGTCATGCCGTGATGAAGCAGGTTGGTCAGGATCGAGAACAACGTCGTCTCCTGCCCGCCATGCTGGCTCGCGGTCGAGGTGAAGGCGCCGCCGACCTTGCCGACCAGCGCGCCGGAGAACCACAGGCCGCCGGTCGTGTCCCAGAAGGACGCCATCTGCGCAGGCATCCGCCCGAACCGGGTCGGTGCACCGACGATGATCGCGTCATAGTCCTTCAGTGCATCGGGGCCCTCGATCTCGGTATGCGCGCTGTCGGTCTTGAAATGCGCCGACTCGACGACCGCCTGCGGTGCGGTCTCGGCGACCCGGCGGATGTCGACTTCCGCGCCGCCCGCGCGCGCGCCTTCGGCAACGGCGTCCGCCATCTGCTCGATATGGCCGTAGGACGAATAGTAGAGAACCAGAACCTTGGTCATGTCAGTCTCCTCAAAGGCAGACCATCCCGGCACAGGCCGGAATGGTTATAGGATCATCGGTAAAATTACTCGGAGTCCACCAGAACGATCTCGGCCTCGTCGAGTGCCGTGATCCGCACCGTCCGGCCGCCCGAAAGTGCCGCACCGTCGCGCGTGTTGATGGTCTCGTCGTCGATCGTGATCGCGCCGGTCGCCGGGACAAGATAGGCGTGACGTCCCTCGCCGACCGCATAGTCCACGCTGTCGCCCGCCTTCAGCGTCGCGGCCAGCACCCGGGCGTTCGCCCGGATCGGCAGCGCGTCGCCGTCATCGGCAAAGCCGCTTGCCAGCGTCACGAACTGCCCCGAACGCTCGCCCTTGGGGAACGGCTTTGCACCCCAGCTTGGCGAACCACCCTTGCGGCTGGGCTCGATCCAGATCTGGAAGATCGTCGTCGTCTCGGGCTCCAGATTATACTCGGCATGGCGGACGCCCGAACCGGCACTCATCACCTGGACGTCGCCGGCCTCGGTGCGGCCCTTGTTGCCGAGCGAGTCCTGATGCGTGATCGCACCGCTGCGGACATAGGTGATGATCTCCATGTCCTGATGCGGATGCGGCGGGAAGCCCGAATTGGCGGCGATCTGGTCGTCGTTCCAGACGCGGATCGCGCCCCAGCCCATCCGCGCAGGGTCATAATAGCTCGCGAACGAGAAATGATGCCGCGCATTCAGCCAGCCATGGTCGGCATGGCCCAGGCTGTCGAAGGGGCGGCGGTCTACGGTGTTGAGAGTCGTGGTCGTCATGAGAGGTCTCCACTTGTTGCCACCAAGATAGACACTGGCATCGCACCGTAAATAGAAACGCTGGAAACCGATCGTTTCGATTGCTAGCAAACGTGACCGCTGCGGAGAGTGAATGATGCGCCTTCCCGACCTCGAAGCCTGGGCGATCTTTGCCAGCGTCGTCGAACATCGCTCGTTCAGCGCCGCCGCCGACGCGATCGGACTGAGCAAGGCGACCGTATCCAAGGCGATCACCCGGCTCGAGGCGCATCTCGGCCAGTCGCTGTTTCATCGCACCTCGCGCCGGCTCGCGCTGACCGAAGCGGGCAAGCCGCTCGCCGAGCACGCCGCGCGGATCCTGGGCGAAGCGCGGCTTGCGGAAGAGTCGGCGAACGATGCCGCAAGCGCGCCGACGGGGCGCGTACGGCTGGCGGCGCCGATGAGCTTCGGGATCACCAATGTCGCGCCGCTGCTGGCCGAGTTCCTGGCCGCGCATCCCGGCATCGAGATCGACCTGCATCTGTCGGACGCACGCGTCGACATCGTCGCGGAAGGATTCGACGTGGCGTTGCGCATCGCCGAGCTGCCCGACAGCTCGCTGCGCGCGCGACGGCTGTGCAGCATCCAGGCGCACACCGTCGCCGCGCCTGCCTATCTGGCGGCGCACGGGACGCCGACTCATCCCGCGCAGCTCGGCGAGCACCGCCTGATCGGCTATTCGAACGTCGTCGGGCCCTGGCGGTTTCAGCGCCCCGGCGAAAGCGACGTTTCGGTGCGGCTGCAGGGTCAGCTCACCGCCAATAGCGGCGAGGCGGTCGTCCCGGCGCTCGTCGCTGGTCTCGGCATCGCGCGGCTCCCCCATTTCATCATCGAGGCGCAGCTCGCGTCCGGAGCGCTGGTGACGCTGCTCGATGACTGGGCGCCCGCACCGATCGGCCTTCACCTGCTGACCCCGCCCAGCCCGCTCCGCCCGGCCCGGGTCGAGGCGCTCATCGCGTTCCTCGGCGCACGGCTTCGCGACCCCGGCTGACCCCGACGGAAACCCCGACGGAACAATGCCCGCCGCCAGGCTATTGCTGTGAGCTACCACGGAAGGATGTCGATGCTCCCCTACCAGACCGCGCCCCGGACCCGCCGCGCATGACCGGCGCGATCCAGCCCGCCCCGCCGACCACACTCGTCATCTTCGGTGCTATGGGCGACCTGACCCGCCGATTGCTGATGCCCGCGCTGACCAACATGACCCGGCTGGGCATGATCGGCAACGATTTCTCGGTCCTCGGCATCGGCATCGAACCCGGCGACGACGACACGCTGCGCACCGCGCTCGCGACCTTTCGCGCCAGCGCTCCCACGGCGCATGCCTCGCCCGAGCAGGAGGCCGCCTGGGACCGGTTGCAGGCGCGCGTCCAGTATATGCAGGGCGATTTCACGCAGGACGACGTCTATGCACGGCTGAGCGACCGGCTATCGGGCAACGCCGCCTTCTATCTTGCCGTACCCGCGCGATTCTTCGGCGACATCGTCGATCGGCTCGCGGCCAACGGGCTGACGCATGAGAGCAAATCGGCGTTTCGCCGGATCGCGATCGAGAAGCCGTTCGGCCACGACCTCGCTTCCGCGCAGGCGCTGAACGCGCGCATCCTGTCGCACGTCGCCGAGACGCAGATCTACCGGATCGACCATTTCCTCGGCAAGGAAACCGTCCAGAACATCATGACCGCACGCTTTGCGAACATGATGATCGAGCGGGTCTGGAATGCCGACTGTATCGCGCATGTCCAGATCACCGCCGCCGAGACCGTCGACGTCGGCACGCGCGGTGCGTTCTACGACGCGACGGGTGCGTTGCGCGATATGGTCCCGAACCATCTGTTCCAATTGCTGGCGATGGTCGCGATGGAGCCCCCTGCGAGTTTCGACGCGGAGGCCATCCGCAACGAAAAGGGCAAGGTGCTGAAAGCCGTCCGGGCTTATTCGCCCGCCAAGGCACGCCGCAACGGCGTCCGCGGCGCCTATGGTGCGGGGACGATCGGCGAGCGCGCCGTCCCCGCCTTCACTGCATCGCCCGACATTGCCGCCGACAGCACCACCGAGACCTATGTTGCATTGAAGCTGATGGTCGACACGTGGCGCTGGGCGGGCGTGCCCTTCTACCTACGCACCGGCAAGGCAATGGAGATTCGCGATACCGAGGTCGTGATCACCTTCAAGCCCGTGCCGTTCGCCCAGTTTCACGCGACCGCCGCCGAGAAACTACCGCCGAACCGCCTGATCATCCAGATTCAGCCCGACGAGGGGCTCAGCATGGATATCAATATCAAGCGCCCCGGGCTCGAGGTCGACACCGCGCCGATCGCGCTGGATTTCCGCTATGCCGACTCGTTCGATATCGGCGCGATGACCGGGTATGAGTCGCTGATCCACGATCTGTTCGCGGGCGACCAGACGCTGTTCCAGCGCGCCGACGCGATCGAGGCGGGATGGGCCGCGGTCCAGCCGTTCCTCGACGCATGGGCAAGCGAAGGCGCACCCGACACTTACGCCGCGGGTACGACCGGACCGGCGGCGGCAGACGAACTGCTCGCGCGCGACGGGTTTGCCTGGCACACGCTCGACCCGGCAAAGACGTGAGCCCGCGCCGCGACTCGGTTCCCGGGGTCTGATCACGGAGTTTCGGTCGGTTCCGTACCAAGAGTTCGTATAACGCTCTCATTTAAGACGGAATTAACCTTTTGCTTTCAGATGTTCTTTGGTTAATGAATCAACGGCGGATCGCTTAGCAGGGGCTGGCGTTTTCGCTAAACGGGGGACAACCCATGCGCGTGCTGCTGATCGAGGATGAGCCTACCACCGCCAAGGCCATTGAGCTTATGCTCACGACCGAGGGCTTCAACGTGTACATCACCGATCTGGGCGAAGAGGGCCTCGATCTTGGCAAGCTGTATGATTACGACATTATCCTGCTCGATCTGAACTTGCCTGACATGCACGGCTATGATGTCCTGAAGCGCCTTCGTGTCGCCCGTGTTGCGACGCCGGTGTTGATCCTGTCGGGCGTCAACGAAATGGACTCCAAGGTTCGCAGCTTCGGGTTCGGCGCGGACGATTACGTCACCAAGCCGTTCCACCGCGAGGAGCTCGTCGCGCGGATCCACGCCGTCGTGCGCCGCTCGAAGGGCCATTCGCAGTCGGTCATCCGCACCGGCAAGCTCGCAGTCAATCTTGATGCCAAGACGGTCGAAGTCGATGGCAGCCGCGTTCACCTGACCGGCAAGGAATATGCGATGCTCGAGCTGCTCTCGCTGCGCAAGGGCACCACGCTGACCAAGGAAATGTTCCTCAACCACCTCTATGGCGGGATGGACGAGCCGGAACTCAAGATCATCGACGTCTTCATCTGCAAGCTGCGCAAAAAGCTCAGCCTGGCGTGCGATGGCGAAAACTACATCGAGACCGTCTGGGGCCGCGGCTATGTCCTGCGCGAACCCGACGAGATGGTCGAAGCGCAGGTCGCCTGATCTGCTCGGCTGCGCGACCCAAAGGCCAAGGTCGCGTCGCTTCTCCTCAGAAGTTCAAGCTTGCAACCTTGCCTGATGGTGTCAGTTTAGTCTTCATCGGAGGTGTTCCATGAAGACTATCCTGCTCGCTGTCGGACTGATTGCCTGTCCCGCGGCTGCTTCTGCGCAACTTGGCGTTCCTGGCCCCAGCGGCTTGATAGGTACCAGCGCGCCGTTTCCCGGAAATCCCGGCTGGACGCCGCGCACGAACATTTCGCCCCCGTCGATCACGCCGACGATGCGACGCGAGCGCGAGGCGCGGTTGCAGCTCGTCCTGGCGACCTTCCCCGACCTGCCGACCACTCTCGCAGCGGCACCGCCCCGCCAGCGGGCTGCGCTCTACGCGAAGGCCGAACACAAGGCGGTCTGGGCGCGGATCAACGCGCGCGCATCGAAGGACGCCAGCGGCGACCTTTGAGGCTACCGGCCGGCTATTTCCGAACCCAGACCTTCTCGCCCCCGATCCAGGTCTCGGCAACCTTGATGGCGCGCAGTTCGGTCGGTGAAGCGATCATCGGATCGCGGTCGACGACGATGAAGTCCGCGCGCTGTCCGGCGGCGAGCGCGCCGAACTTCGTCTCGGCAAACCCCGCATAGGCGGCGGCGCCGGTCATCGCCCACCACGCCTGTTCGCGCGAGATGAGCTCCTGCGGCTGCCACCCGCCCTGCGGCTGACCGCTCGCATCCTGCCGCGTAAATGCGGCGGCCCAGGTGGCGAACGGGTCGGGCTTCTCGACCGGGAAATCGGTACCAAAGGCGAGCTTCGACCCGTTCGCCAGCATCGACTTCCAGGCATAGGCGCCGGTCAGCCGATTCGGCCCGAGCCGCGCCTCTGCCATCGTCCGGTCGCTGGTCTGGTGCGTCGGCTGCATCGACGCGATCGTGCCGAACTTGCCGAAGCGCGGCAGGTCGGTGGGATCGACGATCTGCGCATGCTCGACACGCCAGCGCCGGTCGCCCTTGTAGGTCTCGCTCTCGACCTGGATCGCGTCGAGCACCTGCTGGTCCGCGCGATCGCCGATCGCATGCACCGCGACCTGGAACCCGTCCATTGCCGCGCGGCTCATCTGGTTCTGGAGCTGCGCATCGGTCAGGAAGCCCAGCCCGGTCTGCCCCGGCGCATCGGCATAGGGTTTCAGCAACCACGCGCCGCGCGAGCCGAGCGCGCCATCGGCATAGAGCTTCACCCCGCCCATCCGCAGATGGTCGTCATACAGCCACGGCGTCGGCCCCTTGCCGCCGATCCGCCCTGCGGTCTCGACGCCGAGCGCATAGCTCATGATCCGGACGCGCAACCCGCCAATATCAGCCATCCGCCGATAGGTCAGCCAGTCGTCGAGCGTGGTGCCCATGTCGGCGACCGCGGTCACGCCGTACCCGAGCAGGATCCGCTGCGCGGTGAGGAAGGCCGCGTCGCGCTCCTTGGGCAGGGGCTGCGGCACGACCTTCTCGACCAAAGATTGCGCGGCATCGACGAACACGCCCGACGGCGCGCCGCCGCTTTTTTCGATGCGCCCGCCCGCCGGGGCGACCGTGGCGCCGGTGATCCCCGCCTCGCGCATCGCGACGCTGTTCGCCCAGCCGGCATGGCCGTCCGCGCGCGACAGCCAGATCGGATGACCGCCCGAAACCGAGTCGAGATCCGCAGCGGTCGGAAACCGCCCCAGCCCCCAGGCTTCCTGGTTCCAGCCGCGGCCGAGCACCCATTTGCGATCAGGATTGGCCGCGACATAGGCCGCGATCCGCGACTTTGCGTCGTCGAGCGAGGTCGCTGCCGACAAATCGAGCGACAGCGCGCCGAAGCCGAGCTCGATCACATGGCCATGCGCATCGACGAAGCCGGGCAGCACGGTCTTGCCGCCCATGTCGGTACGCCAGTCATAGAGCGGCTTGCCCGCGTTCTTCTTCAATTCCTTGCGGCTGAGCTTGGGGGGCTCCTCCCCCGGCGGCACCAGCCGGGTCACGCGGCCGTCCTTGTCGACCAGGATCGCCTTGAACCGGACGATCTTGCCGCCCTCGGTGATGGTCAGGCCGTTGACGTTGTCGACGATCCCGTCGGCCAGCGCCGGGGTGGCGAACAGCGACAGGGCGGCACTTGCGAACAGGACAGGCTTCATTTCGGCAATCTCCGCACCAACGCACTCGTATCCTGCCGCGCGCCGCCCATGGCCTGCACATCGGCATAGAATTGATCGACCAGCGCCGCGACCGGCAGAACGGCACCGTTGCGCCGCGCCTCGTCGAGCGCGAGCCCCAGATCCTTGCGCATCCAGTCGACCGCAAAGCCGAAGTCGAAGTCTTCCTTCGCCATCGTCGGCCAGCGATTGACCATCTGCCAGCTCTGCGCCGCGCCGCCCGAGATCGCCTCGAACACCTTGTCGAGGTCGAGCCCGGCATTCTGCGCGAAGCGGATCGATTCCGACACGCCCTGGATCACCCCGGCGATCGCGATCTGGTTGCACATCTTGGTCGTCTGGCCCGCGCCCGCGTCGCCGACATGCACGATGCGCGTGGCATAGGCCTGCATATACGGCTCGGCCTTCGCCATGGCGACGGCGGAACCGCCGCACATGATCGACAATTTGCCGTTCTCGGCCCCCGCCTGCCCGCCCGACACCGGCGCATCGACGACGAGCGCGCGGGCATCCGCCAACCGCCGGGCGATTGCAGCGGAGACGGTGGTATGGTCGACGAATACCGCGTCATCGCGCATTGCCGCAAACACACCGTCCTCACCCAATGCCACCCCGGCAAGATCATCGTCATTGCCGACACAGGTGAACACGGCATCCGCCTCGCGCGCCGCCAGTGCCGGCGTGTCCGCGATCGATCCGCCATATTTATCGGCCCATGCCAGAGCCTTGGCCTGGGAGCGATTATAGACGGTAACGTCGTGCCCTGCCGCGACGAGATGCCCCGCCATCGGCGCGCCCATCACGCCAGTCCCGATGAATGCCAGTTTTGCCATGGATCAAGCGCATAAGCGGTGTTTCCCCTGCGCGCCAGATGGTCTAGCGCAACGCCTATGGCTACCCTCGCTGCCGTAGCGGCACCCACCCTTCCCGTGTCCATCGACGACGTTCGCGCCGCGCATGACCGGATCCGCGCCTCGATCGTCCGCACGCCGACGCTGATCAGCCGCACGCTGAGCCAGATGACCGGCGCGACCGTTTATCTGAAGTTCGAGAATCTTCAGTTCACCGCGGCCTACAAGGAACGCGGCGCGCTCAATACGCTGTTGCAGTTGTCGCCCGAAGCGTGCGCAAAGGGCGTGATCGCCGCGTCGGCGGGCAATCACGCACAGGGTCTCGCCTATCACGCCAACCGGCTCGGCATCCCCGCGACGATCGTGATGCCGACCAACACCCCGACCGTGAAGGTCACGCAAACCGAAGGACACGGCGCCAAGGTCGTGCTGTACGGCGACACCTTCGACGCCGCCTATGCGCATGCCCGCATCCTCGAGGGCGAATGCGGCTTCACCTTCGTCCATCCCTTCGACGACGCCCGCGTCATTGCCGGCCAGGGCACGACCGCGATCGAGATGCTCGAGGACGTGCCGGACATCGACATGATGGTCGTCCCGATCGGCGGCGGCGGTCTGATCTCGGGCGTCGCGACCGTGACGCGGGCGAACGCCGCGCAGGGCGGTCACGCGATCGAAGTGGTCGGCGTCGAGGCCGAGCTGTTCCCGTCGATGTACAACCGCATCAATGGGACGACGATGCCCTGCGCCGGAGACACGCTGGCCGAGGGGATCGCGGTCAAGGAGCCCGGCGGCATCACCTCGAAGATGGTCGCCGAACTCGTCGACGACATCGTCCTGGTCAGCGAGCGCAGCCTGGAGATGGCGGTCAGCCTGCTGCTCCAGATCGAGAAGACTGTCGTCGAGGGCGCCGGTGCCGCCGGCCTCGCCGCGCTGCTCCAGCATCCCGAACGCTTCAAGGGGCGCACCGTCGGGATCATCCTGTGCGGCGGCAATATCGACACGCGGCTGCTCGCCAACGTCCTGCTGCGCGATCTCGCCCGCTCGGGCCGCCTCGCACGGCTGCGCATCCGCCTGCAGGATCAGCCCGGCGCGCTGTACAACGTCGCCCGGATCTTCGATCAGGAGCGCGTGAACATCATCGAGGTGTATCATCAGCGCGTCTTCACCACGCTGCCGGCAAAGGGGCTGATCACCGATATCGAATGCGAGGCCCGCGATCGTGCGCATCTCGATCGGCTGGTCACCGCGCTGAAGGCGGCGGGCTACGAGACGAGCACCGTCGAACTGGCCTGATCCCCGGCCAACGCCGCCGAGAATTTCTTTTACCACCGCGGGCCGCCCCACTTTCCAGCGGCCCGCACAGGAATCATATACCGCCCGCGCCTTGAGAGCGCTTGAAGCCGAGAGAGGGGCACTTCGCGATGACTGCGCCTTTTCGGTTTCCCCGGTTCTTCGTGACCAGCCCCGGCCCCTGCCCCTATCTGCCCGATCGGGAGGAGCGGAAGGTCTTCACCGAGCTGAACGGCCCGCATGCGGTCGAGCTCAACGACGCGCTGAGCCGGATCGGGTTTCGACGGAGCCAGGGCGTCGCCTATCGGCCGAGCTGCACCGGCTGCAGCGCCTGTGTGTCGGTCCGTGTCGTGACGCCGGAATTCACGCCCAATGCGACGCAGCGCAAATTGCTCAAGCGGCACGGAGACATCACCGCGACCGTCTGTCGCGCATGGGCGACCGACGAACAGTTCCAGCTGCTGCGCCGCTATCTGTCGGCGCGTCATCCGGACGGCGGCATGGCGGGGATGGACGAGGACGATTATGCCGACATGGTCGAGCATTCACCCGTCGACTCGCTGATCGTCGAGTATCGCGAACCGGGCATCGGCGGTGCCCCCGGCCGGCTGGTCGGCGCCTGCCTCACCGATCGCCAGGCCGACGGGCTGTCGATGATCTACAGCTTCTTCGCGGCGGACGACGCATCGCGGCCGGGCTTGGGCAACTACATCATCATCGACCACATCCTGCGCGCACGCGGTGCGGGGCTACCCTATGTCTATCTGGGCTATTGGGTGAAGGGATCGGGCCGGATGGAATACAAGATCCGCTATCGTCCGATCGAGGCGCTCGGCCCGGGCGGATGGAGCCGCCTAAGCGAAGAGGACCTGCTGGCGGCCACGCCTGGGCAGGGCCCCGGGCAGCGCGAGGACTAGTCGCCGACGGTCACTGGCCGTCCCGCGACACGACGACATCGACCTCCAGACGCTCGCCGCCTTCGCCGAGCCGCGAGCCTGCCACCGGGGCGGCCCCTGCGGCATCGAGCGCGACCGCGACCCGGACATGATGCTCTTCTGGACAGTCGCCGGTGAACGGGTCGAACCCGATCCAGCCCAGCCCGTCGACATGCGCCTCCGCCCAGCCATGCGGCGTCGGACGGTGATCGTCGTCGCGTTCGGTCAGCAGATAGCCCGACACATAGCGCGCCGGCGCCCCCAGCGAACGCGCGGCGACGATGAACATCTGCGCAAAGTCCCGCGAGGTGGCGCTGTCGAGCCGGAACGCCGCCGCCGCGCCGAGGTTTGGCTCGGGACGGCCGGGATTGGCGGCAAAGCGTTCGTGCAACGCCTCGTTCACCCGGTGCAGCGCGCCGATCCGGCCCTGCGCAGGGGTCGTGACGCGTGCGGCGAAGTCGGCAATGGCCTTGTCCTGCGCGGTGGTCTCGGTGGGCCGGAGGAACAACGCCGGCGGCAACACTTCATAAGCGCCATGGACGACGCCGTCGGAATGGCTGGTCAACACCTCGCCAGTGACGTCGATCTCGATCCCGTCGATCGGCCCGTCGATGTAGAGCATCGTGATGGCATTGCCGAACCCGTCGCGCCCCTGCCGCAGCCGGGCATCGCAGTCGATATCGATCCGCCACTGCGCGACCGTCTGGTCATGCGTGTTCTGCGGGGTCATGCGGAGCATCTGGACGAGGCGGCTCTGCGGCTCGGTGAAGCGATAGATCGTGCGGTGATCGACCGACAACCGCATCAAAGGAACTTGAACTGCCGGCCGATCGCGCCGTGGAGCAGCGCATTTTCCTGGATGAAGGCCTGCAGATACTGGTGCAGACCCGATGCGATCACCTCGCCGGATCGGGTTCGCCCCAGCCGCGAGGCACGGAGCCGCGCCATCCGGTCCGCCTCGCCATGCTGGCCGGTGCGTTTCGCAAGCAGATTGAGCACGTCCACCGTCTCCTCGACCGATGCTGCGAGACTACGCGGCAACTCCGCGCGCGCCAGCAACAAATCGATCACGTCGGCCGGCCGAAGGCCGTCATTGTACATCCAGCGATAGGCGGTCACTGCCGACACGGTCTGCAGGATGGTCGTCCACTGGTCGCGATCGATCGCTCCGCCCAGCTTCTGTCCCTCCGGCAGGAGGATATGATATTTGACGTCGAGCAGCCGCGCGGTGTTGTCCGCGCGCTCGACCGCTTGGCCGAGCCGGATGAACCAGGTCGTCTGGTTGCGCAGCATGCGGTGGATCGCACCTTCGAACCCGCGCGTCTCGGTCTTGACCGCCTCGACCAGGTTGAGCTGCGCGGTCGTGCTACCGGGGGTCGCGCGGTTTTCGAACAACAGCCACGCACGGTTGATCGCGGTCCATGATTCCCGCGTCAGCGCGGTCCGCACCGCCTTGGCATTGTTGCGCGCCATGTCGAGGCAGCGGACGATCGATCCCGGATGGCTGGCGTCGAGCGTGAGAAAGCGCACCACGTCGCGCTGCCCCACCGGCACCCCGGTCTTGGCAAAGGCCTCGTCGGTCTCGGTGACCGCCAGCGCCGATGCCCAGGCCGCCTCGCCCGCAGGCTGCGACGACAGCACGTCGAGGCGCACCGTCGCCTCGACCAATCGCGCGATGAAATCGGCACGTTCGAAATAGCGTCCCAGCCAGTAGAGGGACGAGGCGGTCCTCGACAGCATCAGGATTGCGCCTCCGGCCCGGGCATGCCTTCGCCGAGGGTTTGCGTCATCCCGCCCAGCGTCTGCGTCATGCCGCCCGCCCCCATCCGCTGCGATTGATCCGCCATCAGGACGAAGCTGTCCTTCGTGCCGCCACCCTGGCTCGAATTCACGACCAGCGATCCCTGCTTCAGCGCGACGCGGGTCAGCCCGCCCGGCACGACCTGGACGCCCTTCGACCCGGTCAGCACGAACGGCCGGAAATCGACATGGCGCGGGCAGAGGCCGGATTCGGCCATCGTCGGCACGGTCGACAGCGCGAGCGTCGGCTGCGCGATGTAGCGATGCGGCTCGGCGATCAGCGCGGCACGGAAATCCTCGATCTCCTGCTTCGTCGCGGTCGGTCCGACCAGCATGCCATAACCACCCGAACCGTCGACCAGCTTGACGACGACGTCCTCGAGATTGTCGAGGACATATTTCAGCGCCTGGGGCTCGCGGCACCGCCACGTCTCGACATTGGGCAGCTTGCACTCGCCGCCCGAATAGAATTTCACGATGTCGGGCATGTAGCTGTAGATCGCCTTGTCGTCGGCGATGCCGTTGCCCGGCGCGTTGATGATCGCGACATTGCCCGCGGCATAGGCGGCGATAAGCCCCGGCACGCCGAGCGCGCTGTCGGGACGGAAGACCAGCGGGTCGAGATAATCGTCGTCGATCCGGCGATAGATCACGTCGACCTTCACGCGCCCCGCGATCGTCCGCATCCACACGACATCGTCGTCGACCACCAGATCGGCCGCCTCGACCAGTTCGACGCCCATCGTATCGGCGAGGAAGCTGTGCTCGTAATAGGCCGAGTTATAATGCCCCGGCGTCAGCACGACGCAGGTCGGTGCGCTGACGCCGTGCGGCGCAACCGACTTCATCGTCTCAAGCAGCCGGTCGGGATAGCTGTCGACCGCCGCGACGCGAAACTCGCGGAACAGCTCGGGGCAGAGCCGCAGCATCGCCTCGCGATTCTCGAGCATGTAGCTGACCCCCGAGGGCGTCCGCGCATTGTCCTCGAGCACGAAAAAGTCGTCGGGTCCGGTGCGTACCAGATCGATCCCGCAGATATGCGCCCAGACCCCGTGCGGCGGGCGCATCCCGGCGATTTCGGGACGGAACTGCGCATTGCCCATGACGAGATCCTCGGGGAGGATCCCTTCCTTCAGGATGCGGCGTTCGCCATAGATATCCTCGAGGAACGCATTGATGGCCTCGACACGCTGGACGAGCCCTTCGGAAAGCCGCGTCCATTCGTCATGCAGGAAGACCCGCGGGACGATGTCGAACGGAATGATCCGCTCGGCCGCCTCGTTCTCGCCATAGACGGCAAAGGTAATGCCGAGCTGCCGAAACGTCGTTTCAGCCGCCTGCTGGCGACGCCGCAACTCGGCGTCGGGCGTCTCCTCGATCCAGCGGCCCAAGGCGGCAAGTTCGGGACGGACACGGGTATCGCCCGGTGCCCCCATGATTTCGTCGAACGCTTGTTTCCCCATCGAAATGGTAAATTCCCCATCAAGCGTTGCGGTTCCATGCTGCAACGCTTCACCGCGCTGCACAAGCCGGATTAGACGCCCAGCCCCGCCAGCAGCGCCGGGGTGAGGACCTGCGGCAGGACGGTCGGCTCGGCCGCCCCCGGCGCATAATAGAGATAGAGCGGCACGCCGGCACGGTTATGCGCCTCGATGAAGCGGCCCATGACCGGGTCGCCATCGGTCCAGTCGCCGATCAGCACCGCGACCTTGTTCTTGGCGAACGCGTCGCGGACCGTCGCGGTCTCGATCGCCGCCTTCTCGTTGACCTTGCATGTCAGGCACCAGTCGGCGGTGAAATAGACGAACACGCCGCGCTTCTCGGCGCGCAGCGCGGCAAGCTTCGCCTCGCTGAACGCCTCGTCGCCGGCGACCGCCGTCCTGGCCGAGGCCGGCGGCGCGCGGGCGATGACGACCGCGCTGCCGACGAACACGACCGCCAGTGCGGCAAGGGTCGCCGCGCCGAACGCCTTGCCCTTGCGCTGCCGCGTGCCGCCAACCCACAGCACCGCGCCGATCGCCAGCACTGCGACGAGCGCGAGAGTCAGGCTGTCGACGCCGGTCTGGCGGCCCAGCACCCAGGCGAGTGCGATCGCGGTCAGGAACATCGGCACCGACAGGACATGCCGGAACGTCTCCATCCACGCGCCGGGCTTGGGCAGCCAGCGCCGCCACGCCGGCACGAAGCCGATCGCGAGGAACGGCAGCGACAGCCCGAGTCCCAGCCCGGCGAACACCGCCATCGCCGCGGGCCAGGGCAGCACAAGCGCAGCGCCCAGCGCTGCGCCCATGAACGGCCCGGTGCACGGCGTCGCGATGAATGCGGCCAGCGCGCCGGTTGCAAACGCGCCGCTCGCACCGCTCTCGCCCGCGAACCGCGGCGTCGGCACCTCGAACAGCCCGGCCAGGTTGAACGCGATCGCGGTGCTCAGCAGCAGCAGCACGATGATCGCCGCGGGATGCTGCAACTGGAACGCCCAGCCGACCGCAGACCCGCCCGCACGCAGCGCGAGGATCGCCGCGCCAAGGCCGAGGCACACCAGCACGACGCCCGCGGTATAGGCCAAGGCCTCGTGCCGCGCCTCACGTTCGCTGGCACCACCGCGCGCGAGGCTGAGCGCCTTCAGGCTCAGGATCGGGAAGACGCAGGGCATGATGTTGAGGATCAGGCCGCCGAGCACCGCGCCCGCAAACGCCGCCAGCGCGGTCGCCCACAGCCCGCCCGCCTCATCCGATGGCGTTGCCGCAACGACCCCGGGCGCGGCGCTGACCGCGAGCCCCTGCGCGTCGCCGATCCGCAGCACACCCTCGATCGGCGCATTGGCCTTGCCATTGGCCGCCAGCCGTGTCGCGATCGTCAGCGTATCGCCCGACCGCGTCACGGTCTGGCGCGCGCCATTGTCGATCACGCCGGTGGTGAGCGGGAAGAAATAGGCGTCCTTTGCCCTGGCCCCGGCGGGGAACGGCACCGCGACGCGCAGCACGCCCTTGTCGACCGCATAGGTCGCGCCCGCATCGAGCGGCTTGGGGATCGCCCGCCGCCAGCCGGCAAAGGCGCTCGCCTGCGACGGCGCGCCGTCACCAATCGTCAGGTCGAGCGAGAGCGCCTGCTCCTCGGGCACGCAGATCGTCGCCGAACAGACAAGATAAGACGTCTTCAGCCGGATCGGCAGCTTGGCGCCCGCCGCCAGCCCCGCCGGCACCTGGATCGTCACGAGTGGCGCATAGGGCGCCTCGTAGACATAGTTCATCAGCCCCGCGATCAGCAGCGTCGTCGGGACGGGCCATTCAGGCTGCCCCGCCGTCGCCCCGCGCGGGAGTGTCCAGTCGAACGTCGCGGGGAATCCCGCATCGCCTGGATTGGCCCAGTAGCCGTGCCAGCCCATATCGGGAGTCGTTGCAATCGCGATGGTCAGCGGTGCGCCCGCTTTCGGATGGTCACTCTCGGCAACCAGCCGCATGCTCAGATGCCGGCTCGACCCGTCGAGCGAGTCCGCCAGCGCCGGCGTCGCCACGAGGCTGCACAGCGCGAGCAGCATCGTCATCAGGACGCAACGTAAACTGCGCATGGCCATCCTTGTTTCGTTCATCGGCCACAGCCATAGCGAGGACGACACCGCATTACATCCGAAAGCAGTCATGCCGCTGCTCGTCAAAGGACTGTCCGTGAAAGCACTTATCGCCGCGTTGCTCCTGACCCCGGCCGCGTCCGTGACCGCGTCCGCACAGACCGCTCCGACCCCGACCCCCGCCCCGGCGGTTGCGGCACCGACGCCCGCCACGCCGCCCAAGCTGATCGTGGCGATTTCGGTCGACCAGTTCGCCGCCGACCTGTTCCAGCAATATCGCAACCACTTCACCGGCGGCTTCACCCGCCTGCTGAACGGCGTGGTGTTTCCGAGCGGCTATCAGAGCCATGCCGCGACCGAGACCTGCCCCGGCCACTCGACCATCCTGACGGGCATGCGTCCCGCGCATACCGGGATCATCGCGAACAACTGGGTCGACCAGCGCGCCGGCCGCCCCGACAAGATCGTCTATTGCTCGGAGGACGAGCGCGTCGCCGGCAGCACGCATGACAGCTACACCGTGTCCGACATGCACCTGAAGGTGCCGACGCTCGGCGAGATGATGAAGGCGCGGGATCCGCGCACCCGCTCGGTCTCGGTCGCGGGCAAGGATCGCGCGGCGGTGATGATGGGCGGCCACAAGGTCGACGAGCTCTGGTGGTGGGACGGCAAGACCTATGTCTCTTATGCGGGCCGCGCCGTACCGCCGGCGGTGCAGCGCACGCGCGCCGCAGTCGCCGGGCTGATCGCGCTGCCCCAGGCCGCGCTGCCGCTGCCCGGCTATTGCGCAGGCGTGAACCACCCGATCGTGATCGCGGGCAAGACGTACGGCCAGGGCCGCTTCGAGCGCGAGGCGGGCGACGCCAAGGGCTTCCGCGTGTCGCCGGCGTCCGATGCCGCGGTGTTCGCGATGGCCGCCGCGCTGGTCCAGGACATGAAGCTCGGCCAAGGGCCGCAGACCGACATCATCGACATCGGCGCGTCGGCGACCGATTATATCGGCCACACCTACGGCACGCAGGGGTCCGAGATGTGCATCCAGATGGCCGAGCTCGACAAGACGCTCGGCGGCTTCTTCGCGGTGCTGGACGAGACGGGCGTGGATTACGAGGTCGTGCTGACTGCGGATCACGGTGCGCACGACGCGACCGAGCGCCAGCAGCAGCGCGCGATGCCGATGGAGGCGCATATGGACGAGAATGTGCTCGCCAAGCAGGTCGGCACCGCGATCGCCAAGGATCTGGGCCTGCCCGGCAGCGTCCTGCTGGGGACCGAGGGCGACGTCTATATCGACGATGCGCTGCCCGCCAAGACACGCGCCAGGGTGCTGACCGAGGCGCTGCGCCGCTACCGTGCGCTGCCGCAGGTCGCCGCCGCCTTCTCGGCCGCCGAGATCATGGCGACGCCGATGCCGACCACCCCGCCCGAGACATGGACGCTGATCGAACGCGCGCGCGCCTCCTATGCCGAGGGCCGCTCGGGTCAGTTCGTCACGCTCCTGAAGCCACGCGTGACGACGATCGTGTCGCCCGCCGGCGGCTATGTCGAAACGCACGGCAGCCCGTGGGACTATGATCGCCGCGTGCCGATGCTGTTCTGGCGCAAGGGGATCGCCGGGTTCGAACAGCCGCTGTCGGTGGAAACGGTCGACATCGTGCCGACGCTCGCAGCGACGATCGGCCTGCCGGTATCGAAGCTCGACGGCCGCTGCCTCGACCTCGACGCGGGCGCGGCGAGCACCTGCCCGAATTGACGGGGCTCGCCACCCCGCCCCTTCCGTCATCCCAGCGAAAGCTGGGATGACGGGGGGTGTGGACGCGGTGCTACCGGCCCACTTTTCCCGACGGCTCTTCCAAAAACTACCGCGTCTCGAACGCCCGCAACCCCGGGCCCAGCCGGTTCGCCCCCAGCGCCAGCTGGTCATGGCTGTAATCCGCCAGGAATGCGGGGCTGGTCGCATCGCCCGGTGCCAGCCGCGCGTCATTGTCCTCGACGCGCAACCCGGTCGAGCGATAGGTCTTCGCCTCCGCCGCGACGACGATCAGACCGGTGTGGTTCTCCTTCTGCCGTCCCTGCACGAAGGTGTTGCGCGCGATCAGCCCGGCCGCGCCTTCAGGCAGGTCGATCATGTAGTTGGTCTTGCGCCCCGCGCTGTCGTCGAAGCTGTTGTCGGTGATCGAGACGGTCGGCACGCGCAGCTTGACGTAATGCCCGCCGGTTCCGCGCTCGAACCGCGAGCGGGTGATCGTCACGCTGCCCTGGTTCGCCAGATACACGGCATGCGAACAGCTCGGCGACTGGTCGCACTGGCCAAGGCCCGAAAAGGTCGACCGGTCGATCGTGATCCGCTGCCCGCTCGGCTCGCCGCCGAGGATGCCTTCCTGGCTGTCGAGGAACATCGCGTTGACGACATTGAGGTCCCCCATCTCGGTGCGGATCCCCGCGCCATTGCCGTCGGGGACGCTGTAGCCGCGAAAGACCAGGCCATCGACGACCGATCCCTGCCCGCGCAACACCAGCGCGGCCTTCTCCTCGCAGGCCACGCCCTCGAAGATCGCGGTGCCCGGCTCCACCGCCTTGAAGGTGATACGCCCGCCCGCCTGCACCGCGCATTGCCGGTAGGTGCCCGGCGCGATCAGGATCGTCGCGGTGCCGAGCCGGATCGACGAGACCGCCTCCTGCAGCGTCGCAAAGCCTTGCCCATCGACGGTAAAGGGCGCGGCGCGCCGCACCGGCGCCTGGGCCGAGGCGGACGCGGCGACCAGCACGAGCACGAGCAATAAGAGCGATCGGTTCAAGCAAGGCACTCCCTCATCGGCCAGCCACGATTGCGCCGCCACGCCCCGTCCTTAGCGCGGATGCGTCCCGGCTGCCGATAGCGGGGGCCCGCCCTGCGTCCCGCAATGGCGCAGCCTGCAAACGGATCGACACCGGTTCGACCATACCGAAGCATATTGCCGCCGCCTGCCCGGCCGCATACCACCCCGCAGCATAAAGCCGGCGGGGGGCCCCCGACCGCGCGAGAGGGGGAATGCATGCACGCCATGACACCGACGGAGGTCTTCCTCCTTGCGATGCTTATCATCTTCAGCGTCCCCTATCTGGTCTGGCGGCTGGGCCGGACCGATTACTGGGCACCGCTGGTCGTTGTGCAGATCTTCGGCGGCATCCTGCTCGGACCGGGCGTGCTCGGCGCGCTCTTCCCCGATTATTATGCGACGATCTTCACGCCTGCGACAATCGGCTCGCTGAACGGCGTCGCGTGGTGGGCGGTGATGATGTTCGTGTGGGTCGCTGGCATTGAACTCGATCTCGGCGCGGCATGGCGACATCGCCGCGAGACCGCGGTCACCGCCGGCCTCGCGCTGGCAGTGCCGCTCGCGACCGGCAGCATCGCCGCCGCGCTGATGCTGCGCTATCCGGGCTGGGCAGGCGTGTCGGGCGCGCGGTGGCAGGTCGTTCTGGGCATCGGCATGGCCTGCGCGGTCACCGCGCTGCCGATCCTCGTGCTGTTCCTTGAAAAGCTCGAGGTCCTGCGTGAGCCGATCGGCCAGCGCATCCTGCGCTATGCCAGCCTCGACGATATCGCGATCTGGGGCGTGCTCGCGCTGATCCTGCTCGATTGGGAGCGGGTTGGCCGGCAGGCGGGCTTCCTGATCGGCTTCGCGGTCGCCACCCTGCTGATCCGCCGACTGATGGCGCGGATCCCTGAGCGCGATCGCTGGTATGTCAGCCTGATCTGGCTCGCCGGCTGCGGGTTCGCCGCGGACTGGGCGGGACTGCATTTCATGGTCGGCGCGTTCCTGTCGGGCGCGGTGCTCGACGCGAAATGGTTCGACCAGGTCCGGATGGACGACTTCCGCCGCTTCGTGCTGCTCGCGGTGATGCCGGTGTTCTTCCTGTCGACCGGCCTGAAGACGCAGTGGGCGGTCGGCGGGATCGCGGTGTTCGCCGCCGCGGCCTTGCTGCTGCTCGCCTCGGTCGGCGGCAAGCTGGCGGGCGTCCACGCCGCCGGACGGATCCTCAAATGGCGCCCGGGCGAGGCGTCTGCGATCGGCTGGCTGCTTCAGACCAAGGCGCTGATCATGATCATCTTCGTCAACATCCTGCTCGACAAGGCGATCATCACCAACGAGACGTTCACCGCGCTGCTGCTGATGGCGTTGGCCAGCACGATGCTGACCGTGCCGATGGTCGCACCGAAATTGAAGAAGCTGGCGGCATTGGTCGGGCGTAGCGCCTGACAGCCACAGGCATGGCGCCACCCCGGCGAAGGCCGGGGTGACGTCACGGTTCGGGGTTCAGTCCAGGTTCGGCCGCAGCCAGCGCTCCGCGATCGGCAGGTCGACGCCGCGCCGCGCCGCATAGTCTTCCAGCTGGTCGCGACCGACGCGGGCGACACCGAAATACTCCGCTTGCGGGTGGCCGAAGTAGAAGCCCGAGACGGCTGCGGTCGGGAACATCGCAAAGCTCTCGGTCAGTTCGAGCCCGGTCGCGGTCTCGGCATCGAGCAGGTCGAACAGGATCGGCTTGAGGCTGTGATCGGGGCATGCGGGATAGCCCGGCGCGGGGCGGATGCCGCGATACTGCTCCTTGATCAGCGCATCATTGGTCAGCTGTTCCTCGGGCGCATAGCCCCACAGCTCCTGACGGACATGCTTGTGCAGCCGTTCGGCAAACGCCTCGGCGAAGCGATCGGCGAGCGCCTTGAGCAGGATGTCGTTGTAATCGTCATGCCCCGCCTTGAACCGCGCGATATGCTCGTCGATCCCGTGGATGCCGACTGCAAACCCACCGAACCAGTCGCCTGCGGGATCGACGAAATCGGCGAGGCACATGTTGGCGCGCCCCTCGCGCTTCGAAATCTGCTGGCGCAGCATCGGCAGGCGCACGTCCTCGTGCGGCATGTCGTGGCCGCGCGTGTGCGAGACGACCACATCATCCCCCTCGCGCCGCGCCGGCCACAGCCCCACAACCCCGCGCGGCGTCAGCCATTTCTCCGCGACGATCGTGTCGAGCATCGCCTGCGCATCCGCGTAGAGCGAACTCGCACTCTCGCCGACGACCTCGTCGGTCAGGATCGCCGGGAAGTTGCCCGCCAGCTCCCAGGCGCGGAAGAACGGCGTCCAGTCGATATAGTCGCGCAGGTCGGTCAAATCCCAGTCCGCGAACACATGGACGCCGGGCTTCGCCGGCGCCCCGGGCTTCAACGCGAAGTCCGCGACGAACCCACGCTCGCGCGCCGTCTCGATCGGGATAAGCTCGCTCTGGCCCTTGTTGGCCCGCGCCACCCTCACCGCTTCATATTCGTCCGCGGTCTTGGTCACGAACTCGTCCCGGATCGTGTCGCTGACGAGCGTCGACGCGACACCCACCGCGCGGCTCGCATCGAGCACATGCACGACCGGGCCGTCATAGGCGGGCGCGATACGCAGCGCGGTGTGGACCTTGGAGGTGGTCGCCCCGCCGATCAGCAGCGGCATCGTCATGCCCGCGCGCTTCATCTCCTCGGCGACGGTCACCATCTCGTCGAGGCTCGGGGTGATGAGGCCCGACAGCCCGATCATGTCCGCGTCATTCTCGTTCGCGGCCTCGAGGATCTTCGACCACGGCACCATGACGCCCAGATCGACCACGTCGAAGCCGTTGCACTGGAGCACCACGCCGACGATGTTCTTGCCGATGTCATGCACGTCGCCCTTGACGGTCGCCATGATGATCTTGCCCTTGCCGCGCGCGCCGGGCTCCTTCGCCGCCTCGATGTAAGGCAGCAAATGCGCGACCGCCTTCTTCATCACGCGCGCCGATTTCACGACCTGCGGGAGGAACATCTTGCCGCTGCCGAACAGGTCGCCGACGACGTTCATCCCGTCCATCAGCGGGCCCTCGATCACCTCGATCGGGCGACCGCCATTGCCGTCGATGATCAGCCGCGCTTCCTCGGTATCCTCGACGACGTGCAGGTCGATGCCCTTTACCAGCGCATATTCGAGCCGCTTGTTGACGCCGAGCGAACGCCATTCGGCCGCCGCCTTCTCGGCCACGACATCGGTGCCGCGATAGCGTTCGGCGAGCTGGACGAGCCGCTCACCCGCCTCGGGATCCTTGTTGAGCACGACGTCCTCGACCGCCTGACGCAGCTCGGGATCGATATCGTCATAGATGTCGAGCTGGCCGGCGTTGACGATCGCCATGTCCATGCCCGCGGGGATCGCATAATATAGGAACACGCTGTGCATCGCGCGGCGGACCGGCTCGTTGCCGCGGAACGAGAAGCTGAAGTTCGACAGCCCCCCCGAGATATGGACGTGCGGACAGCGCGCCTTGATTTCGCGGCACGCCTCGATGAAGTCGACGCCGTAATTGTCATGCTCCTCGATCCCCGTCGCGACCGCGAAGACGTTGGGATCGAAGATGATGTCCTCGGGCGAAAAACCGATCCCGACGAGCAGCTTGTAGGCGCGCTCGCAGATCTCGACCTTGCGGTCCTTGGTGTCCGCCTGTCCGACCTCGTCGAACGCCATCACGACCACCGCGGCGCCGTATGCCATGCACTTCTTGGCCTGGCTGAGGAACTGCTCCTCGCCCTCCTTCATGCTGATCGAATTGACGATCGGCTTGCCCGAAACGCACTTCAGTCCCGCCTCGATCACGCTCCATTTCGAGCTGTCGACCATGAACGGGATGCGCGCGATGTCCGGTTCGGCGGCGATCAGCTTCAAGAACGTCGTCATCGCGTGGTGCGCGTCGAGCAGCCCCTCGTCCATGTTGACGTCGAGCACCTGCGCGCCGCTCTCGACCTGCTGGCGCGCGACCTCGACCGCGGCAGGATAGTCGCCCGCCATGATCAGCTTCTTGAAGCGGGCCGAGCCGGTGACGTTGGTACGCTCGCCGATGTTGACGAAGG
>NZ_LMKZ01000001.1:994910-996042 GCF_001422525.1 Sphingomonas sp. Leaf30 | reverse complement strand
CCCGCCATCCGCGGGCCTAGTCGTCGGGGGAGAGCGCGAGCCCACCCCCTGCCCCCTCCCGCCTGCGGGAGGGGAAGAAAGTCAGGCCGCCATCGTGAACGGTTCGAGCCCGGCGAGCTTGGTCCGCACCTCGGGCCGCGAGACCGCGCGCGGTTCCAGCCCGCGCACACCGTCCGCCATCGCCTTGATATGCGCAGGGGTCGACCCACAGCAGCCGCCGAGCACGTTGACCTGCTTGGCCACCGCCCATTCGCCGACCAGCCCGGCGGTCGTCGCCGGCATCTCGTCATATTCGCCGAGTTCGTTGGGCAGCCCGGCGTTCGGGTAGATCATGATCAGCGTGTCGGCGATGCCGGACAGGGTCTTCACATGCGGCCGCAACTGTTCGGCACCGAACGAGCAGTTGAGCCCGATCGTGATCGGCTTGGCATGCCGCACCGCGTGCCAGAACGCCTCGACCGTGTGCCCCGACAGGTTTCGGCCCGACAGATCGGTCAGCGTCATCGACAACATGATCGGCACGTCGCGCCCGAGATCGTCGCCCGCCTCGATCGCGGCCATGATTCCGGCCTTGGCGTTGAGCGTATCGAACACCGTCTCGATCAGGATGAAGTCGACCCCGACCCCCTCGCCGCCTTCGAGCAACGCGTCGATCTGTTCGCGGTAGACGCCCTTCAGATAATCGAAGTCGATCTCCCGATAGCCCGGATCGTTGACGTCGGGGGACAGCGACAGCGTCTTGTTGGTCGGCCCGATCGCACCCGCCACGAACCGCGGCCGGCCGTCCTTTGCTTCATATTCGGTCGCGAGCGCCCGTGCGATCTTCGCGCTTTCGACGTTGATCGCGCGGACCAGATGCTCGGCACCGTAATCCGCCTGGCTGATGATGTTCGCGCTGAACGTGTTGGTCGAGACGATGTCCGAGCCCGCGTCGAGATATTCGCGCGTGATCGTCTGGGGCACGTCCGGCCTGGTGATCGCCAGAATGTCGTTGTTGCCCTTCTGGTCGTGGCTGAGCCCGAGGTCGCCCGCATAGGCCGCCTCGTCGAGCTTCCAGTTCTGGATCTCGGTGCCGAACGCGCCGTCGGTGATCAGGATGCGCTTGGCGGCTTCCGCGTTGAAACGTTCACGT
>NZ_LMKZ01000001.1:981849-994801 GCF_001422525.1 Sphingomonas sp. Leaf30 | reverse complement strand
CCCGGCCCCTCCCGCTTGCGGGAGGGGGGATGAATTACGCCGCGGCGACCTTTTCGCTCGGCTTCGCGCGGACGCCGAGCATGTGACAGATAGCATAGGCGAGTTCGGCGCGGTTGAGCGTGTAGAAGTGGAAATCCTTCACGCCCCCGGCATAGAGCCGCCGGCACATCTCGGCCGCGATCGTCGCCGCAACCAGCTGTCGGGCCGCCGGATGATCGTCGAGCCCCTCGAACAGCCGATCCATCCAGGCCGGAATCTCCGCCCCGCACGCGTTCGCGAATTTGCGCGTCTGCGCGACGTTCGAGACCGGGAGGATACCCGGGAGGATCTGCGCGGTGATTCCGGCTGCGGCGACCCGGTCGCGGAACCGGAAATAGGCTTCGGGCGAGAAGAAGAATTGCGTGATCGCCCGGTTCGCACCCGCGTCGAGCTTGCGCTTGAGGTTGTCGAGATCGACGTCATGCCCGCCGGATTCGGGGTGGCATTCGGGATAGGCCGCGACCGAAATCTCGAACGGATGCAACCGCGCCAGCCCGGCGACCAGCGCGGCCGCATTCTCATACCCGCCGGGATGCGCCTGATAGGGCTGACCCAGCGTCGGCATGTCGCCGCGCAGCGCGACGATGTGCCGTACGCCCGCCGCCCAATATTCCTCGGCAACCTGATCGATCTCGGCCTTGGTCGCCTCGACGCAGGTCAGGTGTGCGGCGGCGTTCATCGACGTTTCGCGCTGGATCCGCGCGACGGTCGCGTGCGTCCGCTCGCGCGTCGACCCGCCCGCGCCATAGGTCACCGACACGAAATCGGGACCGAGCGGCTCCAGCGTGCGGATCGCGTCCCACAGCTGGGCGTCCATCTTCTCGCTCTTGGGCGGGAAGAACTCGAAGCTGATCCCCACGTCGCCCGCGAGGTCGGCAAAGAGCGGTTCTTCGAGCGCACGACGCGCCTCGGCCAGTTGGGGAATAGTGATTGTCGTCATGCCGCCTTCACCTCACGCAAACTCAAGCCAATCCTGCGGCCGAGCCATAATTTCACCGTCAGCTCACCGCCCTCGAGCGTCTCGACGCGCGCGGTCTGCAAACCGGCCGCGTCGAACCAAGCCGTCATCTGATCGTCGGCAAAGCCGAGGCGCGTATGCGCATCGCTCAGCCGCAATTCCTCGCGGTCGTGGCTCGCGAAATCCGCGATCAGCAACCGCCCGCCCGGCGCCAGCACGCGGGCCGCCTCTCGGACCGCGGCGCCCGGCTGCTGCGCGAAATGAAGCACGTGATGCAGGATCGCGACGTCCGCCGCCCCGTCGTCGAGCGGCAGGGCGTACAGATCCGCCTGCCGCAATTCGGCATGCGCCATGTCGTGCAGCTTGGCGCGCGCCAGACGCAGCATCTCCGAACTGCGATCGATCCCCAGCGCCAGTCGGGCATGACCGCCGAACAGCTCGAGCATCCGGCCCGTCCCCGTGCCGATGTCGATCAGCGTACCGACCCGCGCATCGCCGAGCATCGCCGCCATCGCCGCCTCGACCTCGCTTTCGGCGACGTGCAGCGAACGGATCGCATCCCATTCGTCGGCATGCCCCTCGAACCACGCCGCCGCGCTCGCCGCCCGATCGGCGCGTACTGCAGCAAGCCGTGCCGCGTCGGCAACCGCCCAGTGATCGGGTTCTGCCTTGGCCCAGCTATCGAGAGCGGCAGCGACCGGATCGACGACATCGCTGCGCCCCACGCCGACGAATACCCAGCTACCCTCCTTGCGACGCTCCGCCAGACCGGCATCGCACAGGATCTTCACATGGCGCGACACGCGCGGCTGGCTCTGCCCGAGCACCTGCGCGAGTTCGCCAACCGACAGCTCCATGCGACGCAGAAGCGCGAGAATACGCAATCGGGTCGCATCCGCCATCGCACGGAAGATTTCGAGCGCCATCGTCATGGGAAGTCATATAAAGAATTCTTTATATGAGGTCAACGCAGGCCGTAGCGTGTCGCTGGAGTAAAGCTGGCCTCAGGGTCGGCCCGACCTCGACGGATCGGAAACGCTTGGCCGGCGTTCGAACACGCGATGAACTGGAAAGCGTCCGGCTCACAAGCGTCAGGTCCACCCGGATCGACGCCGAATTTGATGATGGGAGTGTTATTCATGAAGAAGTTTCTGATCCCCGCGCTGGTCCTGACGGCCGGCCTCGCAGCGTGCAGCAACAATGCGCAGAACGAGACCGCGGAAGCGGCGAACGCCATCGCGGCGGACGCAAGCGCGACGACCCAGAACGCGGTCGCCGATGTCGATGCCGCCAGCGATCGTGCGCTCGGCTCGGCTGAAGCGTCACTCGACAATGCCGGTGCACGCATGGACAACGCCGCTGACCGTCTCGACGCCAGCGCAGACCGCGCCGGCGAGCGCGCAGAGGCCAATGCAGACCGTGCGGGTGCTGCGATCAACAACAGCGCCGACCGCGCAGCAGACGCGACGGGTAACGCACTGACCCGCGCCGGCAACGCGATCAAGGACTGATCCTCGTCACGGATCGCCCCGCACCGCGTCGTCCGACCGCGATCCGGTCGATGGTCCTACGCTCCCGGCCTGCCTGGTCGGGACGCGGACTATCGACGGGATTCGCGTATGGCGGCCGGCTCGGGGCGGTTCTGTCTCTGGCCCTGCTGGGCGCCTGTTCCCCGACTCCGGAACAACCCGGCGCGGTCACGCGGGACGAGGCAGCGCAACTCAACGATGCCGCGACCATGCTCGACGCGAACAGCATGCGCCCCGACGGCCCACCCCCTATTGGCAACTCGACCGCTGACGGCACGACACCGTCCCCCTCCCCCTCGCAAAGCGACCAGCCCCAATGATGAATCGCCGCCTCGGCTCGACCGATCTCAAGATCGCCCCCCTCGTTCTCGGGGGGAATGTCTTCGGATGGACAGCGGACAAGACCGCCAGCTTTGCGGTCCTCGATGCATTCGTCGCGGGTGGCGGGACGATGATCGACACTGCCGACATGTATTCGTCATGGGTGGACGGCCATGAGGGTGGCGAATCCGAAACGATGATCGGTGACTGGCTGCGGACGAGCGGCAGGCGTGACGACGTGCTGATTGCGACCAAGGTCGGCATGTTGCCGGGTGAAGGTGGCGAAAAACTCCAGCCGACGCGTATCGCGGCAGCGGCCGAAGCATCGCTCAAGCGTCTCGGCACGGATCGCATCGATCTCTATTATGCGCATCAGGATGACGACACGGTGCCGCAGGAGGCTGTCCTCGAGGCCTTCGGCAAGCTCGTCGATGCCGGAAAAGTGCGCGTCATCGGCGCGTCGAACTTCCGCGCCGCACGCCTGAAATCCGCGGTGGACGCCGCAAAGACCAGTGACCTGCCGCGCTATCATGTCCTCCAGCCCGAATATAATCTCGTCAGCCGCGACAAGTTCGAAGGCGAATTGCAGGATTACTGCGTGACCGAGAATATTGGCGTTCTTCCCTATTACGGTCTCGCATCGGGCTTCCTCACCGGCAAATACCGCACGCCCGACGATCTGGGCGCAAGCGTTCGCGGCGGTGGCATGCGCGACCTCCTCGACGGAAAGGGCAAGGCAGTCCTCGAGGCAATGGATGCGGTCGTCTCTGACACGGGCGCCAGCCACGCACAGGTCGCGCTCGCGTGGCTGCTGGCACAGCCCGGGATTACCGCACCGATCGCGAGTGCGACCAGCGCGCGTCAGATCGAGGATCTTCTGCCCGCCATGACGCTTGAGCTATCTGACGAGCAGCTTTCGGCGTTGACGCTGGCGGGGGCGTGATGCGTCCCGCGCCCGGGTGACCGGGCGCGGTCTATGCCTCAGCGGAAATGGTTCACCAGATTCGAATAGTCGTAGGGTTTCTGAAAGAAGGCGACGCCGTCGGGTAGACCTGCGGCTTTGCTCGGCCGCTGGCCGGACGTGACGACGACCTGAATCTGCGGCCAGCGCCGGCGGATGATCGCGGCGAGGGCCAGCCCGTCCATCGAGCCCGGCATGTCGATATCGGTGAATACCGCCGCGACATCGTCACGCGACGTGAGAATCGCCATCGCCTCGTCCGCATCGCCTGCGACGAGCGTCGACAGTCCGGCATCCTCGATCCGCGCCGTTGCGGTGATTTGAACAAGCAGATGATCTTCGACAATCAGAACGATCCCCGCAGCGGGGCGTCTGATCAATGGCGGTGCGAACAATGGAAACCCCATACACAAATTCAGGGTCGGCTCACGATCGGCCCGCCTGAGGCAGGTCGGGACGCGTGAGGCGCGAACCCGCTATGAACGGTCGGCGGCGAATTCGGACGCATCGCCGAGGCGGATTTTCGTCGCATCACATGCGTCCTGTCGCATTCCTGGCGAATCCAGCCGTATCGGCCGTTCAGTCGCCGACGAACGTCAGGGCCGAGGTGCGACGCTCGCGTTCGTTGACGATCAACGCGCGGCCTGCGGGGGCTGCGGAACGCTGCGGGCAATCCGCGCGGAAGCATCCGCGACAGCCGATGCCGATCGGCATAGCCGCGCCCGTCAGATCGATACCGCTCGCAGCGACCAGCCCGCACGCGAGTGCCGCCTCGACCCCCAGTCCGATCGCGAACTCCGCGCGCACCGCCCCGAAGCGGCGCCCCTGCGGACGCACCGTCCGCGCCATCGTCAGCCAGCGCGCACCATCCTCCATCTCGACCAGCTGCACCACCAGGTCCCCCGGACGATCGAACGCGTGATGGAGCTGCCACAGCGGGCACCGGCCTTCCGCCTCGACCAGCGCCGCCCCGCTCGCGCCGGGATAGCGTTTCGACGCCTGGCCGGCGCGGTCGATCCGGATCATGAAGAAGGGAAGCCCCCGCGCGCCTACCCGCTGCAACGTCGTCAGCCGGTGCGCGACCTGTTCGAACCCTGCGCCGAACCGTCGCTGCAGCAGTTCGATATCGTAACCGGTCGCCTCGCAGCCGCGCAGGAACCGCGCATAGGGCATCATCACCGCCGCCGCGAAATAGCTCAGCAGATGGCGCCGATACAGCCGTTCGGCAGCGCGGTCGGTGAAGCCTGCGGCCTTGGCCAGCGCATCGATCTCCGCTTGCGCCTCGATCTGGCCGAGCTGGAACGCGACCGCGAAGGTTCGTGATGCAGGGTCGAGCACCTCGCTCAGTTGCAGCTGCCGGGCATGGAGATCGAGCCGCCGCAACGTGTCGGGCAGCACGTCGGCGGGCAGGACGCGGATCGTGATGCCATGTTTGGCGCGCAGACGCTCGGTGATCGCCCCGTAAAGGTCGCCGGCACCCAGCCTTAGCTCGTCCGCCAGCGCTTCGGCGGCGGCGTCGAGATCGGCAAAGTGATTCCGCCACCGCTCGATCTCGCGGCGCACCAGTGCGACCGGATCGTCGGATGGCGCAATAGCACCATCCCCCTCCCCCATCCGGTCGAACACGCGGGCAAAGGCCTCGGCACCACCGGGCGCGCTGGCCAGCCATTCCTCGACCTCGTTGCGGTCGATCGCCAGGTCGGCGAACATGGGGTGCGCCAGACGACGGCGGATCGCCTCCGAACCGCCGCCCGGTTCGGCCGCCGCCAGGGTCCGCGGATCGAAATCGAAGCTTTCCGCCAGTTTGATCAATAGCGTTGCGGAAATCGGCCGCTGGTTGCGCTCGACCAGATTAAGGTAGCTCGGGCTGATCGAAAGCATCTCCGCCATCGCGGCCTGGGTCAGTCCGGCCCCGCGTCGCAGCCGCCTGATCGCGTGCCCTGCCAGTAATTTGCGCTCGGCCATTCCGCCTCCCCATCCTTGTCACGATAGTTACAGAGAGACAGGGTCCGCGCAACGTCCAACGACAGCACAACCCGGCCAGGCTGCCGCTCACGCTTCCAAACCCCGCAAACCTCAGGCTTTATGATGCCATCGCCGCCCCGGTTGCTCGAGTTTGTAAACGGGGAGACACATTCGCCATGAAGGAGATGGGCATGACGACCGAACCAATGCGCGCCCGCGCCGTTTTCTCGACCGCAGATTTCGAATTGCTCAAGGAAGCGATCGGCGAATTGATCACCAAGGTTTCGGTCGACGACGTCAAATTGAGCCGCCTCAGCGCGCTGTATCACCGGCTCGGCCGGCTCGGCTGACCGCCACCGTTCGACGGGCATTTCGCCAACAGGCGCGCACGTCGGACCGAGCGATTTCCTGGGGAGGAAAAGGGCCCATTGGTGCACAGGCATTGATGGGCTTTTCCGCGTCTGGCCGACGCCGCCGTCCTCGCCTAGGAGGCGGTATGGCCGATGGAGTTCTCAACAAGATCAAGGACGATATCGTCCTTTACGGGGCGCTTGCCGCCAATCTCGGCATTGCCGTCGCAAAGTTCGTCGCCGCGGGGCTGACCGGGTCGTCGTCGATGCTGACCGAGGGTGTCCATTCGCTGGTCGACAGCGGCAATCAGATCCTGCTGCTGTACGGCCAATCGCGGGCGAAGCAGCCGGCGGATGCGGCCCACCCGTTCGGCTATGGCCGGGAGCTCTATTTCTGGGCGTTCGTCGTCGCCATCCTCATCTTCGCGGTGGGCGCGGGCGTATCGATCTATGAAGGGTATCGGCACGTACTGCGGCCCGAGCCGCTGTCCGACCCTCTCATCGCCTATATCGTTCTGGGCGTCGCGGTGCTGCTCGAGGGTACGAGCTGGACGATCGCGGTCCGGGAATTCGCCAAGTCCAAGGGGGATTCGGGCTGGTGGACCGCGATCCATCGCTCGAAGGACCCGGCAGGCTTCATCGTCCTGTTCGAGGATTCGGCGGCGCTGGCCGGGCTGCTGATCGCCGGGCTCGGCATCTGGGCCAGCCACGCCTTCGCCGACCCCCGGATCGACGGCATCGCGTCGATCCTGATCGGCCTGATCCTCGCGCTCGTCGCGGTGATCCTAGCCCGCGAATCGAAGGGGCTGCTGATCGGCGAGCGCGCAGACTCCGCCGTGATCGCTACGATCCGCGGCATCGTCGCGGCGCACCCCGGAATCGCCGCGGTGAACCATGTCCGGACGATCCACACCGCACCCGACAGCATCTTCGCCGCGATCAGCGCGGACTTCGTCGACACGCTGACGATGGGCGAAGGCGAAACGATGATCGAGGCGATGGAGCGCGAGCTTCGCGCCGCGGTGCCCATGCTCGCCTCGATCTATATCCGTCCCGAGAAGCGCGAGGACGCCGTCGTGGTTCACGACGGCGTCCCGGGGGATCAATAAGCGCGGGCGATCAGGATACGCTCGACCGCGGGCTGACCGGTGAAGATGCAGGCGCCATCGTCGCATCCGGTCTGGCCGATCGGCGCGTTGCGGATCGTCAGCTTGAGCGCCTTCAACCGCTCGACCACCGAGTCGAGCGCCGCGCCCGTCGGCTTCGCCCAGCGCACATCGACCCAGCCCGGGTTCTTCACGCCATCGGCAAAATGCGTCTCGAGCGCCGCAAAGTCGTCGATCGGCACGATGTTCGCGCGCAGCCGCTCCATCGACTCGACGTGCAACGCCCCCTGCACGTCCGCGAGCATGCCCGACACCGCTTCGACAAAGGCATCGCGCGGGGTCGCGACGCTGTCGAGCTTGCCGTCCTCGCGGTAAAGCCGGTCGCGACGGATGACCGAGACGTTGCCGCCCGCCATGTCGCGGCCGCCGACCTCGATCACGATCGGTGCGCCCTTCTTGACCCAGCCCCAGCGCTTGGTCGCCGCCTTGGCGGGTTTCAGATCGAGCAGCGCACGGACCGGCTCGCCGAGCGCGGACTGCTTGGCGAGTTCGGCCTGCAGCGACTTGCAATAGTCGACGATCGCCGCGTCGTCAGGGTTGTCGCGCAGCATCGGCACGATCACCACCTGCCACGGCGCGATCATCGGCGGCACGCGCAGCCCGTCATCGTCGCCGTGAACCATGATGACGCCGCCGATCATCCGCGTCGACACGCCCCAGCTGGTGGTGTTGGCCAGCTCGAACTCGCCGGCTGCGTTCTGGAAGCGGATGTTCTGCGCCGAGGCGAAATTGGTGCCGAGGAAATGCGACGTGCCCGCCTGGAGCGCCTTCCCGTCCTGCATCATCGCCTCGATCGAATAGGTCGCGACCGCGCCCGGGAAGCGCTCATTCTCGGGCTTCTCGCCCGCGATCACGTGGAGGCCGAGGCACTCCTCGGCGAAGTCGCGATAGACTTCGAGCATCTTGAGCGTCTCGTCGCGCGCTTCGTCGACGGTCGCGTGCGCGGTATGCCCCTCCTGCCAGAGGAACTCGCTGGTGCGCAGGAACATGCGCGTGCGCATTTCCCAGCGGACGACGTTCGCCCATTGGTTGATCAGCACGGGCAGGTCGCGCCACGACTGGACCCAGCGCGCGAATGCGGCGCCGATGACCATCTCGGACGTGGGGCGCACGACCAGCGGCTCCTCGAGCTTGGCGTCGGGATCGGGCACGAGCCGGCCATAGCCGTCGGCCTTCAGCCGGTGATGCGTGACGACCGCCATTTCCTTTGCGAACCCGTCGACATGCTCGGCCTCCTTCTCGAAATAGGAGAGCGGGATGAAGAGCGGGAAATAGCAGTTCTCATGCCCCGTCGCCTTGATCCGGTCGTCGAGCAGGCGCTGAATCCGCTCCCAGATACCATAGCCCCAGGGGCGGATGACCATGCAGCCGCGGACGCCGGATTCCTCGGCGAGATCGGCCTCGGTGATGACGGCCTGGTACCAGGCGGAGAAATCCGCCTCGCGGGTGACGGGGAGTGCGCGCTTTATCATGGCGTCGCGCTTATCGCGAACGCGGCGCTTCGTCACCCCATCCCACCGCCCCTACCCCCGTCATCCTGACGAAAGTCAGGACCCAGGGTACCACGCGTAGCGCTTCTGGCTCTGGATCCTGACTTTCGTCAGGATGACGGCGGTTTGAGGGTGGGATCGCGGGCCCGGTTTGCGTAGGTGCAGGCAATGCCCTCGGACCGCATCCTTCCCGCCATCGGCATGCGGCTGCTGTCGGTCGTGATCTTCGCGCTGATGAACACCGCGATCAAGCTGGCCGAACGCCACGGCGCGAGCGTGTCGGAGATCCTGTTCTTCCGCCAGTTCGGCGCGTGCCTGCTGGTGTCGGCCGTCATCACCGCCGGACCCGGCCTGCCCTCGATCGCGACGAAGCGCCTCCCCGCGCACATCATTCGCGCGGTCGTCGGGCTGTCGGCGATGGCGTTCACCTTCAACGGGATCGTCGCGCTGCCGCTCGCGGAGGCGACGACGATCGGCTTCACCGTGCCTATCTTCGCGACGATCCTCGGGGCGCTGGTGCTGCGCGAGCCGACCGGCTGGCATCGCTGGGGCGCAGTGGCGGCGGGGTTTGCCGGCGTGCTGATCGTCGCGCAGCCCGGAAGCGGCGATCATTTCCCGTTATGGGGCGCGGGCTGTGCGCTGGCGGGCGCGTTCGGGACGGCGAGCGTGTCGATCCTGCTCCGGCAGATCGGCAAGACCGAGAGCGCGCTGACGACGGTGTTCTGGTTCTCCGCGCTGTCGCTGGTGCCGCTGTCGGTGATCTACGCGCGGGCGGCGGAGGCTCATGATCTCGTGACCTGGGCCTGCCTTGCGAGCGTCGGAATCTTCGGGGGCCTCGCGCAGATCGCGATGACGACCTCGTTGCGGCTCGGGCCGGTGTCGGTGGTGGTCCCGATGGATTATTCGAGCCTGTTATGGGCGACATTGCTCGGCTGGCTGGTGTTCGACACGCTGCCTGCCGAGGCGACCTGGTTCGGCGCACCGGTCATCGTCGCGAGCGGACTGTACATCGTCTGGCGCGAACATGTCCGCCGCCAGGACGAAACCGACCGCGCGATCGCCTGACGGACCTCATCTCCGTCATCCTGACGAAAGTCAGGACCCAGAGCCACAAACGGTAGCGCTCGGTTACCCTGGGTCCTGACTTTCGTCAGGACGACGGAGCGCGTAGGGCGCGCTCCGTCTCCGCCATGCTTCGGGAAGCCGGGGTGTCGCTGGCTCGGGGCCTACTCCGCCGCCTGCGCAAGCGGTGCGGGATCCTTCCAGACCAGCACGGGCTTGCGCGCCGCGAGCGTCTCGTCGAGGCGCGCGCGGGGGGCGAAGTGCGGGGCGGTCTTGAGGCTGGGGTCGCCCGCCTTGGCGCGTTCGGCGACCGATCGCAGCGCGGCGATGAACTGGTCGAGCGCCGCCTTCGATTCGGTCTCGGTCGGCTCGACCAGCATCGCGCCGTGGACGACGAGCGGGAAGTACATCGTCATCGGGTGGAAGCCCTCGTCGATCAGCCCCTTGGCGACGTCGATCGTCGAGAAGCCCTCGGCGAGCCCCGAGTCGGAGAACAGCGCCTCGTGCATGCACGGACCCGATGGGCCGAACGGCGCGTCGAGCGTGTCGTCGAGGCTGCGCAGGATGTAGTTCGCGTTGAGCACCGCATCTTCCGACACCTGGCGCAGGCCGTCGGCGCCGTGGCTGAGGATATAGGTCAGCGCGCGCGTGAACATGCCCATCTGGCCGTGGAACGCGACCATGCGGCCGAAGCTGCCGGCGTGATGCTCGCCCGCGGTTTCCTCCTCGACAAGGACGAAGGTCTCGCCCTGCTTTTCGACGAAGGGCAGCGGGGCGTAGGGCGTGAGCGCCGCCGAGAACACCACCGGACCCGAGCCCGGGCCGCCGCCGCCATGCGGGGTCGAGAAGGTCTTGTGCAGGTTGATGTGCATCGCGTCGATGCCGAGATCGCCCGGCCGGACGCGGCCGACGATAGCGTTGAAGTTCGCGCCGTCGCAATAGACGAAGCCGCCCGCCGCATGCACTGCGTCCGAAATCTCGCGCATGTCGCGCTCGAACAGCCCGCAGGTGTTGGGGTTGGTGATCATCACGCCCGCGACGTCGGGGCCGAGCCGAGCCTTCAGCGCTTCGGTGTCGACACGGCCCTCTGCGGTGGCGGGGATATCCTCGACGCCATAGCCCGCGAATGCCGCGGTGGCGGGGTTGGTGCCGTGCGCGCTCTCGGGGACGAGGATGACCTTGCGGTGCCCTTCACCCTTGGCTTCGAGCGCGGCGCGGATCGCGAGAATCCCGCAGAGTTCGCCGTGCGCGCCGGCCTTCGGACTCATCGCGACGCTGGTCATGCCGGTGAGCGTAACGAGCCAGTGCGCGAGCTGGTGGATGACCTCGAGCGCGCCCTGCACGGTGTCGACCGGCTGGAGCGGGTGGACGTCGGAGAATCCGGGCAACCGCGCCATCTTCTCGTTGAGGCGCGGGTTGTGCTTCATCGTGCAACTGCCGAGCGGGAAGAAGCCGAGATCAATGCCGTAATTCTGGCGCGACAGGCGCGTGTAATGGCGGACGGTCTCGGGTTCCGAAAGACCGGGGAGGCCGATCGGGGCCTTGCGTGCCAGCGGGCCGAGCTTGCTGGTCGTCGCACGTGCGGGCGCGGTCGCGAAGTCGACGCCGGTAGTGTGGCTGTCGCCGATCTCGAAGATCAGCGCTTCCTCGAGCATCAGCGCCTTGTTGCCGGTGACGCTGGCGGGGACGTTGCCCTTGCCCTGCTCGGGCGCGGTCGGGCGCCAGCCGCTCTGGTTGATGCTCATGCCAGTATCTCCTGGAGTGCGGACGCAAGCGTTTCGACGTCCTCCGCGGTGGTCGTTTCGGTCACGGCGACGACGAGGCCGTTCGCAAGCTCGTCCTTGCCCGGATAGAGACGCCCGAGCGAGACGCCCGCAAGGATGCCGCGATCGGCGAGCGTGCGGACGACGGGGCGCGCCTCGACGGGCAGCTTCAACGTGAATTCGTTGAAGAAGCTGTCGTTGATCAGTTCGACGCCGGGGATCTGCGACAGGCGCTCGGCCGCGGCCACGGCGCCGGCATGGTTCACCTCGGCCAGCTGGCGCAGACCCGCTTCGCCGAGCAGCGTCATGTGGATCGAGAAGGCCAGCGCGCAGAGCCCCGAGTTGGTGCAGATGTTCGACGTCGCCTTTTCCCGGCGGATATGCTGCTCGCGCGTCGACAGAGTCAGCACGAAGCCGCGTCGGCCATCGGCGTCGACGGTTTCGCCACAGAGCCGGCCGGGCATCTGGCGGACATATTTGTCCTTGCAGCCGAACAGGCCGACATAGGGCCCGCCGAACTGGAGGCCGACGCCGAGCGACTGCCCCTCGCCGACGACGATGTCCGCGTCCATCTCGCCGGGCGAGGTGATCGCGCCGAGCGCGACGGGCTCGGTGACGACCGCGATCAGCAACGCCTTCTTGGCGTGGCACGCATCCGCGAGCGGACGCAGATCGGCGATGCGGCCGAGAATGTCGGGATACTGGACGACCACGCACGACGTGTCGTCGTCGATCTTCGCGATCAGCCGGTCGAGGTCCATTTCGGGCACCAGCCGCGGGTCGGTCGTGTCAAGCACGTCGCCGGTGAACCTGGCCATCGTGTTCGACACCGACACGTAATGCGGGTGCAGCCCCGCCGACAGGATCGCCTTGCCGCGCTTGGTGATGCGACGCGCCATCACGATCGCTTCCCAGCACGCGGTCGAGCCGTCGTACATCGACGCGTTGGCGACGTCGGTGCCGAGCAGACGCGCGACCTGCGTCTGGAACTCGAACAGCATCTGCAGCGTGCCCTGCGCGATCTCGGGCTGGTAGGGCGTGTAGGCGGTCAGGAACTCGCCGCGCTGAATCAGGTGATCGACGCTGGCGGGAACGTGATGCTTGTACGCGCCGCAGCCGAGGAAGAACGGGGCTTCCCCTGCGGTCAGGTTCTTCTTGGCGAGCGCCGACATGTGGCGTTCGACCGCCATTTCGGAGGCATGCATCGGCAGGTCGCGGACGGGGCCGTCGAGGCGAGCGGCCTCGGGCACGTCAACGAACAGGTCGTCGATCGTCGCGGCACCGATAACGGCGAGCATCGCCTCGCGGTCGGGCTGGGTCAGGGGAAGGTAGCGCATGGAACTCTCCT
>NZ_LMKZ01000001.1:959391-981792 GCF_001422525.1 Sphingomonas sp. Leaf30 | reverse complement strand
GGGAGGGGTTGGGGGTGGGGCGTTTCCGCAGGCGGCGCGTCTGTCGCACTGCCCCACCCCAACCCCTCCTCTGAAGGGGAGGGGCTTTGACGAATTAAAGCCCTTCGACGAACGCCGCGTAGGCAGCTTCGTCCATCAGGCTGTCGAGCTCGCTCGGATCGCTGAGCGTCAGCTTGAAGAACCATCCGGCGGCTTCGGCGTCCGAATTCACCAGGCTCGAATCGTCGGCGAGCGCGGCGTTGCCCTCGATGACGGTGCCCGACACCGGCGAATAGACGTCCGAGGCGGCCTTGACCGATTCGACGACCGCGGCATCCGCGCCCTTGGTCAGCTGCTTGCCGGCCTCGGGAACCTCGACGAACACGACGTCGCCGAGCTGGCTCTGCGCGTATTCGCTGATGCCGACCGTGCCGACGTCGCCGTCGACATCGACCCACTCATGATCCTGGGTAAAATAACGGCTCATATCACTTGGCTCCTGCGCGGACGTAGCGGTGGGGAATGAAGGGCATCGCGGTGACGGTCGCGCTATGGACCTTGCCGCGCTGTGCGATCTCGATGCGGGTGCCCGGCGTCGCCAGCGCGAGCGGCACATAGGCCATCGCGATCGGCTTCCCGAGCGTCGGCGCGAACCCGCCGCTGGTGAGGCGGCCGATCGTCGCGCCCGTGTCGTCGATCACCTCGGCCCCCTCGCGCGCGGGCTGGCGGCCCTCGACGATCAGGCCGACGCGCTTGGTGGCGGGGCCATTCTCGCGCTGCGAGAGGATACGCTGGGCGCCGGGGAAGTCGGCGGCCTCACGGCGGCGCTTCGACAGCGCGAAGCCGAGGTCCGCCATCACCGGCGTGGTCTCGGGATCGAGATCGTGACCGTAGAGCGGCAAACCGGCTTCGAGACGCAGCGAATCGCGCGCGCCAAGGCCGATCGGCTTGATCTCGGGCAGTGCGAGCAGCGCGTCGGCGAACGCGACGGCATGCTCGGCGGGGATCGAGATCTCGACGCCGTCCTCGCCGGTATAGCCCGATCGGCTGATCCAGAGCGGCACGTCGTTCCAGTGGAACGCGCCCGCGGTCATGAACACGAGGCCGTCGATGCCGGGGACAATCTGAGCAACCGCCGCGACCGCCTTGGGGCCCTGCACTGCGAGCAGCGCCTGATCCTCGAGGATGTTGATCGTGACGTCGTCGGGCAGATGCTCGATCAGATAGCTGACATCGTCATATTTGGTCGCGCCGTTGACGACGACATAGAAGCTGCCGCTCGCGGTCGGCGACGGGTGGAGCGGGTCGTACGCCTCGGGCTCGACGTCCTGCACCGAGAAGGGCGAGGGCTGATCGTCGGGCAGCCGCGTTGCCATCAGGTCGTCGAGGATGCCGCCATCCTGCGCGAGCAGCAGCGAATAGCGCATTTTGCCCTCGCCGAGCCCTGCGATGTCGCCCGGCAGCACGGTTTCGAGCGCGCTCGCGACGCCTTCGCCCGAGAAGACGAGCTGGCCCATGTGGCTGACGTCGAACAGGCCGGCCGACTCGCGCGTCCAGGCGTGTTCGGCCATGATGCCGTCATACTGGATCGGCATCTGATAGCCGGCGAATTCGACCATCCGTGCGCCGTTCGCGCGGTGCCACGCGTCGAGCGGCAATGGCAGCACCTCGGGCTCGACGTAATCGTCGGCCTCGTCGATGATGCTCGCATAGTCTCGAATGTCGGCGTCGCTCATGTCGGTCTCCGTCGAAGGGGCGCGCGGCACCCTGTGGTGCTGCGATCCGACCCCCTCTGTCACGGAACCTGAGAGCTTTCACCGCCTGATTGACGGCTTACCCCTTCGGTGGCCCTCGGCACGGAGCCAGGACGCTTTCCAGAGTGTCGATCAGCCCCGCGCGGTCTCTGGTGCCTGAGAGATTCCGGGGTGGTTGCTCCTTCGGCGGCCCCCTGCCCCTTTCAGGGCCGATCCTAAAAGGACCAGGAAACGCTCTCCCGCGCGGTGCCATGCCGGTTGCCCGGCATCGACGCGTCAAGCTGTGCCGCGCCGCACAATCTTAGTCAATCGGCGGTTTGGCGTGATCGTTCTTTTGCTGCGATCGCGACGGCCTCATGCCCCGTCATCCTGACGAAAGTCAGGATCCAGGATCACGCACGGGCCGCAGCTTGGCTCTGGATCCTGACTTTCGTCAGGATGACGGGATGGTGGTGACTCAGCGGGTGGCGTTGTACTTCAGCTGCTCGGCGGTCAGCTGGAAGCCCACCAGCGTCTCGAAGCTGGCGCGCAGCACCGCCTGCCGCACCTCGGGCGTGCTCAGCGGGTCGACCGCCGCATCCTCGTCACCGGCCTTGCGCTTGCGCGTCAGCTTCTCGCGGACGTCCGCCGACAGCGTTGCCGCTGCACGCGTGATCGTCGCCGTACCCTGGGCATTCGCCTCCGCCCGCAGCTGGCCTGCATCGAAGTGCAGCGTCACACGGCCAACCCGCTTGGCGACGACCGCGCTGCCGCCGCGCACGACGGTCACGAAATAGGGCAGCACGACGTCGCGCGCCGCGTCGGTGCGCGCACGCCGCGCCTGGACGGTGAACGTCACGTTCGTCAGGATCGGGTCGTTCGCGTCGACACACGTCGAACGGACATTGGTCATCAGCGCGGTGACGTCGATCGCCGACTGGTCGCGGCTGGTGACGGGGTCGAACACGGTGATGTCGCCGGTCGCGGCCGGCACCGCGACGGTCGGGCACGCGGTGCGGATCGCGGAGATGCCGCCGGTCGCGTCGATCTCTCCCTTGGAAGCGCAACCGCCCAGGGCGAGCGCGAGGATCGAAGCGGCAAGGATGGGGGCTTTCACGGGGACGCGTACCTTCTCGAACGAGCGAAAGGGCCTGCGCAACCGCACCGGCCCCTGTCACCGCGCACCATAGGAACCGGCTTTCGTCCAGGCAAGCAATCGCGTAGAGCCCGACGACTATGAGCATCCCCCCAGAGCCCATCGCAAACCCCGCAACCTCGCTCGCAGAGCCGGCCGTGCGCGGCGACAAACCCGCGCTCGAACTGCTGATCGCGGCGCCGCGCGGCTTCTGCGCCGGCGTCGACCGCGCGATCCGCATCGTCGAGCTGGCGATCGAGAAGCACGGCGCGCCGGTCTATGTCCGCCACGAGATCGTCCACAACAAGTTCGTCGTCGACACGCTGAAGGCGCAGGGCGCGGTGTTCGTCGAGGATCTGAGCGAGGTGCCCGACGATGCGCCGGTGGTGTTCTCCGCGCACGGCGTTCCCAAATCGGTGCCGCTCGACGCGCAGGCGCGCGGGCTCGAATATCTCGATGCGACCTGCCCGCTGGTCTCAAAGGTCCATCGCCAGGCCGAGCGGCTGGTTGCGCAGGGGCGGCACATCGTGTTCATCGGCCATGCCGGCCATCCCGAGGTTATCGGCACCTTCGGCCAGGTGCCCGAGGGCGCGATGTCGCTGATCGAAACGGTCGAGGATGCGGAAGTTTTCGCGCCGATCGACCCCGCCAATCTCGCCTTCCTGACGCAGACCACGCTGTCGGTCGACGACACCGCGGCGGTCGTCTCGACGCTGCAGCGACGCTTCCCCGAGATGCTGCCGCCGCGTGGCGAGGACATCTGCTACGCGACCTCGAACCGCCAGGCTGCGGTCAAGGCGATCGCGCATGGGTGTGACGCGATGCTGGTGATCGGCGCGCCCAATTCGTCCAATTCGGTGCGGCTGGTCGAGGTCGCGCAGCGCGAGGGCACGCCCGCGATGCTGATCCAGCGCGCCAGCGAACTCGACTGGGATTTCCTCGCTGGAGTCGGCACGCTTGGCATCACCGCAGGCGCGTCCGCGCCCGAGCTGCTCGTCCGCGAACTCGTCACGCGCCTCGCCGAGCGGTTCGAGGTGTCCGAGCGCGAGGTCGAGACGACGCGCGAGACGATCGCCTTCAAGCTGCCCCGCGGGCTCGAAGCCGCCGCCTAGCATGGCGGTTTATACGCAGGTCTCGGCCGAGGCGCTCGGAACGTTCCTCGCGCGGTACGACCAGGGTGCGCTGGTCTCCGCCAAGGGGATCGCCGAGGGGGTGCAGAACAGCAACTACCTCGTCGAGACCACCGCGGACCGGTTCATCCTGACGCTGTACGAGGAATGGACGTCGACTGACGACCTGCCCTTCTTCCTCGCGATGCTCGATCATCTGGCCGCGGCGGGCAATCCGGTGCCGCGCGCGCTGCCCGATCGCGACGGTCTTGCGATCCAGCAGCTCGCCGGGCGCTCGGCCTGTCTGATCGAGTTCCTGACCGGCGTGTCGGTGTCGCACCCGACCCCCGCACAGGCGCGGGCGGCGGGCGCGGCGATGGGCCAGCTGCATGCCGGGCTGGCGGACTTCGCACCGACCCGCGCCAACCCGCTGGGCGCCGACACCTGGCGCCCGCTGCTCGAGCGGTGCGGCGCGGGGATCGACACGATCGCGCCGGGGCTGTTCGCGCGGATCGAGGCAGCGCTGGCGCGGGTGCTGGCCCAATGGCCGCGCGACCTGCCGGTGGCGGCGATCCATACGGACCTGTTCCCCGACAATGTCCTGATGCTCGGCGACCGCGTGACCGGGGTGATCGACTTCTATTTCGCCTGCACCGACATCCGCGCCTATGATCTGGCGGTGATGCACAGCGCCTGGGCGTTCGACGCGACCGGCGAGCGTTACGACCCCGCGATCGGCGCGGCGCTGATCGCGGGCTATAAAAGCCGGTTCGCGCTGTCCGACGCCGAGCGCGCCGCGCTGCCGATCCTCGCGCAGGGCGCCTGCCTGCGCTTCCTGCTGACGCGCGCCTGGGACTGGGTCAACACGCCGGCCGATGCGCTGGTGACGCGCAAGGATCCGCTCGCCTATTGGCGGCGGCTCGAGGCTTATCTCAAGGACGACCTGTTCGCATGACCGACGACGCTACCGCGACAACGATGACCAAGGTCGAGATTTATACCGATGGCGCGTGCAAGGGGAATCCGGGACCGGGCGGCTGGGGCGCGGTGATCCGGATGGGCGCGCACGAGAAGGAATTGTCGGGCGGCGAGCCGCAGACGACCAACAACCGGATGGAGATGACCGCGGCGATCGAGGCGCTCAACATCCTCACCCGGCCCTGCGCGGTGACGCTGTACACCGACAGCAAATATGTGATGGATGGCCTGACCAAATGGGTGAAGGGCTGGCAGCGCAACGGCTGGAGGACCGCGGACAAGAAGCCGGTGAAGAATGCCGAGCTGTGGCACGCGCTACTCGCCGCGGTCGCGCGGCACAAGATCGAGTGGCAATGGGTCAAGGGCCATGCCGGCCACCCCGAGAACGAACGCGCCGACACGCTGGCCAGCAACGCCGCGATTGCGGCGATGACGCCTGGCCGCCGCTAGGCTGACACGAAACGGCGTTAGAAACGACGGGGCGAATAGCGGTGCGGATCGATCCCCGCCACCGCAGGATCAGGCGGCGTCCCGAGCAGCAACGCGGCCGCAAGGCGCGCTGCCGCCGGTGCGGTCTGGATGCCGAAGCCGCCCTGCCCCGCGCACCAGAAGAAGCCGGGTTCGGCGGCGTCGAAGCCGTAAACCGGCAGCCGGTCGGGCGCGAAGGTCCGCAGGCCTGCCCAGCGACGTTCGACCTGTGTGACCTGCCAGTCGACCGCCTGTTCGAGCCGGTCGATCGCGATCGCGACGTCGATCTCCTCGGGCGCGGCATCGCAGGGGTCGGTCGGCGTCTCGTCATGCGGGCTAAGCCAGAGCCGGCCGCCGGGCTCGGGCTTGAAATAGAAGCCGCCTGAAATGTCGGCAACATGCGGCATGCCCACCGCGGCTGCGGGATCAGTCCGCAGCTGGACCATCGTCCGCCGGTAGGGCTGAAGTCCGATCGGCGCCACGCCCGAACACCGCGCGACGCTATCGGCCCAAGCCCCCGCCGCATTGACCAGCACGGCGGCGCGAAACGTCCCCGCGGACGTCTCGATGCTCCACTGCCCCGAGTCGCGGCGCGCTGTCTTCAGCGCGGCCCCGGTGACGAGATCGGCGCCGCCCCGCCGCGCGGTTGCCAGGTCGCACGCGTGCAGCCCGGCGACATCGATATAGGCGCAGCTCGGCTCGAGCACGCCGAGCGTCCAGTCGGGCCGCAGCCCCGGGAGGAACGCCGCCGGATCGACCCGGTCGAGCTGCACATCGCTGTCGGCGAACTCGGCGAGGAACCGGTCGATCGCGGGCGCGTCCTGCGCGCGGCCGATATGGAGCGAACCCAGCGGCTGGAGATGCCCCCCGGCCCTGAGCACCGGGCCCGACGCGGTCGTCAGCGGCTGGATGTCGGGGCCACCATAGGTTTCCGACCAGAAGGCCGCGGACCGCCCCGTCGCGTGGTAGCCCGGCATGTCCTCCGCCTCGAGCAGCAGCACGCGCGCATGCGGCGCGAGCATTGCGGCGAGGCTGACGCCGGCCATTCCCGCGCCGACGATCGCGACGTCGTAGACTTTCATCGGCGCGGCACCGTGTCGTCGAGGAACGCGTCGAGTGCGGCGAGCGCGCGGTCACGCACAGCATCCGATTCGCGCAGGATTTCATGCGCCGATTCAGGTCCGAAGCGCACCAGCCGCGCGTCGCGCAGCCGCTCGACGATCCGGACCGCCGCATGCGGATCGACCAGCTTGTCGGCGTCCGCGAGCAGCATCAGCACCGGCGTCGCGATCGTCTCGACCCGCGGATCGCAGGCGAGCGCGGCGGACCCGGCGAATGCTTCGGACAACCAGGTCCAGCTCGGCGGACCGAGTTGCAGGTCGGGCTGCGCCTCGTGCCACCAGCGTTCGTCGTGATAGCGGTCGGCGTCGTGAGTGAGCAGACGCTGGCGCGAGGCGACGGGGCCGGGCCGTTCGTTTTGGCGCCAGGCCGCGCGGATCGGCGCACGCCGCGCCATGTAGCGCGCGATCCGGCCGCTCAGCCGCGCGCCGAGTGGAGAGCGAAGGCCCAGCATCGGTGCGACGAGGATCGCCGCCGCGGGATCGATCGTCCCCGCCGTCAGCGCGCGCATCACCATCAGCCCACCCATCGAATGGCCAAGGATCGCCGTCGGGATGCCGCCATCGCCTTCGCCGCGCCACTGCCGCCAGAAGCCGGCGAGATCGGCATCGTAGGTCGCGAAGTCGTCGACATGGCCGACATAGGGGTCGGGGGACAGCCGCCCCGACCCGCCCTGCCCGCGCCAGTCGAGCGAGGTCACCGACCAGCCGACGCTGCGCAGATGCGCGATCGTCTCGAGATATTTCTCGAAACTGTCGCCGCGACCGGCCTGGAAGAGAAAACGTCCGCGCGGGTTCGGTGCCGGCCAGTCGAACCGCCTCAGGCTCCAGCCATCGGCAGCGATCCAGCGACTGACGCGGGCATCGTCGGGAATCGCGCGCCGACTCGCGGCTGGCACGATCGGTGCGACGGTGGTGCGGGCATGCGGACGGGCCGGACCGGAGGCGGGCCCGGAGGTCGGATCAGAATCGAACATCGGCGACACAGTTACTTTTTCGAAAGCCATACCCGCTAAATGTAGTGCATGGGGTCGACGTTTACTCTTCCAATTCTACTTTTTCTGCTCGCCGGGCTGCTTGTCCTCGCTGCGATCGAGGACGCGCGGACGCGGGAGATCGCCAATGCGAAGACCGCCGCGATCGTGCTGCTCGCGCCCTTGTGGTGGTGGACCAACGGCCTGTCGCCCTGGCCCGACATGGCGATCCAGATCGGCATCGCCGCGGCGATTTTTGCGTTGTTCTGCATCGCCTTTCATTTCGGGCTGATGGGCGGCGGGGACGTCAAGCTGATCGTCGCGCTGTCGCTGTGGCTGCCGTTCGGCGCCTTCATGGCGATGCTGATGGTGATGTCGATCGCGGGCGGCGTGCTGACCGCGGGGATGCTGATCGCAAGGAAGCTGGCCATGCGCCGCGCCGATTCGAGCGTCGAAAACGCCACGATCGAGGTGCCCTACGGCATCGCGATCGCCTTTGCAGGGCTCGTCGCGGTCCACGAACCACTCCTTAACTCCCTGCGGTAGATACTTAATGTTCGATCAATCACACGGCGCCCGAAAGGCACGATGAGTCATGGATAGTCGCAAGCTCATATTGCTGGTCGGTGCGTTGATCGTGGCGGCGGTCACGGCCTTCTTCGCCCGCACGCTGATCGCGGGCAGCGCAGCCCCGCAGGCGACCGCGGTCGCGATGCAGCCCGCCGTGATCGACGGCCCGGAAGTGCTGGTCGCGACCCGCGCGCTGCCGGTCGGCACGATCCTCGACGCGACCGCATTGAAGTTCCAGCCCTGGCCCAAGGAGCTGGTCGACAACGCCTATTACCTGAAAGACAAGACCGACCTGAAGGCGCTGCAGGGCACCGTGGTGCGCAACATGATCACCGCGGGTCAGCCGGTGACGCAGGGCGCGCTGGTCAAGCCCGGCGACCGCGGCTTCCTCGCGGCCGCGCTCGGGCCCGGCATGCGCGCGGTGACCGTCCCCGTCTCGGAACAGGCATCGGTCGCGGGCTTCGTGTTCCCGGGCGATCGGATCGATCTGGTGCTGACCCAGGCGGTGGCGGGGGGCGGCGACGGTGATCCGCTGAAGGTGTCGGAGACGATCATGCGCAATGTGCGCGTGCTCGCGACCGATCAGCGCACCGACAACAAGGTCGGCGACGACGGCAAGACCGTCGTCAGCACCTTCTCGACGGTCACGGTCGAGACGACGCCCAAGATGGCCGAGGAGATCGCGGTCGCGCAGACGGTGGGCACGCTGTCGCTGTCGCTGCGTTCGATCGCGGACAATGCGGGCGAACTCGAGGACGCGATCGCGTCGGGCAGCGTGAGCGTGCCCGCGGGGTCGGATCCCAGGGCGGAGCGCGCGATGCTGCTGCGTCTCGCGAGCCAGCCCTCGTCGGGTGCGAGCAGCTACGTCACCGGCGCGGACGTGTCGCGCTACCAGCGCAGCACCGTGCCGGGCAAGGCGGTCGCATCCGGCGGTCCGGGCGGCTCGGCACAGATGATGATGCCGGCTGGCGGACCCGGCGGCGCGCCGGCCGGAGCCCCTTCGGGCGCGATCGCGTCGGGCCCGGTCGTCCGGGTCGCCCGCGGCAACAGCATGACCATCGTTCCGGTGGGGGGGAAGTAAGATGCGTACGAGCATGACAGGGATGCGGGCGTCGCTCGGCTGGTCGTTCGCCGCGGTGCTCGCCGCGGCAGGCACCGCGCCCTCCGCGCCGGCCATCGCGCAGGCGCAGGTCTCGGCCGCTCCCGCCGGGCTGGTTCAGGTCAATACCGGGCGTGGCCGGCTGGTGACGCTGTCGCGGCCGATGAGCGACCTGTTCGTCGCCGACGACACGATCGCCGACGTCCAGGTCCGCTCGCCGACGCAGCTCTACATCTTCGGCAAGAAGACCGGCGAGACGACGATCTCGGCGACGGCCAAGGGCGGCGCGATAGTTTACAGCTCGACCGTCCGGGTCGGCAACAATCTCGATTCGATCCAGCAGATGCTCGGGCTGGCGATGCCCGAGGCGCAGGTTGTCGCGACGCCGATGAACGGGCTGGTCCTGCTCACCGGCACGGTCGCCGCGCCCGAGGATGCAGCGGAGGCCGAACGGCTGGTGCAGGCGTTCGTCGGCGATGCAACCAAGGTCCTGTCGCGTCTCAAGACCGCGACGCCGCTCCAGGTCAATCTGCAGGTCCGCGTCGCCGAGGTTTCGCGCAGCTTCGTCAAGACGATCGGCGTCAACCTGACCAGCCGCGGGTCGGGCAATTTTCTCTTCAACATCGCGCAGGGGCGGCAAGGCACGATCACCACGGTCCCCGGCGTCGTCGGGGTTCCCGGCGCGGCGATCGACGCGAACGGCGCGGTGCCTGGCAACACGCTGTTCGGCTTCCCTGCCAAGTCCACCACCGGCTCCACGATCGGGATGGCCGGGCGCCTGCTGGGGCTCGACCTGCTCGCGGCGATCGACCTTGGCGAACAGACCGGACAGGTCTCCACGCTCGCCAACCCGAACCTCACCGCGCTGTCGGGGGAGACGGGGACGTTTCTCGCAGGCGGCGAAGTGCCGATTCCGATCGCGCAGGCGCTGGGCACGGTGTCGGTCGAGTATAAGCAATATGGCGTCAGCTTGGCCTACACCCCGACCGTACTCTCCGACGGCCGCATCTCGCTTCGCGTCCGCCCCGAAGTGTCGCAGCTCGATTATTCCAATGCGGTCACGCTGAACGGCACCCGCGTGCCGGGGCTGACGACGCGGCGGACCGAGACGACGGTCGAGCTCGGCTCGGGCCAGAGCATGATGATCAGCGGGCTGCTGTCGAACAACCACAACAACACCTATGACAAGACGCCGGGGCTCGCGAGCCTGCCGATCATCGGCGCGCTGTTCCGCTCCAACAGCTTCCAGCGCAACGAGACCGAGCTGGTGGTGATCATCACCCCCTATCTGGTCAAGCCGGTCAACAACCCGGCCGACATCGCGCTGCCCACCGACGGCTACAAGGCACCGACCGATGCCGGCCGGGTCCTGCTCGGCGATCTCGGCGGCGGAACGACCGGCGGGCGCCGGCCGGTGCCGAGCGTCGCACCGATGGGCTATGCCAACCCCGCGATCGGCGCTGCCGCCCCGGTCGGCCCCATCCCAACCCGCGACCCGCAGCAGCCGGCCATCCAGACGGGCACCAAGCCGAAGACGAGCAAGGGCGCCGCACCGATGCCCGGCTTCTCCAACTGATCCCGCGCCGCGCCATGTTTCAAGGACTTCGCACGATGACGAAACACCCGATCCTGCTGCTATCGCTCGGATCTGCGCTCCTGCTCGGCGGCTGTATGGGGACCGAGAATCGCGGTCTCGAATCGGTTCACCAGCCGGTCGTGAGCCGCGCCAACTATGCGCTCGACCTCGGCACCGCCGGCGGCACGCTGGCGCAGGGCGAGGCGCGGCGGCTGGCGGGCTGGATGACGACGATGCGGGTCGGCTATGGCGACCGCGTCGCGATCGACGATCCCGCGGGCGAAGCACCGATGGCGCGCGCAGAAATCGCCGACGTCGTCGCGGGCTATGGCCTGTTGCTGTCCCCCGACACCCCGGTCACGCAGGCGCCGGTCAGCCCCGGCGCGATCCGGATCGTCGTCACGCGGATGCGCGCCGATGTCCCCGGCTGCCCCGACTGGTCGCGCGACGCGAGCATCGACATCGCCAGCCATACGTCGTCCAACTATGGGTGCGCGATGAACCGCAACCTTGCGGCGATGGTCGCGCGGCCCGAGGATCTCGTCCGCGGCTCCGGCGACGCCGAGACCTATGACCCGGCCTCCTCGTTCAAGGCGATTGATGTGTATCGCCGCGCGGTGCCGACCGGCGCGAACAACGCGCTGCGGTCCGAAACCGCAGGGGGCAAGTGATGAACGCACCCTGGAAGCCCGCTGGCATCGCGCACCGCGAACCCTTCGCCGCCTATGTCTGCGACGAGGCGACCGCCGAGGCGCTGCGCCCGATCGCGGCCGAACTCGGCTGGTCGGTCGACAAGGTCAGCAAGGGCGGTCTGCGCAACGCGATCCAGTCGCTGTCGGTGTCCGCCAGCCCGCAGATCCTGTTCGTCGACCTCGCCGAATCGGGCGATCCGCTCAACGACATCAACGCGCTGGCCGAAGTATGCGAGCCCGGCACGGTGGTGATCGCGGCAGGCCAGGTGAACGACGTCCGGCTGTACCGCGATCTCGTCGCCAGCGGGATCCAGGACTATCTGCTCAAGCCGCTGCATCCCGACATGCTGCGCGAGGCGTTCGGCCATGCCCAGGCGATGCTCAGCGCACCCAAGCATGTCGAACATGCCCCCGCGCGACCGCAATGCTCGATCGCGATCATCGGCACGCGCGGCGGCGTCGGCGCATCGACGATCGCGACGTCGGTCGCCTGGCTGATCGCGGAGAAGGAACAGCGCGCGACCGCGCTGCTCGATCTCGACGTGCATTTCGGCACCGGCGCGCTGTCGCTCGATCTCGAGCCGGGCCGCGGGCTGACCGATGCGATCGAGAATCCGAGCCGGATCGACGGGCTGTTCATCGAGCGCGCGATGGTCAAGGCGTCGGAGAAGCTGTCGGTGCTGAGCGCGGAGGCGCCGATCAACGCGCCGCTGATGACTGACGGCGCCGCCTTCTACCAGCTGCAGGAGGAGATGTGTGCGGCGTTCGACTGCACCATCGTCGACCTGCCGCGCGGCATGCTGGTCCAGCATCCGCATCTGATCAGCGAAGTCCACCTCGCGGTGCTCGTCACCGACCTGACGCTGGCGGCGGCACGCGACACGATCCGCCTGCTGTCGTGGATGAAGTCCAACGCGCCCAAGACCCGGGTGCTCGTGCTCGCCAACCGGATGCATGCCGGCGGCCAGCTCGAGATCAGCCGCAAGGATTTCGAGGGCTCGATCGAGCGCCGGATCGATCATGTCGTGGTGTTCGACCAGAAGCTCGCGGCGCAGGCCGCCAAGCTCGGCAAGCCGATCGTCGAGGCCGGCAAGACGTCGAAGACGATCGCGCCGATCGTCGCGCTCGTCACCGAACTGATGGTCGCGGTCGATGCCACCGGTACGGAGGCTGCGAGCGCCAAGACGCCCCGCCGGTCGGGCGGCGTCTCGCTGCTCGGCAAGTTCAGCGACCTGAAGGGGCTGATGGCCAAGCGGGCGACCAAGTCGTGACGCCGCACGGGTCGCGGATGCGCGCCGATCGGGCGCAGAGGGCCTAGGCGACGATGGACATGCTTCCCGTCATCATGGTCGCGCTGGGCGGCTGCACAGTGCTCGGCCTGCTGGTGTTCGCCTTTGCCGGTCCCTCCACCGGGCGCGCCCAGACACGCCGGGTCGCGTCGCTGCGTCTCCGCCACGGCGACGGCGTCGCCATGCCCGAGGCGCAGATGCGCCGGATCGCGATGGCGGGCGACACACGAATGGATCTGGCGGTCGGGCGGTTCCTGCCCAACCGGGCCGAGCTTGCCAAGCGGCTGGCGATGACCGGCAAGGACTGGACCGTCGGGCAATATGGCATGGCGACCGCGGGGCTGACGCTGGTCGTTGCGTTCCTGATGCTGGTGCGCGGCATGCCGATCTTCCTCGCGCTGTTCGTCGGCCTGTTCGTCGGCATCGGCATCCCGCATCTGGTGGTCGGCAAGGTCCTCAAGCGCCGGGTCGCCAAGTTCACGCAGAAGTTTCCCGACGCGATCGAGCTGCTGGTGCGCGGCTTGCGCTCCGGTCTGCCGATCAGCGAGACGATCGGCGTCGTCGGCGCCGAGGTCGATGGTCCGGTCGGCGAGGAATTCCGATCGGTCAGCGACAAGATGAAGATCGGCCGGACGATGGACGTCGCGCTGCAGGAGACCGCGGACCGGCTCGGCACGCCCGAATTCCAGTTCTTCGTCATCACCATCGCAATCCAACGCGAGACCGGCGGCAATCTGGCCGAGACGCTCGCCAATCTCGCCCACGTATTGCGGATGCGCGCGCAGATGAAGCTGAAGATCAAGGCGATGTCGTCCGAGTCCAAGGCATCGGCCTATATCATCGGCGCGCTGCCGTTCATCGTGTTCGGGCTGATCTGGTTCATCAACGGGACGTACATGCAGAAGTTCTTCATCGACGAGCGGCTGATGGTGATCGGCATGGGCGGGCTGTGCTGGATGGCGATCGGGTCGTTCATCATGTCCAAGATGATCAGCTTCGAGATTTAGGAGCAGGATGATGGGTGAGACCGCCGGACCTATGCTGCTCGGATTCGACGTCCTGTGGGTCGCGACGATCCTGTCGGGAGTCGCCGCCTTCGCGGTGATGGTGGCGATTTATGCCGCCACCACGGTCAGCGATCCGATGGCAAAGCGGGTCAAGGCGCTCAACGATCGTCGTGAACAGCTTAAAGCGGGCATCACCGCCTCGACCAAGCGCCGTGCCAAGCTCGTGCAGCGCCATGATGCCGCGGACCGTATGCGCGGCTGGCTGTCGTCGATGAAGGTCCTGCAGGACAGCCAGGTCAAGGCGGTGCAGATCAAGCTGGCACAGGCCGGGATCCGGTCGAAGGAATGGGCGCCCGCGGTGATCTTCGGCCGGCTCGTCCTGCCGATCGTGATCGGCGGCGCGATGGTCATCTGGGTCTATGGTACGGACGGCTTCGCGACATGGAGCCCGCTCAAGAAATACGGTCTCGTCGCGGTCAGCTTCATCCTCAGCTACAAGGCCCCCGACCTGTATCTCGACAACAAGATCGCCAAGCGCACCGATGCGATCCGCAAGGGCCTGCCCGACGCGCTCGACCTGCTGGTGATCTGTGCGGAGGCGGGGCTGACGATCGATGCGGCGTTCCACCGCGTCGCGCGCGAACTCGGCCGCGCCTATCCCGAACTGGGCGAGGAATTCACGCTGACCGCGATCGAACTGGGCTTCCTGACCGACCGGCGCAGCGCGTTCGAGAATCTCGCCGGCCGGGTCAAGCTCGACGCGGTGAAGGGCGTCGTCACGACGATGGTCCAGACCGAGAAATACGGCACGCCGCTCGCCTCCGCGCTGCGCGTGCTGTCGAACGAATTTCGCAACGAACGGATGATGCGCGCCGAGGAAAAGGCCGCGCGGCTGCCGGCGATCATGACCGTGCCGCTGATCCTGTTCATCCTGCCCGTGCTGTTCGTCGTCATCCTCGGGCCGGCGGCCTGTTCGATCTCGGATGCGTTGCTCAAGAGCTGAGGCAACCCCAGCCGCAGCGGTTCGTTGAGCCCCCGTAACAGGAGGGTTTTCACGATGCCGTTGTTTTCCACACCGACGCAGTTCGCCGCACTGGGGCTGGTCCTGATCGCGGGCTGGCTGCTGGGCCTCGCCAGCCATCCCGGCGGCAAGAAGTGGAAGGCGCGCTATATTGCCGAGCGCGATGCGCATGGCGCGACCCGCAAGGAGACTGACCTGCGCGCGAGTGCCGCCGAACAGCGTGCGATCGAGGCCGAGCATGAGAATGCGCGATTGGTAAAGGCGGCAGCCGCAGCGCCGGTGGCGGCCCCCGTGGCAGCGCCCGTCGCACGGACGACGGCGGCGCCCGTCTCGCGGGACCGGGATGTGGCGTATTCGGACGGCTATGCAACGGGCCGACCGGGCTATGCGAGCGACGGCACCAAGCGCGGCTGGTTCGACTTCAACCAGCGTCGGTAAGCGTTCGGGGGCGCCGTCCCCCCAAAACTTTGTTCTCCCGCGAAGGCGGGAGCCCAGTCTGGATCCCCGCCTTCGCGGGGAAACACTCTTTTGCACTACCCTGGCGGAGGCCGGGGCCCAGATGAGAATGCTAGGTAACTGCGGACGGGTCCTAGTTACTCCGGACATTCCACCTGGGTCCCGGCCTCCGCCGGGGTAGTTATTCATTCCTTGTTGAGCGCCGCCTGCGCCGCAGCGAGCCGCGCGATCGGCACGCGGTACGGGCTTGCCGAGACGTAATCGAGCCCGACCTTCTCGCAGAACGCGATGCTGGCCGGATCACCGCCATGCTCGCCGCAGATGCCGAGCTTGATGCCCGAGCGCGTCTTGCGACCACGCTCGGCGGCGATCTCGATCAGCTCACCCACGCCCTCGACGTCGATGCTGACGAACGGGTCCTTCGCGTAGATGCCCTGCTCGACATAGGCACCGAGGAACCGCGCCGCGTCGTCGCGGCTGACGCCCAGCGTCGTCTGCGTCAGGTCGTTGGTGCCGAACGAGAAGAACTCACCGACTTCCGCGATCTCCCCTGCCCGCAGCGCGGCGCGGGGCAGCTCGATCATCGTGCCGACCAGATATTCGATCGTCCGGCCCTTGTCGGCGAACACGGCCTGCGCCGCCTTGTCGACGACCGCCTTCATCAGCTCCAGCTCGCGGCGGGTCGCCACCAGCGGGATCATGACCTCGGGGATCGGGGCCGCGCCGGACTTCTCCGCGACGTCGACCGCCGCCTCGAAGATGGCGCGCGCCTGCATCTCGTAGATTTCGGGATAGGTCACGCCGAGACGACAGCCGCGATGGCCGAGCATCGGGTTGAACTCGTGCAGCTCGGCCGCGCGACGCTTGAGCGTGTCGACGTCGATCCCCGCCGCGGTCGCGACCTCGGCGAATTCGGACTCCTCGTGCGGCAGGAATTCGTGGAGCGGCGGATCGAGCAGGCGGATCGTCACCGGCAGCCCGGCCATCACCTCGAGGATCTCGGTGAAATCCTTGCGCTGTTCGGGCAGCAGCTTCTCGAGCGCGGCGCGGCGGCCCTTCTCGTCGCTCGCCAGGATCATTTGGCGGACGTTGGTGATGCGGCTGCTCTCGAAGAACATGTGCTCGGTGCGGCACAGCCCGACGCCTTCCGCGCCGAACTCGCGCGCGACCCGGCAATCCTCGGGCGTCTCGGCATTGGCGCGCACCTTGAGGCGACGAACCTCGTCCGCCCAGGTCATCAGCGTGCCGAAATCACCCGACAGCTCGGGCTGCACGGTCGCGACCGCGCCGATCATCACTTCGCCGGTGCTCCCGTCGATCGTGAGCAGGTCGCCCTCCTTCACCTCGCGGCCGCCGCAGCGCATGATCTTCGCCTTGGTATCGATCGACAGCGTGCCCGCGCCCGAGACGCACGGGCGCCCCATGCCGCGTGCGACGACCGCCGCATGGCTGGTCATCCCGCCGCGTGCGGTCAGGATGCCGCGCGCCGCGTGCATACCGTGAATGTCGTCGGGCGAGGTCTCGGTCCGGACGAGGATCACCGCGACGCCGTCGGCAGCCTTCTTCTCCGCCGCATCCGCATCGAACACCACTGCGCCCGAGGCCGCGCCCGGCGAGGCGGGAAGCCCCTTGGTCAGCACGTCGCGCTTGGCATTGGGATCGAGCGTCGGGTGGAGCAGCTGGTCGAGCGCCATCGGCTCGACGCGCAGGATCGCCTCCTCGCGCGTGATCAGCCCCTCATTCGCCATGTCGACCGCGATCTTGAGCGCGGCCTTGGCGGTCCGCTTGCCCGCGCGCGTCTGGAGCATCCAGAGCTTGGTCTTCTCGACCGTGAACTCGATGTCCTGCATGTCGCGGTAATGGTTTTCGAGCGTGTCGAACACGCCCGCGAGCTGGCCGTACACCTCGGGCATCGCCTCTTCCATCGAGGCGGCCTTGGCGCCGGCGTCCTCGCGCGCGACCTTGGTCAGATATTGCGGGGTGCGGATGCCCGCGACGACGTCCTCGCCCTGCGCATTGATCAGGAACTCGCCGTAATAGGCGCGGTCGCCCTTCGACGGATCGCGCGTGAACGCGACGCCGGTCGCCGACGTGTCGCCCATGTTGCCGAACACCATCGCCTGGATGTTGACGGCGGTGCCCCAGCTGGCGGGAATGTCGTTGAGCCGGCGATAGACCTTCGCCCGCTCCGACTGCCACGAACCGAACACCGCGCCGACCGCGCCCCAGAGCTGGTCGTGGACGTCCTGCGGGAAGGGCTTGCCCCAGAGCTTTTCGACGAGGCCCTTATATTCGGTCACCAGCGCGCGCAGGTCGTCCGCGCTCAACTCGGTGTCGAGCGTGAAGCCCTGATCTTCCTTGGCGATCTCGAGCGCTTCCTCGAACGCGCCGTGATCGAGCTCGAGGACGACGTCGGCGTACATCTGGATGAAGCGGCGATAGCTGTCCCAGGCGAAGCGCGCGTCCTCGGACTTGGCGGCAAGGCCCTCGACCGTCTCGTCGTTGAGCCCGAGGTTGAGGACGGTGTCCATCATTCCCGGCATCGAGGCGCGGGCACCCGAGCGGACCGAAACGAGCAGCGGGTCAGCGGCGTCGCCGAACATCTTGCCGGTCACGCCCTCGATATGCGCGAGGCCGGTGGCGACCTCGTCGCGCAGGCCCTGCGGGAACTGGCCGCCCTCGTCATAATAGACCGCGCAGAAATCGGTCGAGATCGTGAAGCCCGGCGGCACCGGCAGGCCGATCGACGCCATCTCGGCGAGGTTCGCGCCTTTGCCACCGAGCAGGTTCTTGTCGCCCTTGCCGCCGTCCGAAACACCGCCGCCGAAACGGTACACATATTGGGTCATCGCAGGTCCTCTAGGTGTTGTTGCGCGCAAGGCGGCAGAGATTGTCTTTGCAAGCGGGGCGGGTCAGCCCTCGATCTTCGAAAAGTCCGCGACGTTGTGCACTGCGGCGCGAATACGCTCAAGTAGCGCGAGACGGGCGGAGCGCTTGGCGGGATCGGCATCGTTGACGATAACGCTATCAAAGAACACATCGATCGGCGCCCGCAGCGACGCGAGCGCGGCCATTGCCGCGGCGAAATCCTCGCCCGCGATTGCTGCAGTTGCGCGGGGTTCGGCGGCGTCGAGCGCGGACTGGAGCGCGGTCTCTGCGGGTTCGGGCGCATACTGCTCCCTCTCCCCTGCGCGGAGAGGGGGAGCAGAAGGGGCTTCCTTCTTCAGGATATTGGCCGCACGCTTGTAGCCGGCGAGCAGGTTCTTGCCGTCCTCGGTCGATATAAAATTCGCGAGCGCTTTGGCCCGCGCTTCGACCCGATCAATGCGGTCGTCGCTTCCAGTGCCCCAACCGGTGGAAGCTTGGACGTAATCATAGCGGATGCCGGCTTCGCGCAGCTGAACGCCGAGGCGATCATGCAGAAAGTCGGAGAGTACTATACCGAGCGCAGCATTCTCTTCCCCAGACCAGGCGCGAGCTGCCGCGTCGATCTTGAACTTGAGATTGGCCGTTTGAATGGTCCGCAAGACACCCAGAGCGGCCCTTCGCAAAGCGAACGGGTCTTTTGAGCCAGTTGGAAATAGCTTCACGGCAAAGAACGAGAATAGCGTATCCAGCTTGTCCGCCAGGCTGACCGCGACCGTCACCGGGTCAGTCGGGACATCATCGCCCTGCCCGACCGGCTTGTAATGGTCGCGGATCGCGGCAGCGACGGCGGGGTGCTCGCCTTGGGCTGCGGCGTAGTAGCCGCCCATCAGGCCCTGCAACTCGGGGAACTCGCCGACCATGCCGGTGACGAGATCCGCCTTGGCGAGACGCGCGGCGCGCTCGGCGAGGGTGGCGAGTTCCGCCCGGGCCTCGGGCGTTTCTTCTGTTCCCCGGCGGAGGCCGGGGTCCAGGTGGGAAGGCTGTTGTGACGAAGCGCCGGCCTCAGCCAAGGCGCCGTTCGCAACTGGGCCCCGGCCTTCGCCGGGGAACGAAGAGGTAGCGGAGGACGAACTCGTACCCCCGACGATACCCTCTTCGACCAGCCAGCGGGCGAGTTTCGCGACGCGGTCGACCTTGTCCGCCACCGTGCCGAGCTTCTCGTGGAAGACGATCTTCTCGAGCTTCTCCGCCTGCTCGGCGAGCGGCACCTTCAGGTCGGTATCGTAGAAGAATTTCGCATCCGACAGACGCGCGGCGAGGACCTTGCGGTTGCCCTCGACGATCTTCGCGCCGCCGTCATGCGCAGCGATGTTAGCGGTACAGACGAAGGCGTTCGCCAGCGTCCCGTCGGCGCTGCGGCAGACGAAATATTTCTGGTTCACGCGCGCGGTGAGCTGGATCACCTCGGGCGGCACGTCGAGAAATGCGGGATCGAACCGGCCGAGCAGCGGGATCGGCCATTCGGTGAGCCCGGCATTCTCGGCGACGAGGCCCTCGTCCTCGATCAGTTCGAGCCCGGCCTGCATCGCCGCCTCGCGCGCATGATCGCGGATCAGCGTCGCGCGCTCGTCCTGGTCGACGATGACGTGGCAGGCGCGCAGCTTCTCGACATAGTCGTGCGCGCCGCCAATCGTGATCTGGTACGGATGGTGGAAGCGGTGGCCGAACGTGGCAGCGCCGCTTGCGATGCCGGCGATCTCGAACGGCACGATCGTCTCGCCGAGCAGCGCGACGACGCCTTGCAACGGACGGACCCAGCGCAGCGATTCGGTGCTGGCAGAGGCATCGCCCCAACGCATCGACTTCGGCCAGGGAAACGCGCGGACGATCGCGGGGATTGCCTCGGCAAGCACGTCCGCGGTGGCGCGGCCGGGCTTTTCGGTGACCGCGAAGAACGTGCCGCCGCGATCGACCAATTGCTCGCGCATGAGGCCGGTCTTGCGCAGGAACCCTTCGAGCGCCTGCGGGGGCGCCGACGTCTTGGGGCCCTTCACCTCTTCGGACACCGCGGCAGTCTCGATCGGCAGATCGCGCGCGATCAACGCCAGCCGGCGCGGCGTCGCATAGGTGACGATAGCGCTGGTGGCGATCCCGGCCTTGGCGAGTTCTGCGGTGAACAGCTTGGCAAGGTCTTCACGCGCCTTCGCCTGCATGCGGGCGGGAATTTCTTCGGAGCGGAGCTCCAGGAGGAAGTCGGTCATTCGGGCTCACCGGTCGGAGCAAAAACACTCTGCGCTCTCTGCGCCTCTGCGCGATATTCTGTTCGCGCAGAGGCGCAGAGGACGCGGAGAGAAGAAGAGATACAGCCTGCGGCGCGGGGGCGCATCACGCCGCCCATCCGTGCTTGTCCATCCAGGCGGCGCAGGCACCTTTGGCGAGGTCGCGGACGCGGCCCATATAGGCCTGGCGTTCGGCGACCGAGATCACCCCGCGCGCCTGCAGCAGGTTGAAGACGTGGCTGGCCTTGATCGCCTGCTCATAGGCCGGGATCGGCAGCTTGGCGGCGAGCGAGTTCTCGCATTCGGCGACGTGCTTGCGGAACTGGTCGAACAGCGAGTCCGTGTCGGCGACCTCGAAGTTCCACTTCGACATCTCCTGCTCGTTCTCCAGGAACACCTCGCCATAGGTCACCCCGGCGTCGTTGAACGCGAGGTCGTAGACGCTGTCCTTGTCCTGGATATACATCGCCAGCCGCTCGAGCCCGTAGGTCAGCTCGCCCGCGACGGGCTTCATGTCGAAGCCGCCCATCTGCTGGAAATAGGTGAACTGGGTCACTTCCATGCCGTCGCACCAGACTTCCCAGCCGAGCCCCCAGGCACCGAGCGTCGGGCTTTCCCAGTCGTCCTCGACGAAGCGGATGTCGTGCTTCAGCATGTCGATGCCGATCGCCGCGAGCGACCCCAGGTAGAGTTCCTGGAGGTTGGCGGGCGACGGCTTCAGGATCACCTGATACTGGTAATAATGCTGGAGCCGGTTCGGGTTCTCGCCGTAGCGGCCATCGGTGGGACGGCGACAGGGCTGGACGAACGCGGCATTCCACGGTTTCGGCCCGAGCGCGCGCAGCGTCGTCGCGGTGTGGAACGTGCCCGCACCCATTTCCATGTCGTAGGGCTGCAGGATCAGGCACCCGTGATCGCTCCAATAGTCATGGAGCGTGAGGATCATGCGCTGGAAGCTAAGAGGCTTTTTCAGGGGCTGGGTCACGCGCGGGCTTTGGCGGATGGGGGTGCGCGAGGCAAGTGGTGCGTTGCGATCGCGCATCCTACATGGGGCCGACCAACGATGAGGATGCCCTCCCCTTGAAGCTGTTTTCCCGACTCGCGTCGCTTCGCTCCGCCCCGCTGCGCTCGACGCTGTCCGCCATCGCGATGGCGTTCGCGCTGCCCGCCTGTGCACAGGTCGCGCCCAAACCCGCGCAGGCCGCCAACGATGCCGATCCCGCCCTGTGGGTGGTGAAGGACAAGGACACGACGATCTATCTGTTCGGGACGATCCATGTGCTGAAACCCGGCATGACGTGGTTCGACGAGGCGGTGAAGACCGCGTTCGACCGCTCGCAGCAGGTCGTGCTCGAGCTGGTGATGCCCGATCCCGCCAAGATGCAGACCCTGGTCATGGCAACCGGCGTCACGAAGGACGGGCCGACGCTGACCGAACAGCTGCCCGCGGAGAAGCGCGCCGCCTATGCCAAGGCGGTGACCGATCTGGGGCTGCCGGCGAACGCGTTCGACCGGTTCCGCCCGTGGCTCGCGGCGACCAACCTGTCGATCGCGCCGCTGTCAAAGCTTGGCTATGACGCCGCGAACGGGCCGGAGCAGGTGATCACTGCCGCGGCCAAGGCGGCGGGCAAGCCGGTGACGGGCCTGGAGACCGCGGAGCAGCAGCTGGGCTATTTCGGGAGCCTGTCGCAACAGGCGCAGCTGCAGTTCCTCGGCAGCACGATCGACGAACTGCCCAAGCTCGAGACGACGATGGCGACGATGGTCGACGAATGGGCGAAGGGCGATCCCGAGGCGCTCGCCAAGGAGATGAACGAGAGCCTGAAGGATTCGCCCGAGGTGGCGAAGGTCCTGCTGGTCGATCGCAATGCACGCTGGGCGGACTGGGTCGCGAACCGGATGAAGTCGCCGGGGACGGTGTTCGTCGCGGTCGGCGCGGGGCATTTGGCGGGGCAGGACAGCGTTCAGGCGCAACTGGCGAAGCTCGGCGTGAAGGCGGAGCGGGTTACGTATTGAGCGACTTACCCTCTCCCCTCGGGGGAGAGGGAGG
>NZ_LMKZ01000001.1:871761-959318 GCF_001422525.1 Sphingomonas sp. Leaf30 | reverse complement strand
GCGTTTGGGGCACACCGTGCCCTCACCCTCCCACGTGCAAGAGCACGCGGGCCCCTCCCTCTCCCCCGAGGGGAGAGGGTGTAGTTGATTAAAACGTGCACTTCCGCTATGCGCCCGCGCTTCCGGTCCATGGTCATCCCTGGAGGCGTGGGCGGGAAGAACAACAAACGAGTTTCGGAGAATATCGATGAGCGACCAGTTGACGCTCGCAGCCGAGACGCGTGACCGGGTTGGCAAGGGAGCCTCCCGGGCGCTGCGTCGTGATGGCCGCGTGCCTGCCGTGATCTACGGCCTGAACAAAGAACCCACCTCGGTTCATCTCGAGGAAAAGGCGCTGATGAAGGCGCTGATGACCGGCCACTTCATGAATTCGGTCGTGATGGTCAACGGCGTGCGCACGCTGCCGAAGGACGTTGCGTTCCACCCGGTCACGGATCGCCCGATCCATGTCGATTTCCTGCGCATCGGCGAGCATTCGACCGTCACCGTCGCGGTGCCGATCGTGTTCACGGACGAAGACGATGCCCCCGGCATCAAGAAGGGCAAGGGCGTCCTCAACATCACGCGTCATGAGATCGAGCTGGTCGTCGACGCATCGGACATCCCGAGCGAGATCTCGATTTCGCTCGCCGGCATGGAAATCGGTGATTCGATCCACATCAGCGACGTGACGCTGCCCAAGGGCGCAACGCCCGCGATCGACGACCGCGACTTCGCGATCGCCACGATCGTGCCGCCGACCGTCCCGACCGTCGAGGACGAAGAGCTCGAGGCTGAAGTCGCCGAGGCGCAGGCTGCCGAGGCTGCTTCGGACGAAGAGCCGGTGGTCGAGCCTAACGACGATCACAACGACGACGACAAGATCACGCCGCAGAAGAAGGACTAATCTCCTTCGTCTTCGGACGATCTGGCGGGCGGGAAAGCTAGGGCTTTCCCGCCCGTTTCGTTTTGTAAGCCATTCCGCCCACCCAAAAAACCGTCATCCCCGCGCAGGCGGGGATCCAAACCTCGGACCTTCCTATGGAATCGAGAGGTTTGCCACTATGGGTTCCCGCCTCCGCGGGAATGACGGTTTGGGGCGCGGGCAACGATCGTTTTTGGAGAATCACACGTGCAGATCTGGGCGGGACTCGGCAATCCGGGGGCGCAATATGCGATGCACCGGCACAATGTCGGGTTCATGGTCGCCGACGCGATCGCAGAGGTGCACGGCTTCGGCGCGGTCAAGAAGCAGTTCCAGGGCTGGACGCAGGAGGGGCGGATCGGGTCGGAGAAGATCCTGCTGCTGAAACCTGCGACCTTCATGAACGACAGCGGCCGGTCGATCGGCGAGGCGCTGCGCTTCTACAAGCTCGACGTCGATGCGCTGACGGTGTTCCACGACGAACTCGACATCGCCCCCTTCCGCGTCAAGGTGAAGACCGGCGGCGGGACCGCGGGGCATAACGGGCTGCGCTCGACCGACCAGCATCTCGGCCCCGATTTCCGCCGCGTGCGGCTCGGCATCGGGCATCCGGGGCACAAGGACCGGGTCACCGGCTATGTGCTCGGCAATTACGCCAAGGCGGAGATCGAGCCGCTGTCCGACATGCTCGGTGCGATCGCCGCGGAGGCGGCGTGGCTCGCGGCGGGCGACGACGTCCGTTTCATGAATGATGTCGCTGTGAGGATGCAACCATGACCACCCGCTCGCTGTTCGCCACGCGGTTCTACGAGGCCGATCTCGGCGATGACGATCTGGTCGAGGAGCTCGAGGACGCTGCGCTCGAACTGTCCAAGGCGGACCGCGCGGGTGTCGCCTGGTCGAAGGCGCATGGCTATCGCGGGTACACGTCGTACGCGTCGCTGAACGACCTGCCGCTGCGCGATCCGCGGTTCGGCGATCTGGTGCGGTTGCTCAACAAGCATGTCGCGGCGTTTGCGAAGGATTGCGCGTTCGACCTGGGCGGGCGCAAGCTGAAGCTCGACAGCCTGTGGGTGAACGTCCTCAAGCCGGGCGGCGCGCATTCAGGGCATATCCATCCGCACAGCGTCGTGTCGGGGACGATGTACGTGACGATTCCGGAAGGGGCCGGCGCGCTGAAGCTGGAGGATCCGCGGCTGCCGATGATGATGGCGGCGCCGACGCGGCTCGACGATGCGCCGGAAGATCTGCGGACGTTCGTCTACGCGGTGCCTAAGCCGGGGAGCGTGTTTCTTTGGGAGAGTTGGCTCAGGCATGAGGTCGTCCCCAATGCTGCTAAGGGCGAGCGGATCAGCATCAGTTTCAATTATCGGTGGTGAGGTAGGGGCGGCCTCTCGACCACCTCCGTCATCCTGACGAAAGTCAGGACTCAGAGCCAAATAGCGTAGGCGCCCGTAACCCTGGGTCCTGACTTTCGTCAGGATGACGGGAGAAGGGGCGGCACCCGCTGCGAGCGCCGCCCCCTGCCCGATCAGGCCGTCGGCATCGACGCCATGTCGATGACGAAGCGGTACTTCACGTCGCTCTTGACCATGCGGTCATACGCCGGCTCGATCTCGTCCATGCGGATCATCTCGATGTCCGACACCAGACCGTGCTCGTTGCAGAAATCGAGCATTTCCTGCGTCTCCGCGATCCCGCCGATCAGCGAGCCCGCCAGCTGGCGACGGCGGAAGATCAGGTTGCCGACCGAAGGCGACGGATGCGACTCGGCGGGCACGCCGACCAGGGTCATCGTGCCGTCGCGCTTGAGCAGCTCGAGGAACGGGTCGAGATTGTGCGGTGCGGCAACGGTGTTCAGGATGAAGTCGAAGCTGTTCATATGCGCCGCCATCGCATCGGCATCCTTCGACACGATCAGGTCCTTGGCACCCAGACGCTTGGCATCGTCACGCTTGTTGGGCGAGGTCGAGAAGACATAGACCTCGGCGCCCATCGCGTTGGCGATCTTGACGCCCATGTGGCCGAGACCGCCGAGACCGACGATGCCGACCTTCTGGCCGGGGCCGACCTTCCAGTGCTTGAGCGGCGAATAGGTGGTAATCCCGGCGCAGAGCAGCGGCGCGACGGCGGCGAGATCGGCCTCGGGATGCGAGACCTTCAGCACGAAGCCCTCGTCGACGACGATATGATCCGAATAGCCGCCGAAGGTGTGGCCGCCGAGCACGGGATCGGGGCCGTTATACGTGCCGACGAACCCTGTCGTCTCGCAATATTGCTCCTCGCCGTCTGTGCAGGACGGGCACTGGCCGCAGCTGTCGACCATGCAGCCGACGCCGGCGATGTCGCCGACCTTGAACTTGGTGACGTCGTCGCCGACTGCGGTGACGCGGCCGACGATCTCGTGGCCTGGGACGCAGGGGTACAGCGTGCCCTCCCACTCGCCCTTGGCGGTGTGGAGATCCGAGTGGCAGACGCCGCAGAACGCGATGTCGATCGCGACGTCGGTCTTGCCCGGCGCGCGGCGCTCGAAGCTGAACGGCGCGAGCGGCGTTGCGGGGGATTGCGCGGCAAAGCCGTTGGCGGTGGTGGTCATGCTATTCCTAAATCCTGACGGGCAGAACGCGATATACGCACGGGAATCGCAATATCTACCGACCGGTACGATAATTTTTGCTGTACTGCGGCAATCGGTTGGATCGATCAGTCGGGCGCCATGATCTTCCCCCGCCAGGGGGAGGTGGCGCGAAGCGACGGAGGCGGAGGATACGGAACAGCAGTCATCGCTGACCGCCCCCTCCGTCAGGCTAACGCCTGCCACCTCCCCCTTGCGGGGGAGGATTTGGGCGAATGCTGGCGTTCCTCCTCGCCCTGCCCTAAAGCGCCCGCACAATCTTATACCAAGGGCATATCATGGGTTTTCGCTGCGGCATCGTGGGGCTGCCGAACGTCGGCAAGTCCACCCTCTTCAACGCGCTGACCGAGACGGCCGCGGCGCAGGCGGCGAACTATCCGTTCTGCACGATCGAGCCGAACGTCGGCAATGTCGGCGTGCCCGACAAGCGGCTCGACGCGCTGGCGAAGATCGCCGGCTCGCAGAAGATCATCGAGACCCAACTCGGCTTCGTCGACATCGCCGGCCTCGTGCGCGGCGCATCGAAGGGCGAAGGGCTCGGCAACCAGTTCCTCGGCAACATCCGTGAAGTCGACGCGATCGTCCATGTGCTGCGCTGTTTCGAGAATGGCGACGTGACGCATGTCGACAACAAGGTCGATCCGATCGCCGATGCCGAGACCGTCGAGACCGAGCTGATGCTGAGCGATCTCGAAAGCCTCGAGAAGCGCGTCCCCAACCTCGCCAAAAAGGGCATGCAGGGCGACAAGGAGGCCAAGATCGGCGCCGCCGTGCTCGGCCAGGCGCTCGAGCTGCTCCGCGAGGGCAAGCCCGCGCGGCTGACGGTACCCAAGGACGAGGACGAAGCGCGCGTGTTCGCACAGGCGCAGCTGCTGACCGCCAAGCCCGTCCTGTACGTCTGCAACGTCGACGAGGGTGATGCCGCGAACGGCAATGCGCTGTCGGCGCGCGTGTTCGAGAAGGCCGCGGCGGAGGGCGCCGAGGCGGTCGTCGTGTCGGCAGCGATCGAGGCCGAGATCGCGACGATGCCCGTCGAGGATCGTGGCGAATTCCTTGGCGAGCTGGGGCTGGAAGAGACCGGCCTCGCTCGCGTCATCACCGCAGGCTACAAGCTGCTCCACCTGCTGACCTTCTTCACGGTCGGCCCGAAGGAGGCACGCGCCTGGACCGTCCATGCGGGCGCGACCGCGCCGCAGGCGGCGGGCGAGATCCACGGCGATTTCGAGAAGGGCTTCATCCGCGCCGAGACGATCGCGTTCGACGACTTCATCGCGCTGGGCGGGGAATCGAAGGCGCGCGAGGCGGGCAAGCTGCGCGCCGAGGGCAAGGCCTATGTCGTCCATGACGGCGACGTAATGCACTTCCTGCACAGCTGATCCCAACAATGTCGCGGCCCCTGCGTGTGTAGTCACGCGCCGGGGGCGGGCGTAGCGAGCAGAACAGACGGCATGAGACACGCGACGTTTTCAGCTCTGGCACTCGCGCTCGGGGGCTGTGCCTATCCGGCCACGCCCCCTGCCCTGGCGCCGGTGACCCAGGCTGCCCCCGCTACCGCCACCGCCGCTCCCCAAGGCGGGCAGCCGCTGGCGGTCCGGGCACCGGTGACGATCCTCGTGTCGATCGATGGCTTCCGCCCCGATTATCTCGACCGGGGCGTCACGCCGAACCTGAACCGGTTGCGCGCCGGCGGCGTCTTTGCGGCGATGCGACCGTCCTTCCCGAGCGTCACCTTCCCCAATCACTGGACCCTGGTGACCGGGCTCAGACCCGATCGCAGCGGCATCGTCGGCAACACGATGGAGGATCCCGCGCGGCCCGGTGAGAAATTCACCATGGCGAGCGACGATCCCTTCTGGTGGAGCCAAAGCTCGCCGATCTGGGTCGACGCCGAAAAGGCGGGGATCCGGACCGCGACGATGTTCTGGCCGGGCGCCAATGTCGCGGTCGGCGGCACGCCGAAACCCAACAGCCACGGCGCGATCGACGGCGGCACCCGGCCGCAGGACTGGCAGCAGTTCAACCAGCAGATCAGCGCCAAGCAGCGCGTCAACGCGGTGCTTGACTGGATGCGGCGACCGGCCACGATCCGGCCAAAGCTGGTGACGCTGTATTTCGATATCGTCGACGTGGCCGCGCACGACAATGGCCCCGACTCCCCCCTGACCACACAGGCAGCGGCCGAGGTGGATGGCAGCATTGGCAGCCTCGTCGACGGGCTCGCGACGCTCGGCCAGCCGGCCAATCTGGTCATCGTGTCGGATCACGGCATGGCGGCGACCAGCAGCACGCGCGTCGTTGCGATGGACCGCATCGCGGCGCCGGCCGACTATCGCGTCGTCGAGACGGGCGCCTATGCGACATTGTTCGCGGTGCCCGGGCATGAGGACGCGCTCGAGGCCAGACTGCTTCGGAAGCACGACCACCTGCAATGCTGGCGCAAGGCGGAGATCCCGGCACGCTTCCATTATGGCCGCAATCCGCGCGTCCCGAGCTATCTGTGCCTCGCCGATGTCGGATGGCGCATTGATCGGACGACGCCCACCAAGGTCTCGGCCGGCGGCTCGCACGGCTATGACAATGCCGCCCCCGAAATGCGCGCGCTGTTCATCGCCAACGGTCCTGCGTTCATCGGTGGCAAGACCATCGCGAGCTTCGACAATGTCGCGGTCGAGCCGCTGCTCCGCGACCTGGTCGGGCTGCCTGCGGAACCGGGGCTGGACGGCAACGACGCGCCCTTCCAAAAGGTGCTGCGACGATAGGAGGAGCAGCGGGCGTGCAGTATTTCGAAGATATCGCAGTCGGGGCGACCGCGGCGTTCGGCCACTATCCGGTGACGCGCGACGAGGTGATCGCCTTTGCCGAGAAATACGACCCGCAGCCCTTTCATCTGTCCGACGAGGCCGCGGCAAAGACGCATTTTGGTCGGCTGTCGGCAAGCGGCTGGCATAGCTGCGCGATGACGATGGCGATGCTGGTCGAGCATATCGGTGAGCACCGTCAGGCGAGTCTCGGATCGCCCGGGATCGATGAACTCAAATGGCTGAAGCCCGTCTATCCGGGGGACACGCTGCGCTGCGTGACCGAGGTGCTCGGCAAACGGGTTTCCGCCAGCCGCCCCGAAATGGGGATCGTGAAAAGCCGGATGCAGGTGTTCAATCAGGACGATGTCATGGTGATGACGTTCGTGTCGAACGCGCTGATGCAGACGCGCCCGACCGGCGCGCCTGCATCCTGATCCGTCACTTCGGGACGGGGACGTTCATATAGGCGCCGCCCCGGCCGCCGCCGCCGCCGCCACGACCGCGGAACCCGCCGCCATTGCCGCGCTCCTGACGATATTCACGCCGGTCCTGACGTGCCTCGCCACGATAGCTCTGCCGCGCTTCACGTCGTTCGCCGCGATATTGCTCGCGCGTGATCTGACTGTCGCGCAGCTGGTTGCGGTCCTCGCGTCGGCCCTGACGGAAGTCACGGTTCGCGCCACGCCGGTCCTGGCGATAGTCGCGCGCGGCGGGGCTGTTGCCGCGGGCAAAATTGCCCCAGTTGCCGGCACCGCGATAATTGCCGCGACGCCCCTGCCAGTAGCGCTGCTGCGCACCGTTCCAGCGGTGCGGACGACGGTTGCGATCATAGACGTATCCGCCGGTACCCGGATAGTAATAGTCGCCATACCAGCCATAATAGGAGCCGAGCCCGACGCCGGCATAACCGGCCCCGTATCCGCCGCCGTAACCATCATAATAGCCGTTGCCGTAGCCGCCGCCATAATAGGGATCGCTCGCATAGCCGATCCCGCCGCCGCCATAGCCATACCCATCGGTGCAACCGGCCACGCCGAGGCCGACACCAATGGCGAGACTGACCAGTCCTAGTCGCTTGAAAAACATCGAAAATCTCCCGTACCTGGAGAGCGGACCCAACGCGCCGCTATTGGTCGCACAACAATACCGACCTACCGCAGGTTCCATGAACGACGGCTGACGCGCGCCGGGACCGCAGGTGGGCCATGGGGGCGTGGCGCCGGGACCCAGGCACGGACACGGGCAGCCAGCGGGTCGCCAAACGCGAAACGGCGGACCGGGTTGCCCCGATCCGCCGTCGTTCACGCCCTGATGCCGCGGTAGCCGCAGCGCGGGATCAATGCTTCACGTCGCGCCAGACGTTCTGATAGGCGCCCCAGGCAAGACCGCAGAAGACGAGGATGAAGAGGATCGACGCGACGCCGACGGCGTGCCGCGACTCCAGGTTCGGCTCTGCCGTCCAGGTCAGGAAGGCCGAGACGTCGGCCGACATCTGTTCCTTCGTCGCCTTGGTCCCGTCCGCATAGGCCACCTGATCGTCCGCAGTGATCGGCGGCGGCATCGCGATGTTGAGGTTCGCGAAATACGGGTTGTAGTAGAGACCCTCGGGCGTCTTGATGTCCGGGAACTGCTTGATCAGCGCGGCAGGCTGATCGGTGTAGCCCGTCAGCAGCGAGTGGACATAGGCGGTGCCCTCCTCGCGCGCCTTGGTGATCAGCGAAAGATCGGGTGGCAGCGCGTTGTTGTTGGCGGCGCGGGCAGCGACCTCGTTGGCGAACGGCGACGGGAAGCGATCCGACGGGATGTTCTTGCGGGTCGTGGCCTCGCCGGTTTCGGGGTTGATCGTCGGCTGTTCGATCACCCACTGGTTGGCGATCGCCTTAACCTCGGGCTCCGAATAGCCGATGTTCTGGAGATCGCGGAACGACACCAGCCGCAGCGAGTGGCAGGCCGAGCAGACTTCCTTGTAGACCTGGAACCCGCGCTGGAGCTGACGACGGTCGAACTTGCCGAAGACGCCGTTCGAGGCGAGCTCGAGCTCCTTGGGATGCTTGTGCGCGACGCTCTCGGCGGACGGCGCGACGGGGTCGGTGATGACGCCCGACACGCTGCCGAAGAGCGCGATGCCGAGCACCAGCACGAAGGCGGCGCCGACCAGGGATGCGATGAGACGAACCATATATGTATCCTCTAGTCCGTATCAGTGCGCGGGCTTGGGGGAGAGCGCGGTGTGCGCCGGGCTCGTCCCGCCACGCTTGGCCAGCACCGCCTCGGTGATCGAATTGGGCAGCGGCCGGGGCCGTTCGGACCGCGAGATCAGCGGCAGGATGATCAGGAAATGCGCGAAATAATAGGCAGCGCAGATCTGGCTGAGGATCACATAGGTCGCCGTCGCCGGTGCACCGCCGCAATAGCCCAGGATCAGGATGTCGGCGACCAGCACCCAGAACGCGATCCGCGCCTTGGGCCGGTAGTTCATCGAGCGAACCGGCGAATTATCGAGCCACGGCAGGAAGAACAGCAGCAGGATCGAGCCGAACATCGCCAGCACGCCCCACAGCTTTGCGGGCAGGATGAAGTCCGCGGTAAAGGCGCGCAGGATCGCGTAGAACGGCCAGAAATACCATTCGGGGACGATGTGCGCGGGCGTCGAGAGCGGGTTCGCCGGAATGTAATTGTCCGGATGGCCGAGATAGTTCGGGAAGAAGAACAGCAGGCCGGCGAACACCAGCAGGAAGATGCCGAGCCCGAAGCCGTCCTTCGCGGTGTAATAGGGGTGGAAGGGCACGGTATCCTGCTTGCCCTTCACGTCGACGCCGGTCGGGTTGTTCGACCCCGGGATGTGCAGCGCCCAGATGTGCAGGATGATGACGCCCGCGATCACGAACGGCAGCAGATAGTGCAGCGAGAAGAAGCGGTTGAGCGCGGCGTTGTCCGGCGCGAATCCGCCGAGCAGCCAGATGCGGATGGTGTCGCCGACCAGCGGGATCGCCGAGAAGAAGCCGGTGATGACCTGCGCGCCCCAGAAGCTCATCTGCCCCCAGGGAAGGACATAGCCCATGAACGCCGTCGCCATCATCAGCAGGAAGATCGTCACGCCGAGCAGCCAGACCATCTCGCGCGGCGCCTTGTACGAGCCGTAATAGAGCCCGCGGAAGATGTGCGTGTAGACGACGATGAAGAACATCGACGCGCCGTTGGCGTGCGCATAGCGCAGGAACCAGCCCGCATTGACGTCGCGCATGATGTGTTCGACCGAGTCGAACGCGACCGCGCCGTTGGCGGCGTAATGCATCGCCAGCGTGATGCCGGTGATGATCTGGATCGCCAGCGCAGCACCGGCAAGTACGCCGAAATTCCAGAAGTAATTGAGGTTGCGCGGGACCGGGTAACCGGCGCCGACCGCGTTGTAGACGAGCCGGGGAACGGGAAGCCGTTCATCCAGCCACCGCGTCAGCGGCAGCTTCGGTTCGTATTGCTTGGCCCAGGGAAAGCTCATGGTTGTTTCCTCAGCCTACCGTTACGACGGTGTCGGAGTTGAAGGCATAGTCCGGCACGTGAAGGTTGGTCGGTGCGGGGCCCTTGCGGATGCGCGCGGCGGTATCGTAGGCCGAGCCGTGGCACGGGCAGAAATAGCCGCCAAACGGGCCCTTGTTCTCCCCCTCGCCAGCGCCGAGCGGAACGCAGCCGAGATGCGTGCAGACGCCCAGCGTGATCAGCCAGTTCTTCTTGCCCGCCTTGGTCCGCTCCTCGAGCGTCTGCGGGTCGCGCAACGTCGATACGTCAACGGCGTCGGCCTCGCTGATTTCCTTCGGCGTCAGGTTGCGCACGAACAGCGGCTGCTTGCGGAAGCTCGTCTTGATCGCCTGGCCAGGCAAGATCTTCGACAGGTCGATCTCGGTGGTCGACTGCGCGAGCACGTCGGCCGACGGGTTCATCTGGTTGATCAGCGGCAGGACGATCGCGACGGCGCCGACCCCGGCGAAGGATACGGCGGCGATATTGATGAAATCGCGGCGGCGCGGGTCGTGCGCCTCTTCGTGAAACGGTTCAGGCGACTCGCCGGGTGGAACCATGTCGTCGACTATCGCCATTCATCTCGCCCTTGCAGTTTATCTTTATTCTCGTGGCCCGATGCGCATGCCGGTTCGCCGCACCGCACGCCCATCCTGCCCGACCGTCCCCACGGAGGCCCATAGGTGATAGACGGCGCAAGCCCGCTTTGCCAACAGCATTTTGACTGCAGCGCGTTCCGGATTAGAGGCAGCGGTATGCGTATCGCCCTCTACCAACCTGATATCGCCGGCAATGTCGGCGCCATTTTGCGGACCGCCGCCTGTCTCGGGCTCGCGGTCGATCTGATCGAGCCGATGGGGTTCACCTGGAACGAAAAGGCGGTCGCGCGCTCTGGGATGGACTATGTCGGCGCGGTCGAGATCGTCCGGCATGTCGACTGGGCGGCGTTTCGCGACCAGGTCCGCGGCCGCATCGTCCTGCTGACGACGAAAGGCGCGGTCCGGCTCGACGCGGCGACGTTCCAGTCCGACGACGTGCTGCTGATGGGCAGCGAGGGCGCAGGCGTGCCCGACGACGTCCATGCCCGCGCCGACCTGCGCGTGCTGATCCCGATGCGTCCCGGCCTGCGATCGATGAACATCTCGGTCGCGACCGCGATCGTCGCGGCAGAGGCGTTGCGGCAGACGGACGGCTGGCCCGCCTGAACTACCGGGGGGAGTGTCGGGCGAACGCGCCCCTTCCCCGCCCCGACCAGGATTTGTAGGACGGTGCCATGACCGAGCTCGACCCCCAGCAAGCCGCCGCCCGCATTTGGTTCGAATCGCTGCGCGACCGGATCTGCGCGGAGTTCGAGACGATCGAGCGCGAGGCCGGGTCGGATGCCGTGTTCGACTATACCCCCTGGGACCGGATCGATCCGTCGGGTGAACCCGGCGGCGGCGGCGTGCGCGGCGTCATGAAGGGCAAGGTGTTCGAAAAGGTCGGCGTCAACGTCTCGACCGTCGGCGGCACCTTCGAGGGCGAGTTCGCCAAGTCGATCCACGGTGCGGGCGAGGATCCGCGGTTCTTCGCGACCGGGATCAGCCTGGTCGCGCACATGGCCAACCCGCACGTCCCCGCGGTGCACATGAACTGCCGCTTCCTCAACACGACCAAGCGCTGGTTCGGCGGTGGCGGCGATCTCAACCCGCCGCTGCCGATCGCCGAGGACACCGCCGATTTCCATGCGACGATGAAGGCCGCCTGCGACGCGCACGACCCGGCTTACTACCCGCGTTTCCGGGACTGGGCAGAGACCTATTTCCAGATCCCCCACCGCAAGGTGAACCGCGGCGTCGGCGGGATCTTCTTCGATCATCTCGACGGCGATTTCGACGCCAATTTCGCGTTCACGCGCGACGTCGGCGAAGCGTTTCTCGACGCCTATCCGCGGATCGTCCGGCGGCGGATGGACACGCCGTTCACACCGCAGGACGAGGCCGCGATGCTCGAATGGCGCGGTCGTTATGCCGAGTTCAACCTCGTCTATGACCGCGGCACGCTGTTCGGGCTGAAGACCGGGGGCAATATCGAGGCGATCCTGATGAGCCTGCCGCCCCGCGCGACCTGGTCGTGAGCGGGGCCCGGTGGCGCTGATCCCCGTCGCGGACGACGTGCTCGCCACGATCGTGACCACGCTCGAAATGCCGCGCAAGCCGCCGCTCAGGCCGATGCCGACGTCGCGGCTGCGGTTGCTGCGCTGGGAGCAGCCGACGCTGGAGGGGTATCGTGCGCTGTTCGCCCGGGTCGGATCGCGCTGGCTGTGGTTCTCGCGCCTGGCGATGGACGATGCCGCGCTTGCCGCGATCCTGGCCGATCCCGGCATTGCCGTCCATGCGGTGGTCGACCCGGCGGCGATCGAGGTGGGGATGCTCGAACTCGACCTGCGCCGGGCGGGGGCTTGCGAGATCTCCTATTTCGGGTTGATCCCCGAACTCGCCGGCCAGGGACATGGTCGGTGGTTGATGGCGGAGACGCTTGCGCGGGCCTGGACCAGGGGTGTCGAGCGGGTCTGGCTGCACACCTGTACGCTCGACCATCCAAACGCGCTCGGCTTCTACCGCGCGCAGGGCTTCGTCGCGACGCGGCGGACGATCGAGACCTTTCCCGATCCGCGCGCGACCGGGATGCTGCCCGCCGATGTCGCGCCGCAGATCCCGTTTCTGGGCGAACGCCGCTAGACCCGCGGGCGGGTCACGCCGGTCCGCGACCGCCTAGCGCGCCAGCCGCTGATAGACCGACACCGCGATCAGCGCCATCGCGACCCCCGAGGCGGTGGCAGCCGCCGCCGCGCCGGCATCGACGAGCGCGATCGCCACCGGATTGCCCTGTCCACCGTCGCGCATCGCGCCATCGAGCGCCATGAAGGGCATGCCGAGCAGCCAGCCGCTCATATAGCCGAACGCGGCGAGCGACATGAGCGGCAGGCCGGCGCCGCGCGTCAGCGACAGGCTGCGCCGGATCGCGGCGAACGCGCCGATCGGTCCTTCGGCGACGAGCACCGGCCCGGTCATCATCGTCCGACCGAGAATGTAGAGACCGGGGATCGCATAGAGAAGCAGCCCCGCCCCCGCTGGCAGCGACACCAGGATCATCGCGAGCAGATAGCGCGGCAGGAGCGTGGCAGAACGCCTGAGCGCTGTGCCGATATCGACCCGGTCACGGTCGAGATACAGCGTATAGACCGCCGCCATGCCGAAGAAGCTGAGCGCATAGGCCAGGCAGTACCAGCCGCCATTCGCCCCCGCCCAGTCGGTCACCGCCTGCGCCCAGACCAGCGCCTGCGCCTCGTCGCCGCGCGTCGCCGCATCGGGCAGCGGCGGGTCGGGCACGACGAGCGCGAGCGCGAAGGCAGGCAGGAACAGGAAGGGCCCGGCGATCCGGAGCAGCAGATCGCGGTCGCGCTTGAACAGGGCCCAGGCGTCTTTCAACACGCCCGTAAAGTCGATTTTCATTCGGTGATCGGTTTCTCTCGGGTGGCGACATAGAGCTGTGCCGTGAAGACATAGGCGAGCGCCATCAGCGCCGCACTGGCAAGCGCGCCGGCGATCCCGGCAAGGAACATCGCCGTCGGGATCTGGTCCCCGCCGAGGATCAGGCGAAAGACGAGCCCGACAACGGCCTGCGCCGCGAAGGTGGCGATCGCGAACACGATCGCGAACAGCAGAAGCACGCCGATCAGCTTCCAGGTAAGCCCGCGGGTCAGCGCGATCGAGCGGCGGATCGCGCCGAGCCCGAGCCGCTCGTTGAGCACGACCGCGGTCAGCAGCATCAGACGCGCACTGGCCCAGATGGCGAGCAGGATCAGCGCAAGGCTGTAGAGCACCACGAACATCGCCGTCGCACGCGGCAGCTGCGGCATTTGCGCGGGCGCGCTGGCGGCAGCGGACGCGGCGGCAAAGTCGAAATGCGACGCGATCAGCGCGATGAACACCGGCGCCATCAGGACCAGCGCGATCAGCCCGACGACGAGCGACACGCCGAGCGCGGGCAGCAGCCGCGCCCGCGCCTGACGATAGGCCTCGGTGCGGTCGGTCGAGGGTTGCGTCGCCAGCGCGAGGATCGCGAGCGCCCCCAGGATCGCGAGCAACGCGGACGCCACGGCGACGATGCCGGCGACGATCTGCACCGCCGGCTGCGGCGGAACGAGCAGGACGAGCGCATTGCTGACGACCGGCGGGAGGACGAGGGTCGGCAACGCCACCGCCGCGATCTGGCCGCTACGCCCCGACAGCACCTCGGTGGTACGATCCCAGACCGTGCCGATTTTCACGCCTCTTCCCATCCGCCTGTTCCCCGTTCGCCGCCTGGCACGCATGCCCGATACCGCCGCGACGTAGCCCAAGCCCCAGGCCTTGACCACTCCCGCGACGGTTGGGCCAGCCGGCGTGGCAAGCCCCCGCCCGCTTGCATCACCGGCGGCGAGTGCGCAGATGGGTCATGTGACCGCTTCCCCCTTCCCGACCTCCGGCCGCCACGCGCCCGCCGATCCGCCGTCGCGCCTCGACGGGCTCGAATGGCGGACCGATACCGGCCTGACCCCCTATGCCGCCGCGCTCGCCGAGATGGAGGCCCGGGCCGCCTTGGTGACCACGGGCGATGCACGTGAGCTGATCTGGCTGCTCGAGCACCCGCCGGTCTATACCGCGGGGACGAGCGCGGATCCGGTCGACCTGGTCGATCCGCGCTTTCCCGTGTTCGATACCGGACGGGGCGGCAAATACACCTATCACGGGCCGGGGCAGCGGATCGGCTATCTGGTGCTCGACCTCGGCCGACGCGGGCGCGACGTCCGGCGGTTCGTCCACGCGGTCGAGGACTGGGTGATCGCGGCGCTCGGCGAGGTTGGCGTCGCCGCGTTTTCGGTCGAGGGCCGTGTCGGCATTTGGACGCGCGATCCCAATCTTGGCGGCCGCGAGGCGAAGATCGGTGCGATCGGCGTGCGCGTGAAGCGCTGGGTGACGCTGCACGGTTTTGCGGTCAATATTGATCCTGACCTGACGCATTTCGGCGGAATCGTGCCGTGCGGCCTTGCGGAATACCCCGTTACCAGCCTGAAATCGCTGGGCACGAAGGTCGACATGGCAACTTTTGACGCTGCCCTGACGTTGACGAGCGGCGTGTTCCTTGAAACACTTTCTTTGGCTCAAGAAAACGAGGCTTGAGGGTCAGGCCTTTACAGATTAATGTCCACTACGATTTGGGTATATACCTGGCCTCCAGGCCTACCAAATCCTCTATCTAGGGAGCTTCCAAATGCGTTCACTCATCTCCAAGGTTCTGACCGGTTCGCTGATCGCCAGCGCAGCGCTTGCCGTTTCGGCATGCGGTCCGAAGACCGAGACCACGACCGACAACACGATGGTCACCGACATGAATGCCACCGAAGGCATGGACACGATGACCGACAACATGACCGCCGTTGACGGCGCGATGAACGACGGCATGATGGCGAACGACACGATGATGTCGAACGACACCATGATGACCAACAACATGATGTAATTTTCCGGTTTCGGAAGATTATGTGATGCGGGGGGCCGTCCGGGAAACCGGGCGGCCCCTTGTCGTTGGGGCCAAGTCGACCGCGCGGCGGCGGGATGCGCGATGCCATCCCGAGCCTGGTCGATCGTCCGCGGTGCGCGATCTCGTTTCGGCTGCGACGGAAATCTGCGGCCCGGACCGTACCCGAAGCCGCGATCGGCTGCCGGGCCCCTCAAAACAGTTGGGAGTTGGCAAGAAACGCTTTAGAAATCTCGGGATGGAATGCCCGGGGAGTTGGGAATGAAGATGGTGCGTACTGCGCTGGCGCTCTGCGCGGCGAGCGGCTCGATGGCGTTGGCTCAGCCCGCCTCGGCTCAGTTTTTTCTGCAATCACGCGATTTCTCCGCGCCGGCGGTGACCGGGGACGAGGCCGATCTCGGCCAGGCGATGCCCGACGCCACCAGCGCGGAGAAGCGCGCGGCGATGGTCTGGCACATGCGCGCGGCGCTGAACGTCGCGGCGCTCCAGTGCCAGTTCGAACCGACGCTGCTGACGGTGTCGAACTACAATGCGATCCTCGCCGATCACGGTACTGAACTGCAGGGCGCCTTCGACACGCTCGGCAAATACTTCCTGCGCGTCAACAAGGCCAAGGGCGTCAAGGCCGGCCAGGCCGCGCTCGACCAGTTCGGTACGCGCACCTATTCGAACTTCGCGACCGTCGCCGCGCAATATGGCTTTTGCCAGACGACTGCATCGATCGGCCGCGACGCGCTGTTCACGCCGCGCGGCCAGTTCGGCGACCTGACGCTGCAGCGCACGCGCGAGCTGCGCAACAGCCTGATCCCCTGGGGCGAACAGCGTTTCCCGCGCTATATCGGCCGCGACCGGGTGAAGATGCCGCGGCTCGACCCGATCTGCTGGAACAAGAAGGCGGAATGGGTTGCCAAGAAGTGCGGCGCGCTCGACTGGCCCCCCGCGGCGGGCGTTGGCATCGCCAACCGCTGAACGTTTACCCCCCGGCCCATGAGCCGGGGGCTTTCTCTGCCGGAGCGGGCAGGCGGCCTAACGCAGCCCCAGCATCTTGTGCGTCTGGAGCGACAGCCGCCATTGCGGACGCTGCATCACCAGCGCGACACAGGCATCGCGATTGGCATCCGCCTGCGGGTCGTCGAGCGGCTGGAGCAGCAGGTTCGCGAAATCCCATGTCTCGATATCGGCGATGTCGGTACCGGGCTGCGGCCAGACCAGCTTCAGCTCGTCGCCGTGACGCTGGACGACGATGCTACCCGCCTTGGGACTGATGCACACCCAATCGATGCCGGGATGGACCGGCAGGGTGCCATTGCTCTCGATCGCGATCCGGAAGCCCGCCGCGTGAAGCGCATCGACGATCGCATCGTCGGTCTGGAGCATCGGTTCGCCCCCGGTGAGCACGACGAACCGGTCCTGCGTCCCGGCACCCCAGAACCCCGCCACCGCCTCCGCCAGCGCGCGCGCATCGGCGAACTTGCCGCCACCCAGTCCGTCGGTACCGACGAAATCGGTATCGCAGAACCGGCAGACCGCGGTCGCGCGGTCCTGTTCGCGTCCCGACCACAGATTGCATCCGGCAAAGCGCACGAACACCGCCCGGCGGCCGGCATTCACGCCCTCGCCCTGCAGCGTCAGGAACATTTCCTTGACCGCGTAACTCATGTCAGACCGGCTTGACCGCGTAGACGGTGGGATCGGCGATCCCCGCCTCGTCGAAGCCGCGCGACCGGAGCCGGCAGCTGTCACACCCGCCGCAATGCTTGCCGTCTGGCGTCGGATCGTAGCACGACCAGCTGAGCCCGAGGTCGAGCCCGAGCCGCGTGCCCTCACGGACGATATCCGCCTTGGTCATGTGCTGGAGCGGCGCCTGGATGCGGAACGGATCGCCCTCGACCCCCGCCTTGGTCGCGAGTTCGGCCAGCCCCTCGAATGCAGCGATGAATTCGGGGCGGCAATCGGGATAACCCGAATAATCGAGCGCGTTGACGCCGATATAGATATCGCGCGCGCCCGCCGCCTCGGCCCAGCCGAGCGCGAGACTGAGGAAGATCGTGTTGCGGGCGGGGACATAGGTGACGGGGATGCCACCCGCATCGTCGGTGCCGACGCCGTCCTTGGGCACGTCGATATCCGCGGTGAGCGCCGAACCGCCGAACGCGGACAGGTCCATCGGCAGGACGATGTGGCGTTCGGCGCCGAGCGCGGTGGCGACGCGGCGCGCGGCATCGAGCTCGACGCGGTGGCGCTGGTTATAATCGAACGACAGCGCGAGCAGGCGCCGGCCGGATTCCCGCAGCATGGCGGCGGAAACCATCGAGTCGAGGCCGCCCGAGACGAGGGCGACCGCTAAGGGAGCTGATGATGTCATGATGCGCGACGCGCTAGGCCAGACCGCGGCAAAAAGAAAGGGCCGCCCGAAGGCGGCCCTGAAAGGTTGGCGCTAATAGCAGCCTCAAGGGAGAAACGTGCTGAAATCTCTAAAGCACGAGGGAGGTATAGCCCGGCGCGGTAAACAGCGCATTAACGCCGCGCAATTTCCCGCCGTCGCGTGCCCGAGAAACGCGTCATTCCTCGACCGGAACTGGGAATTTCTTTGCACAGAATGCGCAGTCGACCTGGATGAAGCCACTCTCGTCCGCCATGTCGCGGCGTTCGTCGATCGGGAATTTCGCGATCACGCCCCGGATATAGTCGGGATCGCACCGGCAGCCGCGCGTGATGGGAATATCGGCAAGAATGCGGACGTCGCTGTCCTCGTTGAACAGCCGCCACACCAGCGTCTCGAGCGGCAGCGTCGCATCGGTCAGCTCGTCCGTACCCATCGTGTTGCCAAGCGTCGCGACATGCTCCCATTCGGGATGGTCGAGCTTGGTATGCAGCCGCTCGCGGCCGTCCTCGCCCTCGGGCAGATGCTGGAGGAACAGCCCGCCCGCGACGCAGCGCCCGTCGGGGCCCTTCGCCATGCCGGTACGGACCATTGTCGGGATCTGCTCGGACTGGGTGAAATAGCTCTGCGCGGCCTCAGACAGCGTATCGCCGTCGAGCGGGACGATGCCCTGATACCGCTCGTTGCTGCTCGCCATGTCGAAGGTGATCGCGAGATAGCCTTGGCCGAACAAGGCGAACAGGGTCGGCTCGACGGGCGCCTGGGCAAGCTTGTCCGCATCGTATTCGATATAGCCGCGCACCTCGCCGCCGCGATAATCACAGACCAGCAACTGGACGACGCCATTGTCGGTCCGGGTCTGCATCGTCAGCTGGCCGCTCGCGTCCTTCAGCGTCGAGCCGATGAGCGCGGCGAGCGTCAGCGCCTCGGCGAGCAGCTTCTCGATCGCAGGCGGATAGGCGTGCGCGGCGAGCACCTCGTCGAGCGCGGTGCCGAGCCGGACGATCCTGCCACGGGCGCTGCGCGCGGGGATCGCAAACGCCAGCGCGCGGTCGAGATCGGTCATGTTGGGGTCGTTCACCATCGTTCCTTCGGCATCCCCCGTCGCGGCGTCATCCCCGCGCAGGCGGGGATGCAGAGCGACATACGCTGGTGGTCTCACCACCAGCTCGGAGTTTATGGATTCCCGCCTCCGCGGGAATGACGGAAATGGGGGCTGACCTGCGCCCGATCAACCAACCGGGCGCTTCAGCCGATCTGCCCGAAGCACCAGCGGAGCACCGATTTCTGCGCGTGGAGGCGGTTTTCAGCCTCCTGCCAGATCAGCGACTGCGCACCGTCGATCACCTCGGGCGTGACCTCCTCGCCGCGATGCGCAGGGAGGCAGTGGAGGAACTTCGCATCGGGCCGCGCGAGCGCCATCAGCGCGGCGTCGACCTGATAGGGGGCAAGGGCCTTCAGCTTGCTCTCGGCATTGGCCTGCCCCATCGAGATCCAGGTGTCGGTGACGATGATGTCCGCACCGTCGACCGCCTCGCGCGGATCGGCGACGACGCGCGCGCGGCCCGAGGCGCGGACGATCGCCTCCTCCTCGGGCTGGAACCCCTGCGGGCAGGCGGCGACGACGTCGAATTGCATCAGCCCGGCGGCCTCGACGATCGAGGCGAGCACGTTGTTGCCATCGCCCAGCCACGCGACCTTGAGCCCGGGCAGCGCCTTGCCGCTTTCGATGATCGTCAGCAGGTCGGCCATGATCTGGCACGGATGCGACGCGTCGGTCAGGCCGTTGATGACGGGGACGCTGGCATGATGCGCCATCTCCTCGACCTTGGCATGATCGTCGGTGCGGATCATGATCGCGTCGACATAGCCCGACAGCACGCGCGCGGTGTCGGCGATCGATTCGCCGCGCCCGAGCTGCATGCTGCCGGCATCGGCGACGATCGACGTCCCACCGAGCTGGCGGATCGCCATGTCGAAGCTGAACCGTGTACGCGTCGAGTTTTTTTCGAACACCATCGCCAGCGTGTGGCCGGCAAGCGGGGCGTCAGCATCCGTGCGGCCCTTGGGGAAGCCGGCGCGCGCGGCCTTGCGATCGAGCGCGTCGGCAAGCATCGCGGCGACGCCGTCGGGGCCGGCGTCGGTGAGATTCAGGAAATGGCGGTTGTTCATGGTAACGACCCCGTAAGAAGTTCCGTTCGTCCTGAGTAGGGGCTGAGCGAAGCCGAAGACCCATATCGAAGGACAGTGCCCCAAGCGGGCCAGTCCTTCGATACGCCACTTCGACTTCGCTCAGTGGCTACTCAGGACGAACGGGGTTTAGTGACCGCGCAAAGGCGCTCAATCGTCGGCGGCGGGCACATAAACGCGCGCGGCGGTCGACAGCTTGTCGATGCATTCGGCGATATGGCTCTCGTCGATCACCAGCGGCGGCAGGATGCGGATGACGTTCTCGCCCGCTGCGACCAGCAGCAGGTTGTGATGATCGCGTGCGAACGCGACGAACGCACGGCTGTCGCTTTTCAGCTTCAGCCCGAGCATCAGCCCGGTGCCGCGCACGCTGTCGAACAGGTGATCGTGATTGGGGATCATCTGTTCGAGGCCTTGGCGCAGCCGGTCGCCCATCGTGGCGACATGCTCGAGGAACCCGTCCTCGAGGATCACGTCGAGCACCGCCTCGCCCGCCGCCATCCCAAGCGGGTTGCCGCCATAGGTCGAGCCGTGCGTCCCCGCGACCATGCCCTTGGCCGCCTCCTCGGTCGCAAGGCACGCCCCGAGCGGGAAGCCGCCGCCGATCCCCTTGGCGACCGACATGATGTCGGGGGTGATGCCGTAGAGTTCATGCGCGAACAGCTTGCCGGTCCGGCCATAGCCGCACTGGACCTCGTCGAGGACGAGCAGCAGGCCGTGCTCGTCGCACGCCTTGCGCAGGCCCTGGAGGAATTCGGGGCTCGCCTGGCGGATACCGCCCTCGCCCTGGATCGGCTCGACCAGGAACCCTGCAGTGTTGTCGTCGATCAGCGCGAGCGCACCCTCGAGATCGTTGAACTTGGCATAGGCGAATCCGGGCAACAGCGGCTCGAACCCGTCGCGCATCTTGGCCTGGTTGGTCGCCGAGATCGTGCCGAGCGTGCGGCCGTGGAACGCGGTGTCGAACGTGATCAGCGTGTGACGCTCGGGATTGCCGTTCGCGAAATGATAGCGGCGCGCGGTCTTGATCGCGCACTCGACCGCTTCCGCACCCGAATTGGTGAAGAACACGGTGTCGGCAAACGTATTGTCGACGAGCCGCTGCGCGAGATGTTCGCCCTGCGGTGACCCGTACAGGTTCGACACGTGCATCAACGTCGCGGCCTGGTCAGCGATCGCCTTGGTCAGATGGGGGTGGCCATGGCCGAGCGCGTTGACCGCGATACCGCTGGCGAAGTCGAGATATTGCTGGCCGTCCTCACCGAACAGATAGGCGCCCTCGCCTCGGACCGGACGCACGCCACACCGCGGGTAGACGGGCATGAGCGGGGTGATGGTCACAGGCGCTTCCTCTTCGAAACGAGAAGGGCGGCCCGTGATGGACCGCCCCGGAGGCGCCTAATACCGGTGACGGGGGATGGGCGTCAACCAGTCGGTGCGTCGTTGGTCAGGTCGGTCACCTCGATGCGCGGGCGGTTCGATCGGATGCGCATGCGCGTGTCCTTCCCGGACGCAACGTCATAGACAAGCGAATAGCGCTCGACGCGCGCCAGCCCGGGCGCACCCTGGGCAAGCGCGAGCGGACGATAGACGCGTCCGGTGATCGACTGCTCGACCAGGTCCAGCCATTTGCCGCCCGCGTTCTCCGATTGCCGGACGACATCGACATCCCGGACAAGTCCCTCTGCGTCGATACGGAAGGCGACGTCGATCCATTGCGGCTCGTTATCGCCCGTCAGCGTGACGATCGTCGACTGGTTCTGCCTCGCTTTGGGAAGGTCGATCGGTGGCGCATAGACCAAGGTCGCGACGGTCGACCGCGTCCTCTGCGGCAGGCTTGCGACCTCGGCCTTCGCAGCCGCCAGCGCCTCGGGCCCAGAAGCAAAGCGCTGTTCCAGTGTTGCCGCCACCTCGCGAAACGGCGCCAGCGCCGGATCGTCGGTCCGCGTGATGCGCGCGATCGCCGACCGCGCACGCGGTGCGTAACCGCGTTCGACGCTCGCGAGCGCGGCATAGACCGCCGCGATCCTCAGCAGCGCATGCCCCTCGACCGTCTTCTGTCCCGTCGCTGCGGCCTCCCTAGCGACGCGATTGAAGATGCCCCGCGCGGCATCGAAGCGGAGGTCCCGCACCATCGCGTCACCGACCAGCAGGCGCTGCATCAGGACACGCTCATCCTTTGCCCCGAACCCGTCCTTCAGGATGTCGAGCGTATCGATCGACATGATACGGGCGGTGTCGACCTGTCCGTTGAGGCTGGCCAGCCGGCCGCTTGCACGGACCAGATCCGACACGTCGACCGGCAGCGCCTTCGCATAACCCCCGTTACGCTTGCGCGCCTTGGACAGGGTTCTGCGCGATGCGACATAGTCGCCGGCAAGAAACTGGCTCTCGGCATGGGCGAGGGACGCGTCAATCTCGTCCTTGGGCGAACAGGCGCGTGCGATGCAGTCCGCAAGTGCCTTTGCCGTATTCGACGTGCGGGGTGCGACCACGACGATCGTCTTGTCGCCCGCCAGGTTTGGCGCCGGATCGGGTGGAGGCGCGGCGGCCGCGACGGCTTGCAACAACGCAATGGCCAATAGGGGCATCCGACGCACTCCCGCCTACCGAGGACTGCGAACGATATTGGTATCGGCGCCCACGTCAACCGCCGCCTGCCGGAGGCCGATCCGTTACGGACCAGTCACGCGTCGATGGCTTCCTCGTCCAGCCGTCCGGCATTTTCCTGGATGAAGGCAAAGCGGTGCGCGGGGTTGTTGCCCATCAGGCGGTCGACCAGGTCCTTCACCCCTGCCCGCTCCTCATATTCCTGCGGCAGGGTGATGCGCAGCATGCCGCGCGTCGCGGGGTCCATCGTCGTCTCGCGGAGCTGGCCGGGGTTCATCTCGCCAAGCCCCTTGAACCGGCCGACATCGACCTTCTTGCCCTTGAACACCGTGCGTTCGAGTTCGGCGCGGTGCGCGTCGTCGCGCGCATAGACGCTCTTGGTGCCGACGGTCAGGCGGTAGAGTGGCGGCTGCGCGAGATAGAGGTGCCCGCGGCGGACGATGTCGGGCATCTCCTGGAAAAAGAACGTCATCAGCAGCGTCGCGATATGCGCGCCGTCGACGTCGGCGTCGGTCATGATCACGACCCGTTCGTAGCGCAGATTGTCCGCGACACAGTCTTTCCGCGTGCCGCAGCCGAGCGCCAGCGTCAGGTCGGCGATCTCCTGGTTCGCGAAGATCTTCGCACTGGTCGCGGACGCGACGTTGAGGATCTTGCCGCGGATCGGCAGGATCGCCTGCGTCTTGCGATCGCGCGCCTGCTTGGCCGATCCGCCAGCGGAATCGCCCTCGACGATGAACAGCTCGGTGCCCTCGGGCGAGTTGGCGGAACAGTCGGTCAGCTTGCCGGGCAGCCGCAATTTGCGGGCGGACGTCGCGGTCTTGCGCTTGACGTCGCGTTCCTGCTTGCGGCGCAGGCGCTCGTCCATCCGCTCGAGCACATAGTTCAGCAGCGCCTTGCCGCGGTCCATATTGTGGCTGAGGAAATGGTCGAAATGGTCGCGCACCGCCTTCTCGACGAGGCCCGCGGCCTCGGGGCTGGTCAGGCGATCCTTGGTCTGGCTCTGGAATTGCGGTTCGCGGATGAACACCGACAGCATCAGCTCGCTGCCGATCATCACGTCGTCCGCGCTGATGTCCTTGGTCTTCTTGTTGCCGACCAGATCACCGAACGCGCGCAGACCGCGCACCAGTGCCTGCCGCAGGCCCTGTTCGTGCGTGCCGCCATCGGGGGTCGGGATGGTGTTGCAATACCAACTGTACGAGCCGTCGCTCCACAGCGGCCAGGCGATCGCCCATTCGACACGCCCCTGCGTCTCGCCCTGCGCGCTCGGGAAATCCTGCGAGCCGGAGAAGAAGTCGGCGGTCGCGCATTCGCGGCCCGCGACCTGGTCGCGCAGATGGTCGGCGAGCCCGCCGGGGAACTGGAACACCGCCTGCGCGGGCGTATCGTCGCTGATCAGTTCGGGCGCGCAGTGCCAGCGTATCTCGACGCCCGCGAACAGATAGGCCTTGGACCGGACGAGCTTGTGCAGCCGCTGCGGCTTGAAGTGCAGCTCGTTGCCGAAGATCTCCGTGTCGGGGGTGAAGGCGACGCTGGTGCCGCGGCGGTTGGGGGTGGTGCCGAGCCGCTCGATCGGGCCGAGCGTCTGCCCCTTGGCGAAGCGCTGGCGGTAGAGCTGGCGGTCGCGCGCAACCTCGACGACGGTGTGGGACGACAGCGCGTTGACGACGCTGATGCCGACGCCGTGCAGACCGCCCGAGGTCGCATAGGCCTTGCCCGCGAACTTGCCGCCCGAATGCAGCGTCGAGAGGATCACCTCGAGCGCGGACTTGTCAGGGAATTTGGGATGCGGATCGACCGGGATGCCGCGGCCATTGTCGACGATCGTCAGGCGATTGCCGGGCTCGAGCGTGACCTCGATCCGCGTCGCGTGACCCGCGACCGCCTCGTCCATCGCATTGTCGAGCACTTCGGCGGCGAGATGATGCAGCGCGCGCTCGTCGGTGCCGCCAACATACATGCCCGGGCGGCGGCGGACGGGTTCGAGCCCTTCGAGCACCTCGATCGAGGACGCGTCATAGGTCGGGGCGGTCTTGGACGGGGTCGTGAACAGGCCTTCGGGCAGGTCTTCTGGCATGACGTGGTATATGGCTTAGCCAATGATCCGTGCAAGCGCGCAACCGCTGTTGCGGAAAAGCTACAACATGAACTTTCTGTCATGGTCACGGATATATCGGCGGGACGCTCCGCTTCTTGGCTGTCTTAGATCAATGAAAACCGGAGCTTACATGCGCACATCCCTCTATGCCGGCCTCGCTGGCACGGTCATTCTTGGTCTCACGGCATTGTCGGCATTCGCGCAGGAGACGACGGAGGACGCACCGTTCAACGGTCTCTATGTCGCTTCGGCGGGCGGTTATGACGTACAGCCAAACGATGCGGGATCGTCGATCCTGTTCGACCGCAATCTCGACGGGCGGTTCGGGGATGCAGTAGCGACAGCAGCCGGCACCAACGCGTTCAGCAGCGGGTTCTGCAACGGCGCGACGACCGCGACGACGCTGACCGGTGGCCGCGGATGCCGCAAGGACAAGGACGGCGCCGCCTATTATGGCCGCGTCGGCATCGACACGCAGCGCGGCAACATCGCCGTCGGCGTGGTCGGCGAATTCGGCAAGAGCGAGATCACCGACAGCGTCACCGCCTTCTCGACGACGCCCGCCAGCTACGTGATGACGCGCAGCGTCGACTGGGAAGCCTCGATCCGCGGCCGTGCGGGCTATGCGGTTAACACCACGCTGTTCTACGGCACGTTCGGTGCGGGCTATGCCAAGATCGACCGGGATTTCTACAGCACCAACACCGGCAACGCCTATCAGCAGAGCGGCAAGCGCCAGCAGTTCGGTATCCTCGGCGGCGGCGGTATCGAGCAGAAGGTCACGCCGAACATCTCGGTCGGCATGGAATATATGTTCCACCAGTATCAGGACGACGATTTCCGCGTCCGCGTGACGCAGGGCACGCAGCCGGCGACGAACCCGTTTGTGTTGGCGCCGAACACGACCGGCACCGACTTCCGTCGCAGCGACGACAAGTTCCGCTGGCACAGCCTGCGCGCGACGGCGGCGTTCCGGTTCTAAGCGCTGGGTGGTGTGACGCCGAACGGCGTCACACCACCCGAACTCGGCCGGCGTCGCCAGCGACGTCCGACGACGCGGCTTCGCCGCGGCGCGGGTGAGGACAAAGGGCCGCTTCCCGACACGGGAGGCGGCCCTTTTCTTCGTGGATATGGTTTCCCCAAGGCACCACCCCGGCGAAGGCCGGGGTCCAGTTGGGGGACGCAGCCACCACGCGTTGCCCGCTGTTACTACAGCCTTCCCAACTGGGCCCCGGCCTCCGCCGGGGTGGTGCTGGGGATTGGCTCCGCGACAGGCATACATCCGAGGCACGGAGAGCGGAAACGCCCCCCCCAAACCTCAGCGTGCGCGCGGGCCGCCGAAGGGGAGTGGCGGCGTCGGGCGGCGGTCGCGGCGGGGCAGCTGGGCCTGATAGGCGTGACCGCAATGCGCGACGCAGTACGGGAAGCCCGGGTTCACCTTGTCGCCACAAAAGTGAAAATCGGGCTCGCCGGGATGGCCGAGCGGCCATTTGCAGATGCGGTCGTTGAGCTCCAGCAGGCTCGTCTTGCCCGCCATTTCGGGCGAAGGCTTGGCGGGGACGAGACGCCGCGGCGGGGCGGGCGTGCTCGGCGGCTGCTGCTCGCCAGGCGCCTGGCGGAGAAAGCCGCCGGGTCCGATTGAGCGGAGGATCGGCTGCGGTGCGCGGACCGGTGCGGCGGCCGGTTCGACCGCGTCGTCGTCCTCATCCTCGTCCTCGTCGGCGTCCTCATCCGCATCGGCAGCGACGGGCGCCGCACGCGGTGCGGGCTCAGGTGCAGCGGCGACGGGTGCGGGTTCAGGCGCGGGAGCCGGCGGTGCGGCGACGGGTTCGGCGGCGACCACCGGCGGCGTGTCGACGACGGGCGACTCGGCCGCCTTCGCCTCGGCCAACTTCGCATCCGCGTTCTTCGCGTCGGGATCGTTCGGCTTCACCGGCGACGGGCGCGCCTGAAGCTCAAGGCGGTGCGCCTTGCCGATCACGGCGTTGCGGCTGACGCCACCCAGCGCTTCGGCGATCTGGCTGGCGGTCTGGCCGGCTTCCCACATCGTCTTGAGCGTCTCGATACGCTCGTCGGTCCAGGACATGTTCGTTCCTCAGTCTTCGGGTCGGCCGGTATAGTCTTCGTCAACCGGGTTGCGGGCGACAGCGGCAGCGATTACCCGCAACCCCCATGAGCAGCCAGCCCCCAATCGGTGAAATCCAGTCGGCGGTGCAATCCGCCCCCGGCGTTCCCGTCATTCGCAACGTGAACTGGGAGGGACTTCGTACCCTCTATATCAAGGAGGTGCGCCGGTTCTTCAAGGTCCAGCTGCAGACGGTGTGGGCGCCGGCGATGACGACATTGCTGTTCCTGATCGTTTTCACCATCGCGACGGGCGCCAAACGCCCCGTGCTGGTCGGCGGCGAGACCGTGATGTTCGCCGATTTCATCGCCCCCGGGCTGATCATCAGCCAGGGCATGATGGGCCCGGCGTTTGCCAATGCGAGCTTCTCGCTGCTGGTCGGCAAGATGCAGGGCACGATCGTCGACTATCTTCAGCCACCACTGTCGACCGCCGAGCTGCTCGCAGCTCTCGTCGGCGGTGCGGTGACGCGTGCGGTGCTGGTCGGGTGCGTCGTCTGGGCGGCGATGGTGCTGTATCCGGGCGTGCACGTCACGCCTCATGCGCCGCTCGCGATCCTGTGGTTCGGCCTGCTCGGCGCGACCTTCCTCGCGCTGCTCGGCGTGCTGACGTCGATCTGGGCGGACAAATTCGACCATGCCGCCGCTGTCACGAACTTCGTCGTCGCGCCGCTCTCGCTGCTGTCGGGCACCTTCTATTCGGTCGACACGCTGGCGCCCGCGTTCCGCGCGTTCAGCCACGTCAATCCGTTCTTCTACATCATCTCGGGCTTTCGCTACGGCTTTCTGGGCGTTGCCGATTCGCCGGTGATCGTCGGCGGCCTCGTCATCCTGGCGATCGACGTCGTGCTCGCCACCCTGTGCTACATGCTGCTGAAGAGCGGCTGGAAACTGAAGAACTAGCCTCATGACAACCGACATTGCCATCGCCCGCAGCGTCGCGCTGCGCCCCATCGCGCACGTCGCCGACGCGCTCGGCATCCCCGACGACGCGGTCGAGCCTTACGGCCGGTTCAAGGCCAAGATCGCACTCGACTGGCTCGAGGCGCATGGCCGCCGCGAGGGGGCGCGGCGTGGCCGGCTGGTGCTGGTCACCGCGATCAACCCGACGCCGGCGGGTGAGGGCAAGACGACGACCTCGGTCGGGCTGGCCGATGCACTGAACCTGACCGGACGCAAGACGGTGCTGGCGCTGCGCGAACCGTCGCTCGGGCCATGCTTCGGCACCAAGGGCGGCGCGACCGGCGGCGGGCGAGCGCAGGTCGCGCCGATGGAGGACATCAACCTCCACTTCACCGGCGATTTCCACGCGATCACCGCGGCGCACAACCTGCTCGCGGCGATGATCGACAATCATATCCATTGGGGCAACGCGCTGCAGATCGACGTGCGCCGCGTGGTGTGGCGCCGCGTGCTCGACATGAACGACCGTGCGCTGCGCGACATCGTCCAGTCGATTGGCGGGGTCGCCAATGGCTATCCGCGCGAATCGGGGTTCGACATCACCGTCGCTTCCGAGGTCATGGCGATCCTGTGCCTCAGCGGGAACCTGGCCGACATGGAGCGGCGGCTGGGTGACATCGTCGTCGCCTATACGCGCGATCGCAGCCCCATCACCGCGCGCGACCTGAAGGCCGACGGCGCGATGGCCGTCCTGCTGGCAGAGGCGATCAAGCCGAACCTCGTCCAGACGCTCGAGGGCAACCCCGCCTTCCTGCACGGCGGGCCTTTCGCCAACATCGCGCATGGCTGCAATTCGGTGATTGCGACGCGCGCGGCGCTGGCGCTGGGCGACTATGTCGTGACCGAGGCGGGCTTTGGCGCGGATCTCGGCGCGGAGAAGTTCTTCGACATCAAATGCCGCCAGGCGGGGCTGTCTCCCGATGCGGTGGTGATCGTCGCGACGGTCCGCGCGCTCAAGATGAACGGTGGGGTCGCCAAGGCCGATCTCGGCGCGGAGGACGTCGAGGCGGTCCGGCGCGGTGCAATCAATCTCGTCCGCCATATCGAGAATATCCGCCAGTTCGGCGTTCCCGCGGTCGTCGCGATCAACCATTTTTACACCGACAGCGAGGCCGAGATCGCGGTCGTGCACGAGGCGGCGAGCGCGCACGGCGCCCGCGCGATCCTGTGCCGCCACTGGGCCGAGGGCGGCGCGGGCGCGACCAAGCTCGCCGACGCGGTGGCCGAGCTGTGCGACACGCATGCCGCGAATTTCGCGCCGCTTTATGGTGACGATCTGTCGCTGTTCGACAAGATCGACACGGTTGCCCGGCGCATCTACCGCGCCGAGCATGCGGTCGCGGAGCCCAGCGTGCTCGCGCAGCTCAAGCGCTGGGAGGATGCCGGCTACGGCCACCTGCCGGTGTGCCTCGCCAAGACGCAGTACAGCTTTTCGAGCGACCCTGCGCTTCTCGGCGCGCCGACCGGGCATATCGTGCCGGTGCGTGAGGTTCGGCTGGCCGCAGGCGCGGGCTTCGTCGTCGCGATCTGCGGCGAGATCATGACGATGCCCGGCCTCCCACGCGTTCCCGCAGCCGAAGCGATCCGGCTCGATGCGGATGGGCTGATCGAAGGGCTGTTCTAATCTAATCTGATCCCCCCCCTGGCGGGGGAGGATCGCTCACTTCTTCTTCGGGCGGCGGTGGCGGAGGCGGCGGAACAGGCCGCGCTTCGCGAAGCTCTCGAACATCTCCTCGGGCCCCTCGGGATCGAGCACCTCATTGTCCGCCAGCCATTCCTCGACCGCGGTCAGATCGGGCGCCTCATAGGCGCGCAGCGACTTACCCTGCCCGCGCAGCCGCTCGATCGTCTCGATCAGCGACCCGGTCTCGGCGATTATCGTGGTCACCACCTCGACATCGACCGCCAGATGTTCGGCGATCAGGTCGTTGCGGATCGCGGTGATCCCCGTGCTCGTCGCCTCGTCATGCGCACGGATCGCGAGGTCGCATTCGGTGTCGAGCCGCAGGGAACGGTTGTTCATGTTCGACGATCCGAGCCGGAAGATCTGATCGTCCGCGATCAGGATCTTGGCATGGCAATAGATCGCCTCCCCGCCGCTGGTGTAGGGATGATACATGCGCAGCCGCTTGTGGACGTCGCGGTGCGCCAGCGCGGTCATGAGGCGCGCGCGCGCGGTGTCCATTGCGATCGGCTCGAGCCACCCCTGCGCAGTCACCGGGTTGATGATCACGATCTCGGGCCCGTCCGCCTCGTCGAGCCGCCGCGCGACGGCTTCGGCGATCTTGCGCGACGCGAAATACTGGCTCTCGATATAGAGATGCCGTTTGGCACCCGCGATCTGTGCGAGGAACAGCGCCTCGCTCTCATGCACCGGGACCTGATCGTCCATCTCGGGTTCGGTCCGCGCGATCGCGACGTCGACATCGCGGAAATGCACGCCGAGTTCGTCGGGCCAGCACGCCGCGCCAGGGCTCGCCTCGGCGATCGGCACGCCGCCTGCCAGCACCCAGCGGTCGCGGAACAGCTGCCCCAATGCGGTTGCGACGGGGCCTGCGACCGCGCTGATCGCGTCGTGCCACGGCTTGTAGGGACGACCCGAGGGACGCCGCCGCCGCGCATCGTCATGGCGATGTTCGCGCGTGTCCCAGCGGTCGCCGGTCATGTCGATCCCGCCGCAAAAGGCGAGGCAGTCGTCGATGATCACGATCTTCTGGTGATGCGACCCCGCGGTCGGATGATGGCCGTCTAGCTTGGTATGGATGCGCGGATGCCGCATCCACTTCATCATCGTGAACAAGGTCGATCCGCGGAACAGCGACTTGATCGCACCGGTGTCCCAGCGGAGCAGGAAGATCTCGAGCTCGGGCTCGCGTTCGACCAGCCACAGGATGAACGCGCCGAGCGTCGGCGGTTCGCCGGGGCGGTCGACCCCGGGTTCGAGCTGGATCCGCGCATCGAAATCCCAGCCGATCAGCATGATCCGCCGCTTGGCGTTGAGCATGGCGACGCGCGCCTGGCGGAAATATTCCTCCGCATCGACGATCACGGACATCTGGTCCGCGCGTTCGATACGCCAGCATTCGGTTCCGATCCGCACGTCCAGGTCCCCTTGTCGTCGCCGCTTGCGCCCGGCCGAATTCGTTCAACGCCGTAACGACGCTCTGTTTCCGCGCATCGTCAGAACCTATCTGCGGTGCAGATGGCCGCTTCTCCTACCCCGCCGCCGGTGCAGCGCAAGATCATCCATGTCGACATGGATGCCTTCTATGCCTCGGTCGAACAGCGCGACGACCCTACGCTGAAAGGGCGGCCGGTCGCGGTGGGTGGTTCACGTGCGCGCGGTGTGGTCGCCGCCGCGAGCTATGAGGCACGAACCTTCGGGGTGCACAGCGCGATGCCGTCGGTCACCGCGCTCAGGCGCTGCCCCGACCTCGTCTTCGTCCCGCCGCGCTTCGACGTGTACCGTGCGGTGTCCGACCAGATCCGCGCAATCTTCGCGCATTTCACCCCGCTGGTCGAACCGCTGTCGCTCGACGAAGCGTATCTGGACGTCACCGCCGATATCCGCGGGGTCGGATCGGCGCAGGCGATCGCCGAGGAGATCCGCGCGCGGATCAAGGCCGATACCGGGCTGACCGCGTCGGCCGGGGTCAGCTACAACAAGTTCATCGCGAAGCTTGCGTCGGACCAGAACAAGCCCGACGGGATCTGCGTCATCACGCCCAAACGCGGGGCCGCGTTCGTCGCGTCATTGCCTGTCAAGCGGTTCCACGGCGTCGGCCCGGTCACCGCCAAACGCATGGAACAGCTCGGCATCCTGACCGGTGCCGATCTGCTCGAACGCCCGCTGGCGTTCCTTCAGGCGCATTTCGGCAGCTATGCGGACTATCTCTACGGGGCAGCACGCGGGATCGATCACCGCCCGGTGCGCGTGAACCGTGCCGCCAAGTCGGTCGGGGCGGAGCGGACGTTCGAGACCAATTTGAGCGATCCGGCAGCTCTGCGCGAGGCGTTGCACCGCGTCGCCGATGCGGCGTGGGTGCGGATCGAACGGCACGACACGCGCGGGCGGACGGTCACGCTGAAACTGCGCCATGCCGATTTCCGGACGATCACGCGCGCCCGCTCGTCGAGCGCCGCGGTGGTCGACAAGGCTGCGTTCGTCGCCGCGGGACTGGACCTGCTGATGGCGCAGCTTCCGGTACCGCAGGGCGTCCGGCTGCTCGGGCTTACGCTGTCGGGGCTTGTCGGCGACGAGCCGGACGACGCGCAGCCCGTCCTGCTCTGACCCACCGCTCGCTTCGCTGGTGTAGGGTCAGACGCCCTGCGGGGGTGCCATGACGCGGGGCGCCGCGGCGGGATCCCCGCCCAGACCGCGTGCTTCCGCCATGGTCCGGGCGATCGCAGCAGGCACCGGGTGCGAGAAGAAGAAGCCCTGGAGATGGCTGGCCCCCGCCAGGCGCAAGGCCTGGACCTGCGCCTCGGTCTCGACCCCTTCGGCGATGACCCCGATGCCGAGCGCGCGGCCCAGACTGATGATCGAATGGACGATCGCCGCGCTTTCGCGCTCGCGGCCCATCCCCTCAATGAAGCTGCGGTCGATCTTCAGGCAGTCGAGCGCGAAGGTGCGGATGTTGTGCAGGCTCGAATAGCCCGTCCCGAAATCGTCGAGCGCGATGCGGAACCCCATGCGGCGCAGCGCGCCCAGCGTCTCTGCCGCACGCTCGGCATCGTCAAAGATCGCGGTCTCGGTGATCTCGATCTGCAACCGGCTGGGATCGACCCCGGCACGGCGGACGCTCTCGCCGACATAGTCGACGAAATGGTGGCGCCGGAACTGTCGCGGGCTGAAATTGACCGAGACATACTGACCCGGCCACTGCGTCAGGACCGCGAGCGCATTGCGCAGCACCCAGTCGCCCAGGTCGTGAATGAGGTTCGATTCCTCCGCGATCGGCATGAACAGGCCCGGGCTGATCGGGCCGTAAGCCATCGTGTTCCAGCGCAGCAGCGCCTCGAACCCGACCACCTCGATCGATTCGCGCGACACGATCGGCTGGAACACCAGGCTGAGCTCGTTGTTCGCGATCGCTTCGCCAAGCCCGCTTTCGACCCGCCGGCGAAAGCGGATATCCTCGTCCATGCTCTCGTCGAACACGCGCGCCATGCGTCGACCGCTTCTTTTGGCATCGTTCAGCGCAAGGTCGGCCCGCCGCATGACGTCGACCGGGTCGCTGCCCTGCCCGCCATGCGTCACGACCAGCCCGGCCGAGGCGCCGCCCTGGACGGAACTGCCAAAGACCTGGAGGCTGACCGAACAGGCCGCGATCATCCGTTCGCAGGCGAGCAGGGCGCTGGTCTCGTCCGCAGTGCTGAACAACACGCCGAATTCGTCGCCGCCGAGCCGCGCGACCAGCGCGCCGTCGGGCGAGGACCGGCCGAGGATCGCGCAGATCTCGCGGATCAGCGCGTCGCCGGCAAGATGCCCCAGCGTGTCGTTGACCAGCTTGAACCGGTCGAGATCGATCATCACCGTCGCGAACCACCCGTCCGCGCGGGTGCGTTCGGCAAGCGCGCGAAGGAACGCCAGCCGATTGGGCGCGTCCGTCAGCGAGTCGTGCGTCGCCAGATGGATCGCACGGCTTTCATTGGCCGCCAGCTCGGCAGCCCGGACCTCGAGCTGCGCCACCTGCCGGACGAGCGCTGCACGCACCGCGTTGCAGTCATGGTCGAACTGCCAGCGCTGCGTCAGTGCCAGCGCGGTCTGGCGCAGCTCGGCGCCGGCGAACGGCTTGGCGATATGGAAGACCTTGTCGACCGGCCCGGCCAGCTTGGCGATCCCGGCGAGCGAGGCACCGTCGAGCGCGGTGACGATCACGAAATTGATGTCGGGGTCCAGTTCACGGATCCGGCGCGCCGTCTCGCAGACGTCGAGCCCCGACGCCATCTGCAGATCGAGGAAGGCGACCGCGAACGGCGCGGTCTCGGCGATGGCGGATTCGACCGCGGCGATCGCGTCGATGCCGGTCCCGACGGAGGTTATCGAAAATGCGTCGGCCTGCGGGTCAGCCGCCGCCGGTTCCGTCCCGAGTATCGCACGGGCGTAGTCGTCATGAACTCCGGGTTCGTCGTCGACAATCAGAATACGCATCGGACACCGTTCCTCGCGATACCTGACCCCGCCCGTGTAAGCGGTTTTCCAGGCCCTATCGCGCGGCCCGGTGGGTAGGCATCTGTAATTAATATGACATGAAGGCCGAGCCGCTCGACCCTCCGACCGAGTCACCAAGCGCTTGGCCACCAAGGATAATCGCGCCGAGCGGGCCGGCATTGCCGCCGAGTGCCGGCGGTACGACGAACGTATCGACCAGCGTCGGCTCGGGCAATGCGATATACCCCCCGAGACTGCGCGTCAGCGCGGCACGGACCCGCGGAAACAGATGGCCGGCGCCCATCACGCCGCCACCGATGACGATCCTGCGCGGAATGCCGGTGAGCACGAGCGTGTGGCACAACTGGCCAAGCGCCTCCGCAACGCCCGTCCAGACCGGATGATCGGCGGGGGCCTCATCGGCGGGATGGCCGAGCCGCGCGGCGATCGCCGGGCCCGACACGAGCCCCTCGAGGCAGGCGCCGTGAAACGGGCAACTGCCGATCCAGTCGTCGCCCGGCATTCGGACCGGCCGGATATGCCCGAGTTCCGAATGCATCAGGCCGTCGACCGGTCGATGCCCCGCGATCAGCCCCGCGCCGACCCCGGTGCCGACGGTCACATAGGCGATGTCCGCCAGGCCCTGCGCCGCACCCCAGCGCGCCTCGGCCAGCGCCGCGCCGACGACGTCGGTATGGAAGCCGGTCGGCACCGCATAGCGACGCTGCAGGCGCCCGGCGACGTCGGTCCCCGCCCAACCGGGCTTGGGCGTCGAGGTGATATGGCCGTAATCCCCGCCGCGCCGATCGATCCCGACCGGGCCGAAGCTCGCAATTCCGATCGCGACGAATCCGCTCCAGCGGTCGAGCACGGCTTCGATCGCGGCGAGCGTCTCGTCGGGGCGAGTTGTCGGAATTCGTACGATTTCCTCGATCGCATCGGGCCCTCGCGCCAGGATACAGATGCACTTGGTCCCGCCAAGTTCGATCCCGGCCACCAATGGTATTTCGCTCATCCCTGTCCCCAAACCAATACTTTGGCTGCAGCAATTCGTCCGGCGGGACAGATCCGTCAAGTTGCTGTAATTTACTCCATGTTAACAACATAAGTCTATCGCGCAAGTGGACTCGTTGCGCATAATGCTGGCGACTGGAGCATAGAAATGCGGGCGTATGAAGAGGCGGCACGGCTTGATGCATTGCGCCAATTGCGCCTGCTCGACACCAGCGCCAGCGAAAGCTTCGATCGCATCACCCGGATGGCGGGCCAGATCTTTGGGTTGCCGATCGCCGCAATCTCGCTGACCGATACCGACCGGCAATGGTTCAAGTCGCGCGTCGGGATCACGCACGACCACATCGCGCGGGCCAAGGCCCCGTGCGCGGAGGTCGCCGAGACGACGCAGGGTCTGGTGATACCCGACCTCGCCGCCGACGGCTTCTATGCCAACAGCCCGCTCGCGCAGTCCGGCATCCGTTTCTATGCGGGTGCGCCGCTGATCACGCGGGAGGGCCATGGGCTCGGGTCGCTCTGCGTGCTGGGTGCCGAACCCCGAACCGCCTCTCCCGAGGAGCTTGCCGCGCTGACCGACCTTGCGGCGATGGTCATGGCACAGATCGACCTCCAGCATGCGGTCGGGCGGGTCGATCCGGTCAGCGCACTGCCCAACCGCTTCCGGTTTCTGGAGGATCTCGACGATCTCGCGCGTGACACGCCCGGCGAGCAGCGCTTCGTCGTGCTGCTCGACCTCGCGCGCGCCGACCAGCTGAATGCGCTGATCCGGGTGATGGGCGCCGGCTATATCGAAACGCTGGTCAAGGAATCAGCGCGTACCTTGCGCGAGCAACTGGGGTCTGCGCGCACGCTCTATCACGTTGCCGCGACCCAGTTTGCGTTCCTGTCGTTACCCGGCGCAACGATGCCCGGCTATCTCGACGTGGTGAGCGCCGGGCTCGCGGTCAGTGCCGCGGGCTCGATCGCGCGGTTCGTGACGACGATGGCGGCCGGGATCGTCCCCGTGACGCTGGGCGCGATCCGGTCGCAGGAAATCCTGCGCGCTGCCCACAGCGCCGCACAGGATGCGCAGGCCAAGGACAGCCTGATCAGCGTCTATGCGACGTCGAACGATTCCGAATACCGGCGCAATATCGTGTTGCTCAGCGCGTTCGGCACCGCGCTGGAGGACGGCGCGTCGCTCCGCCTGGTCTATCAGCCGCGGATCGACCTTGGATCACGTCGCTGCGTCGGGGCGGAAGCGTTGCTGCGCTGGAACGACCCGACGCTGGGCGACGTATCGCCCGCCGAGTTCATCCCGATCGTCGAGCGGACCACGCTCGCCAAGCCGACCACCGCATTCGTCCTCGACACCGCCCTGCGTCAGCTGGCGGCGTGGCAGGCGTGTGGCGTCTCGCTGCCTCTGTCGATCAACATCTCGGCGACCAATCTCGACGAGGACGGACTCGTCGCGGCAATCGCCGCGGCGCTCGACACGCACAATGTCGCGCCCGACATGCTTGAGGTCGAGGTGACCGAAAGCGCGATGATGGAGAATTCGGCGCAGTCGCTCGCCAGGCTCGAGGCGCTGGCGGCGACCGGAGTCCGCGTCGCGATCGACGATTTCGGGACCGGCCACAGCAGCCTGGCCTATCTCCAGACGCTGCCCGCGAGCGTGGTCAAGATCGACAAGTCGTTCGTCGACCCGCTCGACACCGACGACGCCCGCAGCCGGACGGTGATCGCGACGATGATCTCACTGTCGAAAAAGCTCGGCTTCCGCGTGGTGGCCGAGGGCGTGGAGTCCGTCGGCGCCGTCGACACGCTGACGCGGATGGCGTGCGACGAGGCACAGGGCTATGTCTTCGCCCGCCCGCTCGAAGCGCAGGACGTCCTGCCCTGGATCGCGCGGTTCAACGGCGACGACCAGATGCCGCCATTGCCCCACCGCGAGGCGGCCTGAGCCCCGGCGCCGTTATTCGACGGTGACCGACTTCGCCAGGTTGCGCGGCTGATCGACGTCGGTCCCCTTGAGCACCGCGACGTGATAGGCGAGCAGCTGGACCGGCACCGCATAGACCAGAGGCGCGATCAACGGGTGGACCTTGGGCATGGTGATCGTCGCCATGCAGCCCTCGCCCGCCGCCTGAATGCCGTCATAGTCGCTGATCAGCACGACCTTGCCGCCGCGCGCCATCACTTCCTGCATGTTGCTGACGGTCTTGTCGAACAACGGCCCCGAGGGCGCGATGACGATGACGGGGACATGCTCGTCGATCAGCGCGATCGGCCCGTGCTTCATCTCGCCCGCAGCATAGCCCTCCGCATGGATATAGCTGATTTCCTTCAGCTTCAGCGCCCCCTCGAGCGCGAGCGGGTAATCCGTCCCGCGCCCCAGATACAGCACGTCGCGCGCGCCCGCGACGGTGTGCGCCATCGCCTCGATCGCCTCGTCATACGCCAGCGCGCCGTTGAGCGCGGCTGGCGCCTCTGCGAGGTGACGGACGATCTCGCGCTCCTGCTCGCGGGTCAGCAGGCCCTTCGCGCGCGCCAGATTGGCTGCAAGCGCGGCAAGCACCGCAAGCTGGCAGGTGAACGCCTTGGTCGAGGCGACGCCGATCTCCGGGCCGGCATGCGTCGGCAGCAACAGATCCGCCTCGCGCGCCATGCTGCTGGTCGGCACGTTGACGACGACCGCGATCTTCTGCCCTTCGGCCTTGGCATGGCGCAGCGCGGCCAGCGTGTCCGCGGTCTCGCCCGACTGCGAGATGAACAGCGCGAGGCCACCCTCTTCCATCACCGGCGCGCGGTAGCGGAACTCGGACGCGACATCGAGGTCGACGGGGACGCGCGCAAACTGCTCGAACCAGTATTTGGCGACCATGCCCGCATAGAAGCTCGTCCCGCACGCGACGATCGTGACGCGCTTGATGGTCGACAGGTCGAATTCGGGGATCGGCAGCGAGACCTCGCCCTCCATCCGCTTCAGATACGAACGCAGCGTCTGCGCGACGACGATCGGCTGCTCGTAGATCTCCTTGAGCATGTAATGCTTGTGGTTGCCCTTCGAGATCACCTCGCCGGTGATCCCCGACAGCGTGATCGCGCGCTCGACGGGCGCGTTGTCACGGTCATAGACCTGCGCGCCGTCGCGCGTCAGCACGACCCAGTCGCCCTCGTCGAGATAGGCGATACGCTGAGTCAACGGCGCGAGCGCGAGCGCGTCCGACCCGAGGAACATCTCGCCATCGCCGTGGCCGACGACCAGCGGCGAGCCGAGCCGCGCGCCGATCAGCAGATCGGGATGCTGGCGAAACAGGATCGCTAACGCGAACGCGCCGTGCAGCCGCGGCAGGATTTCGCGCACCGCCGAGATCGGATCACTGCCGGCCTCGACCTTCTCGCTGATCAGATGCGCGACGACTTCGGTGTCGGTCTCGCTGGTGAAGGTCCGGCCACGCGCGATCAGTTCGTCGCGCAGCGGTTTGAAATTCTCGATGATGCCGTTGTGGACGACCGCGACCTCGCCGGTCGCGTGCGGATGCGCGTTGTTGGTGGTCGGTCCGCCATGCGTCGCCCAGCGCGTGTGCGCGATCCCGGTCTTGCCCGGCAGCGGATGCGCGGCGAGCTCGTTCGCCAGGTTGACCAGCTTGCCCGATGCGCGCCGGCGCTCGATCGCGCCGTCATGATCGGTCGCGATGCCGGCCGAATCATAGCCGCGATATTCGAGCCGCTTGAGACCGTCGAGCAACCGCTCGGCAACCGCGTCATTGCTCAGGATTCCCACGATGCCACACATGCTATCTATCCATTCGTCTTGTCGAGCGAGGCGTGCGACACGCTCCGCATGATCTGGTCAGGTCGGGAACCGCGTGCGATCGGCCGCGCGGGGTGTCACCGACGAGCGGCTTTGCGGGCCACCATCATTTCGCGGAACCGCGCCGCCCAGCCGGGCTTGTCGACCTGGGGCGGACGGACGAGCGCGAGTGCGTCGGCGTCGACGTCGCGCGTGAGCACCGACCCCGCCGCGACGATCGCGCCGCGGCCGACGGTCACGGGCGCGACCAGTGCTGAGTTCGAGCCGATGAACGCGTCCTCGCCGACGACGGTACGATATTTGAAATAGCCGTCGTAGTTGCAGGTGATCGTGCCCGCGCCGATGTTCGCGCGCGCGCCGATCTCGGCATCGCCGATATAGCTCAGATGATTGACCTTCGCGCCGACGCCAATCGTCGCCTTCTTTACTTCGACGAAATTGCCGACGCGTGATCCGGCACCGAGATCCGCACCGGGCCGCAGGCGCGCGAACGGGCCGACATCCGCCTTCTCGCCGATCTTCGCGCCCTCGACATGGCTGAAGGCATGGATGACGGCGCCATCCGCGACGCGAACGCCGGGGCCGAAGACGACGTTCGGCTCGATCGTCACGTCGCGTCCGAGCAGCGTGTCGTGCGCGAACCAGACCGTGTCGGGCGCGATCAGCGTCGCGCCGTCCGCCATTGCGGTGGCACGGCGCGTCGCCTGCCAGGCCGCCTCGACCGCGGCGAGTTCACCACGGCTGTTGACGCCCGCCACCTCGCCTTCGCCCGTCTCGATCACCGCCGAGGCCCGGCCGTCGGCGGCGGCGAGCATGACGATGTCGGGCAAATAATATTCGCCCGCCGCATTGTCGTTGCCGACGCGCGCGAGCAACGCGAACAGGTCGCGCGAATGGACCGCCATCAGCCCCGAATTGCACAATGTCTCGGCGCGTTCGGCGTCGGAGGCGTCCTTATATTCGACCATCCGGTCGATCCGCCCGGCGGCATCGGCGATGACGCGGCCATAGGCGCCGGGATCGGCGGGACGGAAGCCGAGCACGACCGCCGCGGGCGCATCGTCGCCGTGCAGCCGGTCGATCATCCGCTGCATCGTCGCGGCAGTGACGAGTGGCACGTCGCCATAGAGGATCAGCACATTGCCCTCGAACCCGGCCAGCGCGTCCCGCGCCTGCGCCACGGCATGGCCGGTGCCGAGCTGTTCGGCCTGAAGCGCCGTCGCGATCCCCAGCGGGGCGACCGCGCGCTCGACCTGCTCGCGCCCCGCACCCGTCACCACGACGGTGCGCGCCGGGTGCAGCGTCGCCGCGCTCGCGACCAGATGGTGCAGCATCGGCCGCCCCGCGATCGGGTGCAGCACCTTGTGCAGGTCGGACTTCATCCGGGTGCCCTTGCCGGCCGCCAGGATGATCACCGCGATGGACTGGTCGTGCTTATGCGTCGTCATGGAAGGACCGCTGCCACGAAAGCCTTGCCAATTCCATAGCCGCGCTGGCAGGCATCACGGCGATGACGCATTTTTCATTCGATATCGTCGGGTTCGACCTTGACGGCACCCTGCTCGACACAAGCGGCGACCTGACCGCGGCGGTCAATCATGCACTCGCGCTTGCGGACCGGCCGGCGCTGAGCGTCGAACAGGTCAAGCCGATGATCGGCGGCGGCGCGCGGCACATGCTGAAACAAGGGCTGACCGCGACCGGCGGCTATGACGAGGCGATGCTCGACCGGCTGCACGCCGCGCTGCTCGCCTATTACGAGGCGCATATCTGTGTGCTGACACGGCCCTATCCCGGGGTGATCGAGGCGCTCGACGCGCTGGCGGCGCGCGGCGTCACGATCGGGATCGTCACCAACAAGATCGAACGATTCGCGCGCACCGTGCTCGACGAACTCGGCCTGACCGACCGGTTCGCCTGCATCCTCGGCAGCGACACCATGGCGGAGGGCAAGCCGTCGCCGATGCCGATCCACGAAATGGTGCGCCAGTGCGCCGTGGTGGCGGACGCGAAGCGCGCCGGGGCGCAAGGTGACGCCCCCCGCGCGGCGTTCGTCGGCGATTCGATCTTCGATATCCAGGCGGGACAGGCGGCAGGGTTGCCGACGATCGCGTGCAGCTTCGGCTTTCTGATGCAGCCGGTCGACGAGCTTGGGGCAGAGGCGGTGATCGACGGATTCGATGCGCTGATCCCCGCGCTCGACGACCTCGCCCGGCGCACCGCGGCGTGAACGGCCGCGACCGCAACCTGACCGGGTTCTTCAAGATCGCGCTGGCGCTGGCGATCGTCTGCGCCGTGACGATGGCACTGCTCCCCAAGCCGCCGCATCTGCCGATCGACCAGTTCGGCGACAAGTTCCAGCACATGCTCGCCTTCGCGACGCTCGCCGCGCTGGCGTCGTTCGCCTATCCGGCGGCGCGCGGACGCAAGGTGCTCGAACGCCTGTCGTTCCTCGGCGCGATGGTCGAGGTGGCGCAGTCGATCCCGTCGCTGCACCGCGACTGCGACATTCGCGACTGGATCGCCGACACGATCGCGATCGCCGTCGTCGTCGCGATCATCGCGATGGTGCGGCGGACACGGCCGCCGCGGCTGCGCACGCTGCACTGATCCTCCGCGCGGGCGCTCAGGCCTTGCGCCACTTCGTCCACAGATGGCGCGCGAGCATCGCCGGCGGCATCCGCAGCGCGTGCGACCGGACGTAGAAGGCCAGCCGCGTGACCGGGCGGGTCGGCCGCCCCCAGCCGTCGCGCGCGGTCAGCCGCCGCACATAGAGGCGGTCGCTGCCCGCCAGCCGGCCCCCGGCGAACAGCCCATCGACGAGGCGCAGCGCGCGCGCGACGGGGAGGAGCAAGCCATGCCGCGCCGCCTCCTCTGCAAGCCCCTCGGTGCCGAACTCCTCGACCAGACAGCGAATGTCCCACAAATTGCGCAGGCCGCCCGCCAGGTCGCCGTCCGCGAATAGATGCGCCGCGGCATGGACGATCATGCCGTTGGGCGACAGCGTGCGCAGTCCGTTGCCGAGCGGCACGCTGTCCGCGATCAGCCGCGCGGGATCGGGCTTGACCCGCGCGGTAAGCGGCAGGATCGTGTGGTGGATGTCGATCATCCGGTCGCGCTCGCGGTGGATCAGCGGCGGCAGCTCGTGCATCCAGCGCCGGTAATAAGCGTCGTCATACGGGTCGGGCTTCACCCATTCCCACCCCGCGCCGAGCACCGCCGCCTCGACCCGGTCGAGCGCCGCCCGCGGCACGAGGATGTCGAGATCGCCGATCGACCGGCCCTGCCCTGCGAGCAGCCCCGCCGCGGCATAGGCCGTCCCCTTGAGGAGCACGAGCGGGCAGCCGAGCGGTGCGAGCGCGCGCCGCGCCATCTCCGCCTCCCACAGCGCCGCGCGGCGGCCCTGTTCCGCGGCGGCGTGTGCATCGCCGAGGATCGCCTCGACCGCGCGCGGCAGCGGCAGGCCGTCGAGACGCAGCGCCAGCGTCCCGATCAGCTGTTCGGCCCGGGCGATCGTCAGCAGGCTGGTCCAGCCTTCCGCGTCGAGCGCCATGACGCGTCCCGGATCGGCGAGCGCGCGGGCGAGCAGGCGTGCGTCCGCCGCCACGGTATGCGGGAGGTCTGTCACAGCGCCGCGCATAACGCCTCGACCTGCGCGACCCCGCTGGCGCCGTCGGGATAATCGATCGCAACCGCGGGGACATCCGCGATCAGGCGGGTCATCGCGGTGAACCCCGGCTCGCCGAGCGCGACATAATTGGTCGAGGCCTGCGTCATGCGCACGAACGCCTCGGCAGGCGGCACCGGCCGGACCGCCGCCGCATCGCCGTAGCGGGGAAACAGCAGCAAGGCGGGGGTCGCCGGCTGGTCCATCGCGGCGATCGCACGCGCATCAGGGACCATGTGGCGGATATCGCCCTTCGGAGTCGCCGCCATCAGCGGCCCCATCCGCGCGTCTGGCCAGGCGGCCTCGGCCGCCGGGATTGCCGCATTCTTCAGGCTGATCAACCGCGGAAAGGCGTGGAGCAGCCCTGTCGCGGGGTGGAGCAGCGCGAACTCGTCGCCCATGAACCGCCAGCCCCGCGCCGCAAGCAGCGTCGCCAGCGTCGATTTGCCCGCACCTGAGACCCCGGTCATCAGCACCGCCCGGCCATCGCGTTCGACCGCAGAGGCATGGAGCAACAGGTGGCGGCGTGCGCCGAGCGCCATCTGGAGGTTCATCGCCATTTCGGCGGCGAGCAGCCCGTGCCGCAGCGGAAGCGGCGCGGCCTCTGGCAGCATGTAATCGCCGCCGATCTCGACCGACGGGCGGAGCCACCGCCGCCAGGGTCGCCGCGCGAAGAGCCGGACGGTATAATCCGCCACCCCGTCCTGCGGCGCGGGATAGTCGCTATAGAGGCTGCGGAGCTGATCGATCGGCGCGCGCCAGTCCGATCCGATCCGGAACCCGATCGGACCGATCCGTAGCGCGAAGGCGTGTCTCACGACGCTGCGACAAGCCCGGCGGCGAGCAGCTCGTCGAGCCGCGCCGCCAGCGCCGAAGCTGTGGCGTCGGCGAGATCATAGTCCTCCGCCAGCCGGTCGAGCAGCGCGTCGAGCGACAGCCCGGCGTCGCCCAGGATCGCCAGGATCTGCGGCGCGGGTTCGGTCAGCAGGTGGGTCATGCCCGAGCGACGATGATAGACCGCGGTGAACGCGTCGAGCGGCGCGAGCACCAGCCCGCCCGGCGGGTCGGCGCGGTAGATCGGCCCCGGTGCGGCGTCGTCCACGGCCTCAGCCGCGCGGCATCTGCAACGAGGCGAAGCAGGTGAAGCCGCCCTGGCCGCGCTGCAACCGGCGGATATAGTTCACATAGGCGCGGCTGCGTTCGGAATCGGTGCCGGGCAGCTGGCCGCCGCTGTTGAGCACGCGCCGGACCTCCTCGCCCTTGAACGGCCGGCTGGCGCCCGCAAACGCGCCCTTGGTCCCCGATGGCACGATCTTGCCCTGCGCATCGATGAAGCTGCCCGCACGACCCGCATCGGGCACCGGAATGTCGCAATTGAGCACCGATCCCGCGGTCTGCGCCAGCGCTGGACGGATCGACACGACCGCAGCGGCACCGACCGCGCCGAGCGTCAGGACGCGGCGCCGCGACGGCGTCGTCTCGATCGGATCGGTGTCGGGGCGCGTGTCGTCGCTCATCGGGTCTCCGCTAGCATCATGCCCTTTCACAATCATGAACCTCGCGCAAGCAACCGGGCTTTGCAGGGGGCGATGGGGCCGGCGCTGTGCCGCTGCGGGACGGGCTGGCGCGCGGGGCAGCGAATGGCCTAGACACGCGCGCATGTTGACCGGATTTGGACTGCGCACCTTTTGGGCGATCATTGTGGCCGGCGGTGCCGCAATCGCGGTATTCGCGATCGGCACGTCGATCCAGGCGGGGCTGGTCGCGCTGGTCGGCGGGATCGCCGCCGCACTGGTCGCCGCCGGGACCGGGGACGAGCCGCCCGCCGCCGCCGATCCCGCGCCCGTCAATCCGGCGATCCTCGACGAGACGCTCGACCTGATCGTTGAGCCCGTGCTGCTGGTCCGCGACGGCCGCGTTGTGCTCGCCAATCGCGCCGCGCGTGCGCTGCTCGGCGAACACATCATCGGCGACGATGCGCGCGTGGCGATCCGCCACCCCGCCGCGGCCGAAGCGCTGTCGTCCCCCGCCGCGCTGGGCGAGACTCCGCCGATCGAGCTGGTCGGCCTTGGCACCCGCGACCAGCGCTGGGAAATGCGCGTCGGCGAATTGTCCGACGGCCAGCGCATCGTCCATCTGATTGACCAGACCGGCAATTATGCCGCCGAACGGATGCGCGTCGATTTCGTCGCCAATGCGAGCCACGAACTGCGCACGCCGCTCGCCTCGATCCTCGGCTTCATCGAGACGCTGAGCGAGGAAGCGGGCGAGGATCCGGCGATCCGCGCGCGCTTCCTCAAGGTGATGGACGACGAGGCCAAGCGGATGCTGCGGCTGATCGAGGATCTAATCTCGCTCAGCCGGATCGAGGCGGAGAAATACCGCGTCCCCGACACGCCGATCGACCTGGCGATTCTGGTCGGCGACGTGCGGGCCGAACTGGCCGACGGCGCGGGCAACCGCGGCCTTGATCTGTTCGCGACGATCGAGCCCGCCGTCCCCCCGGTGTCGGGCGACCGCGTCCAGCTGTCACAGATGCTGCACAATCTGGTCGGCAACGCGATGAAATATGGCCGTGCGGGGACGCCGGTGACGATCACCCTGGCGCGCGACGTGACCGGCATGGTCCGGCTGGCGGTGCGCGACGAGGGCGACGGCATCGCCGCGGTGCACATCCCGCGGCTGACCGAACGGTTCTACCGCGCCGATGCCGGGCGCAGCCGGTCGCTCGGCGGCACCGGACTGGGGCTGGCGATCGTCAAGCATATCGTCGAGCGGCATCGCGGGCGCCTCGATATCGCGAGCCAGGTCGGGGTCGGCACGACGGTCGCGGTGATCCTGCCGCCGGCCGGTGCCGGCCCCGCCAATTCGTCGCGTGTCATCAAACGGTAACGCGACTGTCACACAGGATCCGGTCTAGCCGCGCTATCGGGCAGGCATGACGGGAATTGACGTGCAGCGTTTCGGGGCGATTTCAGGACTGGCGGTCACGGCACTGGCGGGCGCAACGCTGGTCGGCGGATGCGTCGATCAGGCGAATGGCGGCGGCGCAGGCTCGCGCGATCAGATCACCGCGGTCGGATCGTCGACGGTCTACCCCTTCACGACGATGATCGCCGAACAGCTCGTCGCCAACGATCCCGATGCCAAGGCACCGGTGATCGAATCGACCGGCACCGGCGCGGGGATGAAGCTGTTCTGCGCCGGCATCGGCGCCGGCCATCCCGATATCGAGGATGCGTCGCGGCGGATGAAGGCGAGCGAGTATAAGGATTGCGCCGCCAACGGCGCCGGCCAAATCCTGGAAATCCAGGTCGGGATCGACGGCATCGCCTTTGCCGAGGCCAAGAACGGCCCGAAGATGCAGCTGACCCCGACCGACCTGTACAAGGCGCTCGCCGCCAGTCCCGGCGGCCGGCCCAACACCGCGCGCGTGTGGCGCGACGTGAACCCCGCGCTGCCGCCGGTGCCGATCCAAGTCTATGGCCCGCCCGCGACCAGCGGCACGCGCGACGCGCTCGCCGAGCTGATCCTGACCAAGGGCTGCGAGGCCAGCGACCCCAGCGCCAAGCCGCTCGCCAAGTCCGATCCCGATGCGCACAAGGCGCTCTGCACGCGCGTCCGCGAGGACGGGATGTATGTCGATGCGGGCGAGAACGACAATCTGATCGTCCAGAAGCTCCAGTCCAACCCCAATGCGATCGGCGTGTTCGGCTACAGCTATCTCGAAGAGAACAAGAACGACGTGAACGGCGTCGCGATTTCCGGCGTCGAGCCGACCTATGCAACGATCGCCGACAATCGCTATCCGGGGTCGCGCCCGCTCTACATCTATGTGAAGAAGGCGCATCTCAGCGCGATCCCGGGCCTGCGGACGTTCCTGAAGCTCTATGCCGCCAACTGGGGCGCGACCGGACCGCTGGTGAAGCGCGGCCTGATCGCCGCGCCACCCGCGGTCCAGGCCCGGTCGGCGGCGATCATCGCCAACGAGACGATCCTCGACCCGACGGTGCTGTCGTGATGCACTACTGGAACACGATCCCCGCCCCGAAACCGGCGGAGGCGGCCTGATGTCGGCACTCGCCCTCTTCTTCCTCGTTCTCGGGCTCGGCCTGATCGCATGGCTGAGCGCACGGATGCGCGCCGCGCGGTTCCGGGTCGGCAACACGGCGCGGTTCAGCTCGCTGCCCGCGCATCACGGCTGGTATGTCGCGCTGTGGACCGCGATCCCGCCGCTGCTGTTCTTGATCGGCTGGTCGATGGTCGCGCCCGCGCTCGTCACCGATACCGTGCTGGCCAGCCCAGCCGCGGTGCAGCTGCCCCCGCCCGGCTTCGACCGTGCCTCGATCCTGTCCGAGGCGCGCAGCCTGGCGGAGGGACGAAGCTTCGGCGCGTTCCACGAGCTCGCGCGCGTCCTGTCGCCGGTCTATGCCGCCGCGCAGTCGCGCTACGACTGGATCGCGACCGCGCTCGCGCTGTTGCTCACCTTTGCCGGCGGCGCGTTCGCGTTCCTGCGCGTGCGGCCGGGCTTCGGCGCGCGGACGCGGGTCGAGCGGATCATGATGATCCTGCTGCTCGGCGCGTCGCTGATCGCGATCCTGACCACGGTCGGCATCGTCGCCTCGCTGCTTTACGAATCCGCGCGCTTCTTCTCGGTCGTGCCGATCTCCGACTTCCTGTTCGGCACGCACTGGAGCCCGCAGGTCGTCGACGCGCGCGATCCGGGCGCGTCGCTCGGCGCGGTGCCGCTGTTCTGGGGGACGTTCTTCATTGGCGCGGTGATCGCGATGATCGTCGCGATCCCGTTCGGGCTGATGAGCGCGATCTATCTCACGCAATATGCCGCCCCGACCACGCGCAAGTGGATGAAGCCGATCCTAGAGGTGCTGGCGGGCGTGCCGACCGTCGTCTATGGCTATTTCGCCGCGCTGACGGTGGCGCCGGCGGTGCGCGATTTCGCGGTGTGGATCGGGATCAGCTGGGCCTCGTCGGAGAGCGCGCTCGCCGCCGGGCTCGTGATGGGGATCATGATCATCCCGTTCGTGTCGTCGATGGCCGATGATTCGATCGCCGCGGTCCCCTCGTCGATGCGCGACGGCAGTCTCGCGATGGGTGCGACCTCATCCGAGACGATCCGCCGCGTGCTGCTTCCCGCCGCACTGCCGGGCGTGGTCGGCGGCGTCCTCCTCGCGGTCAGCCGCGCGATCGGCGAGACGATGATCGTCGTGATGGCCGCCAGCGGTGTCGCGACGCTGACGCTCAACCCGTTTGCCAGCACGACGACGGTGACCAAGCAGATCGTTGATCTGCTGACCGGCGAGGCCGAATTCGACAGCGCCAAGACCCTCGCCGCCTTCGCGCTGGGGCTGACCCTGTTCGTCGTCACCCTGCTCCTCAACATCGTCGCGCTGACGGTCGTGAAACGGTACCGCGAAGCCTATGAATAGCGTCACCCCCTTCATCGGTACGCCAGACGCTACAGCCTCGGCGAAGCCCGCCACGGCGCGCGTGCCGACCGACTGGACCACCAAGGCGATGCAGAGCCGCATCCGCCGCCGCTATGCTGCCGAGCGCCGCTTCCGCCTCGCCGGGCTGGCCGCGGTCTGGCTCTCCGCGGGCTTCCTCGCCTTCCTGCTGTCCTCGATGCTGTGGCAGGGCGCGAGCGGGTTCGTCGAGACGCGCGTCGCGCTGCCGATCGATTTCGCCGCCGCCGCACTGCCGATCGAACCCGCGCGGCTGGCAAGCCGCGGCGCCGATCTTGCGCTCGCCAGCGCCGGTCTCGAGGGTGCGGTCGACAGCGCGGCGACGCGCGCGTTCGGCAAGGACGGCGAAGGCCTGTTGTCGGACGGCGCGTGGGTGACGGTACGCGATGCGCTCAAGGCGGATCCCGGTCTGCTTTCGCGCAAGACGGTGATCGCGGTGCCCGTCGCCAGCCCGGTCGACATGGCCGCCAAGGGTGACGGCCCGCCCGAGGCGGAGGCGGTCGTCGCCCGGCTCAAGGCGCGCGGCGTGCTGACGCGCGGGCTGAGCATGACGTTCCTCACCACCGCCGATTCGACCGACGCGACGCGCGTCGGCATCTGGGGGGCGTTCAAGGGCTCGCTGCTGACGATGATCGTCACGCTGCTGCTCGCCTTCCCGATCGGCGTGCTGTCCGCGCTCTATCTCGAGGAATATGCCCCGAAGAACCGCTGGACCGACCTGATCGAGGTGTCGATCAACAACCTTGCCGCGGTGCCCTCGATCATCTTCGGGCTGCTCGGGCTCGCGGTGTTCCTCGGCACCTTCGGCATGCCGCGATCGGCGCCGCTGGTCGGCGGGCTGACGCTCGCGCTGATGACGATGCCGGTGATCGTGATCGCCGGGCGCAACGCGATCAAGGCGGTGCCGCCCTCGATCCGCGACGCAGCGCTCGGGATCGGCGCGTCGCCGGTGCAGGTCGTGTTCCACCATGTCCTGCCGCTCGCGCTGCCCGGCATCCTGACCGGCACGATCATCGGCATGGCACGTGCGCTCGGCGAGACCGCGCCGCTGCTGATGATCGGCATGCGCGCGTTCATCGCCGCGCCGCCATCGGGACTGCGCGATCCCGCGACAGTACTGCCCGTCCAGATCTTCCTATGGTCCGACCAGGTCAGCCGCGGCTTCATCGAGAAGACCTCGGCCGCGATCATCGTCCTGCTCGTCTTCCTGCTCGCGATGAACGGCGTCGCGATCTACCTCCGCAACAAATTCGAGACCCGCTGGTGATGACCAACCACAAGATGACCGCGCGCGACGTCAGCGTCTATTACGGGCAGAAGCGCGCGATCGACAATGTGTCGATCGACGTCGACATGGACAATGTCACCGCGTTCATTGGCCCGTCGGGCTGCGGCAAGTCGACCTTCCTGCGCACGCTCAACCGCATGAACGACACCGTCGCCAGCGCGCGGGTCGAGGGGAAGATCGAGCTCGACGGGCACGACATCTATTCGCCCGACATGGACGTGGTCCAGCTGCGCGCCCGCGTCGGCATGGTGTTCCAGAAGCCGAACCCCTTCCCCAAGTCGATCTACGAGAACGTCGCCTACGGCCCGCGCATCCACGGGCTTGCCGGCGCCAAGAGCGACCTCGACCAGATCGTCGAGAAGTCGCTGCGCCGCGCCGGCCTCTGGGACGAGGTGAAGGATCGCCTGACCGACAGCGGTACCGCGTTGTCGGGTGGGCAGCAGCAGCGGCTGTGCATCGCGCGCGCGATCGCGGTCGATCCCGAGGTGATCCTGATGGACGAGCCGTGCAGCGCGCTCGACCCGATCGCGACTGCCAAGATCGAGGAGCTGATCCACGAGCTGCGCGGCCGGTACGCGATTGTGATCGTCACGCACAACATGCAGCAGGCGGCCCGCGTCAGCCAGCGCACCGCATTCTTCCACCTCGGCACGCTGGTCGAATATGGCGACACCTCCGCCATCTTCACCAACCCGCGCGAGGAACGCACCAAGGATTACATCACCGGCCGCTACGGCTGATGGGGACGGGACCGATGAACACGCATACCGTAAAGGTCTTCGACGACGAGATCGGCCGCCTGCGCGGCCTCATCTCGCAGATGGGTGGCCTCGCCGAGGACGCGATCGCCAATGCGATGAAGGCGCTCCAGCGCAACGACGTCGCGCTCGCACGCGAGGTCCGCGCGGCGGACAAGCAGATCGACGCAATCGAGGCGGAGGTCGAGCGGCTGGCGGTGCAGATCATCGCACTGCGCGCGCCAATGGCGATCGACCTGCGCGAGGTCGTCGCCGCGCTGAAGATCGCGGGCGTGGTCGAGCGGATCGGCGATTATGCCAAGAACATCGCCAAGCGCGTGCCGATGATCGAAAGCGAGCACCGGATCGATCCGATCTCGATCCTGCCCGCCATGGGCCGGATGGCGAGCGAGATGGTGCATGACGTGCTCGACGCCTTTGCCGCGCGTGATTTCGAGGCGGCGATGCTCGTCGTCGAAAGCGACGCCGCGCTCGACGATTTCTACGACAGCATCTTTCGCACGCTGGTGACCTACATGGTCGAAAATCCCAAAACGATCAGCCAGGTCGCGCACCTGCTGTTCGTCGCGAAGAATCTCGAACGGATCGGCGACCACGCGACCAACGTCGCCGAGATGGTCTATTTTGCCGCGACCGGCACCCAGATGGCCGACCGCGATCGCGGCGGCATACAGGAGTAATCGACATGGCCCGTGCAAGGATGCTGCTGGTCGAGGACGACGCGGCGCTCGCCGAACTGCTGGTCTGGCATTTCAAGCGCGAGGATTTCGAGATCGCGCACACCCCCGATGGCGAAGAGGCGCTGCTGCTCGCGCGTGAGAAGGTGCCCGATATCGTCCTGCTCGACTGGATGGTCGAAGGCCTGTCGGGGATCGAGGTGTGTCGCCGCCTGCGTCGCGCGCCCGAGACGCAGAACGTGCCGATCATCATGCTGACCGCGCGTGGGGAAGAGGAAGACCGTGTCCGCGGGCTCGAGACCGGTGCCGATGATTACGTCACCAAGCCCTTCTCGCCGCGCGAGCTGGTCGCGCGCGTCGGCGCGGTGCTGCGCCGCGTCCGCCCCGCGCTTGCCGGCGAAGCGCTGAGCTATGCCGACATCGAGATGGACACCGTCGGCCACAAGGTCCGCCGCTCGGGCGAGGTCGTCGCGCTCGGGCCGACCGAGTTCCGGCTGCTCAAGCATTTCCTCGAACATCCCGGCTGGGTGTTTTCGCGCGAACGGCTGCTCGATGCGGTGTGGGGGCATGATTCGGACATCGAATCACGCACCGTCGACGTACATATCCGGCGGCTGCGGAAAGCGATCAACACCGGCGAACGCCCCGACATCATCCGCACGGTGCGCTCGGCTGGCTATTCGCTTGATACTGGCGGGTGAATTTCGAAGTGCTGCAAGCGCTCGCCGACCGCTTCAATAGTGCAGCATTAAGACCAGCCGGTTGGAATCGGATGCGAAACGAAGGACCCAAGCGCGCTTTAGTGCGTTCAACCGTGGCGCTAACGAATTTGCGCTCCAAGTATTCAGGAGATTCGCATGAAGTCCATTCTTCTCGCCGCTGCAGCGTTGCTCGCCTCGCCCGTGCTCGCCCAGACCGCGCCGCAGACGATGCCGCCAGCAGACCCGGCCGCACAGACCGCGCCCGCTGATCCGGCAATGGCACCGCCAGCCGCCGATCCGGCAGCCCCCGCCGATCCGGCGATGGCACCGCCAGCAGCAGATCCGGCAGCCCCGGCCGATCCGGCAATGGCACCGCCGCCGCCTGCAGCACCGATGGCGCCGATGGCAGCACCCGGTGGTGCGAACATCGTCTTCGGTCAGCCGACGGTGACGCCGCCGACCCCGGCGCCTGCCGAGTATCCAACCTGCTCGCGCACCGTCAAGGATGGCTGCAAGAACCGCGGCGGTAAGTAAGCGATCCGCAGTGGTGCGGGCCGTGGCTAACGCCGCGGCTTGCGCCGACTGCTTTACGTTCTAGGAAAGGCGCTCCACGATAAGAGAGGGGCGCCTTTTTCCATGTCCGACAGCTTTGGATCCTTCGGTTTTGCTGGCCGCGTTGCGATCGTCACCGGCGCAGGCGGCGGGCTCGGCCGCGAATATGCGCTCGAGCTGGCCCGGCGCGGCGCGAAGGTTGTCGTCAATGATCTGGGCGCCTCGCGCGACGGTACGGGACAGTCTGACGCAGCGCTGAAGGTCGTCGAGGAGATCGAGGCCGCGGGCGGCGAGGCAATCGCCAATGGGGGTAGCGTCACCGACTATGACCAGATGGTCGAGATGGTGGCGCGTGCGTCCGAAAAATGGGGCGGCGTCCATATCCTCATCAACAATGCCGGCGTGCTGCGCGACAAGAGCTTCGCGAAGATGGCGCCCGCCGATTTCAACTTCGTCGTCGACGTCCATCTGAACGGCTCGGCCAACGCGACCAAGGCGGTCTGGGACGGGATGCGCGCGCAGAATTATGGCCGCATCCTGATGACCGCGTCGTCGACCGGGCTGTACGGCAATTTCGGCCAGGCCAATTACGGCGCCGCCAAGCTCGGCCTCGCCGGCCTGACCAAGACGCTCGCGATCGAAGGGGCGAAGAACAACATCCGCGTCAACACGATCGCGCCGACCGCAGGCACGCGGATGACGCAGGACATCTTTCCCGAAGAGGCGTTCAAGGCCTTCTCCCCCGACAAGGTCGCGCCGGGCGCGGTCTTCTTGGTGTCGGAGGATGCCCCGACCAACATGATCCTCGGCGCCGGCGCTGGCGTGTTCCAGGCCGCCTATGTCACGCTGACGCCGGGCGCGTTGCTGTCGGGCGAGGACCTGTCGGTCGAAGGGGTGGCGGCGCACTGGGCGGCGATTACCGACCGCAACGGCGAGATCGTCCCGCAATCGGGCGCGGACCAGGCGATGACTATATTAACGAAGCTCCAGCGCGGCTGACCGCCGCGCCGGCGGGTTCAGCTTTCGACAAGCTTCATCAGCCGTCTCTCGACCGGGGCCAGGATCGGGCCGAGGTCATGGCCCCGCTTGATCACCGCCCCGCCTTCGCCGACCAGGGCCCACATGCCCTGACGGTTGCGAAGCGCGGGGCGTTTTTCGATCCGGAATTCGGGGCGCTCGGCCGCGCGGCGGAAACAGGCGAACACCGCCGCCTCGCGGCCGAGATCGATCGCATAGTCCCGCCAATGTCCCGCCGCGACCATGCGTCCGTAGAGGTCGAGGATCCGCATCAGTTCGAGCCGATCGAAGCCGATCTGGGTGGGGGCGGTATTGCGGGTCGGAAAGGGCGTGACGTTGTTCATCAGGACGGATCAGGCCCGATCGCGCAGATCCTGTTCGACCGGGCCGCGACGGAGCCCGTCGCGATCGGTCGACAGGTCCTGATCGGCGAGCAGCGAGTCCAGACGCTTGCGCATCATCTCCAGCTCACAGCGCATGATCTCCATCTTCTGCGTCGCCGGGTCGAAAGCCTCGGTGCACGGCGTGCCATAGGGCACGAAGCGCGGGGCCTCCGGTGCGGCGCCGCCCTCTACCGTCGTCGCGCGCGCCGGGATGCCGACGACGGTCGTGCCCTCGGGGACGTCGCGCGTCACGACCGCATTCGCACCGACTCGCGAGCGGCGGCCGAGCGTGATCGGCCCGAGCACCTGCGCGCCCGATCCGATGATCGCACCGTCCGAGATAGTCGGGTGACGCTTGCCCGCAACGCCATTGTCGGGGCTCGTCCCGCCCAGCGTCACGCATTGGTAGATCGTCACGTCGTCGCCGATCAGCGAAGTCTCGCCGATCACGACAAAGCCGTGGTCGATGAAGAAGTTGCGACCGATCGTCGCGCCGGGATGGATGTCGATCGCGGTCAGGAAGCGCGACAGATGATTGACGCACCGCGCGAGGAAGAAATTCTGACCGCTATACAGCCGGTGTGCGATGCGGTGCATCCCCAGCGCCCAGACGCCGGGGTAGAGCATGATCTCCGCGCGAGAATGCGGCGCCGGGTCACGCGCCCGGATCGAGTCGAGATAAGCCCCTAGCCGGCTGAACATGCGTATTCCCCTTGGCGGTCCGCTCATTTAGGCGTTCACAGGGGCGATTTCCAGCGGGCGGGGGCAACGCCGCGGCGGACGCCCCGCGCTGACGGCCTCATTATCGACCCGGCATGGACAAAAGGGGGTGTACGATCGATATGGGCGATCAATGGCTGCAACCTATCTCCCCACGCTCAAGCAACTGCAATATCTCGTCGCGCTGAAGGACCATGGCCATTTCGGTCGTGCTGCCGAGGCCTGTTTCGTGACCCAGTCGACGCTGTCGGCAGGCCTGCGCGAGCTCGAGACGCTGATCGGCGTGGTACTCGTCGAGCGCACGCGCCGCGTCGTCCGCTTCACCCCGCTGGGGGATCGGATCGCGGACAAGGCGCGCCGCGTGCTGCGCGAGGCGGAGGAACTTGGCGATATGGCGCGCGCTGCCGGCCGGCCGCTGTCGGGCGACATGCGGATGAGCGTGATCCCGACGATCGCGCCGTTCATGCTCCCGCGCATCCTGCCGCGGCTGCGACGCGACTACCCGGACCTCAAGCTGTTCCTGCGCGAGGAGCCGAGCGGCGCGGCGTGCGAGGGGCTGCACAACGGCCGCACCGACTGTGTGCTGCTCGCCCTGCCCTATGCCTGCGGCGAAGTCGCGTTCGAGCCCCTGTTCGACGACCGGCTGTTCGTCGCCTTCCCGACCGAGGATGTGCCCGCGGACCGGACCTCGATCCCCGCCTCCGCCATTCCCGCCTCGGCGATCGACGAGACCCGGCTGTTGCTGCTCGAGGACGGGCATTGCCTGAAGGATCATGCGCTCGCCGCGTGCAACCGGCCGGAGATCCGTGCCGAGGCGACGATGATGGGCACGTCGCTGCACACGATCGTGCAGATGGTCGACAATGGCCTGGGCATCACGATGCTGCCTGAGATGGCGCTGAACGCCGGGATCCTCGAAAATACCGGGATCACCGCGCTGCCGCTCGATGCCGAGAACGCGTTTCGCCGGATCGCGCTGGTATGGCGCAAGGCCTCGCCGCGCGAGAAGGATTTCCAGTTGCTCGCCAAGGCGCTTGCCGAGGCCCGCTGACCGGCTGCGCTGGCCTGCACTGCAACAAATTCCGGGCTCAACCGTAGTTGCGGTTCGCAAGCGCCCGTTTGAGGAGATAGATTTCGATGTCGAACATGCGCCCCCTGTATATTGGGCTGGGCACCACGGGTCTTGTCGCGCTCGCGCTCGCCGCGTGCAGCAGCGGTAACAGCGACCTCGGCACGCCGACCGCGCCGCCCCCCGCCAACCCTGCACTGTCGACGCCCAACGGGCCGATCGCCGTCGCCAACCCGACCGTCGGCGGCGTGCCGATGATCGCGACGCGGACGATCGTCGACAATGCCTCCGCCGCACCCAATCTCGCAACGCTGGTCACCGCGCTGAAGGCTGCGGACCTGACCGCGACGCTGTCCGGGACCGGGCCGTTCACCGTTTTCGCACCGACCGACGCCGCGTTCGGCCGGCTCGCGCCCGGCATGGTCCAGACGTTGCTCAAGCCGGAGAACAAGGCGTCGCTGGCGAAAGTGCTGACCTATCACGTCGTGCCCGGCGACATCACCGCTGCCGACCTGAAGGCGCGTGTCGCGGCGGGTGGCGGCACTGCCGCACTGACGACGGTCGAAGGTGATGCAATCACGGTGACCCTCGTCGGAGATATCATTGCACTCACCGACGTCAACGGTAACAAAAGTTATATCGAGACCGCTGATGTGCGTCAGTCGAACGGCATTGTTCATGTCGTCAACGGGGTAATCGTACCCCGCTTGTCTTGAGTGAGGCGTGGTAGCTCGCCAACACTTCGTCGCGTCAACGGCGCATTTGGTCCTGTTGGCGCGACCGTAACTTGGCAAACCGCCGCGTGACTCCATACGTTCTATCGCAGAATTTATTTCACGATTGTTTCATCCAGGAGAAATCCATGATCACCAAGACCCCTCTCGTCCTTGCCGCAACGCTTTTCGCGGCTGCACCGGCGATCGCGCAGACTGCGCCGAGCGGCACGACGCCCGCACAGACCGCGCCAACGGGCACGGCGCCCGCACAGACCCCGATGCAGACCCCTGCACAGGCCGGTACCGCCGCGCCGATGACCGGCGCACCTGCGGCACCCGCCGCAGCACAGCCTGCCGCGACCGCGACGATCGCGGCGGCACTGCCGACGCTCCCAAATCGCGCGACGCTCGCCAAGCTGGTGACTGCGGCCGGCCTCGGCACGACGCTTGCGGGCCCCGGCCCCTTTACCGTTTTCGCACCGAGCGATGAGGCGTTCACGCGGCTTCCCGCCGGCGCACTCGACACGCTGATGAAGCCGGAGGCGAAGCCCACGCTGGCGACGATCCTGAAGTATCACGTCGTCGCAGGCGCCGTGACGTCGGATCAGCTGAAGGCGCAGATCACGTCGGGTGGCGGCAAGGCCGTCCTCACGACGCTGGCCGGCCAGCCGCTGACGGCATCGGTGGGTCCGAACGGCAATATCGAACTGACGGACGTTGCCGGCAGCAAGGCCTATGTCGACACGGCAGATGTTAAGGCGACCAACGGTGTCGTCCATCTCACCAATGGCATGAGCGTTCCCAAGATCGGCTAACGCCGTCTAGGAGGTCCAGCGCGCGGCGGCGTCCTTGTCGGCGTCGCGCGCTTCGACCCAGCTGGCCTGTGTGCCGCGGGTCTCGCGTTTCCAGAACGGCGCATCGGTCTTCAACCTATCGATAAGATAGGCACAGGCCTCGAGCGACGCAGCGCGGTGTGCGGACGCCGCCGCCACGAAGACGATCCGTTCGCCCGGATGCATCGGCCCGACCCGGTGGACGATCGTCACCGCACTTAGCCCCCAGCGCTCGACGGCACCCGTCGCCACCTTGGTGAGCGCAGCCTCGGTCGCACCGGGATAATGTTCCAGTTCAAGCGTCTCGACACCGTCATCCGCCCGCACGAGGCCGGTGAAGGTCGCCACCGCGCCCGCGCCGCGTTCGCCGGCGGTTTCGGCCCGCGTGATCTCTGTCAACAGGTCGATCGGCGCCGTCTGGACGATGATCCGGATCATCCGCCCGTCACCGGGGGGAAGAGTGCGATCTCGCGCGCGCCGGCGATCGGGGTATCGATCGGCACGAATGCCTGATCGAGGGCGGCGCGCAGGCGGGCGGGATCGGCAAAGGCGGCGGCATGGCCCGGGCTGGACAGCGCCAGCCAGTCGACCATTTCGGCGATCGTGGTCACCGATGCGGGCGGATCGACACGTTCCTCGCCCGTCCCGATCCGTTCGCGGACCCACGCAAAATACACCATCGTCACCGTCATGCGCTCAATCCATATGCTTCAGGCCGACGCGCAGATAATCCCAGCCCGTCACCAGCGTCAGGACCGCAGCCCCCCAGAGCGCGGCGAGCCCGACGCCATGCACCCACGGCATATCGGGCAGCGCGCCAGCGAGGATCAGTCCGCCCAGCGCGACCAGCTGCAACGTCGTCTTCCATTTCGCGAGCTGCGAGACGGGCACGGACACCTGCACCTGCGCCAGGAATTCGCGCAAGCCCGACACTGCGATCTCGCGGAGTAAGATGACGAGCGCGGCGATCACATGGACGCCCGCAATATCGCGCGTTCCGACCAGGATTAGGATGACCGCGGCAACCATGATCTTGTCCGCGATCGGATCGAGGAAGATCCCGAGGCGTGAGACCGCACCGTTCGACCGCGCGAGATAGCCGTCGAAATAATCGGTGATGCCCATCAGGCAGTAGAGCGCGAAGGCGATGCCGTAGCCGGCCGCCCAGCCGGGCCACCACAGAAAGCCGACGAGAAGGGGTACCGCGACAATGCGCGACAGCGTCAGAAGGTTGGGCAGGGTCCACACCCCGCCTTCCCTACTCCGGTCATGCCCTTGGCGAAACCGGGTTTTACCGATCGGTGCCGACTAATGTGCGGCCAGGCCGAACGCCGGGCCGCGTCGCGGGGCCTCGTCCGGATCCCGTACGCGGACACCCGGCCGACGCGGGCGGCGCTAAACCATTGGCCTACCGCCCCCGCTGGGCTAAGGCCGCGGCAGTCTTATTGCCACGATCAGGGCCTTTTCTCGCATGCGCAACGCACTCGGGTTGCTGAAGCAACGACGCTTCCTGCCCCTGTTCACGACACAGTTTCTGGGCGCCTTCAACGACAATCTGTTCAAGACGTCGATGGTGTTGTTCGCGACCTATGCGATCTTCAACGATCCGCGGATGGAGGCGAATTTCAACGCACTCGCCACCGGAATTGCGATCATCCCCTTCTTCCTACTCTCGGCACTCGCCGGGCAGCTTGCGGACAGCCATGACAAGGCGCGGATCATCCGGCTCGTGAAGAGCGCGGAGATCGGCATCATGGCGCTGGGCGCGGCGGGGCTGATGGTGGCGCGCAGCGGCCATTCGACGATCGGCCTCGGCCTGATGCTCGGGGCGGTGCTCTGCCTGGGGGTGCATTCGACGTTCTTCGGGCCGATCAAATACGCGATCCTGCCGCAGCATCTGCCGCCATGCGACGTGCTCGGCGGCACCGGGCTGGTCGAGGCCGGTACCTATCTGGCAATCCTGATGGGGACGATCACCGCCGGGTTCATGACCGATCATATCGAGCGCGCGGCGATCGCGGTGCTGGCTATCGCGGTGATCGGCTGGTTCGCGGGTCGCCAGGTGCCGCCGGCACCGCGCGAGGGCCCGCCGCTGGTGCTCAACTACAACCCGTTCACCGCGTCGTGGCGGCTGATCAGCGCGACGATGCATATCCCGCGGCTGTTCCTGGCGATCTGCGCGATCAGCTTCTTCTGGACGATCGGCGCGGTGCTGATCGTGATCTTCCCGCCCTTGGTCAAGAACGTGCTGACCGCGGACGAGCGGGTCGCGAGCTTCGTGATCGCGGTGTTCTCGATCGGCGTCGCGATCGGTTCGGTGGTGATCAACACGATGCTCAAAGGCCGGATCTCGGCGCGCTACGCACCCGCCTCGGTGATCGCGATGGGCGTATTCGTCCTTATCTTCTCGGTCCTGGTACGCACCTGGACGCCGGCGGCGCCCGGCCATTTCTACGACTGGGCCGGGTTCCTCGCACAGCCGCGCGCCTGGCCGGTGCTCGGCACGCTGATGATGATCGCGATCACCGGCGGCATGTTCGTGGTCCCGCTCTACGCGTTCCTCACCACGACCGTCGAAAAGGATCAGACCGCGCGGACGGTGGCCGCGAACAACGTCGTCAATTCGGGCGCGATGACGATCGGGTCGATCGCGGTCATCGGCATCACGATGGCGGGCGTCACACCCGAGGACCTGCTGTTCCTGGTCGCCGGCATGTGCCTGGTATCCGCCTGGATCGCCCAGAAACTGCACCGCGCCTGTGACGACGATGCAGAAACCTGCCTGCCCGTGATCAGAAAATGAAGCTGTAGAAACAGGTGAAGAAGGCCGCGAAGCTCAACACGAACAGCTTGACGTCCTGATCGTCGCGCCCGCCCGGCGCTGCGATCACGGGCGGGGGCAGCGTCCGTCGAAACGGGTGGCGCGCGGCTTCGTTGGTCAGGACTAGGCGTCGGGTCATGGCGACCGGTTAACGCGGTGTTTACCTTTTCGACCAGCGACAAAATCGTCCCGTTTTAACCCGTCCGCGAATGGGACAGAATTCAGGAGTTTCGACATGCTGCGATACGCCGTCCTCGCCACCCTGATGGCAAGCGCCCCGCTCGCCGCGCAGGGCATGCCACCGGTGCCAGCCCCTGCCACCGCGCCCGTCCCCGTGCCGCTCGATGCGTCGTCAGCAATGCCCGCTGCGACTCCGCGCCCCGCGACCATCGGCGTGACGCTGACCACCAGCCTCGGCCCGATCGTCCTCGAACTCGAGAAAGAGCGCGCGCCGATCACCACCGCAAATTTCCTGCGCTATGTCGACGCGCGCAAGCTCGACGGCACGACCTTCTATCGCGCGCTGCGGCTGGGGCCGGATACGGGACTGATCCAGGGCGGGATCGAGGGCGATCCCAAGCGGGCCTTCCCGCCGATCGCGCACGAGCCGACCAGCAAGACCGGCGTGCTCCACACCGACGGCACGATTTCGCTCGCACGGCTGGCGCCGGGGACCGGGCGCGCCGATGTCTTCATTACCGTTGGCGCCATCCCCTTCCTCGACGCGCATCCCGAGAAGCCGGGCGACAATACGGGCTTTGCCGCGTTCGGGCACGTCGTCCAGGGCATGGACATCGTCCGCGGCATCCTTGCCGCGCCTACCTCGCCGACCAAGGGCGAAGGCGTGATGAAGGGCCAGATGATCGCCGCGCCGATCCGCATCCTGACCGCCCGGCGGACCTCGCCCGCGACACGGTGACGCCCGTCGCAAAGGGCAACTGATCGGGGTTAAGTAACGGATTTAGAACCATTTGGGCTAGTCCGCGGTGATGCAGACGCGACATGCCGTAATCCCCCGCCCCTTGCCAGCGGTGGAAGCCGCGCCAGGCACCGGATCGATGCCCCCCGACGTCTTGCTGGCGATTGCGATGACCGCGGTCGCCGACGGCGTCGTGGTCTTCGACGCGGCGGAGCGGATCGCGCTGGTCAATCCGCGCGTGGCGGCGCTGTTCCGCTTCGACCCGGACCGCGTCATGATCGGCATGGACATGGCGAGCTTTCTCAGCGTCGTCGGCACCGCCGTCGGCTGGTCCGCGGCACGGATCGCGACGGTGGTCGACAATCATCGTCGCTGGCAGGCCCGGCAGGAAAGCGTCGATATCGATCATCATTTCGGCGACGGGACGATTCTGCATATCAACTTCGCCCCGCTGCCCGGGCACTGCGCGGTGATCACCTACCGCGACGTCACGGTCGAGCGACGGCTAACCGACGTCGTCGCGGCGCAAGCCGCGCAGGCGGAACGGTTCCGCGAGGAGATCGCGACCGTCGTCACCGAAGCCGATGCCGCGGCGGCGGAGAGCCAGGCGATGGGCCGCGCGGGCGAAGCCGAACTCGAACTGATCGTCCGCGATTTGGGCGACGTCGTCGTCGCCGCGCAGCAGTCCACCGCCGCAATGCAGGATGCCGCACAGACCTCGGCGATGATGGCGGGCATGATCGACACGGTCGTCGACCAGGTCCGCCACACCAGCAGCGCCGCCAGCGGTGCGATGGCGCATGCGCACGAGACGGTCGCCCTGTCGCAAGGGCTGTCGGACCGTGCCGGATCGATCGGCTCGATCCTCGACATCATCCGCGCGGTCGCCCGGCAGACCGGTCTGGTCGCGCTCAACGCCGCGATCGAGGCGGCGCGCAGCGGAGAGGCCGGGCGCGGCTTCGCGGTGGTCGCAGCCGAGGTGAAGACGCTTGCCACGCAGACGTCCGATGCGGTCGCGCGGATCGAGCCGCAGATCTCGGCGATGCAGATCGCGACGCGCGACGTCGTCGCGGCGAATCGTGCGATCGTGCACGACATCGCCGATATCCAGGCCCGCGCGGTCATCGTGACCGACACGGCACATAGTCAGAACGAGCGCATTCTCGCGATCACCGCCGCGATCGACGAAACCGCGCTCACCGCACGCGCGATGACAGAAAGCGTCGAGCATCTGGAAATCCGCAACCAGCGCTTCATCAGCCTGGCCCGGCGGATCGGCCAGCAGCTCGAGTCCGTCCACGCCCTGACCCATGGTCTCAGCGTCGCCACCGAGACCTTCCAGGCGACCTATTGAGCCTCGTGATGGGTTGGCAGCGGTAAGACCCGCTGCGGGGTATCCATCACAAATAAGGGGCCGCGACCGCGTCGCGTATCAACGAGAATGGTGGAGCCGAGGGGGATCGAACCCCTGACCTTTCGCATGCCATGCGAACGCTCTCCCAGCTGAGCTACGGCCCCATTCCCGTTGGGAGGCGGCTCACTAACCGGAGCCGCCCGGGTTGGCAAGCGGCGTAAACGCCGCCTGCCAAATTTCTTTATCTCAACGCTCGTGCTCGTCCTGCGGCGTCTCGACGCCGAGGTCGTCGTCGCCGCCCAGATCGACTTCGTCGTCCGCGGACGGCTCTTCGTCCTCGCCGGTGATCGAGGCGATATCTTCTTCCTCGTCACCCTCGAGATCCGCGTCGGGCTTCTTGGTGTCGGGCTTGGCGACCTCGAACGGCAGCGGCTGCTTCGACTTCAGGATCGGCTCGGGCTCCCACGCATACCCGCATTCGATGCAGGTGACGGGGTCGGCCTTTTCGAGGTCGTAGAAACGCGTCGCGCATTTCGGACACGAACGCTTCGTGCCCCATTCCGGCTTGATCATGCCGATAGAACCTTTCGAATGGATAGATTGTGGGGGATGCCCCCGCAAAGTGGGCGCGCCTTGCCATAGCGCAAGGCCACTGTCAAAAGCCCGGCCCCATGACACACCCCCTCCCCCAACCGCTGGACGTTGTCGCGCGCGGTCCGCTGACCGGTTCGATCGCGGTTCCCGGCGACAAGTCGATCAGCCACCGCGCGCTGATGTTCGCGAGCCTCGCGGTCGGTACCAGCCGGATCACCGGCCTGCTCGAGGGCGAGGACGTGCTTGCCACCGCGGCGGCTATGCGCGCGATGGGCGCGACGATCGAGCGGCAGGACGACGGCATCTGGGTCGTCAACGGCGTCGGTGTCGGCGGGCTGCTCCAGCCCGAGACCGCGCTCGAAATGGGCAATTCGGGCACCTCGACGCGTCTGCTGATGGGGCTGGTGTCGAGCCACCCGATTACCTGCACCTTCACCGGCGACGCCTCGTTGTCGGGCCGGCCAATGGGCCGCGTGATCGAGCCGCTGTCGCAGATGGGCGCGGACATCACCGCGTCGCCCGGCGGCAAGCTGCCGCTGATGGTGCGCGGAATCTGCCCCGCGGTGCCGATCAGCTACACGCTGCCGGTCGCGTCGGCGCAAGTGAAGTCGGCGATCCTGCTGGCGGGGCTCAACACCCCCGGCATCACCACGGTGATCGAGCCGGTCGCGACGCGCGATCACAGCGAGCGGATGCTGACCGGGTTCGGCGCCAAGCTGACCGTCGAGGAGACCGAGGCGGGCCGCGTGATCGCGATCACCGGCGAGGCGGAACTGACCCCGCAGGATATCGTCGTGCCGGGCGATCCGTCGTCCTCGGCCTTCTGGCTCGTCGCGGCGTCGATCGTGCCGGGGTCGGACATCGTCGTGCGGAATGTCGGGCTGAACCCGACGCGGATCGGCATCGTCACGGCGCTGCGCATGATGGGCGCGGACATCACCGAGCTCGATCCGCGGACCGTCGGCGGCGAGCCCGTCGCCGATCTGCGCGTCCGCCATGCCGCACTGACCGCGATCGAGGTGCCGGCCGATCTCGCGCCGAGCATGATCGACGAATATCCGGTGCTGTTCGTAGCCGCGGCGTTCGCGACCGGCACGACCGTCGCCAGGGGCGCGCACGAGCTGCGGGTGAAGGAATCGGACCGCATCACGACGATGCGGATCGCGCTCGAGGCGTGCGGCGTGGTGTGCGAGGAATTCGAAGACGGCATGGCGATCACCGGTTCGGGCGGGGCGGCGATTCGCGGGGGCGCTCGGGTCGCCTCGAAACTCGATCATCGCATCGCAATGAGCATGGTGGTGGCTGGACTTGGCGCCCGCGAGCCGATCACGATCGACGACATATCGCCGGTGGCGACGAGCTATCCCGTGTTCTTCCGGTCGCTCGACGAATTAACGGGTCGGGCGACCGGCCAGGGGAATTAAGATGATCATCGCAGTCGACGGTCCGGCGGCATCGGGCAAGGGCACGATCGCGCGCGCCCTGGCGAAGCATTACGGCCTCCCCTATCTCGATACCGGCCTGCTTTACCGTGCGGTCGCGCTGAACGTGGCGCGGATGGGGCTGGATCCCGAGCAGGAGGCCGATGCGGTCGCCGCATGCGACTTCGACGATGCGGTGATGTCGGACCCGGCGCTGCGCGACGACGATGTCGGAGCGATGGCCTCGATCGTGTCCGCACACCCGCTGGTCCGTGCAGCGCTGATGCAGCGACAGAAGCGGTTTGCCGCGCAGGCGGGTGGCGCAATTCTCGACGGGCGCGATATCGGCACGGTGATCGCGCCGGATGCGGATGCCAAGCTGTTTGTGAAGGCGACCCCCAATATCCGCGCGCAGCGGCGCCATGCCGAGCTGCAGGCGCGCGGCGGGACGGCGAGCAAGGACCGCGTGCTGGCGGACATTCGCGCGCGCGATGCCCGCGACACCGGCCGTTCGACCGCCCCGCTGGTGATGGCGGCGGACGCGGCGTTGCTCGATACGAGCTTCCTGTCGATCGAAGCGTCGGTGCAGCGCGCGGTGGCGCTGGTCGAGGCGCAGCGGGCGAAGAAGGCTGCGGGTTAGGCCCCTCGCTCACCAAGAGGGGAAAACCACCCCGGCGGAGGCCGGGGCCCAGTTGGAAAGGTCGCAGTAACGGAGCGCTGCCCTCGGTTAGCGACGTCCCCCAACTGGGCCCCGGCCTTCGCCGGGGTGGTGGCGGTTGGGGTCGGGGTTTTATGTACCAACAGTGTTTTCCCGCGAAGGCGGAGACCCAGACTGGACTCCCGCCTTCGCGGGAGAACAAGGGTGCGCGGAGACGAGGCCCCTTACAAAGCCGTCGCCAGCGTAATCGCGCCGAGCACCACCCCCGGGAAGTTCGCCACCGCGATCGGCCAGTCGCGCTTCGGCTTCAGCACGCCATACGCCACCCACAGCCCGCAATTGACCATCGTCGCGAACGGCTGGACCACCGAACCCTTCTGCCCGGCCAGGTTCAGCATGATCTGGTCGATATAGGACAGGTACATCACGATCGCCGTCGCCGTGGCGATCCAGCCCAGCACGAGAATGCCGCGTTCGCTCAAATCTTCGCTCCTGTTGTGAGCCGCCCCTAACGCTGCAGCGGCGAACTTGCTCCGAGACGGGGTTTCCGCTACACAGGAGCGTCCGGCGAGCGATGCTCGTGGAGGAAGGCGCGGAGACCTATGAGTCTCACGCGCCGTTTTCGCATTCAGCGTCTATGTCCTCTGCGCCTCGTGCCGTCCGGATGCCGCGCCGGCGTTCGGTCGTCGCGGCAACGAAGGCCAAGACCAGCGGATCCAACCGCTTGGCCGGAAACAGACTAGGATTACTGAATTCTATGGCAACCCAGGTAATGCCGTCGCGCGACGATTTCGCCGCGATGCTGAACGAGACGCTCGGCGACGCCGACAGCTTCGAGGGCCGCGTGGTGCATGGCACCGTGACCGGTATCGAGAACGACATGGCCGTCATCGACGTCGGTCTGAAGTCGGAAGGCCGCGTGCCGCTTCGCGAATTCGCAGCGCCGGGCCAAAAGGCTGACCTGAAGGTCGGTGACGAAGTCGAAGTCTATGTCGACCGCGTCGAGAACGTCCACGGCGAAGCGATGCTCAGCCGCGACCGTGCGCGCCGCGAAGCCGCATGGGACAAGCTGGAAACCGAATTCTCGAAGACGACCCGCGTCGAGGGCGTGATCTTCGGCCGCGTGAAGGGTGGCTTCACCGTCGACCTGAACGGCGCCGTCGCGTTCCTGCCGGGCTCGCAGGTCGATATCCGCCCCGTGCGCGACGTCACCCCGCTGATGGACATCCCCCAGCCCTTCCAGATCCTGAAGATGGACCGCAAGCGCGGCAACATCGTCGTGTCGCGTCGCGCCGTTCTCGAAGAGACGCGCGCAGAGCAGCGTTCGGGCCTGATCCTGAGCCTTGCCGAGGGCCAGATCATCGACGGCGTCGTCAAGAACATCACCGATTATGGTGCGTTCGTTGACCTCGGCGGCATCGATGGCCTGCTGCACGTCACCGATCTCAGCTACAAGCGCGTCGGCCACCCGAGCGAAGTCCTGAACATCGGCGACACCGTCAAGGTGCAGATCATCCGCATCAACAAGGACACCCAGCGCATCAGCCTCGGCATGAAGCAGCTGGAGAGCGATCCCTGGGATGGCGCGATGGTCAAGTATCCGGTCGGCGCAAAGCTCACCGGCCGCGTCACGAACATCACCGAATATGGTGCGTTCGTCGAGCTGGAAGCGGGCATCGAAGGCCTCGTTCACGTGTCGGAAATGTCCTGGACCAAGAAGAACGTCCATCCGGGCAAGATCGTGTCGACCTCGCAGGAAGTCGACGTCATGGTCCTCGAAGTCGATTCCGAGAAGCGCCGCATCTCGCTCGGCCTCAAGCAGGCTCAGGCCAATCCTTGGGAGGCCTTCGCTGCCGCGCATCCGATCGGCTCGACCGTTGAGGGCGAAGTCAAGAACGCGACCGAATTCGGTCTGTTCATCGGCCTCGACAACGATGTCGACGGCATGGTCCACATGTCCGACATCGCCTGGGGCGTTTCGGGCGAGGACGCGCTCAACCTGCATCGCAAGGGTGAGACCGTCGAGGCCGTCGTGCTCGACATCGACGCTGAGAAGGAGCGTATCTCGCTTGGCATGAAGCAGCTCGAGCGCGGCGGGCCTTCGGCCGGCGGCATCGCAGCAGCAGGCGACAAGCTGAACAAGAACGCGATCGTCACGGTCACCGTTCTCGAAGTCCGCGACGCGGGCCTCGAAGTTCAGCAGGGCGACGATGGCGCGACCGGCTTCATCAAGCGCACGGATCTGGGTCGCGATCGCGACGAGCAGCGTCCAGAGCGTTTCCAGGTCGGCCAGAAGTTCGACGCGATGGTGACGGGCTTCGATCGTTCGAAGAAGCCGACCTTCTCGATCAAGGCGATGCAGATCTCCGAAGAGAAGCAGGCCGTCGCTCAGTATGGTTCGTCGGATTCCGGCGCGACCCTCGGCAACATTCTGGGCGAGGCTCTCAAGGCCCGCACGGAAGCCGAAAAGAAGTAAGCGAATTGGGACCGGGATGCTCGATGCATTTCGGTCCCTTTTGCTTTTGGCTTGAAACTCATTTGGTGCTATCGCCCCAATTACTGACCTAAATCAGTATTATCACATATGGGCGGGGGCTCGTTACCATGATCAGATCTGAGCTTGTTCAAAAACTGACCGATGCGCATCCGGACCTGGAGCCGCGCGAGGTCGAATTGATCGTCTCGTGTTTCTTCGACGAGATCTCGAAGCGGCTGGCCGCCGACGGCCGAGTCGAACTGCGCGGCTTCGGCGCATTTTCCACGCGCGCGCGCGATGCGCGGACCGGGCGCAATCCCCGGACCGGCGAAGTCGTTGCCGTCGACGCCAAGCGCGTCCCCTATTTCAAGCCCGGCAAGGAAATGCGCTCGCGTCTTAACGTCGATTGAGCGGCGCCTGCGGGTCCAACATGGGTTGACCCTGCGCTCGACCTCGTCTTTCTGACTCCCGTGTGCGGACGTGGCGAAACCGGTAGACGCAGGAGACTTAAAATCTCCCTCCCCTGGAGTGCGGGTTCGAGTCCCGCCGTCCGCACCATCACGCTTGCCTGTGCCGCCGCGCTACTCTTCGCACCGGCGGCCTGCAACCGGCGCCGCGACTCGGGCGCGGTCGTCGTCAGCGCGATCGGCGGGGTGCCCGCTGCCGCGGATGCCCGCCGGGGCCCGATCGACCTCCCCTCGCGCCTGCTGATCGATTCGACGGCGCAGGGGTTGGTCCGGTTCGATGCCGCAGGCCAGATCGAGCCCGGCCTGGCCGAACGCTGGATCGTCATCGATGATGGCATGAGCTATATTTTCCGCCTGCGCGAAGCCACGTGGAGCGACGGTAGCCGCATCACCGCGGACCAGATCGTCGCGATGCTCAAACGCCAGATCGTGCCGGCATCGCGCAATCCGCTCGCCCCCTTTCTCAGCGCGGTCGACGAGATCGTCGTGATGACGCCGCAGGTGATCGAGGTCCGGCTGTCGCGGCCGCGTCCCGACCTGCTCAAGCTGTTCGCACAGCCCGAACTCGCGCTGCTGCGTCTGCGCCCGCCCGGCGGCAGCGGCCCATTCCGCATCGCCCAGCCCGGCGCCGCGCCGTTGCTGCGCCCGGTCTATGATCTCAACCGCGCCGACCCCGAAGACCAGCTCGAGATGCAGCCCGAACGTGACGTCCGCCTGATCGGCGAGCGCGCCGCGCGGGCGATCGCGCGGTTTGCGCATCGCGACTCGGACCTGGTCAGCGGCGGCAGCTTCGCCGACTGGCCACTTCTCGCGACGGCTGATATCGCCCCCGCCGCGATCCGGGTCGACCCCGCGGTCGGGTTGTTCGGGCTCGCGATCGTCTCGCGGACGGGCTTCCTTGCCGAGGCAGCGAACCGCGCGGCAATCTCGCAGGCGATCGATCGCAGCGCGCTGACCGCGGCGATCGCCCCGAATTGGGAGGCGGCGGACCGCATCCTCGCCGAACCGCTCGACTCCGCCGGGCTCCCGCAGGTGCCGTCATGGACGCTGCTGAACCAGGACGAGCGCCGCGCGGGTGCCCGGTTACGGGTCGCGACGTGGCGCGAGCAGGCGCAGAGCGGGCCGATCGCGATGCGGATCGCGCTGCCCGCCGGATCCGGCGCGACGATCCTCTACGCGCATGTCGCAGCCGCCCTGCTCCGGATCGGTATCCTGCCCGAGCGCGTCGCGATCGACGCCCCCGCCGATCTGCGGCTGATCGATCTGGTGGCGCCCTATGACAGCGCGCGCTGGTATCTGGCGAACGCCTGCATCGTCTGCAGCGCCCCCGCGCAGGCGGCACTCGACGCCGCGCGTGCGGCACCGACGCTTACCGAACGCAGCCAGCGGATTGCGGCGGCCGATGCCGCGCTGAACGAGGATGTGCCCTTCATTCCGCTCGCACGGCCGCTCCGCTGGTCGCTGGTCGCGACGCGGCTGCAACAATGGCAGCCGAACAGCCGCGCGTGGCACCCGTTGAACAGGCTTCGCCCCGACACCAAGTGAGTCGCATGACCAACAATGCCACCCGCTTCGATCCCGCCACGCTGGCCAGCAGCAGCTTCGCGATCGGTCAGGATCCGGCCTCGGTCCGCGCCCGGGTCGAGGCGCTGGAGCGGGTCCTCGAACGCGCGTTCATGGTTCCCGGGATCAACCGCCCGATCGGGCTCGACGCGATCGTCGGGCTCATTCCCGTCGTCGGCGACCTGATCGGTGCGCTGATGGGGAGCTGGCTCGTCTGGGAAGCGCGCAACCTCGGCATGTCGAAGTTCCAGCTCGCCCGGATGATGGGCAATGTCGGGTTCGACGCAGCGCTCGGGCTGGTGCCGTTCGTAGGCGACGCCGCGGATTTCATGTTCCGATCGAACACGCGCAACCTGCGGATCATCAAGCGTCACCTCGACAAGCACCACCCCTCGACCGTCACGCTGGCCGGCTGAGTGCCGGTCAGCCCTCGCCGCGCCAGATCCTGATGGGCGTGCCCTGCGTGACCCCGCCTGCGTGCGCGGGGCAGCGCTTGTAGCGGAAGGCGGTGTCGAGACAGATCCAGAGTTCGTCGAGCCAGCCCTGCTTGGTCGTCGTGACCCGCATCATCGCCGCGTCAAGGCTGGGATTGGCCTTCGCCATCGCCCTAGCGAACTGCCCGGCGGTCAGCGGGCTTCGCGACAGGGTGTCCATGTCGGGATAGCGCAGCTTGGCGTAGAGGCTGCTCGACTGGCGGAAATAGCGTGCGGGCTGATAGCCCGGCATGCAGGTCCCGTGCTTAGCCCATTCATGCTGGATCAGCTGCGCCGACGGCGTCGTGCAGAGCTGGCGCTTGATCACCGCCTGCGGGACGATCGCGGTCGCGTGACAATATTGCGGCCAGGTCTTGCCCGCGCCGTCGGGCCACAGGCCGTGGAGCGTAAAGCCGAACCGGTTGCCCGCCCCGCACTGAAACCGGGCGCTCGGCTGGTCGCCTTTCTCGCGGCAATATTGCGGGGCCCAGGTGACGGCGAGCGTATAGCTCGCGATCGGCAGGATTCGCGCGGGCTCCCGCGCGGACGGCAGGTCGGGGCGGACGCGGTCGATGCCGCCCATGGGCGCCGAACAGCTATAGGCCTGCGCCGCGGCGATACCCGGTGCCGACAGCCCGGCGACGATCATCATGCCCGCGAGTCGGTTCATCCGCGTCATGCCTCGATCTCCTCTTCGGCATCGTCGTCGATGCGGCGGTCCGCAACCTCGTCAAACCAGGCTCGCGCGCGGGGTCGGAACAGCAGGACGATCGGCAGGATCGTCAGCACGAGCTGCGCGATCGTCAGCATCCCGATCAGCCCCGTCGCGAGCACCCCCGTCGCGACCTGCAGCATCACCCCAGCGGCGCCGAGCACCGTCAGCGCGACGAGCAGCCACAGGGCAACCCGGCTGCCCCTGCGCGTCGTCAGGATCAGCAGCAGCAGCGACAGCCCGACGCCGAACGCCGTCACCCCTGCCGCCAGTGCGAAGCCGCCCTGCGCAACCGCGGCATCCCAGGTCAGCACGCTGACCGCGATCAGCAAGCCGATCGAGGCGAGATACAGCCATTCGGCCAATACAACGGATTTGGGACGCATCTTCACCCTGTTCACTTCGCGATCATGTCGTGGCGGCACGATACCGCGTCTCTACCCGCGCGCCAGTTAAAGCGTCGCGAAATCGAGCCCGATATCGGCGGCGGGCGCGGACTGGGTCAGCCGTCCGACCGAGACATAGGTGACCCCGCTCTCGGCGATCGCGCGGATCGTGTCGAGCGACACGCCGCCCGATGCTTCGGTCGGCACGCGGCCATCGACGAGCGCGACCGCACCGCGGAGAATCTCGGGCGGCATGTTGTCGAGCAGCAGGTGCGTCGCCCCCGCCGCCAGCGCGGGCTCGATCTGGTCGACACGGTCGACCTCGACGATGATCTGCGCGATGCCCGCATCCCTCGCCCGGCGCACCGCTTCGCCAACGTCGCCGGCGACCGCGACATGATTGTCCTTGATCATCGCCGCATCCCACAGCCCCATGCGGTGGTTCTGCGCACCGCCCATGCGGGTCGCGTATTTTTCGAGCACGCGCAGCCCAGGTATCGTCTTGCGCGTGTCGAGCAGGATGGCGCCGGTGCCCTGCATCCGATCAACATAGGCCCGCGTCATCGTCGCCACACCCGACAGGTGCTGGACGGTGTTCAGCGCAGACCGCTCGGCGGTCAGCATCGCACGCGCGCGGCCCTCGATCCGCATCAGCTCGGTACCCGCGGCGACCGCCTGACCGTCCTCAACGAGATGCTCGATCCGGACCTCGGGATCGAGCGCGCGGAAGAATGCATCGGCGAGGGCGAGACCGGCGACGGTGATCGCGTCGCGGCTGTCCATCACCCCGGCAAAGCGCGCCTCGGCGGGGATCACCGCCGCAGAGGTGATGTCGCCGATCGTCCCCAGATCCTCGGCCAGCGTCGCAGCGACGAACCTATCAATGTCGAAGCCCGCCAGCGCTGCGCTCACGAACGCAGCCCGCTCGTCTGCGCCGGGCCGAGATCGCCCATCCCGACCGTGCCCGAGGCCATCGCCAGCATCGCATCGAGGCTCTTCTTCGCCTGGAGCCGCAGCCCCTCCTCGATCTCGATCCGCGGCGACAGATCGCGCAGCGCAACGTACAGCTTCTCCATCGTGTTGAGCGCCATGTACGGGCAGATATTGCAGTTACAGTTACCGTCGGCGCCGGGCGCACCGATGAAGCGCTTGTTCGGCAACGCCTTTTCCATCTGGTGGATGATATGCGGCTCGGTCGCGACGATCAGCGTGTCGCCCGGCATCGCGATCGCATAGTCGAGGATGCCGCGCGTCGACCCGATATAATCCGCATGGTCGAGGATGATCGGCGGGCATTCGGGATGCGCGACGATCGGCGCGCCCGGATTGGCGGCCTTGAGCTTGAGCAGCTCGCTTTCGCTGAACGCCTCGTGGACGATGCAGACGCCCGGCCACAACAGCATCTCGCGCCCGGTCTTGCGGACCAGATAGCCGCCGAGATTGCGGTCGGGGCCGAAGATGATCTTCTGGTCGGCGGGCAGCTGCGACAGGATCTTCTCCGCCGACGACGACGTCACGATGATGTCGGACAGCGCCTTCACCTCGGTCGAGCAGTTGATGTACGTCAGCGCGATGTGATCGGGATGCTTGGCGCGAAACGCGGCGAACTGTTCGGGGGGGCAGCTGTCCTCGAGGCTGCAGCCGGCATCCATGTCGGGCAGCACGACGATCTTGTCGGGCGACAGGATCTTGGCGGTCTCCGCCATGAACCGCACGCCGCAGAAGGCGATGACATCCGCCTCGGTTGCCGCCGCCTTGCGCGACAGGTCGAGGCTGTCGCCGACGAAATCGGCAATGTCCTGCAATTCGGGCTTCTGGTAATAATGCGCGAGGATGATCGCGTTCTTCTCCTTGCGGAGCCGCTCGATCTCGCCGCGAATGTCGATACCCGCAAAATTCTGGTGGAGTTCCATTGTCGTATCCCGGTTTAGTTGCGGTTCCCTAGCACGTCCTGCAGCGAACGCGACGTATCCCATCGCTCGGTTGACGCCTGCGCCTCGTCGGCGAAGCGCACGTTGACGGTCGCATCCACCCCTGCGGCGCGCAGCGGCATCGCGAAGCTACGCTCGACCGCCCGCCGCGTCGCGTCGCGCGCCAGCCGGATCATCGCGGGCTCGCGCGCCTGGCGGACCAGTTCGATCTGGCCCGCGCGCCGGTTGGCGGTGTCGAGCCGCTTCTCCGCGTCGGTCAACGTCGCCAGTACGCCGCCCGAACCATATTCGCGCAGCGCGTTGAGGTCGATCTGTGGCCCCTCCACCTCGACCGGCGGCAATCGTACCGCGAGCGTCCGTGTCGCGGCATCCCAGGCGACGTCGCGCTGCGACAGCTTGCCGAGATCGACCTCATAGCGGACCATCCCCGGCATGATCAGCGTCTTCTCGGTGGTGAAACCCAGTTGCGACTGGCGCGACGTCACCACCGCGACGAACCTGGCGGCAAAGGTCGACAGCCGATTCTGTTCGCGCAGCCCCTCCAGGCTCGCGCTAGCGATCGTCGTCGGGTCGGGCGCCAGGCGGCTCTGCACGTACCGCTGCACGCCCCACAGCGCGATCAGTGCGGCCAGCGCGAGCAGCACCAGCACCCCCGCCGCCTTGGCCAGGAACGAGCCGACCCCGCCACGCCGCGCAGTGTCCGTGCTGCGGCTGTCCTCGTTCACGCCATCCGCCATGCACCATCCCCTTCCGTCTCGCCGACCAGCCCGCGACCGCGCAGATCATACAGATGCGCCAGCACCGATCCCTCCGCCCCCGGCACCAGCCGCGGATCGAGCCCGACATACATGCGCTCGACCAGCGCCGCGACACCCCGCGGCGCCTCGCGCAGCAGACGGAGGATCTGCCCCTCGCGCTGCTTGCGGTGGCCGAGCATCCCGCGCACCAGCCGCTGCGGCCGCTCGATCGCCTCGCCATGCCCTGGATAATAGACACGGTCGTCGCGTCCCAGCAGCCGCTCGAGGCTCGCCATATAGTCGGTCATGTCGCCATCGGGCGGCACGACGACGCTGGTCGACCAGCCCATGACGTGATCGCCCGAGAACAGCGCCCCGCTCTCGCGCAAGGCGAAGGCGAGATGGTTCGACGTGTGGCCCGGCGTCGCGATCGCCTCGAGCGTCCAGCCCGCCGCGCCGACCGTCTCACCGTCCGCCAGCACACGATCGGGTGCATAGAGCGCGTCGAACGAACTATTGGCCGCGACACTGGGCGCGAACGCGGCGGCGCCGACGATCGCAGCGCCGGTCGCGGCCTGCAACGGGCGCGTCGCCGGACTATGGTCGCGGTGATGATGCGTGACGACGATCGCGGCGACGGGACGGCCATCGATCACGCGGAGCAAGGCATCGAGATGCGCGGGATCGTCGGGCCCGGGATCGATCACCGCCAGCGCGGTCGTCCCGACGATATGCGTCTGTGTGCCGGTGAAGGTATAGGGCGACGCGTTCGGCGCGAGCACGCGGACGACGAGCGGCTCGAGCTGGATCGGGATGCCGGTCGGATGCTCAGCCATGCCCCCGAAATGGCGGCTGGCGGCGCGCATGGCAAGACCCGAACCCGAGACCCCGCCGCCCGACCCTGTGATACCACCCCGATCCCGTCATCAGGACGAAAGTCAGAGTCCAGGGCCGCAGGCACCGCCCCTACCCCAGAATGCAGCTCAATCCCGCTTGGCCATGTCGGCCTGGACCTCGGCCAGACCCTCGTCGATACCCGCAAGCGCCTCGCGGCGTTGCGCGGCGGTCATGTCGGCGTTCTTCTCGATCGACGCCCGCGCGATTTTCAGACTGGCGAGTGCGGAGGCGTAGGCGCTCGCCTCGATCTCACGGCTGTTGATTGCGGCGGTCGCGGCGTCGGCGGCGGCCTGTTCGATGCGATTGGTGCAGATGACCATCTTGCGCACGCCGCCTTCGGTCCGGTCAATCACATAGTGCTTGCCCGGCCCGTCCTTGCCATCGACGCAGGTGCGTTCGGTCACCTCGGGTACCATCCCCGACGCGACGATCGTGCTGCCCGGCTTCGCACGGATGACCCGCGTGCTGACGGTCTTGCCGTCGCGCGTGACGATCGTCGTGACCTGACGCGCGTCGGCGGGGCGTGCGGTAAGCGGCGCAGCGGGCGCGACAGGTGCGACCGGGGTCAAGACTGGCATGGATGGCAGAGGTGGCAGAGGTGGCAGGGGCGCCGCCGGGGCGACCGGCGCCACGCGTTCCTCGACACCGGCACGGATCGCCGTGGCGGCCTTGGTGCCCGAAGCGGTCAGTGCCAGCCCCGTCGCGACCAGCAGGCCGACCGAGGCCGCCCCCGTCGCGATCCGGCCGCGTGAAATCCGAGAAGTCGTCAACATGCGCAATCTCCCTTTCAGATCGGTGATGGTGTGGAGGTGACACGCGGCCGAGACCGCGCCGCCATGCGCCGCCTTGACGATCGCGCAGGCATAGATGTGGCGGTCGACCGCGGACCGGCCGGCGAGCACGCGTGCGTCGTTGGCAAGCTCTTGGTCCGCGCGGAACCGACGAAACGCATGCCAGGCGACCGGGTTGAACCAGTGAAGCGCAAGCACGACCAGCGCCACCCAGTTGGCGAACAGGTCGCCACGCTGGTGATGGCCAATCTCGTGTGCCAGCGCCAATTCGCACTCGTCCGCGTCATAGCGATCCGCGAAATCACGCGGAAACGCGACGTAGCGGCGGACGAGACCGAAGGCGAGCGGACCCGGCGCCGCCGCGGTGGCGATCACGCGCACCCCGTCGCGGTCGTCGAGCCGGTCCGCGCTGTCGAGCATCCGCCGGCAGAACCGTCGATGCTGAAGCAGATGCCAGACGAGCAGCGCAAGCGCCCCGACCGCCCATGCGGCCCCCAGCGCGCTGCCGAGCCCGCCCCCGAACACTCCCGCAACAACAGCGCCGAACGACGGTTCCACCACATCCGGTGTCGCCGCAGCCATCATTGCCCCCGTCGTCGCGGCCGTTGCAGCGGGCGCGATCATGTAGACGCTGATCGTCTCGCCAGCGCGCGTAATGGGCGTCGCCGCCGCGTGCCACGTCTCGGGCATCGACGGCAGCACGAGCCGCAACACGGGCAGCGCCCAGAGCGCATAGGCGACCTGCGCCCCGAAGGTGCGGCGCACCGGCGCGCGGACCAGCAGCACGACGAGCATCAGCAGCGTCGATGCGATCAGCGCGTCGCTCGCCCAGCCCGCGAGCGCGGCCGTATCGATCGACTGGAGGGCGGCGGCGGGGCCGTCTCCGATCCCCCCGGAAAGGATTGGCCCCGCGCTCATGCCTTGAGATCCTTCAGCAACGCCTCGATCTCGGCAATGTCCTCAGCGGTCAGTTCGTCGCGTTCGGCGAGATGCGCGACCAGCGGCGTCAGCCTGCCGCCGAACAGCCGGTCCATCAGCCGCCGCGATTCGCCCGCGACATAATCACCGCGCGCGACGGTCGGACGATAGAGGTAACGCCGGCCATCCTCCTCATGCGTGATCGCCGATTTCGCGATCAGCCGCCCGAGCAGGGTCTTGACCGTGTTGGCACTCCAGCCGCGCGCCGGGTCGACACGTTCGGCAACATCCTGCGCGCTCAGCGGGGATTCGTCCCACAGCACCTCCATGACGCTGTGCTCGGCATCACTGATCCGTTCGGCCACGACTCACTCCTTACTGACTACGCTTGTAATCAGCTCGTTTACGGTCGTAGTCAATGTCAGTTTCTTACGGTCTCGCGATCGACGCCGATGACCGTCTATGTCGGGTTTCTTTACGATCAGCGGTTGGCGCTGCGGCCGATTAACCACCGAGACCGGCGAAAGTCTGCAAGTCGGGCGAACTGGCACATAGCCTGCACCGTCCCATGCGTTACCGAGCGTTCAGCGCTTATGCAGGGTGGACGGGTCGCTGTCATTCAGGTCTCGCACCGGTCCACCCTCACCCGGTACCCTTCAAGCCCTGACCGAGCGGCGGCCAGATACCCCCGCGCGATCCAGAGCCTCGTCAAATACTCAGCCTGCCGCCTTCTGCGCGTCCAGGACCTGCTTCAGTTCGCCACTCTCGTACATCTCCATCATGATGTCCGATCCGCCGAGGAATTCGCCGTCGACATAGAGCTGCGGGATCGTCGGCCAGTCCGAATAGGCCTTGATGCCCTGGCGGATGCCCTGGTCCTGCAGCACGTCGACGCTTTCGAACTCGACCTCGAGATGGTTGAGGATCGCGATCGCGCGGCTCGAAAACCCGCATTGCGGGAACAGCGGGCTGCCCTTCATGAAGAGTACCACGGGGTTGGCCTTCACCAGCGCATCGATGCGCGCGTGCGTGTCGTCAGTCATGTCGTCGTCCTTATGCAATCACGGTGGTAAGTTGCAGCGCATGGAGGACGCCGCCCATGCGGCCCCCCAGCGCGTCGTAAACGCTCTTGTGCTGCTTCACCCGGCTCAGCCCCGCAAAACTCGCGCTCGTCACGCGCGCGGCATAATGATCGCCGTCCCCGGCCAGGTCGGTGATCTCGACCTCGGCATCGGGAATGGCATCGCGAATCATCGTGCGGATATCGTCGGCGGTCATCGGCATTGGATTACTGGGCCTCCATCAATTGGCGACGCGCCTCGATCATCTGCGTCGCCAGCGCACGGCGCACCGTCGCCTCGTCATGGTCGAGACCCGCGGCAGTCATGTCGCCGACCAGCTTGCGGACGACATCGTCGTCGCCCCCGCCTTCGAGATCGGCGTGAACCAAGGCCGTCGCATAGGCGTCACCCTCCTCGCGGGTCAGCCGCATCTCGGCCGCGGCCCATTGCCCCAGCAGCCGATTGCGCCGCGCCGTGACACGGAATGCGAGTTCATCGTCGCGGGCAAATTTTGCCTCGAATGATCGCTCGCGATCGTCAAAAGTCGTCATGGCGCACGTGTTCCCTCCGGCGTGTCGAGCGTAGCAGATAGGAAGCGGTCCGCGGCTCCGCAATAATTTGGTGCGGCTCTGGAACAATGCCGGCACATCCATCATCTATAAGACAGTCACGTGACACAGGGCACGGGCATGGAGAGTAGAATGACTGGCCGCCATCCAAGGAGCGTCTCGCCGCCGTCCGACACCGCCGTATCGCGGCACCCCGCAGCGCCGCCGATCGGTGCCGGTGGTCATGGTCGCGGTCGCTTCCCTTCGATCGCGCATGGCATGGCGCTCGGCGCGGCCGCATCCGCGATCCTGTGGATGGCGATCGTCATGACGATCTCGCGCTTGCTTTGAACCGGCACGGCGCGAGAGACATCATCAGCCCAGTTCGACGACCAGCTTCCCGATCGCGGCGCGCGCGGCCATCTTCGCGATCGCCTTGCCACCGTCCTCCAGCGCGAACCGCTCGGTCACCCGCGGCGCGATCTTGCCGTCGCGCCACAGCCCGAACAGCGTTTCGATATGCGCCTGGTTGGCCTTCGGGTCACGGGCAGCGAACGCACCCCAGAACACACCGCACACGTCGCAGCTCTTGAGCAAAGTCAGGTTGAGCGGCAGCCGCGGGATACCGGCGGGGAAGCCAACCACCAGATACCGCCCCTCCCAGGCGATCGAGCGCAGCGCGGGCTCGGCATAGTCCCCGCCGACCGGATCGTAGATCACGTCGGCACCCGCCTTGCCGACGGCTGCCTTGAACTGCTCGGCCAGCGCCTTGGACTGGTCCTTGTCGAACGGCGCGCGTGCATAGACGATCGTCTCGTCGGCACCCGCCGCACGCGCGGCGGCCGCCTTCTCCTCGCACGAGACAGCAGCGACGACCCGCGCACCGAACGCCTTGCCAAGCTCGATCGCCGCCAGCCCGACGCCGCCCGCCGCGCCCAGCACGAGCAACGTCTGCCCCGCTTTCAGATGCCCGCGGTCGAGCAAGGCATGGATCGTCGTGCCATAGGTGAGGATCAGCGAAGCGCCCTCGGCAAAGTCGCGCCCCTCGGGCAGGCGATAGAGCTTGGCCGGGTCGGCGACGACCTTTTCGGACAGTCCGCCATGGCCGAGCATCGCGATCGCCCGGTCGCCGACCGCCCAGCCCTCGACCCCATCACCGACCTCGGCGACGATCCCCGCGATTTCGCCGCCGGGCGCAAAGGGGCGTTCGGGCTTGAACTGATATTTGTCCTCGATGATCAGCACGTCGGGAAAGTTGATCGCGCAGGCCTTGACGGCGATCACGACCTGCCCCGGCGCGGCGACCGGATCGGGCAGCTCCGACAAGATCAGAGTTTCAGGTCCGCCCGACGCCTTCGACAGCAATGCCCGCATAACCGCTTTCCCTCTCCAGAAAGGGGCGATGTTCAGCCACCGCCTCCTCGAATTTCGAAATCGCGGTATCTCTTGCCAGTGTCAGCCCGACCTCGTCCAGCCCTTCGATCAGACATTGCCGGCGAAACGCATCGAGATCGAAGACGAAGCGGTCCTGGAACGGGGTGGTGACGGTCATCGATTCGAGGTCGATCGTCACGCTGTCGGTCCGCGCCACCTCGATCAGCCGGTCGATGGCATCCTGCGGCAGGACGACGGCGATGATGCCGTTCTTGAACGCGTTACCCGAGAAGATGTCCGAGAAGCTCGGCGCGATCACCGCGGCGATGCCCATGTCGGCGAGCGCCCAGGCGGCATGCTCGCGGCTCGACCCGCAGCCGAAATTGTCGCCCGCGATCAGGATCGGCGCGCCGGCATAGCGCGGATCGTCGAACACATTGTCCGGCTGCGCGCGGACCGTCTCGAACGCGCCGCGCCCGAGCCCCGTCCGCGTGATCGTCTTCAGCCAATGCGCGGGGATGATCACATCGGTATCGACGTTCTTCGCCCCCCAGGGATAGGCGCGCCCCGAAACCGTCGAGACGGGCTTCATCGCGGGCCGGTCTCGGCGGGGGCGACACGTCCGGTGCCCGGCAGCGTCCGCGCCGCCGCCATATAGGCTGCAACGCCACTCATCACCGCGCCGGCCATCAACAGCATCATCACACGCTTCATAACTCATGTCCCATCAGGTCGCGCACGTCGCTCAGCCGGCCCGTGACCGCGGCCGCGGCCGCCATCGCGGGCGAGACGAGATGCGTGCGCGCACCCGGCCCCTGCCGCCCGACGAAATTGCGGTTGCTCGTCGAGGCGCAACGCTCGCCCGGCGGCACCTTGTCCGGATTCATCGCCAGGCACATCGAGCAGCCAGGCTCGCGCCATTCGAAGCCTGCGCCGGTGAAGATCCGATCGAGCCCCTCGGCCTCAGCCTGACGCTTCACAAGGCCGGATCCGGGGACCACCAGCGCGCGGACACCATCGGCGACCCGTCGGCCGTTCGCGATCGCCGCGGCCGCGCGCAGATCCTCGATCCGGCTGTTCGTGCAGCTGCCGATGAAGACATGCTGGATCGCGACGTCCTGCATCGCGGTACCCGGCGTCAGCCCCATATAGTCGAGCGACTTGCGCGCCGCCGCCTGCTTGGCGGGGTCGGCAAAGCTCATCGGGTCGGGGACATGCCCGGTGATCGGCACGACGTCCTCGGGGCTGGTGCCCCAGGTCAGGCCCGGTGCGATATCGCTCGCCTGCAGCACGACCGTCTTGTCATAGGTCGCCGCCGCATCACTCGGCAGCGTCCGCCACCAGGCCAGCGCGCGCTCCCACGCCTCGCCACTCGGCGCCATCGGCCGGCCCTTGATATAGGCGAAGGTCGTCTCGTCCGGCGCAACGAGGCCGGCCCGGGCCCCCGCCTCGATCGACATGTTGGCGACGGTCAGCCGCCCCTCGATCGACATCGCGCGGATAACGTCGCCGGTATATTCGATCACATGACCGGTCCCGCCTGCAGCACCGAGCCGCCCGACGATCGCGAGGATCACGTCCTTGGGGCTGACGCCGAAGCCCAGCGTGCCGTCGACGCGGACCTCCATCGTCTTCGACTGGCTCAGCAACAAAGTCTGCGTGGCGAGAACATGCTCGACCTCGCTGGTGCCGATCCCGAAGGCGAGCGCGCCGAGCGCACCATGCGCCGAGGTGTGGCTGTCGCCGCATACCAGCGTCGAGCCGGGCAGCGTGAAGCCGAGTTCCGGCCCGACGACATGGACGATCCCCTGCTGCACCGCGGTCGCGTCGATATAGTCGATCCCGAACTCGGTCGTGTTGCGACGCAACGCGTCGAGCTGCTGCGCGCTTTCGGGATCGGCGATCGGCAGCGGCACGCCCGCGGCGTCGACGCGGGCGGTCGTCGGCAGATTGTGGTCGGGCACCGCCAGCGTCAGATCGGGGCGCCGCACCCGCCGTCCGGCGACGCGCAGGCCTTCGAACGCCTGTGGGCTGGTCACCTCGTGAACGAGGTGGCGATCGATATAGATCAAGCAGGTGCCATCGTCGCGCCGTTCGACGACGTGCGATGCCCAGATCTTTTCGTAGAGGGTCTGCAGACGGGTGGCCATGCGGCCCCGTTAACCGATAATGCCTGCCGCGCAAAGGTTCGCGGCAATTTTCATGCGCCGGACCATGGCCCGATCGCGTCGATGCGTGGTCCGCATGACGACCGGGCGTGGCGCCGGGATCCGCCGTTAGGCGTCCGCCAGCATCCGCTCGGCAAGGCGTCGGCCGGATAGCCAGCCGCTCTCGATCCGCGGCGCCAGCAGCCAGTCGCCCGCCGCCCCGATCCGTTCGCCCGCATTCCACAGACAGCCGGACTCACCTGCCGCGGCGCGCGCATAGCGCCAGCGATGCCCGACACGGACGATCGGCGCGGGCAGCGCGTCGGCACACTGCGCGGCGAGCGCCGCCTGTAGCTGGTCGACCACAGTCTCCGCCGCGTCTTCCAGATGATCGCGAGACCAGTCTGGCGTCGCCTGGACGACCCACGCCTCCGGACCATCGCGTCCGGGTTTGGCGCTGTTGCATGCGGCCCAGCCGATGATGCCGCGATCCTTCAGCACATCGTCGGCAATCGCGAGCGGCGTCTCGAACGCGAACATCGCCGTCCAGCACGGTGCCGACCGGCTGTCCGCTGCGACGCGCGCCATCGCCGCGTCATGCGGCTCGAGCAACACCGCCGCCTGTTCCGCAGGGATCGCGACGACGACGCTGTCGAACAGCGCCGCGTCGCCCGGATCGACCTGCCATCCCGCCGTCGTCCTGCGCAGCCCGGTGACCTGAGTTTTCCAGCGCACGTCCGCCTGCGCGGCGAGATGCCCGACGATCGCGTTCATCCCCGGCGTCCCGACCCAGGCATCGGGCCCCGCCGCGGGCCAGCGCGCGACGACGCCCGCCGCCGCCCAGCCCTGCATCGCCGCCACGAAATCCGGGTCGCGCATCGTCAGATATTGCGCACCATGGTCGAACGCGATCGTGCCGCCGGGCGTCTCGACCCGCCGCGTCGCCATCCGACCACCCGCCCCGCGTCCCTTGTCGAACAGCGTCACCGTATATCCGGCCTGCTGGAAGCGCAGCGCACAGCTCAGGCCGGTGATTCCTGCACCAATGATCGCAACCTTCATGATGTCTCCGATCGACGATCCGCGGGATGGCCCGATACCGCTCGCGGACCTAACCGACCAGCCGGAAATCCCCCGACCTTACCGTCCAAACCTATTTCCGTCGTACCGGTCAGATCGTCTCGGATCGCATCGTCCGCACCGTATAGACCTCGACCCCCTGCCAGGTATCAGAGTCGAAGCGGACGCGGATTTGCGATTTGCCGCGCGTGGTTTCGGGCGGCAGCGTATAGGTCCGGACGTTGCGGGCGGCGGTGGCGTCACCCGTGAGCTGCTCGCGCGCCAACGGCGTACCGTCGACCGAGATCCGAAAATCCTTGTTGCGCTGCCCGCCGCCATATTCGACCTGCAGCGTCAGCGGCCCCGGCGCGACCGCCAGGTCGAATTCGAAATATCCGACGTTCACGTTGCGGCTACGGTCGGCGACATGCGAAACCGCCGCCGAGTTGCCGCTGTCGGCGAACGCGTGATCGACCTCGGGCTGCTGCTCGCCCAGCCGGATCACATCGACCGTCCGCGCGGCCAGTTCCGCCCGCTCCTGCGACGCACGCGCCCAGGCGAGCTGCGCAGTCGGCCACTCGGCGGTGCCGAACCGGCGGAAATAGACGGCGGTGCGGTTGTCATGCTGCGCGAAAAACGGTCGCAGCGTCAGGTCGCGCGGCTTGCCCTGCCCGCCCAGTCGATACCGGTGCAACCCGCCCGCCGCCGCCAGCACCGGTTCCGCCCGGTCGGTGACGAGCGCGGGGTCCGGCCCGTCCGACCGACGGTCCCCCGCGCCCATATCGGCCGCCAGGACCAGCGGGCCGCTGAGGAACGCGATCAGCCTGGGATCGTCGGGCATCGCTTGGACGCGCACCGGCATGGGCAGCGACAAGGCGATCTGGTCGCCCGCCTTCAGCCCGGTCAGCAGCAGATACGCGCCGTCGCGCACGCCAGCCGTTCTGCCGTTCACCTGCAACAGCGGCGCGGCGCACCAGCCGGGCACGCGGAGCGCCAACGTCCGCGGCGCCGTCCTGACCGCGATCCGCACCGTGTCGCCGAGCGGGAATTGCGTATCGATGTCGAGTTTCGCCTCGGGGGCATCCAGCGTGGAGGCATAATAGAGGTTGATCGCAACCGCATCGCCGCGCTTCCAGTAGATGCTCTCGCCATGCTTCGAATGGCTTTCCATGCCCGACCCGACACAGCACCAGAAATCCTCGGTCGGGCTCGAATGCACGCGCCCCATGCCCGGCGCCAGCGCAGTGAAATAGGTGAACATCCCCGTGTCGGGGTGCTGCTGACTCATGATATGGTTGAGATGCGCGCGCTCGTAAAAGTCGAAATAGCGCGCATCGCCGGTCCAGCCATAGAGATGCCGGGTCAGGCGCAGCATGTTGTAGCTGTTGCACGCCTCGCACGTCTGCTGGTCGAGCCGCTGGGCAAGCTTGCGCGGCTCGCCGAAATGCTCGTGGTCCGAATTGCCGCCGATGACATAGCTGTGGTCGCGCGTCACGATCGTCCAGAACGACCGGGCGACCCTGGCATGATCGGTATTGCCGGTCAGCTCATGCAACCGCGCCTCCCCCACGATCTTCGGGATCTGGGTGTTGGCGTGATGCCCCGCGAGGTCGTCGCGCGCGTCCCTGAGCGGGTCGACAATCGCGTGATGCCGCAGCCGTTCGGCGAGCGTCAGCCAGCGGCGATTGCCGGTTCGCGTGTGCAGCTCGGCATAGGATTCGGTCAGCCCGCCATGCTCGGTCCGCAGGATATCCTGGACCTGGACGTCGTTCAGTCCTTCCAGGATCGTGCCGAGATAGGTCCCGAGCCCGATCGCCACGGCCAGACCCTCTGCAAGTCCGGCATGCCGGTGCGCGTCGAGCACGCCCGCCATGACCTTGTGATAGGTGTACAGCGGCACCCATCCTTCGTTCAGGCTGAACCCGGTCGACCGGATCTCCCGCTTGCGCAGTTCCTCGTACACGACCTTGCCATCGACGGTCTTGCCGTCGCGCTCGACGGTCGTCCCGCCGGCATAGCCATCCCCCTGCTTCAACTGGATCGCCTTGAGCTCGGCGACGATATAGGCCGCGCGGTCATGGAATTGCTGATCCCCCGTCTGCGCATAGACCAGCGACAGCGCACTGAGATAATGACCGAGCGAATGCCCGGCGATCCCGCGTGACTCCCATCCGCCATAGACTTCGCCCTTGGTCGGCAACCCTGCCCCGGCATGGAAATTGTGCAGCAGACGGTTCGCATCGAGCGACAGCAGATAGCGCTGGTTCGCCTGCACCGATGTCAGGAAGATCGACGGCCGCAACCGCACCTGCGACAGCGGAAAGGGGGTCGCCGCCGAGGGTGCACCCGCCGCCGCTAAGGCGAATGGCGGCACCATTCCCAGCGCAATCCCTGCGCCTAGCGCACCGCGACGCGTCCAACCCATGTCACTCTCCCAGCCACGTCTTTAGACACAGGCTATCGGCTTCACTTGTCGGAGTAAATCCCGGGACTGATATGAGCTGACGGTGTGATCGTGATCATCAGTGCGCCGTGATCCAGACCCGGCCGAACCTCTATGAGCATCTCAGTCGCGCGGCGCGCGAGCGATCACCGCCTGCGCGGCCCGGAGGCGGGCCTTCCAGATCTTCACCGACGGATGCCCGGCCGCGAGGCCGGCGAGCCGCCCCTCGATCTGGACGGCCTCGTGCTTGGCTGCGTCGAGCTCGGCGGCTGTCGGCGCAGGCTGGATATTGGCGCGCGCGTGTGCGCCGGTGCGTCCCTTGCTCTTGGTCATGGCCAAAGCGATGGCCCCGGATGCCGCGCCGCGTCAATGCGGAACGGTAGCGACACGGCCCGCTGTGGCGCGCGCAACACCCGAGCAAGGTCGCGTCAGCGCTTGACGCGTTCCGCCATCGCGGCGTTGCCCTGCCCGGCCGCGACCGAACCTGCCGATCGTCCCGCCGCATCCTGGATCGTCCGGTCCGCACCCGCCGCCAGCAACAGCTCGACCTGTGCCCGGCGATTGAAGAGCGATGCCATCATCAGCGCGGTCTGCCCGGCATGATTGCGCGCGTTCACGTCGCACCCTGCCTTCAGCAGCCGCGCCGCGATCGCATCCTCGCCCTTGAACGCGACACCCATCTGCGCGCTGTTGCCCTGGTCGCGATCCGGACGGCAGGCGTCGGCGCCCTTGCCGATCAGCGCGTCGACCGTGGCAAGCTGTCCGTTATACGCCGCCAGGATCACGGGCGTGAAACCGCGCTCGTCATAGGCATTGATGTCGGCGCCGGCCTTGAGCAGCGGATCGATCATGTCCGTGCGGCCGAGCCGCGCCGCCTCGAACAGCAGCTGCTGGCGACGCTCGGGTGATGGCAAGGCCGCGACCGCAGGAGGCGTCTGTCGCTCGGTCGCAGCGGCCTGTGGGCCAGCCGCGGCGAGTATTGCGGCAAGATAAGTCAGCATCGTCGGTCTCGATTCCTTGAAGTCTGCCACGGCAGGAGGCGCGCGCCATGCCGCGCCTCCTGCCCCGGGATCAGCGGGCGCCCTGGCCCGGGTTGGCGGCGCGATAGTCCGCCACCGCGCGCGACACGTCGGCGATCGGCACGTTCACCGCGGTTGCCAGCCGCGTGCCGAAGTCCTTGTCCGCCTGGTAGAAATAGCTGACCATGATCGTCTTGGTCCGTGCCGACGTCACGACATTGAGATCACCCGCCAAGTTGGTGACCAGATCCGCCTTGTCCTGCGGCTTCAGCGCCCGGTAGAATTCGCCCGCCTGCGCGAAGTTGTTGGTCTTGGCGACTGGCTTCGCATCGACGGTCGCGTCGATGCCATAGGGCGCGGCACGGAAGCGGGCATCGGTCGACTTTGCCGCGGTCGCCGCCGGGAAATAATTCACGTCGGACGCGCGGTTGGCGTGGTCGAGCTGGCCGTCCTGGTAATTGTTGACGACGCTCGCGAGCGGACGATTGACCGGCAACTGCATCGCATTGGCGCCGATGCGATAGCGCTGCGTGTCCGAATAGGAGAACAGCCGACCCTGCAGCATCCGGTCCGGCGACGCCTCGATCCCCGGCACGAGGTTGGCAGGCGCGAACGCCGACTGCTCGGTATAGTCGAAGAAGTTGGTCGGCACCTTGTTGAGCGTCATCTCGCCGATCTTGCGGAACGGCACGCCCAGCCATTCCTTGGTGTCGTCGAACGGATTATAGTCGAGCTTGGCGAACGCCGACGCCGACATCGTCTGCACCATCAGGTCCCAGACGGGGAAGTTGCCCTTGCCGATCTCGCCATAGAGATCGTCGGTCAGGTAGTTCCAGGTCGCGGTCGCCACCTGCGCGCCGTTCAGGTTGCGCACGCCCTGGCGGCTGATCCAGCGGAACTTGGCGAACACCGTTTCGCCCTTGGCATTCACGAGCTTGAAGGCATGGACGCCGTTGCCGTCCATCGTCCGGTAGGATGCCGGCGTACCGAGGTTCGAATAGACATGCGCGAGCATGTTGGTCGCCTCGGGCGTGGCCGAGAAGAAGTCGAAGAAGCGATTGGGGTCCTGCTTGTTCGTCACTGGCGAGGGCTTGAGCGCGTGGATCATGTCCGGGAACTGGATCGCGTCACGGATGAAGAAGATCGGCAGGTTGTTGCCGACCAGATCCCAATTGCCCTGATCGGTATAGAATTTGGTCGCAAAGCCGCGCGGATCCCGCATGCCCTCTGGGCTGCCCGAGGGGTGGATCACGGTCGAGAAGCGGACGAACACCGGCGTCTGCTTGCCGGGCATGAACAAGGATGCGTTGGTGATGCTCGAAATGTCCGCGGTCGCGGTGAACACGCCGTGGGCACCGGTTCCGCGGGCATGGACGACGCGCTCGGGCACGCGCTCACGGTCGAAGCGTGCGAGCTTCTCGATCAGCGTCGTGTCCTCGAGCAGGACGGGGCCAAGATCGCCCGCCGCCTTCGAGTGGCGGTTCTCGCCGATCGGCGCACCATTGTCGCGGGTCATCTGCGGCGCGGCGACACTGGCTGAATCACCCTTGGCTTCAACGGTGCCGGCAACCCCGGCCTGCGCCAGCGCGGGCTTGCCGGCGCTGGACGGGGCCGCCGCGGTCGTCATGCGGGTTTCCGCCTGCGTCTCGGCCGGTGCCACCGTCTGCGCGGCGACTGGCTGAATCATGGCACCGGCCGATGTCGCAGCCAGCAGCATCGCCGTCACGGCCTGACGGCTCTTCACGTTCTTCATCTCGATCCCTTAATCCTGCATGCCATCAGCGTGGCATTTCCGCACAGAGCGTGCGGCACCGCCGCCTCCTGATCGAGGACTCGCATCGCGCCAAACGGAGCTTCTGGATCACAGCAATCGAGCAGGACGATCGAGCGGCCATCGCGCCGCTCGCCGGACGATTGCCGAACGATCCTGACCGGGATAGACCGGCACCGCTGACCTGTTCGATCCGAGCAGGACGGCATGATCGCGTCGGTGCCCCGAAAGGGGCTTAATAGGGAACGCGGTGAGGGTGGTTTGCCACCTGAAGCCGAGGCTGTCCCTGCAACTGTAAGCGGCGAGCGCGATGCATTTCGCTTCTTCCTGCAAAGGAAGGAGCAGCCACTGGGCCAGACGTTTCGTCATGAGGGCCTGGGAAGGCCGTGCATCGTGTGAT
>NZ_LMKZ01000001.1:871475-871629 GCF_001422525.1 Sphingomonas sp. Leaf30 | reverse complement strand
GGGTTCGCCAGACGCCCGGGGGATTACCGTAATGCCGTTCCTATTGTCTCGCCTCGCGCTCGCAGGGGCTATTCTGTCGCCTGTCTTCGCAGCACAAGTCCACGCCCAATCCTTGCCGGATCCCGATACCAAGGACATCCTGATCGTCGGACAG
>NZ_LMKZ01000001.1:795773-871363 GCF_001422525.1 Sphingomonas sp. Leaf30 | reverse complement strand
ATCCTGAGCGGCCCGGCCTCGGTGCTCTACGGCCAGGGCGCACTGGGCGGCGCGGTGAATGTCCTGATGCGCAAACCCGATACGCAGCGGACGCAAGTGGAAGCCGAGATCGGCTATGGCTCGCAGGACAGCTTCCATCTCGCGGCAGGCGCAGGGGGGCCGATCACCGAGCGCCTCTCCTACCGCATCGACGGCAGCTATCGCCGATCGGACGGCTATGTCGATCGCGGCCAGTCGCGCAGCCATGCCGTGTCGGGCACGCTTCGCTGGGCACCGACCGACACGCTCGTCGTCACCGTGCGGAATGATTATGGCGACCAGAAGCCGATGCGCTATTTCGGCACGCCGCTGATCGACGGACGGCTCGACGACCGCATCCGGGAACGCAACTACAACACCCGCGACGGCGTCATCCGGTACCGCGACAACCGCACCAGCCTACAGGTCGACTGGACGCCAAGCAATGCGGTCACCGTCAACAACCAGGCCTATCGCCTCACCTCCAAACGCTCCTGGCTCAATCTCGAAACCTATTGCTGGATCGCTGCGGACGGGGTCTGCGCCAACGGCAGCGGCAACACCGGCACTCCGGGCGGCATCCTGCGCACCGACATGACCGGGATCGTCCACGACCAGACGCAGTGGGGCGATCAGGGCAGCGTGACGCTCAGGACGGACGTCGCCGATGGCGTCCGCAACGACCTTATCGTGGGCTTCGACGTCAACCTCATCAAACTGACCTATTCCCACAATTTCGGGTCTGATCCCCAGGTTTCGGACGTCGATCCCTTCGCGTTCGATCCCGGTCTGATCATCGACACGCAAGGCATCGCACCGCGCTATCGCACGCGCACGACCGAATATGCGGTCTTTGCCGAGGACCGGCTGAAACTCGGCACGCACATCTCGATCGTCGGTGGCGTGCGCTACGAGCGCGACACGATCCGCCGCTGGTCGATCGACTATCCGGGCGGCGCCGGTACCGAGACGTTCGTGCTCGACAAGCGGCTGCACAATCTGACCTGGCGGATCGGGAGCGTCTATCATCCGATCCCGATGGTGTCGCTCTATGCGCAATATGCCACCGGCGTGGACCCGCTGGGGACGCTGACGACCTATTCGACCGGGCAGGTGCAGTTCAGCAACGCGGTTGGCGACCAGGTCGAGGTCGGCGCCAAGGCGGTGTTCCTCGACGGTCGCGGCACCGCCACCCTCGCCGCCTACCGCATCGTCAAGAAGCGCCTGCTGGCGCAGCTGACCCCGGCGAGCCCGGTCGAGCAGGTCGGCCAGCGATCGGCCAGGGGTATCGAGGCCGCGGTGTCGCTCGATCTGCCGTACGGTGTCGGGATCGATGCGAACGGCAGCGTGCTCGACGCGACGTTCGACGACTTCGTCTCCGGCGACACGCGCTTCGATGGCAATACCCCGCCGGACGTGCCCGAGGCACTCGCCAATCTCTGGCTGCGCTGGAACGCGACGCGTGCGCTCCAGGCACGCGCCGGGCTGCGCTACGTTGGACGACGCTATTCAGACAATGCGAACAGCTTCCGCGTCCCCAGCTACACCAATGTCGATGCCACGCTCTCCTATGCAGTGACGCCACGGCTCGCGGTCGACATCCACGGCTACAACCTGTTCGACCGGGACTATGCGATCAGCACCTACAACAACCAGCAATGGGTCCTCGGTCGTCCCCGCGTGGTCGACGTCTCGCTTCGCGTCGGCTTCTAGCGCGCCACTGGAGTTCGCGTACCAAACCAGAGGCTTCGGGATTGACCTGTTGCGGAGAAACCGCCAGCGTTAGCGCTATCATAAAAGAGAGGATGTGCTGTGGAAATTACGCGACGCACCGGGCTGGCGATGCTGACGGGTCTTGCCGTATCGGCCGGCGCCCGTGGAACGGCCGCACCTGCGCCGACCGGCCTGCACGGCATCGCCGCGGCCAAGGGGATGCGGATGGGGTCGAGTTTCGCATGGGGTGCCGCCGGTGCCGATCGGGGCTCGTTCGCGAACCCGGCCTATGCCGACCTGCTCAAGCGCGACTGTGGTCTGCTCGTCGCCGAAAACGAGATGAAGTGGCAGGCGTTGCGACCGAGCGCGACCAGCTTCGACTTCACCCGGTTCGATGCGATGATGGCATGGGCGGATGCCAACGCGCTGCCGGTGCGCGGGCATAATCTGCTGTGGCATCAGCCCAAATGGATGCCGCGCTGGGAAGAAGCGCATGATTTCGGCGCGACCCCCGCGCGCGCCGCCGAAAACCTGCTGGTCGACCATATCACGACGGTATGCCGTCGCTATGGCACGCGGATCCGCAGCTATGACGTCGTCAACGAGGCGGTCGATCCCAAGGATGCGAGCCTGTACCAGACCGCTTTGTCGCGCGCGCTGGGCAGTCCCGAGGCAACGCTGGACCTCGCCTTCCACACCGCGCGCCGCGTCGCGCCGCACGCGCAGCTGGTCTATAACGACTATATGAGCTGGGAACCCGGCAACGCCACGCACCGCGCCGGCGTGCTCAAGCTGCTCGAAGGGTTCAAGGCGCGCGGCGTGCCGGTCGATGCGCTGGGCGTACAGTCTCACCTGGTCACGCAGGGGATCGATGCGCGCGCGACGATCGCAGGGCTCGAGGGCGAGTGGCGCCGCTTCCTCGATGCGGTCACCGCGATGGGCTATGGCCTGGTGATCACCGAACTCGACGTCCGCGACAACGCACTCCCTGCCGACTTCACGGTCCGCGATCAGGCGGTGGCCGATTTCACGCGCGGCTATCTCGACGTGATGCTCGCCTATCCGCAGCTTCGCGACGTGCTGCTGTGGGGAATGACCGACCGCTATAGCTGGATCGAGGGGTTCGAGCCGCGCAAGGACAAGGCCCGCCGCCGCCCCTGCCCCTATGATGCCGCGTTCAAGCCCAAACCAATGTACATGGCGATCGCCGCCGCGCTTGCTGCCGCCCCGCCCCGCACCTGACGCCCGGACAAAAAAGGGCGCCGCGATTGTCGCGCGGCGCCCAGGGGGGAGACCGGGAAAAGGATCGAAAGGGTCGGCCGGACCGGCCGACCCTTTCGCGCTTATCTGAACGACGCGCGGATCGAGAAGGTGAAGCGGCGATCCGCGATGAACCAGTTGCGCGGCCGCGTCAGCAGATCATCGTTGATCACATATGACGTGCGCGTGATCGAATTGGTCAGGTTGACGCCCTGGAACCCCATCTTGATCGCTGGCGTCACCGCGTAGAAGATCGAGGCGTCGAGCTGCCCGTATTTCTCCGCGTAGACCGGCGAGTTCGGCACGATCACGTCGCGGATCGTCAGCAGGTTCTTGGACCGCCAGTTATACGCGGCGCGCACTTCGAGCCCGTTACGCTGATAGAAGGGCGCGAAGTTGAACTGGTATTTCGACAGCCCCTGCAACGGCAACCCGCTGGTGTCGACGTTGGAGATGATCCCCGCGGTGACGTTGGGATCGTCGGAGTCGAGATTCTGCTGCGACACGCCCGACGATTTCACGTAGGTGAAATTGGCCGCGAGACCGAACCCGCTCAGGAACCCCGGCAGGAAATCATAGGTCTGCTGATAGCCGACCTCGAACCCCTTTACGCGACCCGTCTCGGTCGAGTTCAGCGGGGTCGTGATGATCCCGTCGAATGTCGCGCCGTTGTTGGTGAAGCTCTGACGCTGCAGGCTGTTGGTCTGCACGCCGTACAGGTCCTTCTTGAACAGCGACAGCGTGAGCTGGCCGACATTCGAGAAATACCATTCCGCGGTCACATCGTAATTGTCCGCACGGACCGGCTTCAGAAACGGGTTGCCGACCTGGAAGGTCGCGACCGGCGCACCATTGAACAGGATCGTCTGGTCGCTCGTGTTCAGATTGATGTTGTAATAGGACCGGGTCAGCCCGAAATCCGGCGGAGCGACGCTCTTGGTGAACGCCGCGCGGAATTGAAGACCGCCGCCCATCGCCAGCTTCACGTTGAAGCTCGGCAGGAAATAGTCGTAGCTCAGCTTGGCGTCGTTGGGTGTCGTGCTGCCGTTCTGGAACGCCGCGGCGGCGTCACGTACGGCTTGCGGCAGCGCGCAGAACCGCGAGACCGGCTGCCCGTCGGTCGGCGCGACGCAGCTGAACGACTGTTGCGGGAAGGCGAAGAAGCCCGACGAGACGCGATCCGTCTTGGTGTACCGCACACCGATATTGCCGCTCAGGTTCCAGCCGTTCGACAGGTCGTTGCCAAAGCGCGCCATCGCATAGACCGCGTTGTTGCGCTCGCTGACCGGATTGATCTCACCGGGCAGGAACGGCGTTCCGGCGACGACACCGGCACGGCTCGCCAGCGGCACCCAGCCATTGGCGCCCGACAGGTTGCTCGTGAAGTTGCGCCATTCCTGCGCGATCTGGCTGATCGCCTGCGTCGCCGCGCCATAATCCTGGAGGAACGACCCCGGCACGAACACGCGCCCGCCGTTCGACGAATCGTTCGCCTTGCCGCGGAAGAAGTTGTCGTAGAGGAATGCCTGCTGCGGGCCGAGATTGCCCGTATTGCGCGTGACGGGATTGCCGTCGATCGGGCGATCGAACCAGACCGGACCACCCGGGCCGGTCGGCGCCGCTGCATTGTCCTGGTTGTTGCCGCCGCCCCAGATCTCGCTGAGCACGCCCCAGTTATAGCCGGTCGAGCGCGCTTCATTCTGGCGATCGGCGAAGCGATAGCCGACGCGGACCGAGGTCAGCCAGCTATCCTCCGGGAAGGAATAATCGAGGTCGATGCGCGCAGCGTCCTCGTTGCCTTCGCTGTCCTCGATATGGTCCATCGCCGAACGGTAGAAGTTGTTATACGCATCGAGATAGCTCGGGTGCGCGGCGTTCTGGTAATTGTTCGGCGTGTTCGTCACCGGGATGAAGTTCACATAGGCCGGGTTGGTCCCGTCCAGCCGGATATCGGCATTCTGGAAGGTCGTGCCCCAGACCGTCAGGTCGGTGACCTTCACCTGCGACCAGACATGCTGGTAGTCCAGGTTGATGCCGAGCCGGTTCGTCGCCTGCCACTTCAGGTTGAAGCTGGCGTCGTTGGTGCGGAAGCGCGACTGGTTGCCGCGCGAGATGTTGTTGCTCTGCAGGCCGTTGCTCGGCGTACGCTGATCGCCGCCGTTCGCCGGATCCTGATCGGCGCGATAGCCGTTCGGACCGGTGATGATCCCGCTGGTGAAAACGTTATCGTCGTCATAGGCAAAGCTGGTGCCGGGGAAGGGCTGCGTATCGCCTGCCGCCAGCACGTTGTCGGTCGCGACCTCGATCGAATTCTCGGTCCACGCCTCGCGCGAGTCAGTCCGCAGGAACTGCGCGGTCGCGGTCATCGACTTGTCGGGGCTACGCCACTGGCCGGCGGCCGAATAGCCGTAGCGCGTGCGGTTGAATTCCTGGCTGCGGATCGCAGCGCCACGGGGCACGTAGACGGTGCGGCCGGTGTTGACCACGCCGGTGGTCGCGTCGACCGGCTGCAACAGCGACCCGTCGGCGCCGATCACGCGCTCGCCCCAGTTCGAGATCTGCACGCTGTCGGCGCGGCTGCGGACCTGCGAGCGCACAAAGCTGGCAAGGATGCCGAAGTCGCCGATGCCGGTTTCCCAGCGGTTGCTGCCGAGCACCGAGACCGTCGGTGCCGACTTCTTGACGAAATCGCCGTAGTTGTTTTCGAGCGTCCCGCCCAGCACCAGTCCGGTGGAATCGAACGGCAGGCGCGTGCGCAGATTGACCGAGCCGCCGATGCCGCCTTCGATCATGTCGGCGGACGGACTCTTGAACACGTCGACGCCGCCAAGCAGTTCGGCGGGCACGTCGGCGAAGGACAGGCCGCGGCCGTTGTTCGCGCTGAACGAATCGCGGCCGTTGATCTCGGAGCGCGTGTAGCTGAGGCCGCGGACGGTGACGCCCGACCCTTCGGTCGCGAAGTGATCGGGATCGGCACCGGCCGAGAAGCGGCTGATCGACACGCCAGGCACGCGCTGCAGCGCTTCGGTGACCGAACGGTCGGGCAGCGCGCCGATGTCTTCGGACGAGATTGAATCGCCCACGACTTCGGAATTGCGCTTGATCGCCTGCGCACTTTTCAGGCTCTGGCGGATGCCGGTGACGACGATGTCCTGATCGGCGGCCTCATCCTGCGGCGTCGCGGTCGACTGCTCGGCCTGCGTCACTTCGGCACCGCCCGAGGGCACCTGCCCGTTGGCGGAGGGCTGTGCCGCGCCCGCCTGGGGCGCCCCGGCCACAGTTACCGCAGCGCGATCAGAAGATGCGGTACGCACTGCTGCGTTCGGCGTCTGCGTAGGTTGGCCGGCGGCGGCATCGGCTTGCTGGGCCAGAGCGCCGTTTGGCGCGGCGGCCAGGCACAGCGCAAGCAGGGAGGCACCACCTTTGAGGAGGTTCCCGCGACGCGCGGCGCGTGTGATCTCGAACTTGGCCATGACTCCCGGCATCCCCTCATTGTGTTAGCGCTATCATTTGTAAGCGCTTTTTTCTTACAATGTTTGGTAGCGAGAGCGATGAGTTCGGCCTAGACTGAATCGGACGGTTTTTTAGTGAATTGCTAGGCTTGTTGCATGATTGCAACATAGTCGGGGGGGTGGAATTGGACGAACGTGCTCGGCTACGCATCGTTATCGTTGGTGGCGGTACCGCAGGCTGGATGACCGCGGCGACGCTCGGTCTCACGACCGGTACGCCGTCCGCGGCACGGCTGGCCGACATCACGCTGGTCGAGTCCGAGGAGATCGGCACCGTCGGTGTCGGCGAGGCCACGGTGCCTCACATCCGGTTCTTCAATCAAAGACTGGGTATCGACGAAGCCGATTTCGTCCGGCGTACCAAGGCGACGTTCAAGCTGGGCATCGAGTTCTGCGATTGGGGTCGGATCGGTGACAGCTACATCCATCCGTTCGGCGATTTCGGCCATGACATCGACGGGCTGCCATTCCATCAGCATTGGCTCCACGCGACCCGGGACAAGCCGGATGAGACGCCCGCGCTCGCCGCCTGCTCGCTCCCGATCGTCGCCGCGCGTGCCGGGCGGTTCACGCCGCCGCTCGACGATCCGCGATCGGTCGGGTCGACCTATTCCTATGCGTATCAGTTCGATGCCGGGCTCTATGCCGCGTATCTGCGCGACTATGCCGAAGCCCGCGGCGTGACGCGGATCGAGGGTCGCGTCGAGCACGTCGAACGGGGCCCGAGCGGTATCGCGGCGCTTCGCCTGGCGGACGGGCAGCGGATCGAGGGTGATCTGTTCGTCGACTGTTCAGGGTTCCGCGCCTTGCTGATCGAAGGCGCCCTGAAGGCGGGACACGAGGATTGGGCGCACTGGCTGCCCTGCGACGCGGCCTGGGCGGTCCCGACGGCGAACACCGGCCCCCTCGTCCCCTATACCCGCGCCACCGCACGCGACGCCGGCTGGCAATGGCGGATCCCGCTGCAGCATCGTACCGGGAATGGTCATGTCTTCTCGACCCGCTTCACCGATCCGGACCGCGCGCGCGCGGTGCTGCTCGACAATCTCGAGGGCGAGCCGCTGGCCGAGCCGCGGATGCTGCGATTCCGCACCGGACGTCGGCACCGCCAGTGGATCGACAATTGCGTGGCGATCGGCCTTTCCGCCGGGTTCCTCGAGCCACTTGAATCGACCAGCATCCACCTCATCCAGCTGGCCATCGGCAAGCTGATCGAGCTGTTTCCGAACGACCCCGTGCTAGACCCCGCGGATGCCGCGGAATTCAACCGCGCGATGGCGCTGGAATATGATCGCGTCCGTGACTTCCTGGTTCTGCATTATTGCGCGACCGAGCGTGACGACACGCCGTTCTGGCGCCACATGCGGACGATGGAGCTGCCCCCCTCGCTGGCCGGGAAGATCGCCGCCTTTCGCGATCGGGGCATCGTCGAACAGTATCGCGAGGGCATGTTCCTGCCCGCAAGCTGGCTCGCGGTCTATTATGGCCAGCGAATCATGCCCGAACGCATCCACCCCCTCGTTGCCGCACTACCCGTCGCGGACGCGCGCGCGCGCGTCGCGGCGGTCGTCGACGCCTGCCGCCGCACCGCCGAGGGGATGCCGACGCATGCGGACTATCTTGCACGGATCGGGGCTGCCGCGTGACAGCCACGGTCGCCGTGCTGGGCGCGAACCTGTGTGGCTGGATCGCCGCGGCCGCGCTTGCACGGCGCTTGCCACGCGAATCCTACCGCGTGGTGGTGATCGACGACGGCAACGGCGGCGATGGCCTGGGCGATTTCGCGCCGGTGATCGCGGTGCCGCCGGCGCTCGCGGGCTTCCATGCGGATCTCGGTCTCGATGCGGCGACGCTGGTCCGGATGACGGGCGGTGGCCATGCGCTGGGCGTCGCGTTCGGTGGCTGGCGGGGCGACGGCGCGGCGGCGTTCCTGTCCTATGGCGAGACCGGTGCGCCGCTCGAGGGCATCGCGTTTCACCAGCTCGCCGGACGGCTGCGCGCGGCGGGGCACCCGGTCCGGCTGGCCGATCATGCGCTGTCCGCGGTCGCCGCACAGGCGGGCCGGTTCGCACCCGGGGCGCCGATCGCGCATGCGCTGCATCTGCCCGTCGCGCCCTATGAAGCGCTGTTGCGCGGGGCGGCGCTGCGGGCGGGGGCCGAACGCGCGTCCGCGGACTTCGTCGATGCCGAGATCGCAGCGAACGGCATCGTCGAGAGGCTGACTCTTGGGGACGGTACCGGGATCGAACCCTGGCTCGTCCTCGACTGTTCGGGAACCGACGCGCGCATCGCCAGCCGTACCAGCCCCGCGTCCGAGGACTGGTCCAGCTGGTTGCCCTGCGACCGGACGCATGCCGAGACGGTGCCCGCGCAGGGCGCCCCCCCGCCCTATACGCAGGTCGATGCGCAGGACGCGGGCTGGACGGCGACCTGGCCGCTCGACGGCGCGGATGTACGACTGACGTGCAGCGGCGGCGGCACCGGCAAGCCGTTCCACGCGGCGCGGCGCGTCGAGGCATGGCGGGGCAATTGCGTCGCGCTGGGCGCCGCTGCGGGCCTGCTCGAACCGCTGCACCCCACCGCACTGACGCTGCTGCTGCGGTCGCTCTCGCAGTTGATCCAGCTCTGGCCCGCCGGACCGCAGGCACCCGTCGAAGCCGCCGCCTTCAACCGCACTGCGGCCGGGGCGTTACAGGGCGCGCGCGACTTCCTGATCGCGCACTATGCCGTGGCCGGTCGCGCCGGCGCGATGTGGGACGACCGCCGCGCCGCGTCGCTGCCCGGACCACTCGCCGCCAAATACGCTCTGTTCGCGGCGCGCGGGCGGTTGCCGATGTATGACGACGAAGTGTTCGAGGAGGAGGATTGGGCGGTGATGTTCGACGCGATGGGCCTGATGCCGCGCCGCTACGATGCGCGCGCGGACATAGTGCCGGTGGCGGCGATCGAGCGGTATCTGGCCGAGCAGCGCGCGCGGGTCATCGCGCAGGTCCGCGCGCTTCCCCCTTATGCGCAGGCGATGGCCGCGTTGCGGGCGCGGGCATGACGATCGGCGCCCCCGTCCGCCGCATCGTCATCGTCGGCGGCGGCACGGCCGGCTGGATGGCGGCGGCCGCGCTTGCCCGGCTGATCCCGACCGGGGCGAGCATCACCCTGATCGAGTCCGACGCGATCGGCACCGTCGGCGTCGGTGAAGCGACGATCCCGCCGATCCGCGGCTTCAACGCGATGCTGGGGATCGACGAAGCGGAATTCCTTGCCGCGACCGCGGGGAGCTTCAAGCTCGGGATCGAATTCGTCGACTGGGGCGCGCTTGGCGAGCGCTATCTGCATCCCTTTGGCGGCTTCGGTTTCGATATCGAGGGTGTGCGCTTCCACCAATATTGGCGTCGCCGCCGCGCCGCCGGGATCGTCGAGGATATCGAGGCCTATTCGCTGTGCGCGGTCGCCGCGCGCGCGGGACGGTTCATGCCCCCCTCACCCGACCCGGCGTCGGTGCTGTCGCAGATGGCGCACGCCTATCATTTCGACGCGGGCCTTTATGCACGCTTCCTGCGCGGCCGCGCCGAGCGCGACGGTGTCGTGCGCGTTGAAGGCGACGTCGTCGATGTGGCGCTCGACGGCGAGACCGGCCATGTCCGCCACGTCACGCTGGCCGGCGACCGCGTCATCGAAGGCGACCTGTTCCTCGACTGTTCGGGGTTCCGCGGCCTGCTGATCGAGCAGACGCTGGGCGCGGGCTATGAGGACTGGACGCACTGGCTGCCCTGCGATCGGGCCGTCGCGATGCCGACCGCGAACGCCGGCGCGGCGATCACCCCCTATACCCGCTCGACCGCGCGCGCGGCCGGCTGGCAATGGCGCATCCCGCTGCAGCACCGCACCGGCAACGGCTATGTCTACAGCAGCGCGCATTGTTCGGACGACGAGGCCGCGGCGACGCTGCACGCCGGGGTCGACGGCATCCCGCTCGCCGAACCGCGCCTGCTGCGGTTCACTGCGGGACGTCGGCGGAAGCAGTGGATCGGCAACGTCGTCGCGTTGGGCCTTGCTTCCGGTTTTACCGAACCGCTCGAATCGACCAGCATCCACATGGTCCAGACCGGCATTTCGAAACTGCTCGCCTTGTTTCCCGACCAGGGCTTCTCGCCGGTCGAAATCGACACCTATAATCGGCTGGCAGCGACTCAATTCGACCAGGTCCGCGACTTCCTCATCCTCCATTACCATGCGACGCGCCGCGATGATTCGCCGTTCTGGCGCGAGACGCGTGCGCGGGCGATCCCCGACAGCCTGAGCGAGAAGCTCGCCTTGTGGCGTCGCCGCGGACGGCTGTTCCGCTGGGAGGACGATCTGTTCGCGGAGGCGAGCTGGGTCGCGGTGCTGCTGGGCCAGGGCATCGTTCCCGACGGGTGGGACCGACTGGCCGACGCAGTCGACGCGCGCGAGGTCGATGCACGGTTCGACCGGCTGCGCGCGATGTTCGCCGATGCCGCGTCGCGGATGCCCCGGCACGAGGAGTACATCGCCCGCATTTGCCCTACGCGGGTGCGCGCATGACCGCCGCGATCGGATCGGTCGTGATCGTCGGCGGTGGTACCGCAGGCTGGATGGCCGCGGTCGCGTTTGGCCGACTGCTGGGCCCGGCCGGGACGCGTGTGACGCTGGTGGAATCGGACGACATCGCCACGATCGGCGTCGGCGAGGCAACGATCCCGCCGATCCGGACCTTTCACGCGATGCTCGGGATCGACGAGGACGCCTTCCTCCGCGCGACCGGCGGCAGTTACAAGCTCGGGATCCGCTTCGAGGGCTGGACGCGCCCGGGCGAATCCTACGTCCATCCGTTCGGCCAGATCGGGACCGACATCGCCGGCGTGCCGTTCGCCGCGCAGTGGCTGCGCGCCCGCCAGGCGGGGGCCGCCGAAGCGCTCGGCGCCTATTCGCTCGAGGCCCGCGCCGCCGAAGCCGGCCGCTTCTCGCGCCCGATCGCGAACGGCGATTCACCGCTGTCGCGGATCGGCTATGCCTATCATTTCGACGCAGGCCGCTACGCCGCGTTCCTGCGCGCGCAGGCCGAGGCACACGGCGTCGTCCGGCGCGAGGGCCGGGTCGACCGCGTCGAGCGTGGCCCCGCCGGAATTGCCGCAATCCATCTCGCCGATGGCAGCCGTATCGAGGGCGACCTGTTCCTCGACTGCACCGGGTTTCGCGCGCTGCTGATCGAGGGCGCGCTGCGGGCCGGCTGGACCGATTGGTCGCAGTGGTTGCCGTGCGACCGCGCGGTCGCGGTCCCTTCGGCCGCCGACGCCGCGCCGCTCGCGCTCACGCGGGCGATCGCGGAACCCGCCGGCTGGCGCTGGCGTATCCCGCTGCAGCATCGCACCGGCAACGGGCATGTCTTCTCCAGCCGCCACACCAGCGAGGACGAAGCAACCGCGACGCTGCTCGCCGGGCTGGACGGTAAGGCACTGGCCGACCCGCGCGTGATCCGCTTCGCCACCGGGCACCGCACCCGGTTCTGGAACGGGAACTGCATCGCGCTCGGTCTCGCGGCGGGGTTCATGGAGCCACTGGAATCAACCAGCATTCATCTGGTGCAGAGCGGGCTTCAGCATCTGTTGCGAATGCTTCCGGCGGGCGGTCCCCCTGCCCCGGCGATCGTCGACCGGTACAACCGCACGATGACCGGCGAGTTCGTCCGGATCCGCGATTTCCTCGTCGCGCATTATCACCTCAATGCCCGAACCGAACCCTTCTGGCGCGAGCGCGCGGCGGCGCCGATTCCGGATGGGCTCGCCGAAAAGCTCGCCCTGTTCCGCGCCGGCGGACGCATCTTCCGCGAAGCGGACGAGCTGTTCAACGAGGTCAGCTGGCTTGCTCTGCTGACCGGGCAGGACGCACCCGTGACCGGCCATGACCCGATCTGCGACGCGCTGCCGATCGCCATCGCGGCAAAGCGGCTCGCTCAGATCGAACGCGTCGTCTCCACCTCGCTGACCCACATGCCACCTCATGCCACCGCGCTCGCGCAGCTGGCTACGAACAGGATGCTCTGATGCCCTTCCCGCTTCTGCTCGCCGCCGCCGTCATCAATATCAACCAGCTCGGCTTCCGTCCCGAAGACCCCAAGCTTGCGATCGTCGCCGATCACGCGACGCGGCCGCTCGACTGGGTCGTGGTCGACGACGCCGGCAAGACTGTGCTGGCGGGACGCACCAGCGTCGGCGGTGACGACGCTGCGTCGGGCGATCATGTCCATGTCGCGCGCTTCACCGCGCTCACCCGCCCGGGCAACTACCAGCTGCGCGTTGACGGGACCGAAAGCGGCCGTTTCCGCGTCGGCCGCGACGTCTACGCCCCACTCGCGCTGAACGCGCTCAACTTCTTCTACCAGCAGCGCGCCGGCACGCCGATCGACGCGCGCTGGGCAGGCAAGCGCTGGGCGCGCGCGGCCGGACACCCGCGCGAGGTCGCCGCGTGTTTTTCGGGAGCGGACGAGAAGGGCAATGTCTGGTCCGGCTGTCCCTATACGCTCGACGTCACCGGCGGCTGGTACGACGCGGGCGACCACGGCAAATATGTCGTCAACGGCGGCATCGCGGTGTGGACGCTGCAGAATCTCTACGAGACCGGGCTTGCGCGTCGCGTGTTCGCCGACGGTCAGGCGCGACTGCCGGAAGCCGGCAACCGCCGCGACGACCTGCTCGACGAAGCGCGGTGGGAGGTCGGGTGGATGCTGCGGATGCAGGTCCCCGCGGGCACCCGCGTCGCACTCCCCGTCGGCCCGCATGATCGCTCGGGCAGGCTCGCACTTACGCCGGTCGACGCGGGCGGCATGGCACATCACAAGGTTGCCGACGCGCGCTGGACGACATTGCCGACCGCACCGGCCGACGACAAGGAACCGCGGCTCCTCTACCCGCCCTCGACCGCGGCAACGCTGAATCTTGCCGCGGTTGCAGCGCAGGCCGCGCGGCTGTGGCGGCCGATCGATCCCGCCTTCGCGGCACGGTGCCTTGCCGCCGCGCGCGCCGCCTGGACCGCGGCGGAGCGCAACCCCGCGATCTTCGCGGCGCAGGGCTTCACCGGCAGCGGCGGCTATGGCGACGAGACGCTCGACGACGAACGCGCCTGGGCTGCAGCCGAACTGTTCGCGACGACCGGCGATGCCGCCTACCGCGAAGCGCTGCCGACCGGCGCGACCGGCGAACCCGGCTGGGCCAGCGTCGCACCACTCGGCATGATCACGCTTGCGACCGCAAGCGGCGTTCCCGCGACGATCCGCGATGGCGCACGTGCGGCGATCGTCGCGGCCGCCGACGGCTTCCTCGCCGAAACCGCGCGCACCGGCTACCGCATCCCCTACGCGTCGCAGACCTATAACTGGGGGTCGAATTCCAGCATCCTCAACCGCGCGATGCTGCTCGGCCTCGCACAGCGTTTTACCGGCGATGCGCGCTACCGCGCCGGCGTCGTCGATGCGGCCGATTATATCCTCGGCCGCAATCCGCTGGGCCAATCCTATGTTTCGGGGACCGGCTGGAAGCCGCTGACCAACCCGCATCACCGCTTCTGGGCGCATCAGCTGTCGGCATCCTCGCCACCGCCGCCGCCGGGAGTGGTGTCGGGCGGCCCCAACAGCAGCGCGATGGTCGATCCGGTCGCCATGACACTGAAGGGCCGGTGCGCGCCGCAACGCTGCTGGGCGGACGACATCAACGCCTATGCGCTGAACGAGGTGGCGATCAACTGGAACGCGCCGCTCGTCTGGGTCGCGGCCTATCTCGACAGCGACTAACGCTCAGCGGCGCTGGAGCGATTTCAGCAGATAGCCGCGGATCCGCTCGGTCCGCTCCTGGCTGGCCGGCCCGAGCACGCCGCGCGCGGGCGCGGGCAGATGATCGCCCGCCGCAATCGCCTCGTCGGCGAACACATAATGCTCGAACCACGCGCGCCACCCCGCCTTCTCCGCCGCGGGCAGGTCGCGCACCGCCATCATCGCGTGCACCACCGCATGGAACGCCGACACACTGGAATCATAGGCGCGCCAATAGTTGCACAGCACGTTGAGCGTCCCGAACGCCTGGACGTGATGCCACCATATCGCCGGGATGAAGATCGCATCGCCCGGCGCCAGATCGGCCACCACCGCGTGGCCGAGCGCCTCGGCATAGCGCGGATACTGCTTCAGATCGGGCGCGAGCGGATCGACCATGCTCGAAGGCGGCCCCGCCAGCGTCCGGTCGAGCGGCCCCAGATAGAGATTGCCGACCTGATCGGGGGGAAACAGCGTGAACCGCCGCTCGCCAGCGACCACGCAGGCGAGATTGGTCGACCCGTCATAATGCGTCGCGGTCTGTGATCCGTTGCCGATCCACAACCGCGGCGTCGCCCCGCCCATCGGCAGATCGAGCGGGTTCGCCGCCGCCCACCCCGGCAGATGCTCGGGCGCGGTCGCTGCGTTCGCATAGAGGATGTGCCGTTCGGCTTCGGGGACGTCCGACAGGCGCAGCAACTCGCTCAGCAACACGTTGAGCGGCGCCTTTTCGCGGTGAAAGTTGAACCCTTCCAGATTATCGCCGCGATAGAAGAATTTGCCACCGAACGCCGGGCCGCCGATCAGCACCTCCATCGGCTTGCCGCCATCGCCGAGCCCAGTCAGATACGCCGCCGTCGCGCGATCGCCACCCGCCGCAGCCCGGACGCTGGCCCAGTGCGCGACCTGGCCGCGCAACACGATCGGCGCGTCGCGCAAAGCGATCTCGGCGGCAAAGGTCGCGGCGTCGACTGCGGCGCGTTCCTCGACACGGGCATCGGTGGGGGCAGGATGCGATATCGTCATCCTCCTGCGATAGCAGGATAATGCGCCGCGCCCTATTGCGTTTGCCGGCCCGACGAACCGGCTGGCCATCGATCAGGGTCGCCGCGCCCATCCCGCGACGCGCGCGTCGATCACCGCCGCGATCCGGTCGGCAATCACGGTCTGATCCGCGAGCGAGGGGTGCGAGTGGCACCCGGTGAAGGAAAGGCCGTTGACCGGAACATAGGTGAGCCACGGCGCGCCGGATCTGCGCAAGGTCGCAGCAACCTTGGCCACCTCCGCCTGGATCTCGCCATTGGCCATGTCCGTGGCCCACAGCACGATCTGTGCGCGTGGATCGCGCGCGTGGAGCGCTTGCACGAAGCGCACATAGCGTCGTTCGTAATCGCCGTGGAGGGCGTCGCGGTTCGCCCATGTTTCGCCGGCGTGAAGCGGTGTGGTGAAATCGTTGGTGCCGAGCGAGACGATAACCACCTGCGGATGCCAGCCGGGCACGTTGGCGCGGGATCGATGATCGAACAGGGTGAAGGGATAGGCTTCGGGCAGCGTGTCGGCTGCGAACCCGCCATAGTTGCGCACCACCCCGCGCCCGGAAATCGCATTGACTGCGTAATCCGCGCCGTAGCGGCGTGCGAGCAGCGCGCCAAAGCCGCGCGACGTATCCGTCGTCGCCCAGACCTCGTCCTGGGTACATTCTCGTTTGGACGACGTCACACCATAGCCGACGGTGTGCGAATCGCCGACGAACTCGATCTGCCGCGTGCGCTGCTCCAACCTCGCTCCGACAGTCCCCCGCTCGGCAAAGAACGGCCCGATCCCGGTCGGACCGGACTGGCTTTCCGAAGCGACCTCGATGCGCAATGCGTGCCGGCCGGCGGGCATCCCGGCGACGCGGTACAGGCCCGGAACCGGCTTGACGAGAGTCGTGATCCTGCGTCCATCGACGAGCACGTGAAGTGCCACTTCGCCCGGCCCCACGTCGAACGATACCGCCGAGCCCCGAAACGCCGTCTCGGCATAACTGCCCGGCCATTGACGGACAAAGCCGGCGCCTTTCCGCTCGAAACGGCCGTGCATTGTGGCCGGCAACCGCGTCAGCGCGACAGGCCTCTCTGTCACGCGCTCGACGCGAGGCTGTGCGCCAGCCTCGACCGTCGCCGCGAGGATCATCAACCCAGCCGCCATCCCTGCCATCCGACCATGCTTCGCCATTCAAGAACCTCCTACCGCTCCTGCACCTCCTATCCCTTTCGCGACGACCCGGCGACCGGCGTGGTGGACGCGACCGTCGACCTGCGGCCGCTGTTTGCCTGAGCCGGGGCGACCTGTCCCGAACCCGCCGCCAAAGGCATCGCATGGGACGAAAAGAGCCGTTGGTCGTTCGTGAGGCGAACTGTGGCGGATCTCGCTTGAGGTCCGATTTCGACGGAGGGATGACATGGGTAGAATGATCGACGGTGCGTGGCACGCGGGCAAGGTGACGGAAGACAGCAAGGGCGGCGCGTTCGAACGGCAGGATGCGGGCTTTCGCGACTGGCTGACCCCGGTGGGGAGCCCCGGCCAAGACGGACAGCCCGGCCATCCGGCGACGCCCGGTCGGTATCACCTCTATGTCAGCTATGCCTGCCCTTGGGCGCACCGGACGCTGATCGTACGCGCGCTCTACGGGCTGGACGACGCGATCGGTGTCTCCGTGGTCGACCCTGTCATGCTGGACAATGGCTGGACCTTCGGCACGAGCCGCGGCGGCAGTGGCGATCCGCTGCACGACGCCGAGTTCCTGTGGCAGGTGTACGCCCGCGCCAGGCCCGACTATTCCGGCAAGGTCACCGTACCCGTCCTGTGGGATCGCGATACCGACACGATCGTGTCGAACGAATCGGCGGACATCATCCGGATGCTCGCCGCGTTCGGCGGATCCGGGCCGGACCTCTATCCTCAAGCCCAGCGCCAGCAGATCGATGAGGTCAACGACCGTGTCTACGACACGGTGAACAACGGCGTGTACAAGGCCGGCTTCGCCACGACGCAGGACGCGTACGAGGCGGCGGTACGCCCTCTGTTCGAATCGCTCGACTGGCTGGAAGAGAGGCTGTCCGGCAGCGACTGGCTGGTGGGCGAGGCGATGACGGAGGCCGATATCCGGCTCTTCACCACGCTGGTCCGCTTCGATGCGGTCTATCACTTCCATTTCAAGTGCAACGTGCGCCGCATCTCCGACTATCCGGCGTTGGACGCTTACGTCGCACGGATGCTGGCAGATCCGCGCATCGCCGCGACGGTGCATCTCGATCACATCAAGACGCATTACTACGCCAGCCACCGCGACCTCAACCCTTGCGGAATCGTGCCCGTCGGTCCTGCCCTCCCTTGGGCTCACCTCACCGCGGGAGGCGATCAGACGCTCACCTGACCAGCCGATTGGCAGTAGGGACATGTTAGCGATGAAATGCTCGACGCCCGCGGCGGCGAAGATGGCGACGGGGCCGATGATCACGGCGACCTTGCCCGACAGCGTTCAGGCGAACGTCGCCGTCAACACGGCCAGACAGACCAGCATGTTCGCCAGGACATCCGACGTCAGCGTCACCAGCGCAGATTTGTCCAGCTTCGAATCCATTGTTGCGGCTGCAGCCTCGCCGATCGTTCATGCCACGTCGGATCGACACCTATTCCGATGCGAAGGGCTGGACAGCATTCGCTGCCTGATCTCGTGTTACGATCGCGTGTCCTTGAAAGGGGGAACCTGGGCAAACACCGGCATCCCGTTCGGGCGGGCTCTCAGTCGCCGCATGATCAGCGCTCTTTGCGCGAGCGCCCGAGAGGGAATACCGTCAAACCGCTTCGGCCCGCATCACCGGTCGTGTGCTGCGCGAAGACGATGCCCCCCAAGAACGACCGCTTTTCCATGGGCCAGGGCCAGTTCGATATGAACATTCTTGCTGCGGTCATCGATGGCTTCGCTCGCGCGCCTTCGTTCTTGCTCAGCCCGGTCGCGATGATAGGCAACTCTTCCAGTCTCAGTCATCGACCCCTCGTCCCAATCCCACAATATATTCATTAACCAACATACGTGAGAGGCATGCCGAGGTTCCCTGTCATCGGATCTTTCAGTGATCGCAGCGGTCGCGATGCAGGAATTTCAGATCATGGAGCCATCGCCGAGGAACGGGAAAGAGCATAAGTCGCTGCGGGTGCCACAACCGGTCGGTTTCGACAGTTTAGGAACGACCAACGTTGAGCTTGGCGGTGACGATGCTACAGCACAGTGATCCGCTAAACCTTTGGAGTCCGATGACCGATCTCCCCGCACGCGAGAAGCAAAGATTGGCTGCACTCGCAGAATATGACCTGCTGGACACTCCGCGCGAAGCGGCGTTCGACGAGATCGCCGAACTGGTGGCGGCGATCTGCGACGCGCCAATCGCGATCGTGAATCTGATCGGGGACGGCCGCCAGTTCTTCAAGGCGGAAGTCGGGCTTGGCGTTCGTGAGACGCCGTTGGAGACGTCTTTCTGCGGGCGTGCAATCCTCGAGGATGAATTCCTGCTCGTCCCCGATGCGACAGACGACCCACGGTTCGACTGCAATCCCCTGGTCACGGGTGAGCCGCATCTGCGCTTCTATGCTGGCGCCCTGTTGAAGTCCCCTGATGGCTTTCCGATCGGCACGCTCTGCGTTCTGGACTATCGCCCCCGCGACCTGACCGAGGTTCAGAAGCAGACGATCCGCGTCATGGCGCGACAGGTCATGGTGCAGTTCGAGCAGCGTGTTGCAACGGGACGGCTGATTGCAGCCGAAGCGCGCCAGCGGGCGATCGTCGACAGCGCACAGGACTTCGCCATCGTAGCCTGCGATCTCGAAGGCCGTATCATCGAATGGAGCTATGGCGCGGAACGGGTGCTGGGCTGGTCGGAAGACGAGGTGATCGGTCAAAGCGTCTTCCTATTCTTCACGGATGAAGACCGCGCGGCCGGGGTTCCGGTGCAGGAGATGGCCTGCGCCCGTGAGACGGGGCGGGCCACTGATGAGCGTTGGCACGTGCGCAAGGGGGACAAGCCTTTTTGGGCCAGCGGTGAGTTATCCCTGCTCCGGGATTCGGCCGGCCGCCATACCGGTTACGTCAAGGTTCTGCGTGATCGTACTGAAGAGCATCTTGCCGGCGAAGCGCTCCGGAAAGCGCAGCAGCGCTTCCAGACAATCTTCGACACGGTCGATGCGGCTTTCGCCATCGTCGAGGTCAAGTTCGACGAGGATGACAAAGCCGTCGATTACCGGTTTGTCGAAGCCAACCCCGCCTTTGAACGCCAGTCCGGAGTCAACTTGCGCGGCAAGTGGGTCACGGAATTCGCACCTGACCTGGAGCAATTCTGGTTCGAGACCTACGGGCATGTGGCCAAGACCGGTGAAGCAACCAATTTCGAGAATTATGCCGAAGCATTTCAACGCTGGTTCGACGTACGGGCAGTACGGGTTGGCGATCCCGCAGATCGACAGATCGCGATTATTTTCAACGACGTGACCGCCCGCCGAGAAGCGGAGGAACGCCTGCGTGTCAGTGAATCCGTCGCGCGTCAGAACGTCGAGCGGGTGAAACTCGCGCTGGAAGCCGGCGCCATCATCGGCACCTGGCACTGGGACCTGCCGAGCGATCAGTTCACCGTAGACGAGGCATTCGCGCGTGCCTTCGGCCTTGATCCGGCGCTCGGCCGATCCGGCATCCCGCTCGCGCAGATTACAGCAACGGTACATCCCGACGATCAGGCAGGGCTGACGGAGGCCATCAACGCGGTAATCGCCCGCAGTGGGTCCTATGCGCATCAATACCGGGTCCGCCGTGCTGACGGTCGATATTACTGGATCGAGGCGAACGGTCGGGTTGACCATGCACCCGACGGAACGCCGCTGAGCTTTCCCGGCGTCCTGATCGACGTCGAGGAACGGCGGAGCATCGCAGCGGAGCGCGACCGTGCTGTCGCCGATCTGCGCGCGCTCGCCGAAACGCTCGAGCAGCGCGTTGCCGAGCGAACCGCCGACCTCGGCCAGGCCGAGGATGCGTTGCGCCAATCGCAGAAGGTGGAGGCGATCGGGCAACTCACAGGTGGGGTGGCGCACGACTTCAACAATCTGCTGACGGTCATCCGGGGTTCCATCGACCTATTGCGCCGGCCCGGTCTCTCCGACGAACGCCGACAGCGCTATATCGACGCGATCTCCGACACCGCCGAACGCGCGACCAAACTGACCAACCAGCTGCTCGCATTCGCGCGCCGCCAGTCGCTCAAACCCGAAGTCTTCGACGTCTCGGAAAGCGTGCGGACGGTCAGCGACATGGTGCGGACGCTGACGGGGGCACGCATCAAGGTATCGCATCGGCTGCCGACGGAGCCTTGCTACATCGACGCGGACCGCAGCCAGTTCGATACCGCGATCGTCAACATGGCGGTCAATGCGCGCGATGCCATGAACGGCGCGGGCGAGCTGTCCATCGTGGTTGCGGCAGCATCCGGCATGCCCGCCATACGGTCCCATCCGGCCACGCCGGGCGAGTTCGTGACGGTCTCCTTGACCGACAGCGGTCCCGGTATTCCAGCCGACAACATTGAACGGATCTTCGAACCGTTCTTCACCACCAAGGGGGTAGGCGAAGGGACAGGCCTTGGCCTCAGCCAGGTCTTCGGTTTCACGAAGCAGTCCGGCGGGGGCGTCGTCGTCACAAGCGAGGAAGGCGAAGGCGCAACGTTCACCATGTTCCTGCCCCGGGTCGACGGGCTGGACGGCGGAGCGGCCGAAGAAGGCGACAACTCCCTGCCGCTCGGCGAAGGCGCCTGTGTGCTGGTCGTCGAGGACAATGCCGAGGTTGGCATGTTCGCGACCGAGGCGTTGGGAGAGTTGGGCTATCATACGGTCTTGGCGATGGACGCCTCCAAGGCACTCGCCGAACTGGCGACAGATGCAGGCAGGTTCGACATCGTCTTCTCCGACGTGATGATGCCCGGCATGTCCGGTATCGAGCTGGGTCAGGAGATCGGCCGCCTTTATCCAAAGCTGCCGGTCGTGTTGACCAGCGGGTACAGCGAGGTTCTGGCGCAAAGCGGTACGCACGGGTTCGAACTGGTGCATAAGCCCTATTCGATCGACACATTGTCGCGAGCCCTCAAAAAGGTGTCACGCCGTCGATGAAGCGTAAGCGGTCGCGCAACCGGACGGTTGTGACATTGCGCTTGCTGCAAAGAGAGCAATCGCAGGAACCGCAGTTGATCATCGTTGGATGCCAGCCATTTTTCAACGGTGTCGCCAAGCATGAACGAACGTCCGCAACCGGTCGCGGCCAGGCATGGTCGATCAGTCTACGCTGCCCGGCATTCACCCGCGGCACGCTCAGTGCCGGCTCAACAAGGTTTGCAACGTGCGTCCAACGTCTTCGGCCGAGAACGGCTTGTTGAGGACGGGATGGCCGGCGAACCGCTCCGGCAGGACGGTGGCGCTGTCGTAGCCGGTGGTGAAGACGAACGGGATCTTGCGATCTTGCAGGATGGCAGCAGCATCCCACGACATTTCACCATCGAGATTGACGTCGATCAGAGCGGCATCGATCGCCGCCTCGCGCGAAAGCTTCAAAGCTTCCGGAAGCCGCATCGCGGGACCGACGATGTCCCAGCCCAGATCGATGACCACATCCTCGATGAGCATCAGCACCATGGCTGAATCTTCAACGATCAGGATGCGCGGCGGGTTGTCGGTAGGAATGTCGGTGACTTTCGCAGGAGCATCATGGGCGATAGAGGCGTGGGAGGCGGTGCCGCCAGACTGCGCCACCGACGCGGGCATGACGATCGCGCACGCCACCCCGCCCGGGTCGAACGTCAGAGTTGAAGATCCGCTCGTTTCCAGCGCCAAGGCCCGCTCGATCAAGGTCGATCCAAAACCGCGCCGTGTGGGCTTGCTGACCGGAGGACCGCCGCTTTCCTGCCATCGCAGCTCCAGTCCAGCCTGTGGGTCAAACTGCCAACGAATGTCGACATGACCGCCGGCGGCCGACAAGGCCCCGTATTTGCCGGCGTTGGTGGCAAGCTCGTGGATCGCCAACGACAGCGCCAGTGCCGCTTTGGGGAGAAGCATCACATCCGGACCGGTGATCGTGACGTTCGCATGCTCCGCCCGATACGCGTCCAGCTCCTGTTGGATCAGCACGTCGAGCGACACGCCTTCCCACCGGCTTTGCGTCAGCAGACTGTGCGCGCGCGACATTGACCGGATCCGCCGGTCGAGCCCGTGGGTGAAAGCAGCAAGCGAGGACGCACTCCGGCTCGTCTGCGCCACCATCGCCTGAATACTGGCCAAGGTGTTCTTCACCCGGTGGTCGAGTTCGGCCATCAGCAATTGTTCCTGCTGCCAGGCGCGCAGCCGTTCGCGTGCGGCAGCATCGATCCGCCGCAGGACGACCTCCAGCAGCGACACCCGCAGGTCGAACGCGGCATCGTTGTCGGACGGCGACCAGGGGGTCGACCGGCCGCGCACGGTTTCGGTCCACGCCTCGAAGGATTTTCGCGGCGTCAGCCGGATGCCGTTCGGACCGACCTCCATGGGCTTGGTCGGATCGCCGCCCCATTGCACGGTCTCGACGACCTCGGGCCTGAACCACAGCACGAAGTCGCGCGGTTCGCGCGAGACGGACACGGCAAGCAACCCGGAGGCGATCTCCGCATAGGCCTTGGCCGGCGGATAGTCTTCGCCCAGCCGATCCGTGGCATACACCCCTTCGAACGTGCCCATGCGCAGGGTCAGCCAGTCTGTCAGGGCCGCGATTTGGGCGTCATCGGGTGTATTGCCGAGCGCGGTAATGCCGCTGTTGACCCGGATGGCGACGCCGCCACGGGTCTGCCCCACCCGCAGCGCAAGACCACCCGCCTCTATGTAGTCGAGCAGCTGCTGCTGCTGCGCGACCAGCCCGGCCCCGTAATCATCCTCGCTCGCCAGCGCGTGCATGATGCCGGACAGTGCCTTGCGGGACAGCAACCGGGCCTCGAGCTGCTCGGCGCGCAGCCGCACTTCCAGTTGCAGCGAGAACATCGATCCGAACAGCTCGCAGACGCCGCGGAGATGACGCGGCAGGCGGCGCGGCGTATGATGGTGACAGGCGATCAGCCCCCAAAGCCTGCCTTCGAAGATGATCGAGATCGACATCGAGGCGTCGACGCCCATGTTGCGCAGATATTCCCGGTGGATCGGCGAAACGTCACGCAGGGTCGCGTGGCTCATGTCGAGCGGCAGGCCGCTGCGCGGATTGATCGACGGCAGCAGCGGCGCGGGCGTGTAATCGACTTCGGTGATCAGACGCAGCCAGCTGGTCAAATACAGCGTGCGGGCCTGTTTCGGGATATCCGACGCTGGGTAGTGCAGATCGAGGAATGGCGTGATGTCGTCGTGCCGGGCTTCGGCGAACACCCAGCCTGAATCGTCGGGCATGAAGCGATAGACCATCACCCGGTCGTAGCCCGCGACCGCCCGCACCCGCTCGGCAGCCAGTTGGCAATAGGCCTGGAGATCGGGAGCGTCGCCAAGTCCGTCGAACATTTCCTGGACGCAGGCGAGCGGATCGACGGCATGACGGTCGCTCAGGTCGGCATCCTCGACCTCAATCACCAGCGCGCCATCGCTCAGATGGACGCTGGCATCGATCGCGCGGTCGGGGACGACCCGCAGCAACGGATCCAGCAGGTGACGCGGGCGCGCGAGGCTGGAGCTTTGGAGCAACTCGCGAAGCCGCTGAAGCTGCTCGGCATTCAACACGTCCGCCAGGCCCTGCCCGGTCAGCGACGCTGCATCCCGGCCGAACAGACCGACGGTGTCGCCTGCGACCTGCTCGACCAGCATCGTTGCAGGATCGACCACGAGCATCGCACCATGGGGGAGGATCGAGCCGGGAATATGGATCGGCTCGCGATCGCAGTTGGTCAGATCGACGGCACCGTCCATTTGCTGCGTCATGCCGGCATCCATTCCTCATACGCCGCAAACATCGACACCGCCGCTGCCGTTGCAGCAGGTCGGTCCTGCACGGCAGCGTCGGGTAGGTTGGTGTCCAGCCCGACGGCACACCGGCTCCAGTCACCGGCACTCAGTCCTGGTTCGGGGAGGCCCCAGACAAGGCAGCCGATCAGTCCACCGCCGACACCGAGCATGGGGTCGACGACGGTATGGAAACCGTATGTGTGGCCGAGAAGCAGACGATATTCGTCCCGGTCGGCCGAGCTTGCCGCCCGACGCGAAAGCACGGGATGATGATGCCGGCGTTCGTGAATGTCGCCCGTGGCGGTTCGCAACCCGGAGCGGCCCCTCGGTGTCGGCACGCTGCCTTGGCGAGCAGGCATCGGGGCGTTCGGATGCTTGCCGCGCCGGGCGGTTCCGACCGCAGCGGACGCCTGTAACACTGACGCGCGCATTGGATTCCTCGATCAAGACGTACGGTCGATGATTGCCGTGGCATTCCTCGACGTCGCCGTATCCACACCATATTTTCGAAATCTTGCCTAGCGAATGTTGCTTATCGGTTTGCCGCTTCAACAATCATTGCAATTATTCCCGCAGCGCCGTGCTCATGCCCTCGAACGAATATGTCATAATTTTTGACATTTTTACGTACAAAATTCTCATCCAATTCAAAGCATTGACGGCCAGATACATCGATCGCACAAATGAATGCTCGTAAGCTCTCGCAAGGCAGAAAAGGAAAAACTATGTACCCAACACGCATTCCCGGCAACGAACCCGACCCTGCGATATGTCTTCGGTGCCAGGCTTCAAGACGCGACCGATAACCCGGCGGCGCATACGCTGCCTGACGATGATGCCGGTAACGTTGATGGCGTCGAGCTCACACGTGACGCTTGGTCGGCGACTGCGGAAAATTGGCTTTGGGGAGGCTCGGCGCTGATGCGTTCCCTAAAGGACCGGATTTCGAGAAGCGACACGGTTTCCCGAAACGCACTTCGCATCGAGAAATACGATACCCCGTGCTAGACCCGACCGGTTCGCAAAGGTCTGGACCAGTCGGTACGGGCATTCGCCTCGGCATCACGGGCCGCTTGTTCCCAATCATAATCGACGGACAGAAACTCTACCGCCCAGCCATCACCTTCGTTGGACAAGACGGCATAGCGCGCATGCGGCGATCCGCTTTCCACTAGGTGAGCGTGGGGTCGGTCATCGTCATATGCCGGAAGACCGACGCTTCCCGGATTTATGATCATGCGCCCGTCGTCGAGCGTCATCACCCGCTGGAGATGCGTATGGCCGCAGAGGATCACGGCCGCATCGACAGTTCCCGCACGGTGTCGAACTTCCTCGCGAGTGGCCTGACGAAGCCCCGCCTCCGTCACCGTCTCTAGAAAATAGGTCAGGTCGCTGTCCGGCGTGCCATGAACAAGCAGCACATCTTTGGACAGGCGCATGGTCGTGGGCAATGCCGTCAGCCACGCACGCTGTTCAGCGCTCAGCTGGTCGAAGGCGTGGCGATCGGACAATCCCATGCGCTCGCGAGGCTGCTCCGAGATCTGACGTTCGTGATTGCCGCGTATAGTGGGCAATCCCAGAGGCATCAGTCGATCGGCTGTTTCCCGCGGGAATAGGCCCCCTGAGCAAATGTCCCCGAGGTTCACGATCTGGTCCACGTGCCGGGTGGCGATGTCGCCGAGAACTGCGTCGAGGGCAGCGACATTCCCGTGAATGTCGGAAATTGCAGCGATCTTCATTACGGACCTATAACGATCTCGCCGTGTGATCGTAACCCCCGCGCTTCGGCAACGACAAGCATGAGGCCGGCTTCGGAACTGTCAGCAGCTTGGCGCCCCCGGCGGCACGGATTACTGGTCCCAATAGATCGTCTCGAAATCGCCGACCGGAGCTAGAGAATCGGGAATCATCGTACTAAACGGGCGGCCGCTCTCGACGATGCGAATTGCTTGCCAGAGCGTCCGGTCTTTTGACGTTGGCAGCCCGGCCGTTTGCAGCCGGGCAGAGCGGGGCGATGCGGGTTTACGCTAATCGCCCAACCACGCGGCGGTGATCTCGCCGCTATGCCCCTCCGGCGCCAGCACCGCGCGCAGCGCTTCGAGCATAGGCGGCAGCGCCTGCGTGAAGGCGTAGGGCGGGTTGACGATATACAGGCCCGCGCCATTGTAGATGCCGGACTGATCGGCATCGTACAGCCAATGCTCCACCCCCAGCACTTTGGGGATACCGAGCCTGCGCAACTGCCCCGTCCACCGCGTATGCGTGGCGCGGTCCTTCAGCGGATACCAGATCACCGTCACGCCATGCGCCCATTTGCGATGCGCGGCGGCGAGGGTCGCGGTGATACGGTCGCGGTCATCGGGCTGCTCGTACGGCGGGTCGACCACCACGACGCCACGCGCGGTCCGGGGCGGCAGCATCGCCAGCCAAAGCTCATAGGCGTCGCGCTCATGCACCGCAGCGGGCGTGCCGCGCATCACCCCGCGCAGGGTATAGGCGTCCTCGGGGTGCTTCTCGTTAAGGATCAGCAAATCCTGCGGGCGCAGAAGCTGCGCGAGGATCCGGGGCGAGCCGGGGTAGAATTGCGGTTCGGCCCCGGAATTCACCGCCTGCACGGCGGCGCGGTAGTCGTCCAGCAACGGATTCGGCTCGGCAAAGGCCCGCAGCACGCCCTGTAGGGACTCGCCGGTGCGTTGCGCGTCCTCGCCGGCAAGGTCGTACAGGCCGCAGCCGGCATGCGTGTCGATCAGCGTCAGTGCGCCCGGTTTCTGCTGCAGGGCCCGCACGAGCGCGATCAGCAGGCTGTGCTTCACGACATCGGCACTGTTGCCCGCATGGAAGGAATGGCGATAATTCATTGTGACGTAAGACCCTGACGCTCTGCCTGCATGCGGGCCGCCGGGCACGATTGCCGGGCGCGAGGTGACCGAAGTAACCGGTCCGGTGCCATTATAAAGTCGCGCGGAAACCTTCAACGCCGTTCTGATCATGGCACGGGCCACACGCCCTGGCCTTGTGTCGGACGATGATGATCCCGTCGCGATAATCGGTTATCGATCGTCGACGATGATGGATGGCATTGCAGATATGGCGCTCCGGCATGGCGATCGCCGCGCCCGGGCTTATGAACGGAATGAACCGGTGATCCGGTGCATCCAGGATGCGATCACCGCCTATCGCCGCGACGGCGGCGATCGCGACGGTCGCCCGACGATTGGCGCGCTGATCGCCGCGTGCAGTGCTTCTGGTCTCACGGCGGCCCGTGGCGGTCCGGTGACGCGCTATACGATCTGTCAGGCGCTGAAACTGACAGGCCTGTCCTGATGCGGGTCGACACGGGCGAAATGCACGAAGCGGCCGCGCAACGTACCGGCGGCCTCGTCTGTTCTCGCCGTTATGCCAATCGATCCTGACCAGACCGCCACGATCATCACCAGCCGGGCCATCCGTGCCGGCCATGAGCAGGATTTCGAACGCTGGGTGGAGGAACTGAACCGGCACGCCCGTGCGGCGCCGGGATATCGGGCTGCGATCCGGCTCGGTCAGACGGCGGGTTTTCAGCACCTGCTCTTTCGCTTCGACGATCGCGCCGCAGCCGATACATGGCATGACGACCCCAAGATGCGCGCGCATGTCGCTGTCGCGGACCGCTTCTCCACCGCGCTCCGCCAGCTCGAAACTGGCGACGGCGTCACCTTCGAGCTGCCGAGCGATGCGAGTGCCAGCAAGTGGAAGCGGTTCGTGACGACATGGCTGACGGTGTTCCCGGTCCTCCTCCTCATCAGCATGATGGTTCGCACGGTGTTGAAGGACGCACCGCTGCCGCTGCAACTCCTGCCCTCGTCCCTGCTGCTCACCGCGACCCTGCAGTGGATCATTCTCCCGCGCCTGCAACGCTATACCCGTTTCTGGCTGTTGCAGGACAGCTCGGGCCGGTTGCAGAGGTGAGGATAAGGCATGACGGCGCATTGCCGGACATCACGCGCGCCCTCACCCCATTCCCCAGCTTCGTACATTCATTCATCGTTGGGCTGACCGCTTCCGGCCTCTAGTCCCTCGTCATACGCGTCGTGATCCGGGAACGGATAAGGCCATCAGGCAGGCTGAGAGCGGATCATTTGTCCTTCTTCCAGCCGAATGCCGACAGCATGATGTCGAAGAGCCGCGTGTTGGGCATAAAACCCCGGACCTTGTCCGCACCGGGGCCGCTCGCCGCGACGACGACCTCTTCGCCGGTATGGCCGGGTTCGACGCTGATCACCGACTTCGCATCGGGATCATATTGCGTCGCGAGGGGCATCGTGCGCTTGCCGCCGGTCATCCGCAGGCCGAAGCTGTGGTCCGCGGTGAACAGGATCAGCGTGTCCTTGCCGGCAACCGCGCTGATCCGGCGGATCATGTCGTCCATCTCGACGACATGCCGCAGGCCTGCCTTGGGGTCGTCGGTGTGCATGTCCCATTCGACCATCAGGAAATAGCCCTTCGGGTTGCGGGCGAGCTGCGCGACGGTCGCCTCCACGGCGGGAAGCGGCGCGAAGTCGGCATCGCGCAGCACCGCGGTCCGGGGTGCCTGGGCGACCAGCGCGGGATCCTCGCCGAAGCGGTAGCCGGCGGTCCTGAACGCCTGTTCCGCGCTCGTGCCCGGGCCGGCGAATGTCGCGACGGCGTCCGCACGGCCCTTGCCGATCAGGATATCGACGCCGTCGCCGAAGCGGGGCTTGAGCATCTGGCGGAATATCTCAGCCTTGTCCGCGCGCGCGGCGACATGCGCAAAGGTCGCGGCCGGGGTCGCATCCCAGATGTTCATGTTGGTGACGACACCCGTCGACAGCCCGCGCTGCTCGGCATATTCGAGAAGGGTCTTGACCGGCATCGCGCGGCCGCCCGGTCCAGAAGGCGTCGTCGATACCATCGCGTTGTTCGTCTTGTTCCCCGTCATGATCGCGGTCATCCCGGCCGCGGAATCGGTCACCCATCGATCGAGCGCGGACGTATCCGACAGCGCGACGTTGGGCATCGACTGGATGAACAGCGATTGCGGCCGGTCATGCGCCAGGATCCCAGCGGCGCCGAGCGTCGACAGGCCGCCCGCATCGCCGAGGAAGAGGATGACGTTGCGCGCCTCCTGCGCTGCAGCGGGCGTGCTGCAGACTGTGAGCATCGCGCCAGCAAACGCCGTGCCGCCGAGGAATTTGTAGAACGCGGTTTTCATTGCAGAGGTCCTTGCATCGGGGCCGGTGCCGGGGGCGTTGCCGGGTCGTATTGCGGATTGGTCGGGTCGTGCGGACGGGGATCGCCAGCGTCCGGTCTTGCGCTCTCGATCCACGCCGGAACGAGCAGGTCACGTTGCAGCGATGCACCCGCCGTGCTGCGGCGATAGACGAAGTCCCGTCCCTCACGGCTGGCCGGGTCTGCGAACACGCCGCGCTTTTCGAGGCCGACGAACCAACGATCTATCGGGCGGACTTGGGGCGCGGTCACGACGAAAAACTCTGAACCAGACTAAAGACGCCCATCCTCTAACCGCAGTAAATGTAAGTTTGGCGACACCTTGATCATATCAGTTGCCGCAACGTCTGTCGGCCTGACGATGATGATGACCCGGATCATCGCGAATGTACGCGCCGTCAGACGACACGTTGACAGCTCTCTGTGATCGAGTGCGATGATAGCTGTCGCCCGTATAATCGATTGGACAAATGTACCCGAGATCCGGCATTTTACGAGCACGGTGGTAAAACTCATTAGGAGAGGACGCCAAGATGGCCGATTACGAACAGCCTAAGGCAAGCGGTTGCCCAATGGGCCCCCAGGGTGGCGGCGAGGTTAAGGCCCGCTCGCTCCTCGGTCGCACGAACAAGGACTGGTGGCCCGACGCGCTGCCGATCGACATGCTGCATCAGCACGGCGTCTCTCCCGACCCTATGGGCGAAGAGTTCGACTATGCCGAGTCGTTCAAGCAGCTCGACTATGCAGCGCTCAAGGCGGACCTGACGGCGCTGATGACCGACAGCAAGGCCTGGTGGCCTGCCGACTATGGTCATTACGGCCCGTTCATGATCCGCATGGCATGGCATGCCGCCGGCACCTACCGAGTAACGGACGGCCGCGGCGGATCGTCGTCGGGTCAGCAGCGCTTCGAACCGCTCAACTCGTGGCCCGATAACGGCAACCTCGACAAGGCACGTCGGCTGTTGTGGCCGCTCAAGCAGAAATACGGCAAGAACATCAGCTGGGCCGACCTGTTCATCCTCGCCGGCAACGTCGCGATCGAGAGCATGGGCGGGCCCGTGTTCGGTTTCGCCGGCGGCCGCAAGGACGTCTTCGCCTCCGAGGGCGATACCTTCTGGGGCGCCGAGGAGATCTGGGTCAACGAGGGTGCGCAGACGCGTATCAGCGAGGACATGCCCGAGCTCGAAGGGCCTCTCGCCGCGATCCAGATGGGGCTGATCTACGTCAATCCCGAGGGCCCGGGCGGTGAGCCCGACGCGCTCATGTCCGCACGCGACATGAAGGCGACGTTCCAGCGGATGGCGATGAACTCCGAGGAAACCGTGGCGCTGACCGCCGGCGGTCATGCCTTCGGCAAGGCGCACGGTGCCAAGGCCGCACCGCATTTCAAGGCCCCGTCTTCGGAATCGGTCCACATGCAGGGCCTCGGCTGGCTGACCGACAGCGAGGAAATCGGCCAGGGCCATATCACGACCTCGGGCATCGAGGGCGCGTGGTCGAACAACCCGACCAAGTGGACCGGCGACTATCTGCGCCTGCTGTTCAAGTACGATTATGAGCTGACTGAGAGCCCGGCCGGTGCGAAGCAGTGGCAGCCAGTCAACCCGGAACCGGAGGACATGGCCCCCGACGCGCGCGACCCAAACAAGCGTGTGCCGACGATGATGACGACCGCGGACATGGCGTTGAAGGTCGACCCCGAGTTCCGCGAGATCGCGCTGCGTTTCCGCGACGACCAGGCGGCGCTCGACGACGCGTTCGCACGCGCGTGGTTCAAGCTGACGCACCGCGACATGGGGCCACGGGTCCGGTACCTTGGGCCCGAGGTTCCCGAAGAGACGCTGATCTGGCAGGATCCGGTCCCCGAAGGCACCGTACCGTCGGACGCTGACGTCGCGGCATTCAAGGACGCCGTGCTGTCGAGCGGGCTGACGATCGGCCAGCTGGTCAAGACCGCCTGGGCTTCGGCATCGAGCTATCGCCGGTCGGACCACCGCGGTGGGGCGAACGGTGCGCGCATCGCGCTCGCGCCGCAGAAGGACTGGCCGGTCAACGAGCCCGAGCAGCTCAGCCATGTTCTGGCAAAGCTGAACGACTTGCGGGGCAGCATGTCGTTGGCCGACGCGATCGTGCTGGCGGGTTCGGCAGCGGTCGAGAAGGCGGCACGCGACGCCGGGCACGACGTGGCGGTCCCGTTCCTTGGCGGTCGCGGTGATGCGACGCAGGAGTGGACGGATGTCGAAAGCTTCGTGTGGATGGAGCCGCAGGCCGACGGGTTCCGCAACTACCTGAAGACGCGTCACCCGGTGAAGACCGAGGAGCTGCTGCTCGACAAGGCTTCGCTGCTCGGTCTGTCCGCGCCCGAAATGACCGTCTTGGTCGGCGGCCTGCGCGTGCTCGGCGCGAACTTCGGCGATGCGCCCGACGGCGTGTTGACCAAGCGGCCGGGGCAGCTGACGAACGACTTCTTCGTCAATCTGCTCGACAATGACACGTTCTGGGATCTGGTCGACACGTCGAGCGACGAGAAGTTCATCGGCTATGATCGCGGTGGTCGTGAGAAGAAGTGGCAGGCGACCCGCACCGACCTGGTCTTCGGCTCGAACTCGCAGTTGCGCGCGACGGCCGAAGTCTATGCCGAGAACGGCCACGAGGAAAAGTTCGTGCGCGACTTTATCCATGCCTGGGTCAAGGTCATGAACGCCGACCGCTTCGACGTCACCGCCAAGCCGGTATCGTCGAACCAGGCGACGTAAGCTCCGTCGGTGGGTGGATAGGCCGTGTCGATCGGGGGAAGTTTCCGAACGTACACGGCTTATCCGCCACTGGCCTGAGTTATAAGATATAGACTCTGATCATTCCGTGCCCTTTAGCCATGGGCTTCCAGGTCGCACTGCAGCCGCCGTTATCGCAGTTATAAGGGTGGCTGCTTGTGCCCTTGGCCCCAACGGCAGAGCGACCCGCGCTGAATAGCGTATGAGGCAATCCCGGTCGAAATCGTACGACCTGTGTACTAGTCCCGACGGCTGGGTGCATGGACCCGGGCCCGCACATTCGCGACGCGTTCGCCTCCCTCAGCTCCTACCATTCGATAGGGGCACCGACTTTCAATCCCGACCTTTGCGACGATCGCTTCCGAACACCGTCTTAACGATCCTTGTCGGCATACCGACCGGTTGGTATGCCGACACTATGACGAGTCGAGGATCTTCCAATAGCGCTCGCGACAAGCTGCTGGACGCAGCCGTGACGCTCATCCGCCGCAACGGCTTTGCGGCCACCAGCGTCGACCAGCTGTGTGGAGCTGCCGGGGTCACGAAGGGCGCCTTCTTCCACCATTTCGTATCCAAGGAAGCGCTGGGGGTGGCCGCCGCCGGCCACTGGCTGGCGATCACCACGCCGCTATTCGCCGATGCGGACTATCATCGCGCACCCGCGGCACTGGCGCGCGTGTTGGGCTATCTTGACCTGCGCGAGGCGCTGATCGACGGCGGCACTGACGCCTTCACCTGCCTGGCTGGCACGCTCGCGCAGGAGGTGCATCAATCACACCCCGCGATTGCGCGCGCTGCTGAGGCGGCAATCGTCGGCCATGCGCGCACGCTCGAAGGCGACGTTGCCGAAGCGCTGGCTGATCATGGCGTTGCCGACGTCGATGCAGCGAGCCTCGCGCTCCACTTTCAAGTGGTGCTCCAGGGCGGTTTCGTCGTCGCCAAGGCAACTGGTGATCCGCAAGCGGCGCGCGAGAGCGTGCGGCACCTGAAGCGCTACGTAACCCTATTGTGCCGAGGAGAGAAACGATGAGCAATATTCGTGAACTCAGCGTCGAGCGCCGCATCGCTGCCCCCGTCGAGGATGTCTGGCGGACAATGATCGATCGCTTCGAGGAATGGTTCTGTCCGCGACCGTGGCGCGCCGAAGCACGCGAGATCGAATGGCGGCCCGGAGGCCGTAGCCTGGTGTTCATGCATGGCCCCGACGGTGAGGAGATCCTTAACGAGGGCGTAGTCCTCGACTATGAGCCTAACCGCCGCTTCGTATTCACCGATGCTTTTACAGCGGGCTGGCAGCCCAGTGGGCCGTTCATGGTCGGCCTGTTCGGGATCGCGCAAGACGGGGACGGCACCCGTTTTACCGCCGCGGCACGCCATTGGACCGATGAAGCGTAGGAGCGCCACCGGTCGATGGGCTTCGAAGCCGGCTGGGGCGCGATGGCCGATCAACTCCAGACGCTGGCCGAGGGAGGTGCGCTGTAACCGCCATTTCTGTGTTCCATGCTTTCGCAGGTGTTAGAGGACCGCCTGGCAAGCGTGGGGCGGGCGGTTCTCCCGTGATCGCAAAGTTCGCGCTAGCGGGTGAACAAAAAGCCCACCGCGATCAGAAATGTCGCGCCTTCCAGCAGCCCGACAAGGACGTTCCAGGTCGCGCGCACCAGGCTGATCCCCAACACCTGCGCGAACCAGCGCGTTTCGACGATCCAGAAGTTCAGAATGCTCGATCCGACGAGCCAATGTCCAATCATGCGCGTCGCTTGATGGTGGTCCATCCCGAAACTGCTGCCGACGCTCAGACCCAGCGCAAAGACGGCCGCCGGATAACATTGCGCGTAAAATGGCTGCTGCAGGGAATTGCGATCGAGCTTGATCCTGCGTTGGCGCACCATGCGGGCGGCGAGGAAGAGTGGGAAACCCGCGAAAACGACGACGCGGAGGACCAGGGCGCTGGCATTGTCGTTGACCAGGTCGGCCAGACCATGATGATTGGCGATGATTTCGTCGGTCTGGCCCAACGCCGTAGCGACACTGTGCCCCAGCAACAGCGTGAGAGCCAGAAAAAGGGGCGGGCTAAGTATCGACGCATAGCGTTCATCGTCGGGCAGCGCGGCTTCGCGCTCGATCTCCTCCATCGTACGGATCGGTCGAAAGAGCGCCTGCCAAAGCGTAAGGGGGAAGAAGACCACCCAGCTCATCACTTCGTACAGAAGTTCGTCGAGCGAATTGAGCCACTTCATGAAGTCCATGCTGCATCATGTTCGATCCGGGCGTCGATCGCAACGGCCTGCCCTGTGCTAGACTCCGCCCCCTAGTGCTTGCCAAAGGCGCAATGTCGCGGGTCCTGCGGTATGTGATGAAGACCAGCACCGACCAAGCGGCTCTTCGGCCCAAGCGAGCATTCTCGCCCTCCAATTCCCAAGGGCATTCGGTGGCCGAACGCCGTTGACAGCGATGGACGCCGTCGCTCCCTTTTTATACAATCGTTCAACTGAGGATGAGGTGATTTCAAACGAACGGGAGAATCGCGATGCGTTGTCCGTCTGGCCTGTCCACGATCATGACCGCCCTTGTCATGGGCTCGGCATTTCCCATGATTGCCCACGCGCAATCCACGGGGCTCGAGGACATGGTAGGCGCCCGTGCAGGTCAGGCCGAGATGGAATTGCAACGACGCGGCTACGTCAACATCCGGGGCGAGCAAGGCGACGATCGCGTCTATACCTATTGGTGGAACGCCGATCGTCGCCAGTGCGTGAGCATTGCGACGATGGAAGGCCGCTACAATTCCATCCAGCCGACCACCTCCCCCGATTGCAGGAAGCCCGCGAACCTCCGCCCCGACCCCGGCTATGGTGGTCAGGCTGCGCCACGACCGCGTCCCGACTATGACCCCGATCTGGCCTATGGACGCTCGCCAGCTGGGTCCGGCGGCGGTCAGGATCGCTATCCTTCGGGAGGACCTGTTGTTGACGGCAGAAACGTGGAACTCGGGCTCGTGTGTTTTGGGGACGGATCGAAAACCGGCTTTGCGAACGGGACGACCTGGAACTGGAACCGTGATCGTGACCGCTATGAGTCCGGCACGTATACCGAAACCAGGAAGGAGGTCTTCGATGCCTCGCTCATGGTACAGACCTGGGCCGGTGGCGGACGTATCCGGCTACCGAAGTCGCTGATCCCGCCGATCAATTCCCGTGGCAATCAGGGATGGTGGGATTTGTACGACGTGACTGTCAGCCCAGATACGGTCCGCGCGAGTTACCGCCTGAACGGCCTGAACAAGCCACGGCTCGTGATCGATCGGCGCAGCGGCCGCATCACGGTCACGGGCATGAGTGATTATGGCTTTCGGGGCACGTGCGACCTGATCGGACACGAACCACGCCGCTTCTAGACTATGGCGCGGGCGGTGCGCTCCCAAATCGAACGGTCAGGCAGACCACGAACACGGACCATCGCGCACATCAGCCGCCATTGGCTCGGTTGGAAACCCCATGCTATCCGGCTCGCGCAACACGGGTCTGCGCGTACCCGCAACGTTGTTGGGGTACAGCGATGAAATTCAGGGCATTTCTGGCGCACATGGTGAAGGTCGCGGCAATCGCACTCGCGGTCAGCGCCGCGGCGCAAGCCCGGATCGGCCATGCCCCGTCGGCTGTTGCGGCCCCGCTTCGGTCGCCGATCATATCGTCGGAATTCATATATGCCGATGCGCCCTATCCGCAGGCGCATGCCTCGACGATCGTCGAACTGCCTGACCGGACGCTTGCGGCAGCCTGGTTCGGCGGTTCCGGCGAAAGCCAGCCTGACGTCCGTATCTGGTTCGCACGACGCGGCGCGACGCGATGGGAGACCCCGGTTGCGGTCGCTGATGGTGTGTCGGCGGACGGTCAGCGATTTCCGACCTGGAACCCGGTGCTGTTTCAGCCTGCAAACGGTGCCCTGCATCTCTTCTACAAGGTCGGGCCGAATCCGCGGGCGTGGTGGGGCATGGTCATCCGCTCGACTGATGGCGGACGACATTGGAGTCGGCCGCAGCGCCTGCCGGATGGCGTGTTGGGACCGATCAAGAACAAGCCCGTCGTTGCGCCGGACGGCAGCTGGGTGTCGCCGTCGAGCCGCGAGGAAGGCAGCGCAGAGGCCAATATCTGGTCGATCCGGATCGAGCGGAGCACCGATCGCGGGAGAAGCTGGCAGGTCGGCAACGCGGTGGCCTCACCGATGCACATCGAGGCGATCCAGCCGAGCATCCTGTTTCACCGCGACGGCCGACTGGAGCTGGTGGCGCGGATGCGGCAGGGTGCGCTTGCGATGAGCTGGTCACGCGACGCCGGGCGCAACTGGTCACCAATCGCGGCGATCGACCTCCCCAATCCCAATGCGGGTACCGATGCGGTGACGCTGCGCGATGGGCGCCAGTTGATCGTCTACAATCACAGCGCGCATCTGCCCGAGCGGCCGGGCGATGGCGCACGCTGGCCGCTCAACATCGGTTTGTCCGACGACGGCGTGCGGTGGCGCAACGCTTTAACACTCGAGAGCAAGCCGCTACCCGACGGCTATGCCTATCCGGCGGTGATCCAGACGCGCGATGGACTGGTCCACGTCACCTACACGCATAACCGTACCAAAATCCGTCACGTCGTGATCGATCCGACACAGCTGCGCTGAGTAGGAGGTCACGCTCCAGCCCCCCGTCACGAGGTAAGATCTTCCCGGCGCCGGTCGCTGAATGTGATCAACGCGGGGCTTGTTTTGCTTCGCACAGATGATCTGCGGACAGCTCGTGCGGAGCCGCCGGATCACCGCGCTGTTGTCGTCGTGGCTATTCGGCTACCAGCCAGCTGAAGGAGCGCTAAATGACGCAATGGACATGGATTTTGAGCCGGATCGTCCGGCAGGTCTGGTTCCGCGCAGCGATCATCAGCCTGCTCAGCGTCGCGCTGGCGATCCTCGCCGCTTTTGTCACGCCGTATCTGCCGTACACGTTCGATGCTGATATCGGGCAGCAATCTGTCGGTACGATCCTTCAGATCATGGCCTCGAGCATGCTGGCGGTCACGACCTTTTCGCTGACCGCAATGGTCAGCGCCTACTCCTCCGCGACGCAGCTGGCGACGCCGCGTGCAACCCAGCTGATGGTCAGCGATCCGACATCGCAGAACGCGTTGTCGACCTTCCTCGGCGCCTTCGTCTTCTCGATGGTCGGGATCGTTGGCCTGAACACCAGCGCCTATGGCCATGACGGCCGGATCATCCTGTTCGCAGCAACCGTGCTGATCATCCTGCTGGTGGTCGGCACGCTGCTGCGCTGGATCGGGCATATCACGGCGTTTGGACGGATGGCCGATGTGATCGACCGCGTAGAGGAGGCCGCGACCCAGGCAATGCAGGATTTTGCTGCACACCCTCATCTTGGCGGCCGTGCGGCTGTCGCCATCCCCGCCGATGCCGTCACAGTCACCGCGGTGCAGACCGGATATGTCACTCATATCGACATCACCGCACTTGGCACGATCGCTGACCGCAATGACCTGACGGTGTATGTCGATGTCCTGCCTGGCACGATGATGCATCCAGCTCGTACGCTTCTGCAGGTCTCGGGAAAGATCGACGACGGCATCCGGAGCGAACTGGTCAAGACGTTCACCATCGAACGGCATCGCTCGTTCGACCAGGACCCTCGACTGGGGCTGATCGCGCTGTCCGAAATTGCCAGCCGGGCCCTCGCACCGGCGACCAATGATCCAGGAACGGGGATCGAGGTTCTCAATGCCCTGCTTCGCGTGTTCCTCACGCTGAGCCCCGGCGCGGCGCGTATCGATAAGGAGCCGAACTCCCCACGGGTTCACATCGGCCAGCCGACCATGGAGGATATGCTTGGCGATGCCTTCGGCCCGATCCTGCGCGAAGGGATTGCAGAGGTCGAGGTATCGTTGCGACTGACGGCTACGCTTGCGGCGATGCACGCAAGCCTGCCGGCTGCGCGTCGGGAGATCGAGCACTGGGCCAATCGCCACGCGAAGCGGGTGGCGACGACCATGGAAGATCCTGACGACCTGACGGCATTCAATGAAGCCTATCACAGGCACTGGCCCGCCTGAGCCACGATCAGGCGGTATGCTGCCATCTGGTTCGACTACACCCATAGCCTCTGCCGACAACCTGACGTCATTCAAGGACATGAGCACGCATCACGTCCCTGTGGGCACGTGGCAGCCCCATCAACCCGGATCGCCGCGCAACCCTGTCGAAATACGGCGTCACCAGCAGATGCGGCATCGCCAGTGCCGCGACGCCGACAAAGAGTGACCGCACGCCCGGATGCAATGAACCGGTCGGCGATATTCACGCGACCGTCGTCCGCAGCGATCGCCCCGCCCGCGACACCGACGAGTGCGGTTGTGCCTAGCGCGACGGCGGCGATCATTGGACGTACAGTCAGGCGACGCTTGAATATCACGATCCATGTCCTTGTTCAGTTAGAAGCAGATGCTCCTTTCTGAACCCGGATGATGGGCGCAGCCTGTTTCGAACATTACATCCGTGCAATCTTGTCAGGATGCCTTGCGCGATATGGCAGCCGCAGCGCCTATGCGCCGCGTTCGCCTGTTTCCGCCGGAGATGAGTCCGTGTCGACCGACCATATCAGGCGCAAGCGACCGCCTGCACGCCCGGCGGCCGCCCTGCCCCCTCGCGCGACGATACCCTGTGCTATCGCTGTGCGCTGACGCAGGGTCCCGCCCAGCACGTCGACCGCCCGCGCGAACCGGGCGGATACCCAGGCTGCGTCGCCGAGCGCCTGATCGTCGATGACGCCGGATTTGATACCGACGTCCCGCAAGACGACATCGTTCGGCGGATTGAGACTGACATGCCAGTCGGCGACCACCGCGTCCGCACGACGTTCCAGATCACGATAGCCCGCAATGCCAAGCCCCGTCAGGGGCGCCGCCGTCGCGCGGATCGTTCGCGCCGCCGAATCCAGCTGCACCGATGAAACGGGAATGCCAGCGATCAGCGCAACGTCCGCGATCGCCCGATCGCGCTCGCGTGCGACGCGCAGCGCATCGCCGTTGCCCGCCCGCGCGATCTGCGCCGCCTCGACCGCGCCGGTCTCGGGCGAGATACGAACCTGGTCGACATGGACATCGACCGGCCGCGACAATCGTTGGCGAAGGTCCGCAGCGAGCTTGCGATCCGCCCCCGGTTCGATCCGCGGCGTCAGCATGACCGCGCGAACGCGGACCGGGTTCGCGCCATGGTCGATCTCGACCTGGCTCAGCCGCGCGCCGGGCGGAAAGTCCTCGCCCAGTGCATCGCGTACCTGCCGCTGGGCGACAGCCTCGAACGCAATGCGACGCAGACCGGCACCAAGGGGAATGGAAAGGACTCCGATCGCGACCGCGAACAGCACGAGCTGCCACCCGGTGTGGTGCGGCGACAGATGGCTGCCGAACCCGTAACAGCGCGCGACGAGTGCGGCGGTCAGCGCGATGGTGATGGCATTGGTGAGGAACAGCAACAGCGCGCCCGAGAACACCACCCAGTTCCACGTCGCGATGCCGAACCCGACCACCACCAGCGGCGGCATCAGGGCGATGGCGATCGCCACGCCGACGACCGTACCCCCGCGCCCCCGGATCAGCGCATAGCCGCCTGCGATTGCAGAGAGCAACGCGACGAGCAGGTCGAACAGCGTCGGCTGCGTCCGCCCGGCGATCTCGCTCGTGATCGTCTAGACTGGGGAGAGCAGGATCAGCACGACCGACAGCGCCACCGCGATGGCCGCCCCCAGCATCAACGCGGTCGCCGCGCGGCGTATCTCGTGGAAGTCGAGCGTCGCGATGCCGAAACCCAGGCCGATGATCGGCATCATCAGCGGCGACAGCAGCATGGCGCCGATCAGCACCGCGACCGAGGGCATCAGCAGCCCGAGCAACGAGATCGCGGCCGAAATGACGATCAGGAAGGCGTAGCGTCCCGACCACCCCGCTTCCTCGGCAATCTGTCGCAGGATGCCGTCATGGTCGACGCTTTCGGTGGCCTTGGCCATCCACGCCCGGGGGAGCGTTCCGAATTTTGCAGGGTTCAGGTGGATCGGGTCGTCTCCGTCATGGCGAAGGTCTTCGATAGACCATGGTACAGCTTCTCGCGGCATACCCACTGGCTGGCCGCATCGGCGATGAACGCGGTCGCGAACATCGGCAGCATGAGGCCGCGGCTCGCGGTCGTCTCCGACAGGATGATGACCGCGGTGAGCGGCGCGCGGACGACGCCTGCGAAATAGGCGACCATGCCCAGGATCACGATCGCGCTGGCGGGCTCGCCGGGGAAGATCTCGCGCAGCAGATTGCCGACGCCAGCGCCGACGGCGAGCGACGGCGCGAAGATGCCGCCCGGCAGGCCCGCAATCGCGGTCGCGGCGGTGGCGACCAGCTTGGCCGGCCCGAACCAGAGCGGCGCATCCACGCCGACGATCATCGCGCGCGCTGGGGCATAGCCGGTTCCCCATGTCAGCCCGGTCACGACGCCGAGTACCGCGACGACGCCCCCGCAGACACCGGCGAACGCGACGGGATGCGCGCGCGTCCACCCCGTCACGCGATTGCGGCTGACCGCCATCGCCAGGAGAATGCGCGAGAACAGCCCGCCGGTCATGCCACCCGCGATGCCCGCGACCGGCGCGACGATCAGCGCGGAGAGCAGCGGCATGTGCGCACCGATCGCGCCGAAATAGATATAGTCGCCCTGCACCGACTGCGCGACCATCCCTGCGATCACGATCGCGGCAAGGACGAGCAGCGTCACCCTCTGCTCATAGGCGGACGCGAGTTCCTCGATCGCGAACAGCAGCCCGGCGAGTGGCGTGTTGAACGCCGCCGCAACGCCTGCGGCACCACCGGCGATGAGGACCCCGCCCCGCAACGGCACGCGGACGAGACGGTGCGTAAATCCCATGACGGCCGCCGCCAGCTGGACGGTCGGGCCTTCCCGGCCGACCGATGCGCCACCCAGTACCGCGCCGATCGTCAGCACCGCCTTGGCCGCCACCGTCCGGATCGAGATCAGCGTCCTGGTGGCGTCGTTCGGATTGGCCTGCGCCGCGATCACCTGGGGAATCCCGGATCCCCGCGCGAACGGCGCATAGTGACGGGTCAGCCAGACCAGCCCCATGAACGTCAGCGGCGTCGTGACCAGCGGCAACCAATGCCATGTCTTTGCAAAGTCGCTGAAAACCTCGCCCGCCCAGTCGGCCGCCTCGGCAAACAGCGTCGCGACGATCCCGATCAGGATCGCCCCCGCCAGGATCGCACCCCGCGTCCGGAACTGCGTCGAGCGCGGCCCGCGCGCGCGCAGCAACGCCCGATACCGCGACGGCGTCCAGCGTTTGGACGGTAAGAGACGATTGAACAGGCCAGCCATCGGGCTCTTTTAGGTCACGGCGCCAGTTAGGCCACCCCTGACACCAAGCCGTTGAACCAGGACGTGGTGTATGGCGTCGACCCCATCTGTCAACTGAGCGCCCTCAGAATGCGTCATGCCACACCGCAGCAGATCAACCCGATGGTCGGCGTCGGGATGGAGGCTAAGGCAATATAGCTCGATACACGAACGCCGAAGCGGCGGGCGCAGAGGGAAGCGAGAACGGGAAATCGCCAATACCGCGGTATGTGCGGCCAACTCCAACGTCGTGCCATTCTCGAGGGGCGAGCGGACGTCACGATGCGGCCCTTCCACAGTCGCCCGATAGCGGTCTTATCCGGTGCCTCCTCCCTCAAGCGGACATTCTCGATAGGAGCGAAATGACACAGGTGCGAAGCTGCGCAAGACCGGCCGTTACGCCGACGGTCGTGATCTGGCTGCCTGCCGCAATGACTAAGCCTGACGCGCTTAAGGGTGAATACTTGACGGAGATGGGGCATGCCTGCCCTACAGACCACGAACGTGGCCTAACCTGCCAAGAATCGCGCTTGCAGCGGCCGGGATCAATGCGGCGGCGATTTGGCATCTCTGCCGTTTGCGAGGACGTGAGGCCCCCTAAATGGCACCAGCGCTTGCCAATGATCCAGCATGGAACGCCGCCAGCCCCGCTAACCGCCATCCCGGTCATTCCCGATGCAAAAAACCAGATGGCTTGCATCACGTTGAATTCCCATCATCGACAGCGCTTGAGTTATCGGCCGACATCTATGTGTGCCGGCCGTTCGACGGCAGCGCGTTATGGAACGTTATTATTCTTATACCAGGCTAGCAGATAGTACACGGTTCTGCATGACGCTGCATAACAACAGAGCAGCGGTCGTGCGTTCCCCTACGAGCGGACGCACAGGTCTCACCCCGATAGCGCTGCGATCACGACAAGAGTTGCATTGTCGCTGCCATCACGTTGCAGTGCGTTTTCGAGAATGCGGTCCGCCATGTCCCCGATCGCCGCGGGCATCGTCGCAAAATCGCGTGGATCAAGCGATCGCGAAACGCCGTCCGAGCACAGTAGAAGTCGATCGTTCGGCTGGACTAGTGTGGTGACGCTATCCAGCGCTACGGCCGGCGCAACGCCGAGCGCGCGCGTGACGACATTGGCTTGCGGATGACGGTCCGCCGCGGCTTCCGTCAGGACACCCGCGTCGATCATCTCCTGCACGACGCTGTGATCGTGGGTCAGCTCCTCTGCCCCGCCGCCGCTGCCGCCGCCGCGCATCAGATAGGCCCGACTGTCCCCCGCCCAGAAGATCGTCGCCTCACTGCCCTCGATCAACGCGATCACGATCGTCGCGCCGCTGGTCGCATGCACGTCGTAGATCGCGCGATTGGCATGCGACACCGCGGCGCGCACCGCTGCCGCGTTGATCGGCGCCGGATCATCCGCCAGTGCCTGCAAGACATCGACCACCGTTTCCGCGGCGGCGGCGCCGCCGCTATGGCCGCCCATGCCGTCGACGACCGCCCAGAGCCCACGGTCTGCCCGATCGAGAAGCCGATCCTCGTTGACGCTGCGCACCCGCCCGACATGGGATCGGTTTTGCGACACATAGACGGTTTTCTCAGCGAGCGACGGACCGCCGCGAGGTTTGCGTCGCAACAGGCTGGCGAGCTTCATGCGGGATCGCGGGCCATGGCCGTATCCGCGGCGTCATAGGCGAGGGCGAAGGCGCGATCGAGCGAGCCGGGTGCGGATGCCACGATCTGCCGTGTCAGGTCGGCATGACGGTCAGCGACTTCTGCCATCTGCAGGCTCGCACGACTTTTCAGCAGCGTCGCGCGGTCCGCGATCGCCGCATCGATCGATGCCGGCTCGAACGTGCCGATCGCCGCGCGCAGGCTCCCCTGCAGGCCTGCGAACGTGGCGACCAGATGCCGCTTCACGTCACGAAACGAGGCCTTCAGCGCCGCCGGGCCCGACAGGAACCCGGTCGAGCCCGCGAGCAGCAGGTCGATCGCCAGCCGCTGTGTCGGTGCCCATTTGAACGGATTATTGTCCGCACCGCTGATGGTCGTGCGCGTCAATTGATAGCGTCCGCGCGCATGGTCGCGCTCGGCCATCAGGTCGCCGATCCCCAGCACCATCTGCCGATACACCGCACCCGCCCGCCGCATGATCTCGGTCGGCTCCTCTTCGGAGAGCAGCGAACAGTCCAGCCCGGCGCCCTCGCAAAATGCCTCCAGCAACGACCCATCGCCCAGCGGTCGCGCCTCACCGGCATCGGCCCAGTCGCTCGGCACCTCCACCGACGATCCCAGCGGCGGCGTCAGCACCATGGTCAGCGCGCCATCGACTTCCAGGTCGCCATGCGGGGCCTGCGTCGCGACCATCTTGAACCGGCCGAGCCTCAGCGCGCTCGGCACCGGCAGCACCACGTCGACCGCATCGGGAAACCGTTGCCCGGTATCGGCATCGAATACGCCGTTCGCGCCGAGCGCCCGCAGTGTCAGCCCATCGCCGTCGACGCGCAGTTCACAATGCGCCCGCGACAGCGCGCAATCGGGGTCGGCGATCGGCCAGTCCGCCTCGGTATCGCGACCGATGCGGAGCAGACCCTCACGGATCAGCCGCGCATCAAGCGGCTGGACCATGTCGTCTCGGTCGAAAAGCTGGAGCATGTACATCGAACGGATCCTCAGGCGGCCAGACGGGCGGACGGCACGACGCGGGTAGCGCGCATCGCGATGTCGGCCTGCGCGCCGGTCCCCGCCAGATGCGGCTCGACTGCGGCGGCGGCGCGATTGAACGCGTCGAACGCGGCGCCGAATTCGTCGCGGCGGCGATGCGATATGCGCAGGGCGAAATCGGACTTCGCCGCCTCGTCCAGCGCCTTGCGCAGTCGGGCGAGCGGCCGGGCCACCATAGCGCCGCTCAGATAGCCGATCACCAGCACCACACCCATGATCACCAGCGACAGCACCGTCAGCAGCATCCGCGCATTGTCGATCGCGGCGTCCAGCGCGGTCCGGCGCAGCACCAGGTCGACCGTGCCGAACTCGGCCCCGGCATAGCGGATCGGCCGGACGAACCGCAGTCCTGCGCCCTTGCCCCGGTCGGGTGCCGCGGTCACGCCGGCGCCGCTGCCGATCGCCGCTTCGCCAACGGTGCGGCGATAGCGCGTGCCGATCAGCTTCGCGTCGTCTGCCGCGCGGACGATCCCGCCGGTATCGGCGACCACCATGTCGCGAATCTCCTGATCGCGCGAGGCCGAGGCGACGAAGGCCTGCAGCGCGGTCCAGTCCTGCTGCTCGGGCGCGAGGCCCGCATTATCGGCCGCCAGCACCGCGGTGTTGCCGGTGATGAACGCCGCGATCGAGCGACCCGACACGATCGCCATATGCTCAAGCGTGCGTTGCTGCCGCTCCAGGATCGACGACACGCTCGCGACCAGCGCGATCGCGGTTACTGTGACGAGCGCCAGCGGGAGCTTGATCTTCAGCGGCAGGCCACGGCGGCCGGGTGCTGCCTCGGCGGTCGCCGCGATCTCGCGGGTTAGCGCCTCGTACACCGCATGCCCGTCGGCGAACCGCTGCTCGGGCTTCTTCGCCAGAAGCTTGTCGATCACAAAACGCAGGCCCGGCGGGCAGTCCGCGGCGGAACGCGCGATCGGCTCGACACGCTCCTGCGCGATCTGGATGGCCAGAGTCGCCAGCCCCATGCCGGGAAATGCGACCTTGCCGGTCACCATCTCGTACAGCACCACGCCCAGCGAGAAGAGGTCCGACCGCTGGTCGACGGGGATGCCGAGCGCCTGTTCCGGGCTCATATAGCGCGGCGTTCCGATCATCTGGCCGACCTGCGTGCGCGCAAGGCGTCCTTCGGTGCCGGACACGTCGATATCGCCGATCCGCGCGACGCCGAAATCGAGCAGCTTGGCGGTGCGGCCGTCCGCCGACAGCAGGATGTTCGATGGCTTCACGTCGCGGTGCACGACGCCCGCCCTGTGTGCATAGTCGAGCGCCGAGGCGAGTTGCTGACCCAACGCCAGGACGCGTTCATAAGGCAGCCGGCCTTGCGCCAGCAGCAGCGTGTCGAGCGGCTGCCCCTCGATCAGCTCCATCGCGATATAGGCGACACCGTCCGCCTCGCCCACATCGTAGACGGTCGCGATATTGGGATGGTTCAGCGCACCCGCGGCGCGCGCCTCGCGCAGGAAGCGCTCGCCCAGTTCGGGGTCGCGACCATATTCCGGTTTGAGCACCTTGATCGCCACGGTGCGCCCGATCCCCGGATCGAACGCGCGGAATACGTCCGCCATCGCGCCCTCGCCCAGCCGACCGTCGATCCGGTAGCGTCCCAGCATCTCGGCCATCACTTACGCGCCTTCACGGTGGCGGCGATGCGCTCGGCACGCGTCAGGTCGCGCGCGATGACCGGGTTGCCGGGATCGAGCGCAGCGGCCCGGCGCAACAGTCCGACCGCGCGCACGACATTCCCCGAATTGAGCGCCGCCAGCCCCGTCGCGCGCGCCTGACGCGCGGCGACCCGATTGGGCGTGGGTGCGGTTGGCTTCGTCACCGCCGCCGGCCTGGGCGCGGCTGGCTTCACGCGGGTGGGAGCGGCCGGCACGGGTCGCGGCTCGGATCGCCGGGGCGGCTCGATGCGCGGGGGCTCGCCTGGAATACGGAGCGTCCGGCCAGCCGCCAGATCGGCAGGCTTGGCGATGTCGTTATAGCGGGCGAGCTGATACGCCTTCAGACGATTGCCCAGGAACCGCTGCGCCAGTCCCGACATCGTGTCGCCGTCCCGCGTGGTATAGGTGAAATTCGTCGGCCCCAGCAGATCCTTCGGATCGCGGTCGATCGAGTCGCGCAGCACCTGGACCGAAGGATTCATCGGATCGCGCTTCAACGCGGCGTTGATCCGCTTCTTCGCTGCACCACTATCGCCCTGATCCAGCAATAGCAGGATTGCGTCGATCTCGCTCGCCGACGTCATCTGCGGCGCAGACGCCAGCTGCGGTCCCGCCTTGGGCCCATGCGAACAGGCGGTAATCGCAAACGCGAGCGCCAGCGCGCCGGCCCGCGCGACCTGTCGAGGAGAGAAACTCATGCGGTAAGCCTTTCGGTGATCCGGTCCCGCATCGCGTACGGGTCGATGGCCAGCAACTTCGCGAGCCCGGCGGAATCGCGTGCGAACGCGACGAACTCCGCGCCCTTCAGCGGTGGCGAGAAATAATAGCCCTGGAAATGCGTGCAGCCGTGACGCAACAGCCACTCATATTCTGCGCGTCGCTCGACCCCTTCGGCGAGCACGCGGATGCCGAGCCCGCGCCCCAGCGCGACGATGCTCTGGCAGATCGCCTGGCTGTCGCGCAGCGTATCGACGTTCGTCACGAATTCCCGGTCGATCTTGATCTTGTCGAACGCCAGCGTGCGCAGCGTGCTGAAGCTGGAATAGCCGGTGCCGAAATCGTCGATCGCGATCCGCACGCCAGCCGCCCGCAACGCGTCGAACAGCTGGGTGGCGCGCGTACCGTCACTCATCGCGACACTCTCGGTCAATTCGATCTCCAGCGCAGCCGCCCCCAGCGAATGCCGCGCAAGCGTGCGTGCGACCAGTGCCGCCATGTCGTCGCGGTCGAGCTGATGCCCCGACACGTTCACCGCGACGCGCAGCGCGTCCAGGCCCTGTGCCTGCCATGACCGCGCCTCCCGCGCAGCGGCGTTGAGGGTCCACATCCCGATTTCATGCGCCAGCCCCATCGCCTCCATCACCGGCACGAACCGCGACGGCGAGACCTGCCCGAGGGTGGGATGAAACCAGCGGATCAGCGATTCCGCGCCCGACACCCGACCTTCCCCGGCATCGATCAACGGCTGGTATCGCATTTCCAGTTCGCCGCGCGCGATCGCCTGGCGAAGGTCCTGTTCCAGGGCATACCGCTCGCTGGCCAGGGCTGCGAGATCGAGGACAGGGCTGGCGACCGCGACCACGGCACCGGACTGTACTGTCAGTGACGCCAACGTGCGGGACAACATCGCCTGCGCGTTCACGCCGTCCGCCGGCATCCTGGCCTGTCGAACGCGAATTTCGGGCAGGATTTCCCGGTCGCCGTCGATCACCACGTCGCCCAGCGCGTATCGCAGCACATCCAGTTCGGTCTGCGCAGCATCCTCGACGATATCCGGGCCGAACCAGATCGCGACGCTGGCGCGATCGACATGCGCAATCAGTCGTTCATCGGGCAGCATCCGGGTCAGCCGGTCGACGATCGTCAGCAGCAGGCGTTCGCCCAGTCCCGGGTCAAACGCGCACAGCCGATCGAAGTCCATGAATCCGATGACACCGAGTACCCCGCGCCCGTCCGCCATCACTCGCTCGATCAACGGCTCGCGGGTCGGCAAGCCGGTAATCGCGTGGCGATGACTGGTGCGATGCTCGACAGCCTTCAGTCGATCCGCGATGGTCGCTATGCTTTGTGCCAGCCTTTCACCACGCGAGGCCGTCGGAGACGTCCCGGCGAGAATTTGCAAATGCCGGATCAGTCGCGACACCCGGCAATGCTGGGCAATCGAATACGCCATTGCTGCGAAAACGAGACAGACTGCAACGGACGCTATGGCGGCAACACTGCGATCGACGAACCGCCACGTGACGATAGCCGCCGCTATTGGTAGTAGCCCGACGCACCAACGCTGCGCAGGCGGAATCGCCGTTGAAAACCCCATAACGACCTGAATAGCGGCCATTATCATACGGATGTGTTAATATGGCTCTGCCTGTGCGTCAGACCTGATCCCCGGACGCCACGGCATTCGTAATCAGCTCGTCAGACGGAGCGGAGCGATGCGGCAAGGCCGATTTACCGAGGATCACATCATCGGGGCGCCGCGTAAGCATAAATCTGACGTGAAAACGCAGCTCGTGGCAGGCGTCGAGCGGTACCGCCGTTCTCGTGCCTGTTCCAAGCGACGGGTCGCGTTGGAGGCTATCAGAGCTTCACAATCCGATATCCGCCTTCCGCGAGCGCACGCCTAAACAGTCCCGGCTGGAGCCATCCGGCTGTCGGTGTTGGCGTCTTAAATCGGTTGATCGACCCAGTCCTGACGGAGCGGTGTCGACGCCAGCCACATCAGCAACGCGGCCACCAGATACAGCACGAGCCCCATGAGCATGGCATAGCGCAACGCTTCGTCGCCATAATGCGCGGCGAGACCGTCCGAGAGTGCGCCGAGCGCAAAACTGCCGCCGCCAAGACCGATGAGGTTGTTGATCAGCAGGAACGTCGCCGATGCGGTGGCGCGCATATGCCCGGGTACCAGATGCTGGATCGCCGTGATGACGGGCGCGAGCCAGACATAGGCGAGTGCCTGGGGCACGAGGAAGAAGACGAACGCCGCCGTCACCGAGGACGACAGGATTCCTGCGGCAAACAGGGGCACCGCGATGACGAACGCGATCGCGGGGACGCGCGCGTACATCCGCCGATCGCGCGCGCCCAGCCGGTCGCCGAGCACGCCGCCGAGCAGAACGCCGGCAACGCCCCCCAGCAACAGCACGCCGCCATAGAATTGCGCGGTCTCGATAAGGTCGAGCCCGAAGCTCCGCTGCATCAGCGACGGCAGCCAGAAGGCAAGGCCATAGCCCAGCATCGAGCTCGCCGAGGCGCCGAACGCGAGCAGCCAGAAGCTCGGCTTGCGCACGAGAATGCCGAACACGCGGCGGACGGGTTCGCGGTCGCGTGGATCGGACCCACGAACCGGCTCGCGTACGCACAGCCGAAACACCGGCGCGAGCACCAGTCCCGCGACACCGACCACGATGAACGCGGTCCGCCAGTCGATCGACGTCGCGATATAGCCGCCGAGCATCACGCCGGCTGCCGACCCGAGCGGGATGCCGAGCGAATAGACCGCCAGCGCGCGCGCACGGCGGTCGGGCGCGAACGTGTCCGCGATCACGGCATAGGACGGCGCGACGCCCCCCGCCTCGCCAACCCCCACGCCGATCCGGAACGCGAAGAGCTGCGCAAAATTGCTGGCCACACCGCACAGGGCAGTGAACGCGCTCCACACAGCGAGCGAGAGCGTGATAACCCAGGTGCGGCTCGTTCTATCGGCCAGCCACGCCAGCGGGATCGCAAGCGTCGAATAGAGCAACGCAAACGCCAGCCCGCCAAGCAGGCCCAATTGCGTGTCGGTTAATGCCAGGTCCACCTTGATCGTCGGCGCGAGGATGCCAAGGATCTGCCGATCGACGAAGTTGAATGTGTAGACCAACAACAGCATGATGAGCGCCGTCACGCGGTAGCGGCGGCCCTCGCGCGGGGTCGCCGGGATATCACTCGCCATATTGTGCTCCAGTAACCGGGGGGCGATCACCCGCCCCCCGGTTCCGCTCCATCAAAATTTCGCGGTGAGGGTCGCAAAGACCTGACGCGGGTTACCGTAATAGGCCGTCAGTACGCCGTCACTGCCGAGCGATGGCCGCAACGCGCCCGCTGCCGTGCGCAGATAGTCGCCGGTATCGGGGTTCTGCAGCAGGAAGTTGTAGCCCGACACGACATAGCGCTTGTTCGTCAGGTTCTTGCCGTGCACCCCGATCGAGAAGCGCGCGTCGATCGTATAGACGAGGTTCGCGTCGAGAAGCGCATAGGCCGGCTGGTCCAGCAGCGGCGTGCGCAGTTCGAACTGCTGTGAATCGCTGCGATAGGACAGCGTCGTACTCGCGTCGATCGCACCCGCGGATCCGACCGGGACATGATAGGCGAGCGTCCCGCTCGCGGTCAGGTCGGGCGTGTTCTGGAACTTGCGATTGGCGGCGACATTGATCCCGCGGGAATCGATGAAGCGCGTGTATTTGGCATCGAGATACCCGATCGTTCCCGACAGGTTGATGCGGTCGCCGACGCCCGCAATGCCCTCCGCGACCGTCAGATTGGCCTCGCCTTCGACACCGTTGATCCGGGCGCGGCCCGCATTGGTCGTGATGCCGATAAAGGTCTGGATGCCGCCGACGGTGGCACCGACCGATCCGGGGACCTGGACATCGGTATATTTGGAATGGAACCCCGCAATCGCGAGCGTCAGCCGGCGGTCGAACAGCGACGCCTTGTATCCCGCCTCATAGCTTTCGACGCTCTCCGGCCCGAACGACAGGAAGTTGTAGATATCCTGCCGGTCGCCACCGGCGCCGGTGATGCCGTTGCCGTTGAGGTCGGGCGCCGCGGTGCCAACGCCGCGCGGGTCGAACCCGCCGCCCTTGAACCCCTTCGACCAGCTCGCATACAGCGTGTTGTTGGCATCGGGCTTGAAGCTGACGGACGCGCGCGGCGTGAACTTGGCAAAACTTGCGGTCCCGCGGAAGTCGGTTTGTCGCGCGATCGGCGCGCTCGTGCCGCCGAAGAAGGGGGAAGCGCCCAGATATACGTTGCGCTGGATCTGCGACATGCGATCGTCCCAGGTATAGCGTCCGCCGACCGAAAGGCTGAGCATCGGCGTCACGTCGAGCGTGGCATCACCGAAGACCGCCACCGTATTGGTCCGCACGTTCCCGAAGGTCAGCGCAGTGACTGTCCCCGGCAACCGTACGTCGAACACGGTGCGCGCCTTGGCATCGAGATAATAGAGCCCCGCCAGCATGTTGAACGGCCCGGCATCGACCAGCAACTGCACCTCCTGGCTGAACTGCTCGTTATTGTAGAAGGCGGGGACGTCGACATCGACGGCGGGCAGCGCGTCGAAATCGATCGGCGTCGCGCTGTCGTCCTTGCGATAGCCGGTGATGCTGCGCAGCGTCAGATATGCGGCGGGCTTGAGTTCAGCGAAGAGCGACCCGCCATAGGCCTCGACCGACTGTTTCGGTGCGACCAGTCCCCCGCGGCTGTCGAACACGTCGGACAGCACCGGCGTGCGCGACACCAGCCCCGGGAGCAGCCGATGCCCGCCGCGCGGGTTGCTGTCATCCTTCGTATAATCCCCCGACAGGCGGAAGAACGCGCTGTCGCCCGCCTCATATTGCAGCGTGCCGCGCGCACCCCAGAAATCCTTGTTGTAATTGTCCTGCCCCGTGGTGAGGTTCGTGCCGAACCCGCCCCGGCTCAGTCGCGCGACCGCACCGCCGATCCTGAACCCCGTATCGCCGATCGGCGTGCTCGCGCTGATGACACCGTCCGCCTGGTCATAGCTGCCATAGGTTGCGCGGATGCTCAGCGTCGGGTCCGAGCCGATCCGGCGGGTCACGTATTTCACCGCGCCGCCGATCGTGTTGCGGCCATAGAGCGTGCCCTGCGGACCGCGCAGCACCTCGATCCGCTCGACGTCGTAAATGTCGAGCACCGCGGCCTGCGGGCGGTTGAGATAGACGTCGTCGAGATAGATGCCGACGCCCGCCTCGAACCCGGCGACGGGGTCCTGCTGGCCGACGCCGCGGATGAAGGCGGTGAGCGTCGAATTGGTGCCGCGCGACGTCTCGAGCGTGACGTTCGGCGTGACAGCGGCAAGATCGGTGACGTCGAGCGCCCCCGACGCCTCGAGCTGCGCGCCGGTAAACGCGGTGATCGCGATAGGCACGTCGAGCAGCCGTTCCTCGCGGCGGCGTGCGGTGACGACGATATCGCCATCGATCCCGGCCTCCTCGATGACGGGCCCGGCCTGAGCCGCGTCTGCTGCCGGCGCGACGGGTTGCGTCTGCGCGGACGCGGATCCCGCCAGCAGCGCGCCGAGTGCAACACCGGCGTTCAACAAGATCATGACGGATTTCGGCTGTGCCACGGTGTCATCCCCTCCTGCGGCGCCCGCTTGATGCGCCCGGTATGATCCGGGTTGTGCGCCTTGGTTCCAGTCTATACTGAAACCTGAACCAGTATTCAACTTGTGTATCGAGGCAGACAGAATGGCGAAGGCGCAGGAGACGACGCCGTCAGACCCGGCGGTCATCGGCGACAGCAAGGCACCGCGGACCGAGCGTGGCCGCCGGACGATGCGCGCGATCCTCGACGCCGCCGCGATCGAGTTCGGCGACAACGGGTTCCACCAGGCCTCGATCAGCGACATCACGCGCCGCGCCGGGGTCGCGCTCGGCAGCTTCTACACCTATTTCGACTCAAAGGACGCGGTGTTCCGCGCGCTCGTCCGCGACATGTCCGACCAGGTTCGCGATCATGTCGCCCCGGCGATCCTGTCCGCACCCGATCAGATCGCGGCCGAGCAGGCGGGGCTTCGCGAATTCATCAGCTTCGTCCGTGACCACAAGGAAATCTACCGGATCATCGACGAGTCCGAATTCGTCGATCCAGAGAGCTTTCGCCTGCATTATGCGACCACGGCGGACCGGATCACGCGTCGCCTGCGAAAGGCCGCAGACCGCGGCGAGGTCAAGGGCGACGTCAGCGAGGTCCATGGCTGGGCGATCATGGGCATGAACGTATTCCTCGGACTTCGCTACGGCGTCTGGAGCGAAGACGAGACACCAGATGAGATCGCGAAGGTCGTCGCGAGAATGCTAAAAGATGGTATTTTACGCAGCCCTGATGACCGAGCCTTGTCCGAGGTCGAGACTTGATGGGCCGATTGGATACACGACCCAATTCCAGACGTCCAAACCGCCGTGCCCGCTTCCCAAAAGCAGCCGCCCGTTCATCTCGCCTCGAAGCGCCTTTAGGCGACCTTCGCGCGTTCGACGTTAGGCTTTCAATCGGGGAAATAAGATTTACCCCCATCGGCAGGATCGACACATGGCAGAACCCTTCTTCATAGCGGTACTCGACGACCGCCTCGCCGCCATCCGCGCAAAGGTCGAGGCGTTCGACTGGAGCCTTATGCCGGACGCGGGAAGCTGGCAGTCAGGCGTCGGCCTCGCCGATCTCAAGCGGCTCGTCGACTATTGGTTGGCGGACTTTGACTGGCGCGCGCAGGAGCGGCGGCTCAATGTGCTGCCGCAGTTTACGGCCGACGTGCAGGGGCAGCGCCTCCACTTCATTCATGCGCGGGGCGATAACTCACGTCCCCCGCTGCTGCTGCTGCACGGCTGGCCGGGGTCGTTCCTCGAATTCGAGGCGCTGATCGCGCCGCTCGTCGCCGACGGTCACGACGTCGTTGTTCCCTCGCTCCCCGGCTACGCGTTTTCGGGCCGCCCCGCGTCCCCGATCGGACCGAAGCAGACCGCAGAACTCATGCACGGCCTGATGGTCGAGCTGTTCGGCACGCGACGCTATCTCGTGCAGGGCGGGGACTGGGGTTCTGCGATCGGTGGCTGGATGGCGCACGCGCATCCCGATGCGATCGCCGGACTCCATCTGAACATGGTGCTGCTCCAGGCCAAGGACGCGGTGCCGAAAAAGCCCGACGAGGTCGCCTGGGCCGCGAAACGCGCCAAGCTCGCCAAGGAAGAAACCGGCTATTCGCAGGAACAGGGCACGCGCCCGCAGACGCTAGGCGTGGCGATGTCGGACAGCCCGGTCGGCGTCGCGGCGTGGATCCTGGAGAAGTTCGGCGCATGGGCCGATGTGCCACGCGACGCACGCGGCCGCCCCGACCTGTGGCAGGCGTTCGACGAGGACCTGCTCCTTACCAACATCATGCTGTATCTGGTCGAGGGATCGTTCGTAACCTCGACCTGGATGTACCGTGGCCGCATGCTGGAGGATTCGGGCACTTTCCCCGCGGGAGCGCGGATTACCGTACCGACCGGAGTCGCGGCATTCCCCGACCCGGTCTTTCCGCCGCCGCCGCGCTCGCAGGCGCAAAAGACCTATGACATCGCCCAGTGGACCGAGATGCCCGCGGGCGGCCACTTCGCCGCGCTGGAGCAACCCGATCTGCTGCTCGCCGACATGCGCCGCTTCTTTGCGTCCAAATCGGTTTCCGATGACGCCCCGAAACGCTCGATCGCACTTCGCTCGGCTGGGATCATCGCTGCGACGCTGGCAGCGGCCGCGGTTTACACTCGGGTGGCGACCAAGCAGATCGAGCAGGACGTGCCCGCCGACGGCCGTTTCATCACCGTCGCGGGTGCACGGATCCACTATGTCGATCGCGGTGCGGGACCGCCGATCGTCCTGATCCACGGGTTGGGCGCGCAGCTCCGCAACTTCTCCTACGGTGTCGCCGATGCGCTGGCCGACGAGTACCGTGTCATCCTGGTCGACCGGCCCGGCTCGGGCTACTCGGTGCCGACCGGCGAACAACCCGGTATCCTAGGCCAGTCGGCGATCATCGCAGGGTTCATCGACACGCTCGCGCTCGATCGTCCGCCGCTGCTCGTCGGTCATTCGCTGGGCGGTGCGGTCGCCCTCGGCGTGGCCACGCACCGCCCTAGTTCGGTCGCAGGCCTCGCGCTGCTGGCGCCGATGACGCAGCCGCCTGGATCGATGCCCGTCCCGGTGGCAAACGCGATCGAAAGTAACCCTGGCGGGCGCGCGCTCTTCGCCAATCTGCTTGGCACGCCGATCAGCCGTGCGGCATATGGCCTGCGCTGGGGTAAGATCTTCGCTCCCGATCCGGTCCCGGCCGATTTTGGCACGCGCGGTGGCGGCGCGCTTGGCGATCGCCCGGTTGCGTTCAATGCTGCGCTAGTTGAATTGGCCAGCGCCGACGTTGACCTTGCCGCGATCGTCAGTCGCTATGCCAAGCTGACGGTCCCGGTCGCGTTGCTCTATGGTCGTGATGACCAAGTGATCGCCCCCTCGATCGATGGCGAGCAGGCAGTAGCCGCAATTCCTGGCGCGACGCTGGAGATGACCGGCGGAGGCCATATGCTCCCGGTCGCGCATCCACAGGCCAGCGCCGCGTTCGTCCGCCGATGCGCCAAACACGTCTTGCAGTAGCGCCAAGGGGGTTAGGGGGCTCGGCGCCCGCTGGCCCCCTCAGAGATCGTACCTTTCTGATCTGTCAGTGACCGGCGACCTGCCCACCGTCGACGTGGAGTATTTCGCCGGTCACGAAACTGGCATCCTCGAGGTACAGCACCGCGCCGACCACGTCCGCGACCGTGCCCATCCGACCGAGCGGGTGAAACGCTCCGAGCCCGGCGCGCGTCTCGGGAGGGTGCATCGGCGTTTCGGTGATGCCGGGCGACACCGCGTTGGCGCGTACGCCGCGGGAGGCATATTCGATCGCCAGGCTGCGCGTCGCCGCAGCCAGCCCGCCCTTGGTCAGCGACGCCAGCACCGAGGGGAATTCGACATTGGCGTGCTCCGCCAACGTCGTGACGATCTGCAGGATATGGCCACTGCCCTGTTCAACCATCAGCGGCAGCGCCGCCTGCGTCATGTGGAAGAAGCCGTCGAGATTGGTCTGCGTGATCTGGCGATACTGCTCCGCCGTGTAATCGGTAAAGCGCTCGCCGATAAAAACGCCGGCATTGTTGACGAGCGTATCTACTCGCCCGAACCGGTCGCGCGCGGCCATCACGACGCGCCTCGCGGTTTCGGGATCGGCAACGTCCCCCGCAACGGTGATCCAGTCGTCCGATTGCGACGCTGCGATCGATCGTGACACGCCGACGACACGCCAGCCGCGCGCGCGATACGCGTCTGCGATCCCCTCCCCCAAGCCTTGCGAGGCACCGGTGACGATAGCAACCTTGGGCGCGTCAGACATCGATGGCGCCAATCTGCGCGGGGAGGTTAACGGGGGTTGTCATTGCCGAATGGACTCCGAAAAGAATCGACAGCGCGTTACTGCGCTCTCGCGATGTCAGGACAGCGGGGGTTGGCCGTTGGACGCGGTCAGTCCGCCGTCGACCGGCAGGTTGACGCCCGTCACGAAGCGCGCATCGTCGCTCGCCAGGAACGCGATCGCACCCGCGATGTCGACGGGCTCGGCACCCCGTCCGATCGGGATCCGCTCCTCGAACTTGGCGATCAGGTCAGGTTGTTCCTTCATTCCCGCGGTCAGCGCGGTATAGGTCAGCGACGGGTTGACCGCATTGACGCGCACGCCGTTCCTGGCCTCGTCCATCGCCAGTGCGCGTGTGAAATTGCTCACCGCACCCTTGGCCGCGCAGTAGAAGCTATGGTTCCAGTCGCCGCCGAGCCCCGACACCGACGACACGTTGATGATGCAGCCCTTCGACGTGCGCAGATGTGCGATCGCCGCGCGGCTCATGTGGACGACGCCGTACAGGTCGGTCTCGATCACCTTGGTGAATTCGGCGAAGTCGCCTTCGTCCAGCTTGCCGAGATGATCGACGCCGGCGTCATTGACGAGCACGTCGATCCGACCGAAGCGATCGATTGCCGCCTCGACCAGCGCCTCGCACGCGGCGCGGTCGGTAACGTCGGTTTCCCGCGTCTCGACGGTGCCGCCCAGTTCGGCTGCCAACCTGCCGAGCGCACCGGTGTCGATGTCGCCCAGCACCAGGATCGCGCCTTCCTCGGCGAAGCGGCGCGCGGCCCCCTCGCCGATGCCCGAGGCGGCACCGGTGATCACGACGACCTTGTCGGCAAAACGCGCCATCATGCGTTCTCCGCCTGCGCCTCGTGCTGGCCCTCGTAGAACTCCTCGACCAGCTTTGCACAGAACGCAGGCAAGTCATCCGGGGTGCGGCTGGTGATGAGCCCCTGGTCGACGACCACCTCTTGATCGACCCAGGTCCCGCCCGCGTTGCGGATGTCGGTGGCGAGCGTCGGGTACGACGTGAGCGTACGACCGCGTACCTGATCGGCCTCTATCAGCGTCCACGGCGCGTGGCAGATCGCCGCGACGGGCTTACCGGCGGCGAAGAAATCGCGGACGAACGCCACGACCTTGTCCGACGACCGCAGCGTATCAGCGCCGACGCACCCGCCCGGAATTACCAGGCCATCGAAGTCGGCGGCCGACACGTCGTCGATCGCCTTGTCGATGGCGAACGTCTTGCCGGGATCGAGGTCGTTGTTGAACGTCTCCGCGTCGCCGGTTTTGAGGCTGATCACGGTCACTGCGCCGCCCGCCTGCTCGACCGCCGCCTTGGGCTGCGCGAACTCGGGTTCCTCGGTGCCGCGGGGTGCGATCAGGATCGCGATTTTCTTGCCTTGGAGCTTCATGTGTATCCTTTCGAAATCAGAATTGCTGAGCTCGGCATCAGGCCGGAATATCGGCGATGGCCGCGGTGTTCGCGGCGGCGATGCCGGTCTCGCGGTGGCGGAAATCGCTGAGCGCGCGGTACACCTGCATGCGTGCGCGCATCACGCCACCGAGCGGGCGGTGCGCTTCAAGCGCGTGCGCCGGACGAAACGTCATGACCTCGTCGAAATAGCGGACGCGATCCGGGCCATAGGCGGCCTGCCGCGGCAGACGGATCGTCGCGATCGTGCGGTATTCGCTGACCCGCGTCGGCCAGTCGACCGACGTATCTTCGATCGGCTGCGTCTCGGCATCGGCCCAGAGTTGCGCGCGCAGTTCAAACACCGCGTCATTGCCGTCGAAATACGCGATCGCGGCGTGACGGAAGCCATCCTCGTCCTGATGCGGATCGAGCCGCCAATCATCCAGCGCACGGTGCTCAGGCGCGACCGGAAACACGCCTAGTTTCGCGACATGATCGCCGTAGCGGATGGGGCACTGGCTGAAATACGTCTCGACGAGCGGATGGCTGAACGGATGGCCGTAAAAGTCCAGCGTCGGGCTCGGTTCGGCACCGACCGCGTTCAGGACCTTGTTGATGTTGCGCGCGATCGATGCGGCCGCACTTTTGACACCTTCGGGCATCGGCACGGTCATGCCGATCTTCTTTGCTTGCGCTAGAAACCCGGCGGCGGTGCCGGCGGGGAACGTCGTACCGCTCGCCAGGACGAAATCCTGCGTCGGCGCGTCATGACCAGACAGCTTGGCGCCTTCGACCCCGAAGACCTTGATCGCCATGCCGCGGTGCGTCGAGACCCGGTCCCCGAGCTTCTCGCCCGGCCCCTGTGCAAAGCGGACCGCGACGTCGAACGTCTCCGGGTTCGCGAACAGCCCCTGCGCCAGTTCCGGCGGCAGATCGTCAGCGACGACCATCGTTCCGATGACGCAGGCCGTGCTCTTGGCATGACTGGCGCGCACCGCATGGCCGTCGCGCTTTTCGACCGTCTCGCTCTCCTGCGTCATCCCCTTGATGATGCCGTCGATACTCTCCTGCTCGCCGGGCTCAGGCGTCTCGATGTCATCGCGATAGGGTAGATAGGGCATGGGAAGCTCCTGCTGGATCAGGATGTTAACACCCGAATGCCCTGCGACGTTTCGGTACGGTTCCGTGCATACCCGATCAGTCGAGCGCAGGCAGCGACCGTGGCTCGTGCATCGGGCAGCCGTTCAACTGGCTGCGCAGATCCTGGATCACTGGATACACCGCACGGCGCGCGCGCATGACCGACCCGAGCGGCCGATGTGGCTCGACGCCGTGCCAGGGGCGGAACGCGGTCTGTTCGTTGAGCACGGTAACGCGCTCCTCGGACCAGCTCTTCTGCGGCTTCACCGTGATGGTCGCGACCGGGATGTAGGGATTGCCCTGCTCGGGCCACGGCGTCGCGGCGTCCTCGATCGGGTTCTCCTCGAGGTCGCGGCAGAGTTGCGCGCGCAACGTCCATGCACCACCCTCGTTCGCGAAGATCGCCATCAGTTCTTCGCGGATCGAGTCGGGGCTCTTGCTCTCGTCGAGCTTGTGATCGGTCAGTGCACGAAAGTTGGGCGATTCCGGCACGATGTCGAACTTGGCGATATAGTCGCCAAAGCGGAGCGGCGCCTGCGTGCCATAGCGATCGCCGATCGGATTGGTGTCCGGATAACCGCCAAAACCCTTCAGCAAAGCACTCTCGCCGCCGACGGCTTCCAACGCCTGCTCGATCGGGCGCAACACCTTCGACAGCGCCGCCTTCGCCCATTCCGCGCGGTTGGTCGTCGCGGCGAGCAGCTTGGTGTTGCGCAGGAACCCGACCGGCGTCGGGTTCGAGAAGGCGACCCCGGAGGCCATCAGAAAGTCCTGCGTCACCTCATCCTCGGCGCCCGGCAGCCGCTCGCCGTCGACACCGATCACCTTGATCGAGAAGCCGCGCGGCAGGGAGACGCTGTCGCGGATCGGATCGCCGGGGATCGCCGACATGCGGATGATGATCGGGTAGCGACGCCCGCGCTCGAAAATGCCCTGCGCCTGCTCGTCCGCAAGGTCGTCGTGGACCACCATCTCGCCTTCGAGCAACGCATGGCTCTTGGCATGGACGCCGCGCTGCGCGTGGCCGAGGTCCTCGTGCGTCTTCTCGACGATGTAGCTGAACGTCTTGTTGAGGCCGTCGATCGTTTCCTGCTCGTCGGAACCGATCGTCTCGACGTCGGGGCTGTAGCGGATCGGGTTCTTCAACATGGGAAATCCTTTTGGTTCAGCGCAGTAACGCGCGGTTCGCGCTTTGGGGGCGTCGGTATTCCGGAATGGTCAGGCGTTGGCCGCTGCCTTCGCGCCGGCCGCGGTCGCGACGCCGAAGACGAGGTGGACCATCGTGTGCGTACCAATCGTCGCCGCATCGGCCTGCCATTCGGGCTTCTTCAGCCCCAGCAGCGGCCCGGTGATCCAGTGCATCGCGGCGTAGAATCCCAGGCCGAACATGATTCCCGACGGCACTATGCCTGCATCCTCGTCGACGGTCGCCGCATAGACCGCGCCGGCTGCCGCAGACAGCAGGAGGTGGCTACCCTGCACGATGGCCTGCTCGGCCGCATCCGGCAGGTCGCTCGACGGTAAGGAGCGAACGCCGAATTGCCGCGCGCCGGCCCGTTCGAGATCGGTGAGCTCGGACGGGATGCCGCTCTTCTTCTCGCCCGCCATCATCATCGCGGTGATGCCGAGGCCTGCCACCAACCCACCGGCGATCGCGCCGGCCATCCGCTTGCCGTTCATGCGCGCTCTCCCTCTTCCTGGGGATCGTCGGGCAAGCCCTCCTCGCGACCGGGGACCGACATGTCGTAGGCGTTGAGCAGCAGTGACACGAGGCAGTAGCCGCCGACCAGATAGACGAGTTCCGCTGTCCGATCCTCGCCGAACGCGCGCACGGCACGGTCGTAGGTCGAGGCTGGCAGCTGCCGCCCGCCCGCCAGCGTCACCGCGACGTCATAGGCGGCCTGCTCTTCTTCGGTCAGGTCGGCGGGACGCTGGCCGGCGGCGATCGTCGCGACCTTCTCATGCGACAGACCCGCCGCCTCGCCGACCCGCTCGTGCGCATAGAGTTCGTAGCGCGAGTTGAAGACCGCGCCGGTCGCCAGGATCGCGACCTCATGCGCCGCTTTCGGCAGCGTCGCGTTGTCGATCAGCGCCTTGGTATACGTCCAGGCAGCGCGACCGAACGCGGGAAAGCGCAACATCGGCGCGAACGGCCCGACCAGCGCCCCATCCGCTCGGTGCGAGACGAAGCCCTTCAGATGCTCGGTGATGTAGGCGTCCATCTCGTCGTGAAGCGGACGCAGAGCCGCGGGCATGTCCGCGGGCGGATAAGGTGGGGTACGCATCGCTTGCTCCGTTGTCAGGCCGCGCCGGCCGGATGCCGGTCACGCATTGATCGACGGGGCGGCACCGGCCACCCCGTCGAACCGATCAGCGGCGGGGCGCCTTTGCGAACGCTGCCTTCAGGCGCGCGACCGCCAGTTCGTTGGCGTCCTTGGCACCGCGAACGACCTTCGCCATGCCGAAGAACTCATGCGTGACGCCTGGATACGTCTTCTGCTCAACCTTCACGCCCGCCGTGCGCATCGCCGCGGCCAGCGTCTCGCCGTCCGAGCGCAGCGGATCGATCTGCGCATTGATGATCGTCGTCGGCGGCAGGCCGCGCAGATTGGCGGCGACCAGGTTCAGCCGCGGATCCTGCGCATCGGCGGCGCTGGTCTGGTAATAATAGCCGAACCACTTCAGCATCGCGGCATTCAACGGCTTGGCATTCGTCGAATCCTTACGCGACGGCAGCGTCATGCTGCTGTTGGCGATCGGATAGACCGAGACGATGTAGCGCGGCACGGTCAGGCGATTGTCACGTGCGTAGATCGCGGTCGCGACTGCAAGGTTGCCGCCCGCGCTTTCACCGGCAACTGCGAACTTCGCAGGGTCGCCGCCCCAGCTCGCCGCATTCTGCAACGTCCAGCGATAGGCCGCCGCGGCGTCGTCATGCTGCGCCGGGAACTTGAACTCGGGAGCGTGGCGATACTCGACCGACACGACGATCGCGTTCAGCGCCTTGGCCATCGCGCGAGGTGCCGAATCATACGTGTTCACGTCAGCAATCACCCAGCCGCCGCCATGATAATAAACGACGACCGGCATCGGCTTGCCATTCGCGGGCGCTGCCGCGGGCTTGTAGATCCGCGCGAATTGCTGGGCGTCCGAGCCATACGGCACGTCCTGCGTCGTTACCGAAGCGTCGGGCGCGGTTGACATGCCCTGCTGGACCATCGCCGCCTTGGCGCCATCGGCGGCCGAAGGCTGCATCCGCGCCTGCGCCGGGGTCAGCGTCTCGATCGGCTTGCCGCCGAGACCCGCCAGCGCGTCGAGCACCTTCTGCATGTCGGGTGCCGCCTTGGGGGGCTGCGTCGCGCTTGCCGGCGGGGCGGCGGGTGGCGGTGCGCTCGGCGAGCGGGCCGATTGCGCGAGCACGCCGGCCGATGCCGTCAGTAGCGCCGCCGCGAAAAGGCTGCGCGCGACGGGGCGCTTCGAGATGGAAACCATGTGATCCTCCTGTTTGATCGCTCATGAACAAAGCAGGATGGTCGACGTTGCTGTACGGAACCGCGCAAAGTCCGCCAATTAGAGGGGAAGACGGATATGTCGACGATCGTATCTTTCGCGCGCGGAGCGGCCGTCGCCACGCCCCGTCGCGATGACGCCCCGCTTGGCAATCGACTGCTGACCAGTCTCTCGCCGGAGGATTTCGGTCTGCTGGCGCCACACCTCGAGCCGGTATCGTTCGCGGTCGGCGACTGCATCACCCGAGCCGGCGATCCGATCGACAGCGTGTGCTTTCTCGAACAGGGCATTGCCGGCGTACTCGACTCGCTCGATGACGATCGTCGCTACGCCGTCGGGCTGGTCGGCGCGGAGGGCTTCATCGGCTGGCCGCTGGTGATGGGCGACGATCGCTCGCCCTACGATGTCACCATGCGCGCCGAGCGCGGCCAGGCGCTGCGCATGCCCGCTGAGGCGTTGCTGGCAGCGGTGGACCAAAGCCCTACGCTGCGCCTGACACTGCTCCGCTTCGCCCACGTGTTCATGGTGCAGATGGGCCGGACCGTCGTGTCATCGCTGGCGCATTCGATCGAACGCCGCATGGCCCGGTGGATCCTACTCTACCACGACCGTGTCCAGGCCGACGAGATCTGCATGACGCATGAGGAGTTCCGGCTGATGCTCGGTGTTCGCCGTAGCAGCGTTACCGACGCACTCCACCGGCTGGAGGAGGAGCATGCCATCCGAGCCGTCCGGGCCAAGGTTCTGGTCCATGATCGGACAAAGCTTATGGCCCTGGCGGGCGATACATATGGCCAACCAGAACAGGACTATGTCCGTCTCCTACAGATGGACCGGAACCGCTAAGGCCTCGCGCTAGGTGACCCAAATTCGGTCATTCGCGCGGACTTCCCCGCTCCCCAGCTTCAGTCATTCGTTCATCTCCGCGCTGACCGCTTTCGTTGTCCGGTGTTCGACCATGAACGTCATGATGGGGAGGATTGCTGGCCGTCCGCTTACGGGAAGGCCCGTGGCAATAACCGATATCGCGAGACTGCCGCTTTCTGCAAAGAGGATCGTCGATCAGGAATAAAATTGCCAAGCGATCCGCACGCCGATAACATCGTGCCAGCAACGATGGGGGGAGCTAATGCTGTGCCGACTATCCGCAGGCTACTATCAGTCGTTGCCGTCTTGGCCGCGTTAACGCCCATGACTATCTCCGCAGAACCGATCGGCAGAGTTACCGGTATAGGTGGCATCTTCTTCAAGAGCAAAGCGCCGAAAGCCCTCATGGCGTGGTATCGCGACGTTCTTGGCATCAAAGTTGAAGTGTGGGGTGGAGTCGTGCTGCCCTATGACGCGCCAGAGCACCCGCCAGTACTCACTTTGAATGTATTTAAGGAGGGATCCAACTACATGGAACCCTCAAAGCGCGAGTTCATGCTGAATTTCGCGGTGGATGACCTGGACGCGTTCGTTGATCGCCTGAAAGTAAAGGGCGTTGCGATAATCAAAAGGGATGACACCGACGCAATCGGGAAATTTGCGTGGATCGTTGATCCGGACGGGACCAAGATAGAGTTGTGGGAGCCGAAGGCCGAGACTGCATCAAAGTAAGCCCTTCTCGCCAGAAATGGGAAGTTTCGGACGCTCGCCGAGAATTGCGGTGGCGCGTAACCCGGCTCCGCGAACGCCAAATCGCGTCCTGCCGTGCGATTCTACCGCAACTAACAGCCGCGGAACGTACGCTATGAGAGAAGAACGGCCATTTGTTCAGGCTCAACGTCAGCAGCGCGGCGGTCAGGTTCGATCCACCGCCTCCAATCGAAGCCTGATAGGCTAAATAGCCACGAAATCGGGAAAATCGATGGTCAGGATCGCACCTCGCTCCGGAGCTTCGCGCGATCTGATGCTGATCTTTCCGCCGATTTCCATGACGATCTGCCGGGAGATATAGAGGCCAAGACCTGTCCCGCGATCCGTCTCCTTGGTGGTCATGAAGGCATCGAATGCCCGGTCCGGATGACTCAAAGACAGCCCGGCGCCATTGTCCACAATACTGATGCGAACGCCGCTCTCTGAGATAGTTACCTCCAGTTCGACGGCACCGGTTAGAGCCGCGTCCTCGGCTTCGCGGCGCGTTGCGATGGAGTCGACCGCGTTCTGAATGGCGTTGACGAGCACCTGCTCGAGACCGACGCGCGGAGCAAGGAGCAGAACCGGCGGCCCGTCTGGCAACGTCATTTTCACGCCGACATCGTGCTGGATCAGCAACGGCCGCATGAAGGACAATGTTGTGCTGACGACATCGCCCAGATCAAGCGGTTCGGGGCTGTCATTCTCGATCCGAGCGTAGCGCGAAATACGCGCAATGATATCGCGTGCGCGGTTTACCTGTTCGCTGATCCGATCAAACTTGTCGCGAGCACGCGCCGCACCATCGGGACTCGCCTGATCGAGCAACAATCGGCCATTCTCGGCAGAAAGCGAGATGGTGAAGAGAGGTTGTTTGAGTTCATGACTCAGGGCTGAGGCCATGCCCCCGAGCTCGACGAGACGCGCCTGCTGAAGCATACGATTCTGCGCCAGCTTCGACTGTCGGAGGCGCACCAACCACCCCGAACGCCAATGGCCGGGAGCCAGGAGGTCGCGACCGACGAAGAGATACCAATCACTCGATTCCTGGTCTGCGAGCCGAAACTCGACAAACGCCTCGGCATCATCGCAGATGTCCGCAAAAGCTAGACAATCATTGGTATGGATCGCTTCGGACCGTTCCTGTGCAACCCGTTCGATGTTCATGTCCAGAAAAGCGAGGGTGCCCGTAGCAGCGTCGAAGCGGATATCCGCCGCAAGGCTCAGGTCCATTTCCTTTTTGAGTTCGATGAATGCCCGGGCAATTCGCAAGCGCTCTTGCACCAACTCGGCAAAGCTGTTGTTCGCGGTGACGATAGCTGCGATCGGGCGGTCGAACTCGTTGAACGTAAGCTTTTGAGGCAGCGAAAGGCCAGGTTGGCCGAACCCTTCCGCGACTTCCTTCCAGGCCTGCAGCGAACGACGCAGGGCGCGCGTGATGAGCAGCTGCAGCAAGATCGACACGACGAGAATGACACCCAGGCCGAGCATCTCTAGAAGCACCACGCGATAGGCACTCTCGGCAGCTGGTCGGGTTGAGTAGAGATAGAAGTATTTGCGGTCAGGAAGAGTGTAACGGCCGAGCTGACACGCGGTAACCCAGTAGGCAAACGTATTGCGGTCGTTCGGCCCCGTCACTTGCAATCCATCATCGATCCGCGTGCAGCCGAAAAGCTGCATTGCTTGTGCGGAGCGCAGACTGCTTTCTTTGTCTGAGATAAGCATTTTTTGGGGATGCCTTCCTGTATTGCGCGTTTCTGCCACGCCCAAGAACCCATTTCCGGTCACAAGCCCGCGACCGATCCGCACCTCAGCCAGACGCGCGGTTTCGGCCATGAAGGATTTGAATTCTTCCGGAAAGCGCCGGACACTGCTGACAAACATGACGAGCGCGCACGCGAGCACGATGAGTGTAATGGATGCCGGCAGGAGCTGGGCGAGGCTGATCGTTTGGCGCAGCGAGACCCGACCGGCTGGAAGGTTCACGACGAAGAGTGACAGCGCTAGATCGACCAGCGCTGCCATCAACACATCGTTGAGAAGCTTGCGGATCATCGTCAGCGCGAAAATCGTTAGCGACGCATCGTAGTTGATGCGCAGGAATAGAAACGCCGCCGCCGTCCCGATGGTAAGCAAAAAGACGGCGGTGGCGATGGCAAGTGAAGAGCCAGCGAAGCGGGTCCAATTGATGAAAACTACATGTCCCAGCGCCAGCGCAATGGTAAAGATATGGCCCCACCAGAACCAGGATGATGCCATCGTTAGCAATACCATGGGAATGGCTAGCCGCAGCCCGCCCAACCTGTATGCGAGAAGGTAGAAAAGGGGGCCGAGATACATTTCGAACCCGGGCGCAAGAATAATGCGGAAGGAACTCGCGCCGATGGCCACGGCCAAAAGGACGATCGTCAGAGCCCATCCCTGGACGGTCATGTGCCGTAGCGGCTCTGCGGCTAGTTGAGACTCGCCGCCGTGGCGTAAGCGGTTGACGATGTCATTCATCAACCCCGCCCGTCTTGTGTAAGCAGTGACAAAAGAAATTCGATGTCGACCGGCTTGAAAAGGACATGAAGATCCTTCTTCCTGGTTTCATGCTCTATTTGTTCGGTCAGATCGGTGTGGCCTGTCATCAGGATTATGGTGTTCACCTTTGCCCGCAGGTCAGGGTCGGCTCGGATTGCGCGGACCAGGTCAAGGCCACTGCCGTCTCGCAAGCGGAGGTCCGTCAACAGGGTTACGTGGCTGGAACCTTGCTTTAAGCTCTCCAGGGCAAGGGCCACACACGCTGCGCCGCTAACCGCGAACGAGCGCAATTCCAACATTTCAACCAACTCCTCCCGGACGTCGGTCTCGTCCTCGACGACCAAGATCATTGTTGGGCACTTTCAATGGTGACGCAAGCTCAAGATAAGAACGCGAAGTTTTCAACGTGTAAATGGCGACGTGAATAAACGTCGACCTTGATGAGCCTGCGCCTTAACCGCGACGTTCCGGATCGTCCGCCGCCGCCGCCGCCGCGACACCTCTCTCGCAACCCGTATCAACCTTGGTGACGGATATAGGGGGACATTCGAGCGGCTGTTGCTCCCCTTCTCGTCGGACGGCATCGTCGTCGATCATATCGTCGGTGCGGTTGTCATCGAACGTGAAGCGGTGGGGGAACGATGATGGTCGACGCCCATCAGCTACCCGATTTCAACGAGCGCCAGCTGGCGATGGTGATCGAGGCGCTGCCAAGCGAAACGGTCGATGAATTGCCCTATGGCGCAATCCGGATCGGTGACGATGGCAAGGCCGAATATCATAGTGCGGCAGAGCGGCGCCTGTCGGCTCCAGCAATCACGACCGCCTCGGCCTCGACTTCTTCAGCAGGATCGCGCCCTGTATGGACAATCCCGACTTTCGCGGCCGCGTCGAGCGTGCCCGGGTTCGGGAATGCTCGATTTGAAGTTCAGCCACGTCGGCGACTTCGAGGACCGCGACCGGGAACGGGGTCCGATCGGTGAACTTTTCGGTGTCGTTATCTCGATCGATTCACGCTGTCCTATAATGCGCGCATGCATGTCGGCGCTTTTCCCTACCATCACGATCGGCGGCACAGGACTACGCACTGCCCCTGCGACCGAATTCGCCCAATCCTGGCTGTGCTGGCATCAGGGAACAGGTGATCATGCCCCGCGGTCTGATATCGCGTGGTTGGCTGGAACGACTGGGAGACCATCGGCTCGATGGGGCGGCGCTGGACGGGCTGAAAACGCTGTTGCCGCGATTGGTAATCGCCGCTCTGGCGAGTTTGCTGTTGCTCACCCATCTGGGCTCTCGCGCTGCGATACAATGGATCAGCTTTGTCGGATTTGCGGAGCTGTGGTGCAGGCAATGCAGTATCATGCTGGCGCGACCGGATGGCGGGCGCCTGCCGCTGCGGCTCAATTATATTGCCTCCGCACTCATGACGACGATCGCGTGGACGAGCTTGCCGGTTTTGCTGTGGTGGAGCAGGGTACCTGATATAGGTTCAGCGGTTATCGTCATGCTGATCTCGCAGCTGATCCACGCTCAAGCCTTTGCCTTCCGCGCCCCGTCGATCGTGGCGTTCACGGTTGGTGTTCCCGCCAGCGCAATGCTCGCGCTGCCTTGGCTGGTCGAACCAGCAAGCTATTTTACTACTCTCACGTCGACAATCGCGTCGGGTCTTTGCATCAGTTATATCTTCGCAAGCGTGCGAGCAAACTGGCGGAGCGATGCGGCGCTACGCAAAGCTCATGACGAGCTCGAATATCTGGCCTATTTCGACGGACTTACCTCCCTTGCCAATCGTCGACAGTTCACACGACACATGCGCAATCTCATCGAACTGTCCGATCGTCAAAGGTCCCGGTTCGCCTTGCTCCTGATCGATCTTGACCATTTTAAGGTCGTCAACGACACGTTCGGTCACGATGCTGGCGATGCGCTCCTCGTCGCGGCAGGAGAGCGTCTGCGTGCAGCCGTCGGCGAGTTGAGCCATGTCGCGCGGCTCGGCGGTGACGAGTTTGCCATACTCTTACCCGACATCGGCAGCACCGCCGATATCGATGCGGCATGTGGTCGCATCGTCGATGGCGTCCAGCCTGCTGTCGACTTCAACGGAGGACAGATGAGCCTAAGTTTCAGCATCGGCATCGCGCTTTATCCCGGCGACGGCGACAGCATACAAACAATCCTGAAATCCGCTGACATTGCGCTTTACGACGCGAAGCGGAGGGGTCGAGGCACGTGGCGCTTCAGTGAAGGGTTCGGCAAGGTCGTATAAGTCAAGTTTGAGACCTGCGGACGGTGCGCGTCTGATTCATCGCTTGCACTACACTGACACATTCGACCCAGATCCGGCCATTTCTGCCACCTCCCCCGCTCCCCGATTTCAAGCATTTCCCTGTTCGCGCTGGCGGCTTTTGGCGGCGGATATTTCCTCATAGACGCCGTGATCGAGAAGAAAGCGGGACGTCCGATTTAGGGCAGTCGGTAGGAGGCAGCCGCCGGTTCAAACGGCTGCGAGAATGATAATCGGCGCCTTTCGGCTTGATCGCGGCGTGCACGTATTCATACAAATGCTCGGTAAATCTCAGCCACTCTTTTTGAGCGGACAAGCCCTTCAGTACGATGAGGTGAAGAATTACCGTCCAGACTCCTTAATCCATGCGGACTCTAGATAACTCCCTAATTCGCAATAATCTGCAGTTGGCTAGGGCCACCGGTAATGAATCCCCGCATATAAATGGTGACGTTTTTCCTGAGGCTGACGCCCTTCCTTTGGCGGGCATTCTATAATTGCCTGAGAAAGGTCGCCGTCTTATGATTACGCAGAACTTGGCCCGGCATATTGCGTTACTGCGCATAGGTCGGCCGTCGCTTCACACCACTACAGCCTTTTTCAAAACGCAGGCTCGCGTTCTGAGCATTCCCCTATGCATGGTTGTGGCGAATGGCTCGGCAAGCGCATCGACGGCGAACACGACGTTCAATGTGACGGCCAATGTCGTGTCGAGTTGCCAGATTTCGGCGACCGCGCTGACGTTCGGAACCTATACCGGGGCCCAAACCGACGCGACTTCGACGATCACCGCGACCTGCACGGATACCACCGCCTACACCATCGGCGTCAGCGCAGGCTTGGGCACGGGGGCGACCGTAACGAACCGGTACATGAACGGCCCCAGCGTCGATGTGCTCGCCTATGCCGTCTATCGCGACAGTGCGCGTACCAATAGCTGGGGCACGACGATCGGTACGGACACTGTCTCGGGCACCGGCAACGGCGGCGCTCAGGCCATTACCGTTTATGGGCGCCTTGCAGCGGGTCAATTGCCCGTCCCCGGAGCCTATTCGGATACTCTGACCGCAACGATCACCTACTGATGGCCCGGGGAAGTTTTTTGCGCTTCGAGAGGCTTCGTCGCTGGTCGATGGCGGGTGGATACGGGGTCGTCCTGGCAACGGGCATCGCCCCACTTCAGGCACAATCCCTGTCGGTGAGCCCGGTCACGTTCAATCTTGCCGCCTCGCAGCAGGCGACGAGCCTGACGGTTCGCAACGATGGCGCTGAGGAAACGGTGGTCCAGATCCGGCCCTTCGCCTGGACGCAACAGCCCGAGGACGTCCTTGCACCGGCCGGCGATGTCGTCGTCAGCCCCCGCATCGTGACGATCCCACCCCATTCGAACCAAGTCTTCCGGGTTCTCGTGCGGCATAAGGCGACGTCCAAGGAACTGACGTACCGGTTGATCCTCGATCAGATCCCGCGCGCGTCCGAACCCGGGGCCGTGCGTATGGTCCTGCGCATTTCCATGCCGATCTTCGTGGAGCCCGTCGCTCCGGCGAACCCCGGCGTTCGAATTCGGCTGGCGCACCGGGACGGTGACACGGTGCTCGTGCTCGAAAATCCGGGAGCGCGCCATGAGACGCTGCGCAACGTTGTCCTGCGCGACACGAACGGCGCGCCGATCGCCATCAAGAACGGTGGTTCACCCTATCTGCTGGCTGGCGCGACGCGGGAACTTCCGGTCCAGGACATGCTCGTCCAACCCGCCGTGGATGGCCGCTATCGACTGACGATGGAGGGCGGAAAGGGCCCCATCACCGTTGCCCTCGCGCGGTAGCGGGGACGGGACCGTGCGATGCGCGCCAAAGCCCTCCGATCGACCTGTCGATTTCTCCTGATGATCTGCCTCGCTGACCATGCCGGGGCCGCTCCCGCACCGACGCTGCTGGAGGTCTGGATCAATGGGCGCCCGACCGGGAAAATCGGCGAGTTTGTTCTGCGCGGCGACGGACTGGCGGCAACCCCCAAGGAACTCGCGGAACTCGGCCTTTCCCCGCGCACCACGCCCGGCGATGAACTTGCGGACATCGTCGCCGACCGTGATTTTCGGTGGCACGTCGACCAGGCTACAGGCCGACTCTACGTGACCGCCTCCGAGGCGCGTTTGGTGAGAACGACGATCTCGGCCGCTGCCGAGCCGGCCATGGCCGGAGCGGTGGAGAGCGGGACCGGTTCCACGCTGAACTACGATACGACAGTGACCGGCGATGCTCGTCGCCAGGCCTTTTCCGCGTACCTCGATGCCCGCGTCTTTTCAGGCCATGGGGTTGCGGCTGGCCAGGCCTTGATGACCGCATTCCGTTCGGGGACGACGACGACCTATCGCGCGACCAGGCTTGATTTCAACTACACCGTTTCGCTGCCCGACCGCCTGCTGCGGCTCAGGCTGGGCGACTTCATCACGTCGGGCGCGGACTGGCAACGGGCGATCCGGCTCGGCGGCATTCAATTCGGTTCGGACTTCGCGCTGCGCCCCGACCTGATCACGATGCCGCTGCCCGATTTTCGTGGCAACGCGGTCGTTCCCACCATCGCCGACATCCTTGTGAACGACGCATCCGCGATATCCCTGCCTATCGGCGCTGGTCCCTTCGAGATCCTCAACGTGCCGGTGCAGACGGGCAGCGGCAAAGTCTCGCTGAACCTCCAGAATTCCCTGGGACAATCCGTCAGGACGACGGTGACCTATTATGCGAGCAATGCTCTGCTGGCACCCGGGTTGCACACGTTCGCTGTCCAGGCTGGCGTTATCCGGCACCAATTCGGGAGCCAGAGCAACGCCTACGGACAGTTCGCGGCAAGCGGCAGCTACCGCTGGGGCGTATCGCCACGGCTGACGGCGGCGCTCTATGCCGAAGCAACCCGCAGCGCGGCGCTCGTCGGGTCGGGCGTGTCGGTAAACCTGGCCAATTTGGCAATCGCCACGGGTGACTGTGCGGCCAGCAGCGGGCGGGACGGGAACGGTGTGCGCTGCGTCGCGCAAATCGAACACCGCGACCCACTGGTGTCGCTCCGGCTGTCCCACGGATTTGCAACGAAGGACTTTCGCGACATCGCGGCAAGCGATGGCTATCCTGCCATTCGCCAGCAGACCGACGCCAGCATTGCGCTTGCAATGGGTCCGGCCGGTACGATGTCCCTCGGCTATACCGCCCTCGATCAGGCAGGCGAAGTCGCCTGGGAAAGGCTGAAGGGCGCGCCGGCGATGTTTGGCCGCGGTTCCGCGGTCCGTCTGGCGTCCGTCACCTACAGCGTGCAGCGGGGACCGGTATCGATCTACGCGAACGGCTCGCACGACACCACCGCACGCGGCGGCCGCAGCATCATGTTCGGCGTGTCGCTTCCCTTCGGACGCCGCAGTCAGGCGAGTGTTGATCGGCAGATGCAAGGCGGCCGCTGGCAAAGCCAGCTGCAGGCGGCGCGCGGCACGAGCGAGGCCGATTCCTGGGGCTATCAGGCGGCGATCGGACGCGGCGCGATCGACAGCCAGTTTGTCGAAGTACAACATCGGTCCCGCATCGGATGGCTGGCCGCCGGAATCGATCGGACCAACGGTGCAACGACGATCCGTGCCCAGGCGCGCGGGTCCGTGTCCGCAATCGATGGCTCGGTATTCCTGTCGAATACGATCAACGACAGTTTCGCGATTGTCGACACGCAAGGGTTGGCAGGTGTTCGGGTGCTGCACGAAAACAGGGTCGCCGGCCGAACCGGCCGGTCGGGCAAGCTGATGGTTACGGACCTGCGGTCGTTCCAGGTCAATCACCTCGCCATCGAGCCGACCGATCTGCCGCCCGATGCCGTGATCGCAACCGGGGAACGCGATGTCCGGCCACAGGATCGGGCAGGCGTCGTGCTCAGGTTTCCGATCAAACAACCAAATGGCGCAGTGCTGGTCCTGGTCGACGCAAGCGGCAGACCCCTTCCACCGGGAAGCACCGTCACGCTGGAAGCGTCCGGGGCGACGTTTCCCCTGGGCTTTGACGGGGAGACCTTCGTCGAGGGGCTCGACCAGCACACCGTCCTGAACGTCGCGCGCCCCGACGGCACGCGCTGCCGTGTTGGACTGTCCGTCGCTGCGCGGGAGCGGGGTCTCGCCCGGCTTGGCCCGTTTTCCTGTGTCGAGACAGCCCGGTGATCGCCCGCGTGCTGTTCGCGCTTTTATGCCTTGCGATACCGGCTGCCGCGGATGCGGGATGCTCGGTATCGGCAAGCGGGGTCGCGTTCGGGAACTATGACGGGTCTGCCACGTCGGCGGACGACGCGACGGGCACGATCACGATCAACTGCTTCATACTCTCCGGTCTCGGCGGGTACACGATCGCGCTCAGCCCGGGACGAGATGGCAGCTATACGGCGCGACGCATGATCTCTGGAACGGCGACCTTGCCCTATCAGCTTTATGCGGATCCGGCACGAACGCAGATCTGGGGCGACGGGTCGGGCGGGAGCTCCACCGTGCGGTCCTTCGATATCATCCCGTTGCTTGGCGGGAGTTCGACCTACCAGATTTACGGAAGAATCCCCGCCAGGCTCTCGCCCCGCCCCGGAGCCTATAATGATACGATCATAATTACGGTAAGCTATTGATTGATCGCGTATTTACTACATTTGAAAAGACGTCCGATCTGGGGAAGGGTCAGACGACTAAACCCGTAGCCCATCGTCTGAACGAACGGCTGTTCGCGGCAATCGCCGCCCGTAAGCGGCCGTTCCGCTTTCCACCACAATCGGTCATTCATTGTGCGCTGCCCGTTTCTCAACTTTTGCCGATTGTTCATCTCGATCTATTTTGGCTGCCCGCGACCAAGTTCAGCGATCTGAACGGTTCAAAATGGCCGATCCACGTCGGCCACGCCGTCACCGCATGTTCCGCAGCTGGGCGCTAGGTGACGTACGGTCCACAGACCCGTCGCCCCGCGCTGACCGCCAGTGCGCCGGCACCAACGTTGAAAGGCCGCAGCAGGTCGATACTGACTGCTCGGCAATTGACAGATAACTCTACTTAGGTTGAGTAGCGGCATGGGCCGTAATCGTCGACCATCGAAGCAGATGCTCCTTCTGTTGGAGGCGCTGTCTGCGCGCACTCAGCAGTGGCGCCACGGCTACGATCTGATGAAAGAAACCGGGCTCCTGTCGGGAACGCTATACCCGCTACTGATCCGCATGACCGACCAAGGGCTGGTTGAGGCCGAATGGCGCGAGCCGGAACACCCTGGCCGCCCTGCGCGCCATGCGTACCGTTTAACGAATGCTGGAGTGGCATTTGCGCGGGCGGCGATACCTGACCGTCGCGCCCCCTCTGCCGAGGTTGCCTTCGCATGACGTTGGCCCTGTCACGGGCTGTCATGTCTCTGGCCAGCCGATCGCTTGGCACCCGTCGCCGCACGTGGGCGATGGCCATGGAAGCGGAGTTCGGCGCAGCGGTCGAAGATGGGCGTCCATTACTGTTCGCTCTCGGTTGCCTGATCGCGGCGTGGCGTGAGATCGGGAAGCAGAGCGAAGGACGCCTGATCGTTGCGAACTACGCGCTCTCCCTGGGATTACTCATTCCGATGGCAGCTCTGCAGTTCCAGCAGGCGACCGGCTTCCTGTCCGCGGCCGAAGGTCAGCCGTTCGGCGTGCCGGGAGCCGGCGCCGGACCTAATCCTTATCTGATTTGGTCTCACAACAGCGCCATCCCGATATTGCTGATCATCAGGCTTCTGCTCGGCACGGCGCACCTTTGTCTTGCGTGGATGCTCGTGGAGGGAGACTGGCCGCGCGTCGTTAAGTGCGGCACGCTGATCGGGGCGGCAATGATCACGCTGTCGCTGTTCACGGGCGTATTAATGCTCGATCTGTCGCCACTGAGGGCGCAATTCGCGGAGTTGGCGATCGAATTAGGGGCCTTGGTGGTTTTTTCGCGGTGGCACATTCGGGTTTTGTCCGACGCCACGCCCGAACCGCTTACCCCGTAGCTTATAAGCACCTTCGATGATCCAGGCGACCGGCTGGAGCTGGGCGGACCCACTTGACTCTTAAATCTACATATGTTGCTCTCTACCTGCGAAGATTGTGACGAGGAACCGCCGGCTAGGTTTGTGAAAGCCGGGAGGGGTACAGCGTCAGACTTGGCGAAAGGGAAGCAAGATGCGGCGTGTTATCAGTATAGCTATCGCTGCGGCCGGCACTGTCTTGCTCATTGCTCTTCTCATCTTCATGCGTAAGCCGGTCGTTGGCGCCGGTGAGGACGGCCTATTCGCCAACGACTGCTGCGGCACGGTAAAGCTCGCCAATGGCGAGATGCTCCTCAACGATCAGACGACCGTATCCTACAGCGTCGCTAAAGATGCAGATGGTCCGTACATCCTGCCCCGCGTTGACGTCGGCGTTATGGCCGATCAGGGGCTCGACGTGGATGGAACCCGCTCGGTGCGCAAGCTGCGACTTGACAGGCTACCTGCGCCGACCAGGATTACGCTACATGAGGGTTTGACACCCTATGTTTTTAAACGGTCGACGCCACGTCTTCGCAAATAACTTCGAAGTGGCCGTTCATCAGCTTGAATGATTTGGTCACAGCCACCCTAACAGGACTCATAAATCTACATATGTTTCTATAACGTTGAGCGAGGCCTGCTGAAGGTCACGAGCAGTTGTTCGGCAGCGAAAGGTGAAG
>NZ_LMKZ01000001.1:795490-795738 GCF_001422525.1 Sphingomonas sp. Leaf30 | reverse complement strand
GACTTCGGCACGGCATACCGGCCGTGCTGCACGGTGAGGAAGTGGAGCAATGATGAAAACCATAACTAGTGCGTCCCGCGGCTCCCCTTATCGAGTGCTGACGGCCCTTCTTCCGCTTCTCGCGACAGGCATCGCCGGCCGCGTAGAGGCGCAGCTACAGGCAGAGGTCGGCATCCCTTCGTCGAATCGCGCGCGTTTGGCCGTGCCCGGGCCTACCGCCACCGATGTTCGCATCTCATCCGAGCCGG
>NZ_LMKZ01000001.1:795293-795405 GCF_001422525.1 Sphingomonas sp. Leaf30 | reverse complement strand
TTGGCCGTGCTGATCGAGGGGAATGGGCCCAATAAACGCGGTGGCTTTTCCGAGATAATCAAAAGACTGTCCGCCGACGGCATCGCTGCCCTGGAATATGACAAGCGCGGTA
>NZ_LMKZ01000001.1:788171-795197 GCF_001422525.1 Sphingomonas sp. Leaf30 | reverse complement strand
TTGTCGGCGGCCGTGACACCCTCATCGGCCCGGCGACGGATGCGGCCATGGCTTTGCTCCAGGCTCGTGTAGACAGCGGAGATGCGGCAACGATTGCACGCCTTCATGCCAACGCCGTAGCCCGGTTCGAGGCAGCGGGGTTCCCGCGCGCTCAGGCGGAACAAGCGCTCGCCATGATCGACGTTCCAGAGGCTTGGGGCGCACGAAAGCTTCGGTCGGCCTCCGATCTCAGGGCCTTGCACATTCCCGTTCTAGCGATCTACGGGACCACAGATATGCTGGTGGACGATGCACCTGCGGCACGTGCCGCTCTGGCAAGCAACCCCGGCGCTCGAGTTGTAATGCTGGACGGGCTCGGCCACTCGTTCCAGGAAGGCGCGGTCACAGGCGCGTCGGATGAGGTGTCGAGGTTGGGCCCGTACCTCGGATCGCCTCGCCTCGTGGCAGTCGTTGGCGACTGGCTTCGAGATACACTGTACTCGCAAAGGGGCAGATGACGGGACAAGTGCGGCAACGCTTACTTTTTCGCCGCTCGACGTTTATCCGACTGCTGGCTGTGGAGGCCGGTTCTTAGCTTCTAAAGAGCGCTTGACGGCGGCAAGTCGCCATCCGCTCCACATGAACGATCGTCGGCTGAATGCGTCTCCTGACCCGAAAGCAGCCGTTCCGCATTCCACCAATTGCGTTCTCCACGGTGAGGCCTACCAGCCGCTATGAGCTTCGGCGTTTTCATCTACCTCTTTGACTCAGTTTACGGCGACACCCCGGCCGAACGGTATCAGTTTACAAAGCAGTAACTCGGTTGTGCGCAATCCTGTGCTGGGGACTGGATTGCATACAAACGAGCCGCGTAATGTTGCAGTCTCGCGCGGATATTTTGCGGTTACTCGGGTGGAACGCATTATCCCGGATTAGAGCGCGGCAGACATGTATTTCGCGATCATCAAACCCGGCAGCCACCTCGATTTTTTTTAATCCGGTTCCGTCTACCGATGCACAGGGCATCGTAATCGAGAATGGGGTGATAAACGAAGCAGGCCGAGTCAGGAAAACTGGATCGAGTATTTGTGGCCGGCGGTTGCGAGGTATTAAATCCCAACTTCGCGAAATAGATTTTGAAATATTATTCCGTATTTTTTTGCGTTTTTCGACCCAGAGGCAGAGTCCCCCCTGATGGAACCGCTGAGGTCTGATACCGGGTCACTGACACCACGTACCCCCCCCGGGGGTAGGCTGGGGTTCCTTAAAGCTGTTCACGCGTGTCGAGCTGCAAGGGAGTGTCGAACAGCTTGATCTGGCCAAGCCTCGAACCGCAAAATGGAAACGCTATGCACACCTCGGCAGAGCTGATGAAAAGCGTCGTACGATCCCGGGCATCCGCCGCGACAGGAGGGGCACGGCGGTTCCGGGGTATCATGAACTTCTGGCAGTAATGGCAGTTCGGGGTAAGCCTATGCGCGGGCCTATTGGACCAGCCAAGAAATGCCGGACCAACAACGCTGGCGGCATGATAACGTGGCGCATCGTGCTTTTAGCGAAAGCCGCCAGCATACCGCCCAACGATCGCTAATCGTTCGCGCCTGTCCGCATCTAACCGCCCAAAGTCGAAACCGAATGTGGGAACAACCGTGGGAACGAAACCCTCGACAACACAAAAAGTCACGGTTTTCTGGTCTTTTTTAGACTAGTTTTGGCGGAGCGGGAGGGATTCGAACCCTCGATACGCTTTTGACGTATACTCACTTTCCAGGCGAGCGCCTTCGACCACTCGGCCACCGCTCCGCATTGCTCTGGAACGCGCCTGCTAGAGCGGGTTTGGCTGCGGCGCAAGCGATTGCGTGATGCGCGGCACTCGGGCAGTCTCACAGCGATGATCACCGCCCTTCTCGCCGCCGCCCTCGCCCAAGCCACGCCGGCGCCCGCGCCGCTGCCGTCCGATCCGGTCGCGGCGGACTGGGTCGCGGTGCCCGATGACGAAATCCTCGTCTTCACGCTGGCGAACGGGCATGGCTTCACGCTCCGCCTCGCGCCCGCCTATGCGCCCGCGCACGTCGCCAACATCCGCGCGCTCGCCCGCGCGCGCTGGTGGGACACCGCGACGAGCGTGTACCGCGTGCAGGACAATTACGTCGCGCAATGGGGCGATGCGACCGAGAAGAAGCCGCTCGTCCCCGGCGTCGCGGACGGGATCGCCGCCGAATATGACATGGCCGGGCCGACCGCGGTCGCGCGGCTGGCCAAGCGCGATCCCTATGCCGAATGGGCGGGCTACAGCGCGGATGGCTGGCCGCTCGCCGGGTCGGGCGCGCGGCAATGGCTGCCGCATTGCTACGGGATGGTCGGCGTTGCGCGTGATCTGGCGCCTAGCGTCGGCAGCGGCGCCGAGCTCTATACCGTGATCGGCCATGCGCCGCGCGCGCTCGACCGCAACATCGCGGTCGTCGGACGCGTCGTCGACGGGATCGAGTGGCTGTCGTCGCTGCCGCGCGGAACGGGCGAGCTCGGCTTCTACGCCACGCCTGCCGAACGCAGCCCGATCGTCTCGGCGCGGCTGGCAAGCGACCTTCCCGCCGCCACCCGCCCGCACTTCCAGTACCGCGCGACGCGCAACCCGCGCTTCACCGCGTGGATCGCGGGGCGCGAGAACCGGACGCCGCCCTTCTTCACGGTGCCGGCGGGCGGTGCGGACATCTGCAACGCGCTCCCGCCGGTCCGCCGCGCGCCGGGTTAGGCCTTGCCCTGCAACGTGCGGATGATCGCGGAGAAGTCGAGCCCGCCCTGCCCGGCCTCGGCGAACGCCTCGTAGCGCTCCGCCGCCTTCGCGCCCATCGGCGTGTCGGCGCCGACATCCTGCGCCGCCGCCATTGCAAGCCGCAGGTCCTTCAGCATCAGGGCCGCCGCGAACCCGCCCTGATAGTCATGGTCGGCGGGGGTGTCGGGGCCGATCCCCGGCAGCGGTGCATAGGTCGTCATTGACCAGCTCTGCCCCGACGAGACGCTGGCGATGTCGTAAAAGGCCTGCGCGTCGAGCCCGAGCTTGTCGGCCAGCACGAACGCCTCGCAGGTCGCGATCATCGTCGCGCCGAGAATCATGTTGTTGCAAATCTTCGCCGCCTGCCCCGCGCCGTTCGCGCCGGCGTGGATCACCGCCTTGCCCATCGCCGCGAGAATCGGCTCGGCGCGCTCGAACGCCGCCGCCGAACCGCCGACCATGAAGGTGAGCGTGCCCGCATTGGCAGCGCCGATCCCGCCGGAGACCGGCGCGTCGACCGCCGCGAGCCCCTTGGCCTGCGCGGCGTCGGCGACCTGCTTCGCGGTCGCGACGTCGATCGTCGAACAGTCGATCAGGATCGCGGTTGGGCCCGCGACGCCGAACAGCGCGTCATACACCTCGGCGACGTGCTTGCCCGCGGGCAGCATCGTCACGATCGCCTCCGCCCCGTCCGCGGCCTCGGCGGCGGATGCGACGGGCAGGCAGCCCGCGGCCTTCGCCTTGGCCAGCGCGTCGGCGCTCAGGTCGAACGCGTGGACGTCATGGCCGTTCTTCGCGAGGCTCGCGGCCATGCCGCCGCCCATATTGCCGAGGCCGATGAATCCGATGCGTGCCATGTTCTCTCTCCTAAATCTGCCGCGGCGACTGTGCCGCTCGCGCACCAACCCCGCCATTCGCGACTACGTCCCGAACGCCCCAACCCCGTCATTCTGACGAAAGTCAGGATCCAAAGCCAGGAACGACACGGCCAGTAACCCTGGATCCTGACTTTCGTCAGGATCCAGGCAGCGACGATGACGGGTGGCCGCGCTACTTGCCCGTCCAGGCCCCCGCGCGCTTCTCGACGAATGCGGCCATGCCTTCGCTCTGGTCCGCGGTACCGAACAGCCCGTGGAACAGCCGCCGCTCGAACTGCACGCCCATCGCGAGCCCCGTCTCGAACGCCGCGTTGACCATTTCCTTGTTCGCCAGCACCGCCAGCGGCGCCATCGCGGCGATCGTCGCGGCGGTCTTCACCGCTTCCTCGATCAGTTCGTCGGCGGGGACGATCCGCGACACCAGCCCGGCGCGCTCGGCCTCGACCGCATCCATCATCCGCCCGGTCAGCACCATCTCCATCGCCTTGGCCTTGCCGACCGCATGCGTGAGACGCTGCGATCCGCCCATGCCGGGGGAGACCGCGAGCTTGATCTCGGGCTGGCCGAACTTGGCGGTGTCCGCCGCAAGGATGAAGTCGCACATCATCGCGACCTCGCAACCGCCGCCCAGCGCATAGCCCGCGACCGCGGCGATGATCGGCTTGCGCGTCCGCGTCACCTGCTCCCAGCCGGCGAAGAAATTGCTCGCATACATGTCGGCAAAGCCCTGGCTCTGCATCTCCTTGATGTCCGCACCGGCCGCGAACGCCTTGGCCGAACCGGTCAGCACCGCGCAGCCCTGCGACGGATCCGCATCAAACGCGGCGAACGCGGCGATCAGGTCGGCGAGCACCTGCGAATTGAGCGCGTTGAGCGCCTGCGGGCGGTTGAGCGTGACAAGCGTCACCGCACCGCGCTGCTCGACGAGGATCGTTTCGTAATCGGCCATCTCAGTCTCCAATAAGCATCGTCATCCTGGACTTGATCCAGGATCCAGAGCCACGAGCGTCATCGTACATGGCTCTGGATCCTGACTTTCGTCAGGATGACGGATTATCCCGGCGTCCACGCCTCGCCCTCGGGCAACGGCGCGAAGATCTGGTCGATCACGTGATCGCTCACACCCTCGGGCGTCGCCGGATCCCAGCGCGGCGCATTGTCCTTGTCGACGATCACCGCGCGCACGCCCTCGATGAAATCGTGCCGCTGCACGACATGCGCGCCGACCGCATATTCCTGTTTCATCTCGTCTGCGAAACTCGCCATCGCCGCGCCCTCGTGAAGCAGCCGGAGCGACACCTTCATCGTCTGCGGCGACTTGGTTTTGAGCGTCGCAAGCGTCTTCGCGGCCCACTCACCACCATCGACGTCGAGCGCGGCATAGATTTCCTCGAGCACATCGGACGCGAACAGCCGGTCGATCTCGTCACGATGCGTCATAATCTCGGCATCGTCGGGTACGTCGGACGCCCCTTCGAGTATGACGTCGATCTCGCGGGGACGCTCGACGATCGAGTCCTTCACGCTCTCGAGCTTGGCGCTCGTCAGATAATGCGTCGCCAGCCCCAGCGCCAGGCAATCGGCGCCGTTGATCCGGTGCCCGGTCAGCGCGAGATACTGCCCGATCCGCCCTGGCAGCCGCGACAGATACCATCCCCCGCCGACATCGGGGAACAGCCCGATCCCCGTCTCGGGCATCGCGAACTTCGTGTTCTCCGTCGCGACGCGGTACGTGCACGGCAAGGCGAGCCCGACGCCGCCGCCCATCGTGATCCCGTCCATGAACGCGACGATCGGCTTGGCATAGACGAACAGCCGGTGGTTCATCTGGTACTCGGCATGGAAGAACGCGCGCGCTTCGACGCCATCGCCGGCTCCCGACGCGGCGAGCATCCGGATATCGCCCCCGGCGCAGAACCCGCGCCCCTCGGCATGATCCACGATGATCGCCTCAACCGACGCATCTCCACGCCACGCCTCGAGCGCCTCCAGCACGCCCTCGCACATCGCCAGATTGAGCGCGTGCAACGCCTTGGGCCGATTCAGCCGTATCCGGCCGACAGGCCCGTCGACTGTCGTGATCAGGTCGTTCATATAGTCTCCACCCCGGCGAAGGCCGGGGCCCAGTTGGAAAGGTCGATGTAACAACGGACGGCCCCTGGCCAATGCGCGTCCCCCACCTGGACCCCGGCCTTCGCCGGGGTGGTCGCTGTGTGAGGCCTCTTCCTACGAATCACTGCCGGGTCAGTTCGCGGCCGACGATCATGCGCATGACCTGGTTGGTACCCTCGAGGATCGAATGCACGCGCAGGTCGCGCCAGAAGCGTTCGATCGGGTAATCCTGCAGATACCCGTAGCCGCCATGCAACTGCAACGCGCGGTCGACCACCGACGAGCCGGTGTCCGTCGCAAGCCGCTTCGCCATCGCCGCGAACTTGGTCTTGTCGGGCGCGTTCGCCGTGACCTTGGCCGCCGCCATGTACAGCAGCGCGCGGGCCGCTTCCAGTTCGGTCGCCATGTCCGCCAGCATGAACTGCGTGTTCTGGAAGTCCGCGATCGGCTTGCCGAACTGCTTGCGGTCGCGCGTATAGGCGATCGCCTCGTCGAGACACCGCTGCGCACCCCCCAGCGAGCACGCACCGATGTTCAGCCGCCCGCCGTCGAGCCCCATCATCGCGATCCGGAAGCCCTCGCCCTCGCCGCCGACCATGTTGGCGCCCGGCACACGGACGCCGTCGAAAATCACCTGCCGCGTCGGCTGCGAATGCCAGCCGAGCTTCTTCTCGTTCGCACCGAACGACACGCCGGGCATGTCCTTCTCGATCACCAGGCAGGAAATACCCTTGGGCCCCTCCTCACCGGTGCGGACCATGGTGACATACACCTCGTTCTCGCCCGCGCCCGAGATGAACTGCTTCGATCCGGTCACGATCCAGTCGTCACCGTCGCGCACCGCGCGCGTCTTGAGCGCTGCGGCGTCCGACCCCGAGCCCGGCTCGGTCAGGCAATAGCTCGCCAACCGGTCCATCGTCACCAGATCGGGAAGATACTTGTCCTTCACCGCAGCCGAGCCGAACCGGTCGATCATCCATGCCGCCATGTTGTGGATGCTGATGAACGCGCTCGTCGACGGACACCCATACGACATCGCCTCCATGATCAGCGCGGCTTCGAGGCGCCCGAGCGCGATCCCGCCGCTCTCCTCGCTGACATAGATCGCCGCGAAACCGAGCTCGGCCGCCGCCTTGATCGTGTCGCGCGGGAAGATGTGCTTCTCGTCCCACTCGGCCGCATGCGGGGTGATCCGGTCGGCGGTGAAGCGGCGCGCGAGCTCCTGGATCTCGCGCTGGTCGTCGGTGAGGTCGAACTGGTTGGTCATCGGGCTTTCCTGTGTCG
>NZ_LMKZ01000001.1:787666-788118 GCF_001422525.1 Sphingomonas sp. Leaf30 | reverse complement strand
GCATACTGGGCTTGACCCAGTATCTAGAGCGGCGAATGCTGACGCCTGTGGCTCTGGATCCTGACTTTCGTCAGGATGACGGGGTGGGGGAAGGATATGGCTAGGCAACCAGCGGTCTATATCATGGCGAGCTGGCGCAACGGAACGCTCTACATCGGCGTGACGTCCGACCTGATGGCGCGGATCGTTCAGCACCGCGACGGCATGTTCGACGGGTTCTCAAAGCGATACGGCGTGACCCGGCTGGTTTGGTTTGCGATGGCGGACACGATGGACGCGGCGATCACACGCGAGAAGCAGCTGTAGGTCTGGAAACGGTCGTGGAAGACCACGCTGATCGAGACGGACAACCCAACCTGGCGCGATCTGGCCGAGGACTGGGGCTCCGACCCCCTCCCCACCCCGTCATCCTGACGAAAGTCAGGATCCAGAGCCACGGGCGTTGCGCTCGA
>NZ_LMKZ01000001.1:768558-787625 GCF_001422525.1 Sphingomonas sp. Leaf30 | reverse complement strand
TGGCTCTGGATCCTGGATCAAGTCCAAGATGACGGGGAGGAAACGCCGCACCCGATCACCCCATCGTCGGAATGACGAACGCATTCGCCGCGTCGCCAACCCCGCCGTCGGGCCAGCGTTGCGTGATCGTCTTGACCTTGGTCCAGAACTTCACGCCCTCCATGCCGTGCTGGTTGGTGTCGCCGAACGCCGAACGCTTCCAGCCGCCGAACGTGTGATACGCGACCGGCACCGGGATCGGCACGTTGATGCCGACCATCCCGACATTCACTCGCGCCGCGAACTCGCGCGCGGCGTGGCCGTTGCGTGTGAAGATCGCGACGCCGTTGCCGTACTGATGCTCGCTCGGCAGGCGCACCGCCTCCTCGAAATCCTTGGCGCGGACGATCTGGAGGACCGGCCCGAAGATCTCCTCCTTGTACGCCGACATCTCCGTGGTGACGTGATCGAACAGCGACGGCCCGATGAAGAAGCCCTTCTCATGCCCCTGCAGCTCGAACCCGCGCCCATCGACGACCAGCTCTGCGCCCTCGTCGACACCCGTCTGGATCCAGTTCTCGATCCGGCTGCGATGCGGTGCGTTCACCACCGGCCCGTAATGCGCGTCATTGTCGGTCGACACGCCGACGCGCAGCGCGGCAATCGCCGGGATCAGTTTCTCGCGCAAAGCGATCGCGGTCTTCTCGCCGACCGGCACGACCACCGGCAGCGCCATGCACCGCTCGCCCGCGCTTCCGAACGCCGCGCCCGACAGGTCGGCGACGACCTGGTCGAGGTCCGCGTCGGGCATGACGATGCCGTGGTTCTTCGCCCCGCCCATCGCCTGGACGCGCTTGCCCGCCTCGACGCCGCGGCGGTACACGTAATGCGCGATGTCGGACGAGCCGACGAAGCTGACCGCACTGATCGCCCGATGATCGAGGATCGCGTCGACCATCTCCTTGTCGCCGTGGACGACCTGGAAGATCCCCTCGGGCAACCCCGCCTCGAGGAACAATTCGCCGAGGCGCACCGGCACTGACGGATCGCGCTCGCTGGGTTTCAGGATGAACGCGTTGCCCGTCGCGATCGCGACGCCGCTCATCCATAGCGGGATCATCGCCGGGAAGTTGAACGGGGTGATGCCCGCACCGATGCCGAGCGGCTGGCGCATCGAATAGACGTCGATCCCAGGCCCCGCGCCCTGCGTGTACTCGCCCTTGAGAATGTGCGGGATCCCGCAGCAGAACTCGATCACCTCGAGCCCGCGCTGGATATCGCCCTTCGAATCCGCGATCACCTTGCCGTGCTCGGACGACAGCAGACGCGCGAGTTCGTCCATGTTCGCTTCGACGAGCCGCTTGAACTCGAACATCACACGCGCGCGGCGCTGCGGGTTGGTCGCTGCCCAGCCCGGCTGCGCCTTGTGCGCGGCGGCGACGGCACGGTCGAGGTCGGCCTGCGTGCCGAGCGTCACACGCGCCTGGATCTCGCCGCTATTGGGATCGAACACGTCGCCGCTGCGGCCGCCGCCGGAGGACGGTCCACCCGCGGTGCCGCCTGCGATCAGATGCTCGATGGTGCGAACGGTCATGGCGCCTCTCCTTGTTTTGCGGCCTCTACACCACTGCCTCGCCTGCGACACAAGCGATAGACTTGCAGCCCTGAGCTGCATATTTGCAGTCGGCATGGACTGGAGCGACCTGCCGATCTTCCTCGAAGTCGCCCGTGCGCAGCAGCTTGGTCGTGCTGCGGCGAGCCTCGGCGTCGATGCGACGACGGTCGGCCGCCGCCTCCGCCGGCTCGAGACCGCGGTCGGTCAGCGGCTGTTCGAGCAGGGCCCCGACGGCCAGATCCTGACCAGCGCCGGCGAAGACCTGCTCGCGCGCGCGACCGCGATGGCGGCGATCGCGTCGGACATCCGTACCCCGCCCGCGGGCCGGACCGAGGTCGACGGCACGATCCGCGTCAGCGTCGCCGAGGGGTTCGGCACCTGGTTCGTCAGCCGACATCTCGGCACGCTCGCGCAGGCGCATCCCAAGCTCGCAGTCGATCTCGTCGCGACCAGCGGCTTCCTCAACCCGACGCGGCGCGAGACCGACGTCGCGGTCCTGCTCGCCCGCCCGCGCCGCGGTCCGCTGCGGACGCGCAAGCTCACCGACTATACGCTGCGGCTCTACGCATCGGCGGAGCATCTCGCGGCGCACGGTCCAGTCCACGGCATCGCCGACCTACGCGACCGGCGGATGATCGGCTATGTGCCCGACATCGTCTATGCGCCCGAGCTGCGCTATCTCGACGAGATCCCGGGCGTCCGCGACCCCGTGCTGCGTTCGTCGAGCATCAACGCGCAGGCGCACATGATCGCCGCCGGCGCCGGCATCGGCGTGCTCCCCTGCTTCATCGGCGAGGCCTATCCGGGGCTCGTCGCGATCCTCCCCGACATCCGCATCAGCCGCGCCTTCTGGCTCGTCACGCACCAGGACACGGGCCGTTTCGACGCGATCCGCGCTTTTACCGACTGGCTCGTTGCACTCGTCGGCCGTGAGCGCGCGGTGCTGGTCGCCGACTAGGGCTGACGCGGCTCGCGCGAAAGGATCGCCTCGATCCGCGCGAGCGCCAACTTGATCTCCTCCTGCTCGGCATGCGTGAAGGCGTCGCTGTCGACGATCATCTTGGCCGCCATTTTCGCGGTCAGCAGCGGCACGAGGAACAGCGGCACCGCATGCATCAGCGCGACCGCGACGATCTTGCCCCCCATCGTCACGGGAAACACGTCGCCATAGCCGATCGTCATCGCGGTCACGAACGACCACCAGATGCCGACATCGACAGGCTTGCCCTCGAACGTCGCAAACAGCGCCGCGCAGATCAGGATGGTCGAGACATAGCCGACGATCAGGATCGGCAAGGCCTGGATGAACGGCCGCCACGATCCCTTTGCCCTGCGCGCCATGATACCCCCCGGTTGTTTCGGCGCATCATCCAGCAAGCGGCCGACATTTCAAGCGGTACGCACGCGGCTGATCGATCACGAACTCGATTGCCCCCGCGCGACAATTGCGCCTAGCTTGGCCGCATCCTCTTCCGGAGCGTTTCATGACCCTCAAGCTCGTCCTTCTTGCCTCGATCGCGCTCGCCACCGTTTCGTCGGCGCAGGTGCCCCAGACTGTTTCTGACAAGACTGCCCCCGCCGGCGGCGATGTTCCTGCCAAGTTCGTCCCCGCCACCGCCAACCGCGACTACGTCAAGCGCGAGGTGATGGTCCCGATGCGTGACGGGACGAAGCTCTACACCGTCATCGTCTATCCCAAGGGGCTGACCAACGCCCCGATCGTGCTGACGCGCACGCCGTATGACGCGAAGTCGCGCGCGACGCGGATGGACAGCCCGAGCATCCTCTCGACGTTGCCGCTTGCCGACGAGATGTTCGTCAAGGGCGGGTATATCCGCGTCTATCAGGACGTCCGCGGCAAATATGGCTCGGAGGGCGAGTATGTTGTCACGCGCCCGGTAATCGGCCCGCTCAACCCGACCAAGGTCGATCACGTCACCGACGCCTATGACACGATCGACTGGCTGGTGAACAAGGCGAACCTGCCCGAATCGAACGGCCGCGTCGGCATGATCGGGTCGTCGTACGAGGGTTTCACCGTCGTCATGGCGCTGCTCAACCCGCACCCCGCGCTCAAGGCCGCAGTGCCCGAAAGCCCGATGATCGACGGCTGGATGGGCGACGACTGGTTCCATTACGGCGCGTTCCGCCTCGCCAACATCGCCTGGCTCGGCGGCCAGACCGGCTACAAGGGCGCGGGCAAGGCGCCGCCGACCGGCGGCTATGACGATTACGAGAATTTCCGCCGCATCGGCTCGGCGGGCGACTGGGCCAAGGCGTCGGGGTACGACCAGCTGCCCTATTGGCAGCGGATGGTCGCGCATCCCGCCTATGACGAATTCTGGCAGGGCCAGGCGCTCGACAAGTTGCTCGCCGCCAACCCCTCGAACGTGCCGACGCTCTGGGAACAGGGGCTGTGGGATCAGGAGGACATTTACGGTGCGATCACCGCGTGGGAGGCGCTGAAGGCCAAGGGCAAGATGGGCAACAACCATCTTGTCATGGGTCCGTGGCGGCACAGCCAGGTCAATCGCGACGGCCGCAGCCTTGGTCCGTTCGAGTGGGACGGCGACACCGCGCAGCAGTTCCGCGAACAGATGGTGCTGCCGATGTTCGACCAGTATCTGAAGGACGGCCCCGCGGTCACGCTGCCCGCCGCGGCGATCTACAACACCGGCGAGAATCACTGGGACAAGCTGTCGACCTGGCCACTCGCCTGCGAGAGCGGCTGTGCCGCGCCGCTCAAGCCGATCTACCTCGGCGCCGAGGGCGGGCTGGGCTTCACCAAGGCGGCGAGCGGCGGCGACAGCTATGTCTCCGACCCCGCCAAGCCCGTCCCGCATCTGCCGAGGCCGGTCAATTTCGGCGACGGCCGCTGGGGCGACTGGCTGGTCAGCGACCAGCGCGGGGTGGATGGCCGCACCGACGTGATGACCTACACGACCGACGTGCTGACGACGCCGGTGCGCGTGTCGGGCGCGCCGATCGCGGACATCTATGCCAAGACGACGGGGACCGATGCCGACTTCGTGGTCAAGGTGATCGACGTCTATCCCGACGAGGTCGCGAGCGATCCGAAGATGGGCGGCTATGAACTGCCGATCAGCCTCGACATCTTCCGCGGCCGCTACCGCGACAGTTTCGCCAAGCCGAGCGCGATCCCGGCCGGCAAGACGCAGCGCTACAAGTTCCGCCTGCCGACCGTGAACCACGTGTTCCAGCCGGGTCACCGGATCATGGTGCAGGTTCAGTCAAGCCTGTTCCCGCTCTACGACCGCAACCCGCAGACCTTCGTCCCCAACATCTTCCTCGCGAAGAAGGCGGACTACAAGAAGGCGACGGTAACGATCGAACGCGGCGGCGCGACGGCCAGCGCGGTGTGGCTGCCGGTGGTCGCGGTCGACCAGTCGGCCGTGCTGGCGAAGTAACTTCTTCGTCATTCCCGCGAAGGCGGGAACCTAGACTGGCTGACCTCACGGTGCTGTCACCGAGGCCAGCCAGTATGGATCCCCGCCTTCGCGGGGATGACGGTTATGGGTTCAAGCGATAACCGGCGCGGGCCCGAACAGCCCCGCCTGGTAATCGCGGATCGCCTCGCCGATCTCCTCGCGCGTCGTCATAACGAACGGCCCGTGCGCCACGACCGGCTCGTCGATCGGATCCGCATGGCCGAACACCAGCCGCACCGGGCCTGACGCCGCGACCTCGATCGTATCGCCGTCTTCGTCGAACGTGACGAGGTGCCACGGCTCGACGACCGTACCGCCGACCTCGGGCCGCCCCTCGATCACATAGAAGAACACGCTGCGACCGCGCGGCGCAGGCAGTGTCACCTTGCCCCCGGCCGCCAGCTCGACCGTCATCATCGCGACTCCCGTCAGCGACTCAACCGGCCCCGCCTGCCCTTCAAACGTCCCCGCGATCACATTCACGACACCGCCGTCGACCGCGACAGCCGGAATATCCTCGCGCTGGAGCCCGGTATAAGCGGGCTTCGTCATCTTCAGCCGCCCCGGCAGATTGACCCAGAGCTGGAGGATCTCGAGCGGCCCGCCGTCGCGCTTGAACGACGCGGGCGAGATCTCCGCATGGATCAGCCCCGACCCCGCGGTCATCCACTGCACGCCGCCCGCGCGCATCACGCTTTCGTGCCCGCCGCTGTCGAGATGCGCCATTTCGCCGCTCAGGATGAAGCTGACCGTCTCGAACCCGCGATGCGGATGAGGCCCGAACGGCAGGCCGTTATTGCCCGGCCGATAGGTCTGCGGCCCATGATGGTTGAGGAACAGGAACGGATCGACCTGCGGCAACTGCGGCCCCGGCAGCGGGCGCCGCGTGACGAGATCGGCGATATCGTCACGCTGGGCGGGATAGGTCCGCAGCACGCGCCGCATCTCAGTTCGCCTCGCGCACGGCCGATGCGGGCCGCTCGATCTCCGCCAGCAGGGCGTCGATACCGCTCAACAGGAAGTCGAGGGTCGACGTGTCGCTCAGCCGCCCGTCGGCGATCTTCTCGTGCACCGCCCCGATCACCGATTGCGGCCGCAGCAGCGTACGCGCGCCGATCGACGCCAGCGTCTCGTTCAGCTGCGCCTGCGCGCGCGCACCGCCGACCGCGCCCGGCGACGAGGTCAGTGTAAACACCGGCTTCCCCGTCAGCGTCGCCTTGCCATAAGGCCGCGACGCCCAGTCGAGCGCGTTCTTCAGCACGCCGGGCATCCCGTGATTATATTCGGGCGACGCGATCACGATCCCGTCCGCCTCGCCGATGGCCGCCCGCAGCGCGGCGACCGCCTCGGGTGGCGTGTCGGTATCGGCATCCTGATCGTACATCGGGATCGCGTTGAGCGGGAAGATCCGCAGTGTCGCCTTGTCCCCCAGCGCGTCGGCGAGCGAATTGAGGATCGCGGCGTTGAACGACTGGCGGCGCAGGCTGCCGGAAATACCAAGAAGGACGGGCATGCAATAATCTCCTGTTGTCACGCGCGAGCGCCGGGCGACGGCGGCGCGCAAGATCTTGGTATTCAGATAGGCGACGGCACCGGCGCCCACCAGCGCAGGGTCGGCAACGCTGTGTTGCCCGGTTGGACGGCGATCAGGTCCAGTAGAGGATCCGCGCCTCGGGCAGGCGCGCCGCGATCTCGTCGGCAAAGAAGGCGCGCAACGCCCGCATCGTGTCCGCATCATAGACATATTTGACCGAGCCGAACTTGGTGCGCTTCTCGGTGCGGTTCGCCATGCCGAGATCGAGCGACGAGCCGGGATACCAGGTCTGCAGCACCGCCTTGGACCCGGGTGTGTAGCGATGCGTGATCAGCTCGATCGTGAGGTCCGGGATATCGCCGAGCACCTGCCCCGCCTGCGCGATCAGCTCGGCATAGGCGTCGCGCCATCCCTCGGCGGCGATGATCGGCGCGATCGTCAGCCCGATCTTGTACCCCGCATCCGCCATCCGGCGCAGCGCGACCAGCCGGGCTGCGACCGGGCTCGTGCCGCCCTCGAACCGCGCATAGCCGGCGGGGTTGATCGAGGCGCGCATCCGCGTCCGTCCTGCGTGATCGAGCGCGAGCAGCGGCTCGACCGCGTCGAACTTCGTCGTGAAGCGCAGCTGCACGTCCGCCTCCCACGCGCCGAAATGCGCGATCAGCGCGGACAGCGACCCGGTGACATGATCGATCGCGAGCGGATCGGTGTAACAGGACGCCTCGAACGTCGTGCCCTCATGCGCGCGCGTGGCGGAGCGCGACGTGACTGTCCCCTGGCCGAGATGCGCAGGAAGCTCGGCCAGGATCTCGGGCAGGTTCGCATAGACCCGCGTGATCGGCGGCCCCTTCAAAGACCCCGCGAGATAGCAATAGCCGCAATGCGCAGGGCACCCTTCGGCGAGATCGATTCGCCAGTCGGCGCTCGGCGCGATCGGCTGCAACCGGCGTTTCGACGGCGGGGCGACGACCAGCGCCAGCGTCGCCTTCGCCTGTGCATATTGCTGCCGGGGATCGTCGGGCAGGTCGAGGCGGAGACGATCACTGGGCAGCGTCGTCACCGCCACGTCCAGCGCACGCGCGCGCGCGACGATCTGTTCGCCATGGTCCCAGAGGAGCGACGACGGCGTCGCGAGGAGGCGCCGCGGCACCCAGAGGCGGGAGGAAGAGGGCGACACCATCGCACCATAACGCCCGCCCCACGCCAAGCGTTGCGGCTATTTGACCGGCCGCTTCTCGAGTTTGCGCGCGAGCGTCCGGCGGTGCATTCCGAGCTGCCGCGCGGTCTCCGATATGTTGAACCCGGTTTCCGCCAGCGTCGCGTGGATCCGCTCCCATTCGAGCGTCTTGATCGTCGCGCGACGTTCGGTCACCGCGGTGTCGACCTTGCCCTCGGTCCGGTCGAACGCCGCCTCGATGTCGTCGGTGTTCGACGGTTTGACCAGATAATGCGAGGCGCCGAGCTTGATCGCCTCGACCGCGGTCGCGATGCTCGCAAAGCCGGTCAGCACGACGACGAGGATATCGGGATCATGCGCGTGCAGCGTCTGGACGCAGACCAGCCCCGATGCCCCGCCGAGCTTCAGGTCGACCACCGCATATTGCGGCACGTCATCGGCGAGCAGCACGACCAGATCCTCATGGCTCGCCGCAAGCCGGACCGCATAACCGCGCCGCTCGAACGAGCGTTTCAGCGTGCGTGCAAACGTCTCGTCGTCCTCGACAATCACGAGGCGCTTGACCGCGGGGATATCGGGCTCGCTCATTCGTCACGCTCCAGGGCGATCGCCGCCAGCGGCAGCATCAACGTCACTTCAGCGCCACCCGTCTCGCGGTTGGCGACCGCCACGCTGCCCCCCAGCTTGCGCATCGCGTTGACCGCGAGGAACAGCCCCAGGCCATGGCCGGGATCGCGCTTGCTCGACTGATAGGGCTTGCCGAAGCTCGCCAGCTTGTCGCGCGTGAACCCCGGTCCATGATCGCGCACGATCAGCGCCAGATGATCGCCCGACCGCTCGCCCGAAAACCCGACCCAGGCGGGCGATGCCTCGGCGGCATTGTCGAGCACGTTGGCGATCACCTGCTTGAGCGCGGGATCCGATACGATCAGCGGATCGTCGCCGAGCCGGCTGGTATAGTCGAACTCGACACCGGCATGCAGCGCGCGCCAGTCCTCGACGATCGCGTCGAGGAAGACATGCAGCGGCACGACCTCGGGCGCCTCGCCGCGCGCCTCGCCCGCCGCGAGCAGGATGTTGGTGACGATCGTCTTGCAGCGCTGGACCTCGGCCTGCATCTCGCCGATCTCCTCGAGCATCCCCGCATCGGTGGCGAGCGCGGGCATCCGCTTCCAGTCGTTGAGGATGACCGCCAGCGACGCGAGCGGCGTGCCGAGTTCGTGCGCGGCACCCGAGGCGAGCAGGCCCATGCGGACGATGTGATCCTCCTCCGCCGCCTGCTGGCGCAGATCCGCCAGATGCTCGTCGCGGGCGCGCAGATTGCCCGTGATCCGCGTCATGAAAAGTACCAGCAGCGTCGCGACAAGCAGGAAATTGAGCAGCGACCCTACCGTGTAGAGTGCGAAATACTCGCCCGCATAATCGGTCGGCAGGGCAAGCGGACGATAGCGGATCGTCAGCAGCGCGAAACACCCGCCCGTCACCCCGACGATCGCCCAGCTCGACCAGCGATCGAGCAGCACCGCGCCCAGCACCACCTGTAACAGATACAGCGCGATGAACGGGTTGGTCGCGCCGCCACTGAGGTAGAGCTGCACGGTCAGCAACCCGACATCGAGCAGCATCGCAAGCAACAGCTGCGCGTTCGCCCCGCGCTGCCAGCCATAGAGCCGCATGCTCGCCAGGTTGAGCGCGACCGACGCCGCCATCGCCATCAGCATCGGCACCAGCGGCAGGTCGATCCCCAGCAGGAAGCGGACCGTCAGCACGGTCACCAGCTGTCCCGCCACCGCGATCCAGCGCAACGTGACCAGCTGCCGCATGTTCGCATTGCCCGCGGCATCGGTGTCCGCGCGCGCACGGCTGACCCAGGCCTGCCACCGCGAGGAATCCATCGCCAATCTCATGGTGTTTTGCGTTGTCACGCGGTCGCTCTCTCCTGCGACGGTCTCAACGCACGACGTCGCCGATCAGCGTCTATCACGACGACGATCGTGGCGCACGAACACGACGAAGCCGATCACCGTCATCGCGGCGAGGCCGAACCATGTCAGCATGTAGACGAGATGATTGTTCGGAAACGCGATGACGGTCTGGCCGCCGACCGGTGCGCCGTCCCCGACCTTGTCCGCGTCGATGAAATAGGGCGCCGTGCGGCCAAGGCCACGCGCGCCCGCGATCGCAGCCACGTCGCGCGAATACCAGTTGTCGGTCGCGGGATCATTCTTGCGCAGGAACCCGCCGCCGGGTTCGGTGATCCGCAGATAGCCCGTCACCGTCACCGGCCCGACGGGCCGTACATAGGCGCTGCGCTGTTCAGGCGAGATATAGCCGCGGTTGACGAGAACATCGAAGCCCTGCGCAGTCCGCAGCGGCGTCATCACCCAATAGCCGCTACCGAGTGCGGTTGCGGCGCGGACCAGCGTCGTGCGGTCATGCGCGAAGACGCCGCTTACTTCGATCCGGCGATACGCATCGCTGCTTGCCGTGATCGTCGGCCAGTATGCCGGGCCGGGCGGCGCGACCGGTGCGGCCTGTGACCGGGCGGCCACCTGCCGGATCAGGTCGAGCTTCCATGCGCGCCGCTCGACCTGCCACACACCCAGCGCGCAGAACCCGGCGAACAGCAGTAGCGCGATGAAGCCCGCCACCCAGATCGCCGGCCGCGGCCGGGCATGCCCTTTCATCACATATCTACCGCGGCCTGCATCGGCATCATGTTGGTGTTGAGGTGATACATGACCCAGATCGAACCGCTGAGCGTGATCACGACGAGGATGATCGTGAAGATCAGCGCCATCATCGTCCAGCCATTCTCGGACTTCCCGTTCATGTGCAGGAAGTAGATCATGTGGACGACGATCTGGATCACCGCGAACAGCATGATCACCAGCGCCGCGGTCGAAGGATCCTTGAACGCGCCGGTCATCACGGCCCAGAACGGGATCGCGGTCAGGATGACCGAGAGGAAGAACCCCTTCAGGTAGCTCTTGCGCGTCCCGTGCGACGCGTGGTCGTCACCATGCCCATGATCGTCATGGGCATGGTCGGCATGCGCGTCGTGCGCGGTGGCGGGGCGGTCGGTCATCGCAGCGAACCCATCAGATAGACGAAGGTGAAGACGCCGATCCAGATGACGTCGAGGAAATGCCAGAACATGCTGAGGCACATCAGGCGGCGCTTGTTCGCAGCGATCAGGCCGTGCTTCTGCACCTGCACCATCAGCGTGACGAGCCAGATGAAGCCCATCGTCACGTGCAGGCCGTGCGTGCCGACCAGCGTGAAGAAGGACGACAGGAACGCGCTGCGCGTCGGGCCCGCGCCCTCATGGATGAGGGTGGCGAACTCGTACATTTCGATCGACAGGAAGGCGAGGCCGAACAGCCCGGTAAAGGCCAGCCACATCTGCATGATGCGCTGACGCCCTTCCTCCATCGACAGCATCGCGAAACCATAGGTGATCGACGAGAACAGCAGCATCGCGGTGTTCACCGCGACGAGCGGCAGCTCGAAGATCTCCTTGGGCGTCGGTCCGCCGGCATAGCTGGTGCCGAGCACGCCGTAAGCCGCGAACAGCACCGCGAAGATGAGGCAATCGCTCATCAGGTACATCCAGAAGCCCAGCATCGTGCTGCTGCCCTCGGGATGGTGATGCTCTTCGAGCTGGTAGAACGAGAGGGGCTCACCCTTCTCGTCCAGACCGTCCTTCTTCAATGATACCGAAGACATCGCGTCAGGCTCCCTGGGTCGCGAGCATGCGGGTGCGCGCGTCCTCGCTGGCGATCACGTCCTCGACCGGGATGTAGAAGTCGCGCTTGTAGTTGAAGGTGTGGAAGATCGTCGTGGCGAAGATCCCGACCAGCGTCAGACCCGCGAGCCACCACATGTACCAGATCATCGCGAAGCCGAAGGCGATGCTGAGCACGCCCAGCACGACGCCGGTACCCGTGTTGCTCGGCATGTGGATCGCGCGGAAGCCGCTGACCGGCCGCTGATGCTTGCGGTCCTTCATGTCGTACCAGGCGTCCAGGTCATGGACGACGGGCGTGAACGCGAAGTTATAATCGGGCGGCGGCGACGAGGTTGCCCATTCCAGCGTTCGGCCACCCCAGGGGTCGCCGGTGTGATCGGCGAGCGCCTCGCGGTTGCGGATGCTGACGAAGATCTGGATCAGGAAGGCAGCGATGCCGACCGCGACCAGTGCTGCACCGAAGGCGGCGATGACGAACCAGATCTGCAGGTTCGGATCGTCGAAATAGCGCATGCGGCGGGTCACGCCCATCAGGCCGAGCACATAGAGCGGCATGAAGGCGAAATAGAAGCCCGACACCCAGCACCAGAACGAGACCTTGCCCCACTTCTCGTCCAGCTTGAAGCCGAACGCCTTCGGGAACCAGTAGTTGATCCCGGCGAACATGCCGAACAGCGTGCCGCCGATGATCACGTTATGGAAATGCGCGACCAGGAACAGCGAGTTGTGCAGCACGAAGTCGGCCGGCGGCACCGCGAGCAGGACGCCGGTCATGCCGCCGATCGTGAAGGTCACCATGAAGGCGATCGTCCACATCATCGGCAGTTCGAATCGGATCCGCCCCTTGTACATGGTGAACAGCCAGTTGAAGATCTTGGCCCCGGTCGGGATCGAGATGATCATCGTGGTGATGCCGAAGAACGAGTTGACGCTCGCCCCCGACCCCATGGTGAAGAAGTGGTGCAGCCAGACGAGGTACGACAGGATCGTGATGACCAGCGTCGCATAGACCATCGAGCTGTAGCCGAAGAGGCGCTTGCCCGAGAAGGTCGAGGTGACCTCCGAGAAAATGCCGAACGCCGGTAGGACCAGGATGTAGACCTCGGGGTGACCCCAGATCCAGATCAGGTTGACGTACATCATCGGATTGCCGCCCGCGTCGTTCGTGAAGAACGCGGTACCGATGTAACGGTCGAGCGACAGCATCGCGAGCACCGCGGTCAGCACCGGGAAGGCGGCGACGATCAGGATGTTGGTGCACAGCGCGGTCCAGGTGAAGATCGGCATCTTCATCATGCCCATGCCGGGCGCACGCATCTTGACGATGGTCGCGACCAGATTGACGCCGGACAGCAACGTTCCGATGCCCGCGATCTGGAGCGCCCAGATATAATAATCGACCCCAACATCGGGCGAATAGGCGATCCCCGACAGCGGCGGCATCGCGAGCCAGCCGGTCCGCGCGAACTCGCCGATGAACAGCGACATCATGACGATCACGGCACCCGCCGCGGTCATCCAGAAGCTGAAATTGTTCAGGAACGGGAACGACACGTCGCGCGCACCGATCTGGAGCGGGACGACATAGTTCATCAGACCCGTGACCATCGGCATCGCCACGAAGAAGATCATGATCACGCCGTGCGCGGTGAAGACCTGATCATAGTGATGCGCGTTGAGATAGCCTTCGCTACCCCCGAACGCCATCGCCTGCTGCAGGCGCATCATGATCGCGTCGGAGAAGCCGCGCAGCAGCATGACGATCGCGAGGATCATGTACATGATCCCGATCTTCTTGTGGTCGACGCTGGTGAACCACTGGTTCCACAGATAGCCCCACACCTTGAAATAGGTGAGCGCGGCCAGCAGCGCGGCACCGCCGATCGCCACCATGCCGAACGTCGCGACGACGATCGGTTCATGCAGCGGCAGCGATTCCAGCGTCAGTCGGCCGAAGATCGTCTTTAATATGGAGTCTGACATGAGCTTTTCTCTAGCCGTTCGCGACGGGGCGCGAGCCCGGCATGGTTGAGGGGGTCAGCATGGTGTGATTGCGGTTGGCAGGCGAGCCGGGCGCGGCGTTGGCGCCGTCGCGTTTTATGTCGGCTGGCGCAGACCAGTGTTTCCCGCTCCCCTTTTCGTCGCCGTCCTTCATCAAGCCGCCCTCGGGTCGGGGGCCGGCATCCTGCGGCCCGCTGCCGCCATTGACGCCGGGCATCGCCATGCCTTCATGCGGGTTCTTGCCCATCATGTCCGACATGCACGGCTTGCCGGGCTTCACGCACTGCTCGACGATCGCCTTGAACAGCGAACTCTCGACACCGCCGAAATAGCGGACCGGCACCTTCTCGCTCGGCTTTTCGAGCTGCATGTAGTTGGCACGGTTCAGACCGCCGCCGCCGTTCCGGACCTTCGCGACCCAGGCATCGAAGCCAGCGTCGGACACGCCGTGGAAGCGGAAGCGCATGCCCGAAAAGCCAGCGCCGCTATAGTTGGACGAGAAGCCTTCGTAATTGCCGGGCTTGTTGATCACCGCGTGCAGCGTCGTCTCCATCCCGGGCATGGTGTAGATCATGCCGGCGAGCGCGGGGATGTAGAAAGCGTTCATCACCGAGGACGAGGTCATCTTGAACCGCAGCGGACGATCGACCGGCGCGGCCAGTTCGTTGACCGTGGCGATGCCGTATTCGGGATAGATGAACAGCCATTTCCAGTCGAGCGCGACGACCTGAACGTCGAGCGGCTTGCCGCCCGTGATCGTCTGCTGGTTACCCGCGAGCTGCCCCACCGGCGTGTTCTCGCCGATATCGCCGCTCTGTGCCGAGATGCGGCCGAGCGGACGATAGGGATCGAGCAGATGCGTGCTGGTCCAGGTCAATGCGCCCAGTGCGATGATGATCAGCAGCGGCACGCCCCAAATCAGCAGCTCGAGCCCGACCGAGTGATCCCAAGTCGGCTCGTACTTCGCGCTCTTGTTCGTCTGCCGGTAATGATAGGCGAAGAACAGCGTCAGCGCGATCACCGGGACGATGATGATGAGCATCAGCCCGGTGGAGATGAGAACCAGGTCACGCTGCTGCACCGCAATATCGCCAGATGGCGACATCACGACCCAGTTGCATCCACTGATCAACAGCGCGGGCAGCAGGGCTGCTGCGCGTAAGAGCCAGGATCGGGGCCTGGAATTCGATAGCTCGGCGGTCATGTACTCGCCCCTACGCCGCTGTTAGATCATTCCATAGTGGACAATTTGTCCAATGGGCGCCGCACTGCAGCAAAGGCATGGCGCTCATGATGCGACAGAGATAGGTCTCTCGGTGTGACTCCGAAAGGCCCTGCCCGCAGTCGACGAAAAGGCGTATGATCGGTGCGCCGTCCGAAAAGGCCATTGGGCGGCGAGCCGCCTCACGGAAGCGAGTTTGAGAATGAGTGCACACGCCGCATCGACGTCTTTTGAAGACGATGCCCGCGATCTTCACGATCACGGGAAAAAGGTGTCGCCGGGCGAGATCGCGATCGGCGTCGTCATCGGACGCACGTCCGAGTTTTTCGACTTTTTCGTCTATGCGATCGCCTCGGTCATCGTCTTCCCGACGCTGGTCTTCCCCTATGTCGACCGGCTGCAGGGGACGATCTACTCGTTCGCGGTCTTCGCGCTCGCCTTCATCGCGCGCCCGATCGGGTCGGTGATCTTCATCGCGGTCGACCGGCTCTATGGCCGCAGCGCCAAGCTGACGATCGCGCTGTTCCTGCTCGGCACCGCGACCGTGGCGATGGGCTTCCTCCCCGGCTATGCGCAGGTCGGCAACTGGTCGGTCGTGCTGCTGTCGATCCTGCGTATCGCGCAGGGCATCGCGCTGGCGGGTGCCTGGGACGGCCTCGCCTCGCTGCTCTCGCTCAACGCGCCCGAGGGGCGCCGCGGCTGGTACGCGATGCTGCCACAGCTCGGCGCGCCGTTCGGCCTGCTGGTGGCTAGCGGCCTGTTCGCCTTCTTCGTCGCGACGCTGCCGGCCGCCGACTTCATCGACTGGGGCTGGCGCTATCCGTTCTTCGTCGCCTTCGCGATCAATGTCGTCGCGCTCTTCGCCCGTCTCCGCCTCGTCGTCACCCCTGAGTTCACGACGCTGTTCGAATCACGTGCGCTACAGCCGGCGCCCGTGCTCGACACGATTCGCGCGGAAGGCCGCACCATCGTGCTCGGCGCCTTCGCCCCGCTCGCCAGCTTCGCGCTGTTCCATATGGTGACGGTGTTCCCGCTGTCGTGGATCGTGCTGTTCACGCGCGAGACGCCAGGCCGGTTCCTGACGATCGAGGTGATCGGCGCAGCGATCGGCCTGTGCGCGACGCTCGTTTCCGGGCTGCTCGCCGATCGCATTGGTCGCCGCACGCTGCTCGGCAGCACCGCGGTGCTGATCGCGCTGTTCGCGATCGGCGCGCCGATGCTGCTCGACGGCGGCGCAACCGGTGAGTGGGTGTTCATGATCGTCGGCTTCGCGCTGTTCGGCCTGTCCTTCGGCCAGTCGTCGGGCTCGCTCGCGACCAGCCTCGGCAAGACGCACCGCTATACCGGCTCGGCGCTCACGACCGATCTGGCCTGGCTGTTCGGTGCGGGCTTCGCCCCGCTCGCCGCATTGCTGCTGTCGAGCAAGCTCGGCCTCGCGGCCAGCGGCGCCTATCTGTTCTCGGGTGCGGTCTGCACGCTGATCGCGCTTGGCGTGAACAAGGAACTGGCGAAGCGCGCCAACGAGGGCTGAGCCACCCCCCGGGCCGGCTTACAGCTGCCCGCCAATCCAAGACTGCCCGACTGACGTCACTCGCCGCCCCCGCGGCGGGTGACGTTACGGTTTTCAGCCCCTGTCGAAACCCTACCCGTCGGTACAAAAGGCGATTGACGCCCGTCCGCGCTTACTATACCGAGCGGTATCGAAGACGATCGGGGTTCAGGGATCCTGCTCCGGTCTTCACCTACCGATGATATTGCTGCCGCCCCGAAGCGCTGCACCACAATTCGACCTGTTCCCACGCGGCACCCTCGCCGCGTGCCCCTTTGTCCATCCGAAGAGACCCGACCATGGCCTATCTCGACCTCGACAACCTGTTCGCCGCCCCCGTCGCCAGCCGGCCGACGATCAGCGCCGCGCAGACCGAAGGCCGGGCCGGGTACACACAGCTCGAATGGCACGTCATCATGCTCGCCAAGAATGACGGCCTGCGCAGCCTGGCGGTGCCGGGACGGCTGGACCGTGCACTGCGGACGATCTTCGGCCTGTCCGAGCGATCGCCGCTGGCCGACCCGCGGCTCGAGGCGCTGCGTCGGCTCGCGGTCCATGCGTGGCGCCACGGCTTCGCGCTACCGGTCGCCGAGATCGAGCGGTTCCTCGCCGCAGGGTTCCACCGCGGCCAGATCGAAGTCCTGGTCCAGCGCGTGACGGGCCTGCGCGTCGCGTCCTGAGCCGGCCTCGCCGACCGTCAGTCCGTACTGAGCGCCTTGCGTAACGCGGCGTGCCAGCCGGCGATCAGCGCGGCGCGGTCGCTCGCCCCCATGCGCGGCTCGAAACACGCCCCCCGCCGCCACGTCTGCGACAACGCATCGAGATCGGGCCAAACGCCGGTCGCCAGCCCCGCATGGAACGCCGCGCCCAGCGCCGTCGTCTCGAGATGCGTCGGCCGCTCGACCGGTGTCTCGAGCATGTCTGCGAGAAACTGACAGAGCCAGTCGTTCGCCGCCATGCCGCCGTCGATCCTGAGCGTCGCGGGCGCCGCGCCACCATCCGCGACCATCGCCTGCGCCAGATCGAGCGTCTGATAGCCGACCGCCTCGAGCGCGGCGCGTGCGAGATGTGCACCCGTCGCGCCGAGCGTCAGCCCGGTGATGAGCCCGCGCGCATCGGGATCCCAGTGCGGTGCGCCCAGCCCGACAAAGGCGGGCACCATGTAGACGCCGTGGCTGTCGGGAACCTCGGTCGCCATGTCGTGCGTCTGGTGTGCGCTGGTGATGACGCCGAGCCCGTCGCGCAGCCACTTGACCGCCGCCCCGGCGACGAAGATCGATCCCTCCAACGCATAGGTCATCTGCCCGTTCAGCCGATAGGCGGGCGTGGTCAGCAACCGGTGGTCGGACGCGATCGCCGTGTCACCGGTGTTGAGCAGCATGAAACATCCCGTTCCATAGGTCGACTTGACCATGCCGCGCGCGAAGCAGGCCTGGCCGAACAACGCCGCCTGCTGATCCCCCGCCATTCCCGCGATTGGGATCGGGACGTCGAACAGCCCGGGCGCGGTCGTGCCGAACACATGGCTGTTGTCGTGCACCGCGGGCAGCATCGCCGGTGGCACGCGCAGCAGCCGGCACAGCGCGTCGTCCCAGTCCTGCCGGCGAATGTCATAAAGGAGCGTGCGCCCGGCATTGGTCACGTCGGTCGCATGCACCGCGCCGCCGGTGAGCCGCCACAGCAGGAAACAGTCGATCGTGCCGAAGGCGAGTTCCCCCTTGTCCGCGCGCGCACGCGCACCCGGCACGGTGTCGAGGATCCACGCGATCTTGGTCGCCGAGAAATAGGGATTGAGCAGCAGTCCGGTCTTGTCGCGGACCATCTGTTCCGCGCCCTCGGCCTTCAGGCTCTGACACACATCCGCGGTGCGTCGATCCTGCCAGACGATCGCGGGGTAGATCGGCGTGCCCGTCGCGCGATCCCAGACGACGACGGTTTCGCGCTGGTTGGTTATGCCGATCGCCCCGATGTCGCGCGCGGGCACGCCGCCGCGTGCGATCGCCTCACGCGCGGTCGCCAGCGTGTCGCGCCATATGTCCTCGGGGTCATGCTCGACCCAGCCGAGTCGCGGATAATGCTGCGCGAATTCGCGCTGCGCCGTCGCGACCGGTCTGGCCGTCGCATCGAACAGGATGCTGCGCGTCGATGTCGTACCCTGATCGATCGCGAGGACGTGCGTGGCTTGGCCCATGCGGCTCTCCTTTGCGACCGCTCTAGGCCGCCCCACCGCCCCGCGTCGAGGCTAGCCACCGGTCGGCCCGCGGTGGTAAACGGGAGACGATGATGAAAACGCCCGCGAAATTCGACGTCGACCTGTTGATCGTCGGTGGCGGCATCAACGGCACCGGGATCGCGCGCGATGCCGCCGGGCGCGGGCTGTCGGTCCTGCTGGTCGAGCAGGACGATCTGGCCAGCCATACCTCGTCGGCCAGCACCAAGCTGATCCATGGCGGATTGCGCTATCTCGAATATGGCGAGCTCCGGCTGGTGCGCGAGGCGCTGATCGAACGCGAGCGGCTGCTGGCGATCGCGCCGCACATCATCTGGCCGCTGCAGTTCGTCCTGCCGCAGACGCATTCGCCGCGTCCCGCCTGGATGGTCCGGCTCGGGCTGTTCCTCTACGACCATCTGGGCGGCCGCAAGATCCTGCCCGCGACGCGGACCGTGCGTCTCGACCGCGATCCGCTGGGCGACGGGCTGAAACCCGGCGCGACGCGCGCTTTCGTCTATTCGGATTGCTGGGTGGAGGACAGCCGGCTGGTCGTCCTCAACGCACGCGACGCGGCAGAG
>NZ_LMKZ01000001.1:657053-768514 GCF_001422525.1 Sphingomonas sp. Leaf30 | reverse complement strand
GATCCTGACGCGCACCCGGCTGGTCGCGGCGGCCCGCCGGGACGGCGGCTGGTCCGCGACGATCGCGGATGCGCAGGGCGAGCGCACCGTCACCGCCCGCGTCCTCGTCAACGCGGCGGGACCCTGGGTCGCCGATGTTCTGGGGAAGGTCCCCGATTCGCGCCGCGACCGCGGCGTCCGGCTGATCAAGGGCAGCCATATCGTCGTGCCGCGCCTCTATGCGGGCGATCACGCCCTGCTGTTGCAGAACCCGGACAAGCGCGTCGTCTTCGCGATTCCCTATGAAGGTCGCTTCACGCTGATCGGCACCACCGACGAGGCGTGGCAGGGCGCGCCCGGCCCCGCGACGATCGACGCCGCCGAGACCGCCTATCTGTGCGACACCATCGACCGGTATTTCCAGCGTGGCATCACCCCCGCCGACATCGTCTGGAGCTATTCGGGGATCCGCCCGCTCTACGACGATCACGCGGCCAGTGCGTCGGCGGTGACACGCGACTATGTGCTAGATCTCGACGCCGCGGAGGATCGCGCCGCGATGCTGAGCATCTTCGGCGGCAAGATCACGACCTATCGCAAGCTCGCCGAGCACGCGATGACTCAGCTTGCGCCCTTTTTCCCCGATCGAAACACGGACCTGACAAAAAGCTGGACCGCGACGGTTGCGCTGCCCGGTGGCGATCTGCCCGAGAGCGATTTCGACCGGTATCTCGAAGCGCTGATCCGGGCGTACCCCGACCAGCCGACTGAACTGCTGCGCCGACTCGGCCGCGCCTACGGGACGCGGGTGGACCGGATCCTCGGTGCGGCGCGGACGACCACCGAGCTTGGCGAGGATTTCGGCGCGGGGCTTCATGCCGCCGAGATCGACTATCTCGTCGATCGGGAATGGGCGCGGTCGGCGGCCGACATCCTCTATCGCCGCAGCAAGCTCGGGCTGCACGTACCCGCCCACGCCGCCGCACGGATCGACGCGTATCTGGCCTATCGCATCGATGGGGCGGCGGGAGGCGCACCGCCCCCCGCCGCAGCGCCCGATCAGATCCGCGTGTCGCCCGCATAGGCGAACAGCAGGTCGGCATCGTCGCTGGCCTCGATCCGCTCGGACCCGGTCACGGTCACGCATTCGCCCGCCTTGAACGCGACGCCCGCGACGCTGCCCGATCCGGTGATCGGGATCAGCCAGGCGGTCCGCCCCTCGGGCAGGGTCACTGCATGCTCGCCGCCGGTCCAGCGCTCAAGCACGAACTTGGGGCCTTCGACCTGGATCGTCCGGCCTTCGGACACGACGCCCGGTGACGTGATCGGCTGATAAGGCACCGGGTCCGAGACCGCGATGCCGTCGTCGAGGTGCAGTTCGCGGTCGCTGCCATAATCGTAGAGGCGATAGGTCGTCTCCGAGTTCTGCTGGACCTCGATCACCGTCACGCCGCCGCCGATCGCGTGGATCGTGTCGGAGGCGCAGTACATGAAATCGCCCGCCTTGACCGGCTTCCAGTAGAGCTTGTCCTCGATGGTGCCGTCGATCGCGGCCGCGCGCAGCTCATCGCGCGACATCGGCGCCTTGGTACCGACGGCGATCGTCGAATCGGGTTCGGCGGCCAGCACCGTCCAGCATTCGTCCTTGCCCCGCGGCAGGCCGCGCGCATGCGCCTGGTCGTCGTCGGGATGGACCTGCACCGACAACTTCTCGCTGGTGAACAGATATTTGATCAGCAGATCGGGGGTCGTGTCGCCGGGCTCCTGAAACCAGACCTCGCCGATCGCCGGCGCACCGGGGGCGGGATCGTCAAAGCCGGGCCACAGCGTGTGGCGTCCCCAGGGCTTCTCGACACGATGGGTGTGAAGCAGGGTGGCGGGCATCAAACGTTCCTTCTCAAGGCTGGCGGACTGGCGCGACATAGCGCCCCGGGGCCCAACTGGCGAGACGCCGGGAATGTCCCGTCGTCGACGCGGCATCGCGCCAGGCGTATCGCGCCCGTCGACCGGTGAATTGTGGCTGAATAGACCGCCCCGAAGGCCGCTGCTTCAGACGCCTCCAAACGCCCTCGCTAGGGGGGATTGTTCGCGTGCCCCCGGTTACGCTAAGGACGACGTCCATGCGTATCCCCCAGTCTCGCGCGCTCTCGATCGCGCTCCTCGCCGCCATAGCGCTCCCCATGGCCGGGTGCGCGAGTTCGCGCACCTCCACCGACATCCCGTATGTCGCGCGCGACGTGGGCACGCTCTACTCGCTGGCGAAGAAGCGGCTCGACCAGGGGCGCTACAAGGAGTCGGCGCAGCTGTTCGACGAGGTCGAGCGCCAGCATCCCTATTCGATCTGGGCCCGCCGCGCGCAGATCATGAGCGCGTTCAGCTATTATCTCGACACCGACTATACCAAGTCGATCCAGTCGGCGCAGCGGTTCATCGCCGTCCACCCCGGCAACCGCGACGCGCCCTATGCCTATTACCTGATCGCGCTCGGCTATTACGAGCAGATCACCGACGTCACGCGCGACCAGAAGATCACGCGCCAGGCGCTCGACGCACTGGGCGAGCTGACACGGCGCTATCCCAACACGCGCTATGCGTCGGATGCGCGGCTGAAGATCGATCTCGTCAACGATCACCTTGGCGGCAAGGAGATGGAGATCGGTCGCTTCTACGAGACGCGCGGCCAGTGGCTCGCGGCGAACGGGCGGTTCCGCACCGTGATCGACCAGTATCAGCAGACCACGCATACCCCGGAGGCGCTGATGCGTCTGACCGAGACCTATCTCGCGCTTGGCGTGCCGATCGAGGCCGAGAAGGCCGCGGCGGTGCTGGGTCGCAACTATCCAGGCACGCCCTGGTATCAGCGTGCGTACAAGCTCATGCAGGAGCATCCGGTCAAGCCGCTCGCGCCGATCGCGACGGGCGCGCAGATCGTCCCCGCCGGCACCCCCGGCGCGCTCCCCGCCGCTGGCCTCGGCGAGACCCCGGCAATCCCGGGCTCGCCCGGCAATGGCGGTTCGGGCTCCGCTGCGGCAGGCGGGTCGGGCCCGGTCGGCCCCGCCGGCACCACGCGCACCACGCCCGGCAACTGAGGACATAGGGGCTCGGCCCCGTCCCCCGAGCAACGTCATCCTGACGAAAGTCAGGACCCAGAGCCATTAACGGCCCGCTCGTTACCCTGGGTCCTGACGTTCGTCACGATGACGATTGGCGTCGCGCGCTTGGAAAGAACGGACGGCCCCTAGCCCCGCTGACGAACCAGAACATTGGGGGATCATTTTCGCATCCGGATCGTCTAAGGGACGAACCGATGCTGACAGAACTCTCCATCCGCGACGTGGTATTGATCGAGGCTCTCGACCTCGGCTTCGGCCCGGGGCTCGGCGTGCTGACCGGCGAGACCGGCGCGGGCAAATCGATCCTGCTCGATGCGCTCGGGCTTGCGCTCGGCGGCCGTGGCGACAGCGGACTGGTCCGGCATGGTGCTGCGCAGGCGGTGGTCACCGCGACCTTCGATCCGCCCGCCCCCGACACGCCACTGATGGCGCTGCTCGACGAGAACGGGCTGACGATCGAGGCGGGCGAACCGCTGATCATCCGCCGCATCGTCAAGGCCGATGGCGGCAGCCGCGGCTTCGTCAACGACCAGCCGGCCTCCGCCGGGCTACTACGCGAGATGGCCCCGACGCTGGTCGAGATCCACGGCCAGCATGACGAGCGCGGCCTGCTCAACCCGCGTGGCCACCGCGCGCTGCTCGACATTTTCGGCCGTACCGAACCCGCCGCGACGACCCGCGCATGGACCGCGCTTCGCGAGGCCGAGGACGCGCTGGCGACCGCTCGCGCGGATATCGAGAGCGCCGCGCGCGATCGCGACTGGCTCGAACACACCGTCGCCGAACTGACCGCGCTCGGCGCCGAACCCGGTGAAGAGGAGACGCTCGCCGATACCCGCCGCTCGATGCAGCGCGCAGAGAAGATCGCGGACGACCTGTCGGCGATCAACGACTATCTCGAAGGCTCGGACGGCGGCCTCGCCAAGCTGCGCCAGGCGGCGCGCGTGCTGGAGCGGATTTCGGGCGATCATGTCGCGCTCGCCGATGCGCTCGCTGCGGTCGATCGCGCGGTGATCGAGGGATCGGTCGCCGAGGAACGGATGCGCGATGCGCGGATCGACCTCGCCTATGACCCGCGCAGCCTCGAGGACGACGAGGCGCGGCTGTTCGAACTTCGCGCGATGGCACGCAAGCACCGCGTCCAGCCCGACGACCTCGCCGCGCTGGCCGACGAGATGCGCGCCCGGCTCGAACGACTCGACGCGGGCGAAGGCGGGATCGCGGTGCTCGAGGCAGCGCTTGCCAAGGCGCGCGCCGTCTACGACAAGGCCGCGGACGCGTTGTCGGCCCGGCGTGCCAAGGCGGCGCTGCGACTCGACACTGCGGTCGCGGGCGAGCTCGCGCCGCTGAAACTCGACGCCGCCCGCTTCCGCACCGTCTGCGCCCCGCTCGGCGAGGAGGGCTGGTCGGGCGCGGGCAAGGACCGTGTCGAGTTCGAAATCTCGACCAACCCCGGCGCGCCGTTCGCCGGCCTCACCAAGATCGCCAGCGGCGGCGAATTGTCGCGCTTCATCCTCGCCTTGAAGGTCGCGCTCGCGGAGGAAGGCGGCGCGACGACGATGGTGTTCGACGAGATCGACCGCGGCGTCGGTGGCGCGGTCGCCAGCGCGATCGGCGAGCGACTCGCACGGCTCGCGCAGAGCACGCAGCTGCTCGTCGTCACGCACAGCCCGCAGGTCGCGGCGCGCGGCGCCAAGCATTTGCTGATCGCCAAGAGCAACGACGGCACCGTCACGCGCACCGGCGTCCGCGCGCTCGACGAGGCCGAACGCCGCGAGGAGATCGCGCGCATGCTCTCGGGCGCGACGATCACCGACGAAGCGCGCGCGCAGGCCGAACGACTGCTCGAAACCGCCTGACACTCTTGCCGCGCGCGGGGCAGCTGCCTAACCCCGCGATCATGACTGCGCTGCCCACGTCCGCCCTTCCCGCCACCGAAGCGGAGGCCGCCGCCGAGCTGGCGACGCTCGCCGAGCGCATCGCCTATCACAATGCGCGCTATCACACCGACGACGCGCCCGAGATCAGCGACGCGGACTATGACGCGCTGGTCCGCCGCAACACCGCGATCGAGGCCGCGTTCCCCGCGAGCGTCCGCGCCGATTCACCGAGCCGCAGTGTCGGTGCCGCCCCCGCCGGGCATCTGTCGAAGGTCGCGCACGCCAGACCGATGATGAGCCTCGACAACGCGTTCTCGGACGAGGAGGTCGAGGAATTCGTCGGCCGCGTCCGCCGCTTCCTCAAGCTCGCCGACGACGCCCCCGTCGCGCTCACCGCCGAGCCCAAGATCGACGGCCTGTCCTGCTCGCTGCGCTACGAGGACGGCCGGCTGGTCCAGGCGCTCACCCGCGGCGACGGCCAGGTCGGCGAGGACGTCACCGCCAATGTCCGCACGATCGCCGACATCCCCCAGCAACTGGCGGGCGAGCCCCCCTACCCCGCGGTCTTCGAGATCCGCGGCGAGGTCTATATGGCCAAAGCCGACTTCGCCGCGCTCAACGCCCGCCTGCTCGCGGAAGCGGAGCAGACCGGCAAGGAGGCGCGCCAGTTCGCCAACCCGCGCAACGCCGCCGCCGGCTCGCTCCGCCAGAAGGACGCGAGCATCACCGCCGAGCGCACGCTGCGCTTCCTCGCGCATGGCTGGGGCGAGGCGAGCGCGGTCCCCGGGGAGACGCAGTCCGCGATCGTCGACCAGTTCCGCGCCTGGGGCTTCGCGGTCGCCGACGGCTTCGCGCGCGTCGAGGACGAACAGGGCGCGCTCGGAATCTACCGTGCGATCGAGGCCGGCCGGGCCGAGCTCCCCTTCGACATCGACGGCGTCGTGTACAAGGTCGACCGGCTCGACTGGCAGGCGCGACTTGGCCAGGTCGCGCGCGCGCCGCGCTGGGCGATCGCGCACAAATTCCCCGCCGAGCGCGCGCAGACCACGCTCAACGCGATCGACATCCAGGTCGGGCGCACCGGCGCGCTGACCCCGGTCGCGCGGCTCGATCCCGTCACCGTCGGCGGCGTCGTCGTCACCAACGCGACGCTCCACAATTTCGACGAAATCGAACGGCTCGGCGTCCGCGTCGGCGACCGCGTCCTCGTCCAGCGCGCGGGCGACGTCATCCCACAGATCGTCGAGAGCCTGACAGCCGCCGAGGATCGCCCCGCCTATGTCTTCGACCGGCTCTGCCCCGACTGCGGGTCGGCGGCCGAGCGCGAGGAGGGTGAGGTCGTCTATCGCTGCACCGGCGGGCTGATCTGCCCCGCACAACGTGTCGAGCGGCTCATCCATTTCACCTCGCGCCACGCCTTCGACATTGGCGGGCTCGGCCAGACCCTGGTCGAGGCGTTCTTCCGCGACGGCCTGATCGAATCGCCCGCGGACATCTTTCGCCTGACCGAGGAGCAGCTGGTCGCGCGCAAGAAGGACGGCCGCGTCTGGGCCGCGAAGCTAATCGCCGCGATCGACGCGCGACGCAGCATCGCGCTCGACCGCTTCCTCTTCTCGCTCGGCATCCGCCATGTCGGCGAGATCACCGCGCGCGACCTCGCCCGCCGCTATCGTTCGGCCAAGGCGCTCGGCAGCATGCTGCGCCGCGCGGTGTTCCTGTATCACAGCATCACGCCGGTGATCGGCGAGCCCGAGCGCAAATATGTCCTGCGCCGCGACAAGCTGCTGGTCGGGGTGATCGAGACCGCGGGCGTCGGCCCCGAGGTCGCCAACGCGCTCATCGGCTTCTGCGCCGAGCCGCACAACCGCGCGGTCGTGTTCGATCTGCTCCGCGAGGTGACCCCGCTCGATGTCATCCACGAGACGCGCGATTCGGACGTCAGCGGCCAGACGCTCGTCTTCACCGGCAGCCTCGAGACGCTCAGCCGCGACGAGGCCAAGGCGCAGGCCGAGCTGCTCGGCGCGCGCGTCGCGGCGTCTGTCTCGGCCAAGACCGACCTCGTCATCGCCGGCCCCGGCGCGGGGTCGAAGCTGAAGAAGGCGACCGACCTGGGGATTCGCGTGATCACCGAGGCGGAATGGGCGGCGATCGTCGCGGCGAGCTGAACGCGCAGCGTGCCACGCACTTGATCGAGATTGGTTCCGTCGTGGACCAATCGATGCCGGGCCGTGGCTTTTTTGCAACGCAATATGACGGAGTGCGTCCGGCGCAACGCGCGACTCGCCAATGTCATGGAACCGAAATATTTGGAGCGCAGGGGCGCGACTGACCGAACGATACGTCGCGGATCTCGAGCATAAGCTCAAAGGGGACATTTCAAATGCGTAACAACCTTTTCCTGGGTGCGGCGGCCGTCGCGCTCATGGCCCCAGCCAGCGCTTTCGCGCAGTCGACGGCAACGGCCGAGGTAGAGAACGATATTGTCGTTAGTGGGACGCGCACACAGCCGAACATCAACGGGATTCAATCGCCGGATACGCCCAAGGCAAAGGCGGTCATCACGCAGGAGCTGATCGAGCGCCGGACGCCCGGCCAGACGATTTTGGACACGATCAACCTCGTCCCAGGCGTCAGCTTCACCAACAGCGACCCCTATGGTGGTTCGGGTGGCCAGCTGCGCATCCGTGGCTTCAGCGGTGACCGCGTTTCCCTGACGTTCGACGGCATCCCGCTGAACGATTCCGGCAACTATTCGATCTATTCGAACCAGCAGCTCGATCCGGAACTGATCGAACAGGTCAACGTCAATTTTGGCGCGACGGACGTCGACTCCCCGACCGCCAGCGCCTCTGGCGGCACGGTCAACTATCGTTCGCTCACGCCGACGGACAAGATCGGTGCGGTCGGGGCATTCTCCCATGGCACGAACGACATGAACCGCGCGTTCGTCCTGCTGAATACCGGTACGCTGACGTCGTTCGGAACCAAGGCATGGGTTTCAGCCAGCACGCAGCGCTACGATCAGTTCCGCGGTTTCGGAAAGATCGACAAGCAGCAGTTTAACGGCAAGATCTACCAGCCGATCGGTAGCGGTCGCGACTTCATATCGGTTGCTGCGCACTATAACCAGAACCGCAACAGCTCATACAGCAATCCCACGATCGGAAACATCCGGACGCGTCTGGCGACTGGCGGCACGACCATCCCGGCGGCAACCACGATCACGCCAGCTACGCCCTACACGCTCGACCTGAGCAACTCGCAATATGACTATGTGTTCGACGACACGTCGTCCACCTACCTGTACGACTATACGTGTAACCTTGCCTCGGCGAACGGTGGCGCAGGTCAGCAGAGCGATCGCAACTCGTGTGGCAACGTCCGGACAACGGCGATCAATCCGTCCAACACGGGCAATGTCCGCGTCAACTCCCGTTTCGGCATCACGGACAAGCTGACCTTCACCTTCGACGGCGCTTACAGCTTCACGCGCGCCAATGGCGGCGGCTCGGCGCTGTTCGCTGAAAGCAATGCGGCAGCAACAGCTGCAAACGGCACTTACGCTCAGCAATATCAGCGCGTCGGCGCCGGCATCGCAGCCGGAGCGGATCTGAATGGCGACGGCGACACGTCCGACCTCGTGCGCGTCTATTGGCCATCGAACACCCGTACGCAGCGCTTCACCGCTATCGCCAACCTGCGCTACGAGTTCGACTCGCACAATGCGGTTCGTCTTGCCTACACTTGGGATCGCGCGCGGCATCGTCAGACCGGTGAAGCTAGCCGCCTGGACGTCACGGGTCAGCCCTTCGAAGTCTTCAGCGCCCTGGACGGCGAAGGCCAATACGCAATCGAAGATGCTGCAGGCAACGTCCTGAACAAGCGCAATCGGTTGTCCTACGCAATCCTGCACCAGATTTCGGGGGAGTATCGCGGCACCTTCTTCGAGGACAAGCTCGACGTCACCCTCGGTGTTCGCGCCCCGTTTTTCCGTCGCAACCTGACCAACAATTGTTACACGATCGCTGGCAACTCGAGCGACGCGTATTGCACCTCGCAGACGGCTGCACAGGTTGCGGCAAATGCCACGACCGCCGCCTTCGGCCTGCCGTACAAGAACCGTATCAAGGCCTATGATGCCGTGCTGCCCAACGTTGGGTTCACCTATAGCATTTTCGATCATCTGAGCACCTTCGGCAGCTATGCGAAGGGTGTTTCGGTTCCCAAGACCGACAACCTCTACTCATTCGACGACGTGAAGATCGCACCCGTCGCAGAAGTGCAGCCGGAAAAGACCGACTCGTTCGATCTGGGCCTGCGGTACAGCTCGCGGATCATCCAGGCGCAGGTGGCAGCCTGGTATATTTCGTACAAGAACCGCATCATCAGCTCGACAGTGCAGCTCGAGGGTGGCGGTACGCAAAGCCTCGACCGCAACGTCGGCAAGGTCGAGAGCAAGGGTATCGACGCCAGCCTCGGAATTCAGCCGATCAAGCACGTTTCGCTCTACGGTTTCGTATCCTATCTCGACTCCGAGCTTAAGAATGATGCCACCAATCCGCTGACCGGAGAGGTTCTCGTCGCCACGAAGGGCAAGTTCGTCGTCGAGACGCCCGAGTGGCAGTATGGTGGTCGTGCGCAGGTCTCGTTCGATCCGGTGTCGGTCGGTGCGCAGGTCAAGCATACGGGCAGCCGCTGGATTACCGACGTCAACGATCTCCGTGCGGCAGGCTATACCGTCGTTGATCTCGACGCCCGGCTCGATCTGAAGATGTTCGGTCTCGACAACACTTTCTTCCAGCTGAACGTGTCCAACCTGCTGAAGGAGCGTTACTTCGGCAACCTGAGCACGAACACGATCGCGTCGAACAATCCGCGCCTCACCTTTGGTGCGCCGCGGACCTTCATCGGATCGGTGCATTTCGGCTTTTAAAAGCTGCGCCACACGTATGTAGATTAAAAGCCATCGTCCCACCCGGGACGATGGCTTTTTATTGCAAAACGGCGCCGCTGATTTGGGAGTGGCGCCCACACGACCAGCCGTTCCGATCGCCATCGCGATAGAGGACCCAGCTTTTGCGCCCGCCGCCGCCCGCGTGTAAGACCGCGGCCAATCATGGCCAGTTCTTCCGCACCGCCCCCTGCCCCCGCCCCCGGCGCCGCGCCGCGCCTGCCCTTTTCCGCGCGGCCGTTCTTCGAGAACAAGGCGCGCGCGTTCTGGACGCTGCAGGCGGTGGGCTGGAGCGGCTATCTGATGCTGCGCGGCGTGTCGTCGGTGTCGAATGGCCTCACGCTCACCTCGATCATCCCGGTCATCATCGAGGCGATCGTCGGCTATTGCATCACGCTGCTGCTCTCGACGCTCTATGGCTATTACCGCCGCATTCCGCGCGTGATCGGGCTGTTTCTGACGATCGCGACGCTGGCGGCGGCGACGTTTCTCTATGCGGTGCTCGACGCCTTTTCCTTCTCGTTCATCCAGACTGCGACGCCGGGGATCACGATCACCCGGATGCTCGGCTTCGTGTTCCTCAACTTCGTCACGCTGGCGGGCTGGTCGGCGCTGTATTTCGGGATCAACTTCTACCTGATCGTCGAGGAGCAGATCGACCAGATGCAGCATCTGGAGAATCAGGCATCCTCGGCCCAGCTCGCGATGCTGCGGTATCAGCTGAACCCGCATTTCCTGTTCAACACGCTAAACTCGATCTCGACGCTCGTGCTGCTCAAACAGACCGAGCGGGCGAACGCGATGCTGTCGCGGCTGTCGTCGTTCCTGCGCTACACGCTAGCGAACGAGCCGACCGCGCACGTCACCGTCGCGCAGGAGATGGAGACGCTGAAGCTGTATCTCGAGATCGAGAAGATGCGGTTCGAGGACCGGATGCGGCCCAAATTCGACATCGACCCCCGCGCCGAACGCGCCCGGCTGCCCTCGCTTCTGCTGCAACCGCTGGTCGAGAATGCGATCAAATATGCGGTCACGCCGCAGGAGGAAGGCGCCGAAATCTGCGTCACGGTGCGGCTGGCCGGGGAACGGGTGCAGATCGCCGTATCCGATACCGGACCGGGCTTGATCGAGGGCCGGATCAGTCCAAGCCTTTCAACAGGCGTCGGGCTCGCTAATATTAGAGACAGGTTGGCGCAGGCATATGGCCCCGACCATCGTTTTGAAACCCGCTCCACGCCCGCTGGCGGCTTCTCGGTCGAGATCGAGATTCCCTACCAGCTTGAAGACGTGAACAGAGAGGCCGCATGACCATCCGTACCATTCTCGTCGACGACGAGCCGCTGGCGATCCAGGGGCTCGAACTCCGCCTCCAGGCGCATGAAGACGTCGAGATCATCGAAAAATGCTCGAACGGCCGCGAGGCGATTCGCGCGATCAAGACGCACAAGCCCGATCTCGTCTTCCTCGATATCCAGATGCCCGGCTTTGACGGCTTCTCCGTCGTCCAGGGGCTGATGGAAGTCGAACCGCCGCTGTTCGTGTTCGTCACCGCCTATTCGGACCACGCGCTGCGCGCGTTCGAGGCGCAGGCGGTCGATTATCTGATGAAGCCGGTCGAGGAATCGCGGCTCGCCGACACGATCGAACGCGTCCGCCAGCGCCTCTCGGAAAAGCGCGGCGTCGAGGAGGTCGACCGGTTGCGCGAAGTGCTTGCCGACGTGGCGCCGGATGCGGCGGCCGACATGCCGGACGGCGATGCGGTGTCCGCCAACCGCTTCGAAAAGCTCATCAACATCAAGGATCGCGGCCAGATCTTCCGCGTCGACGTCGACACGATCGAGCGGATCGACGCGGCCGGCGATTACATGTGCATCTACACCGGCGACAACACGCTGATCCTGCGCGAGACGATGAAGGATCTGGAGAAGCGCCTCGACCCGCGCCGGTTCCAGCGCGTGCATCGCTCGACGATCGTCAATCTCGACCTCGTCAAGCAGGTGAAGCCGCATACCAACGGCGAATGCTTCCTGGTGCTCAATTCGGGTGCCAGCGTGAAGGTGTCGCGGTCGTATCGCGACGTCGTGGCGCGCTTCGTCCACTGATCCATCCCTCCCGTCATCCTGACGAACGTCAGGATGACGGGAGAGGAAGGCGCCGCCCCTCGATCGGCGCCGCCCCCCTCGCCCGCCCCCTCGCAAAACCATGCTGCATCTGCTAACGCCCGCGGCCATGCTGAACCTGAACAATATCACGGTGCGCCTCGGCGGACGCGTTATCCTCGACGGCGCCAGTGCGGCGCTGCCGCCGGGCAGCCGCGTCGGGCTGATCGGCCGCAACGGCGCGGGCAAGTCGACGATGGTGCGCGTGATCGCAGGGCAGTTGGAGCCCGATGACGGGTCCGCGGACATGCCCAAGGGCGCGCGCATCGGCTATCTCGCGCAGGAAGCCCCGCACGGCGTGAAGACCCCGTTCGAGACCGTGCTCGAGGCCGATCTCGAACGCGCCGCGCTTATGCTGGAGAGCGAGACCAGCGAGGATCCCGACCGCCTCGGCGACGTGTACGAGCGGCTGATCGCGATCGATGCGTACACCGCGCCCGCACGCGCCGCGCAGATCCTGCTCGGCCTCGGCTTTGACGAGGAGATGCAGGCCCGCACGCTCGACAGCTTCTCGGGCGGCTGGAAGATGCGCGTCGCACTCGCCGCGCTGCTGTTCTCGCAGCCCGACCTGCTGCTGCTCGACGAGCCGTCGAACCATCTCGATCTCGAAGCGGTGATGTGGCTCGAGGACTTCCTCAAGAGCTACAAGGCGACGATCGTCGTCGTCAGCCACGAGCGCGATTTCCTCAACAACGTCGTCGATCACATCCTGCATCTGCAGGGCGGCAAGATCACGCTGTATCCCGGCGGCTATGATGCGTTCGAGCGTCAGCGTGCCGAGCGTCTGGCGCAGATCGAGGCCGCGCGCGCCAACCAGGCGGTGCAGCGCGAGAAGCTCCAAGAATATATCGCCAAGAATTCCGCGCGCGCCTCGACCGCCAAGCAGGCCCAGTCGCGCCAGAAGATGCTGGCAAAAATGCAGCCGATCGCCGAGAGCTACAATGATCCGACGCTCTCGTTCGGCTTCCCCAACCCGACCGAGCTGCGCCCACCGCTGATCACGCTCGACATGGCGACGGTGGGCTATGCGGACGTGCCGATCCTGAAGCGGCTCAACATGCGGCTCGATCCCGACGACCGGGTCGCGCTGCTCGGGCGCAACGGCAACGGCAAGACCACGCTTGCGCGGCTGCTCGCCGCGCAGCTGACGCCGATGGACGGCGACATGGCGTCGTCGAACAAGATGAAGGTCGGCTATTTCACCCAGTATCAGGTCGAGGAACTCGATCCGCACGATACACCGATCGAGCATATGGCGCATCTGATGAAGGGCGCGACGCCCGCCGCGGTGCGCGGCCAGCTTGGCCGGTTCGGCTTTTCCGGCGAGAAGGCGACGACCAAGGTCGGCAAGCTGTCGGGTGGCGAACGCGCCCGCCTCGCGCTCGCGCTGATCACCCGCGACGCGCCGCATTTGCTGATCCTCGACGAGCCGACCAACCATCTCGACGTCGACGCGCGCGAGGCGCTCGTGCAGGCGCTCAACGCCTATACCGGCGCCGTCGTGCTGGTCAGCCATGACCGTCACATGCTCGAACTCACCGCCGACCGGCTCGTGCTGGTCGATGGCGGCACGGCGAAGGAATTCGACGGCAGCCTCGACGATTACATCGCGTTCGTCCTGAAGGGCGATGCGGGCAAGGGCGATGCGGCGTCGAAGGCCGACAAGAAGGCGGGCAAGAAGGCCGCGGCGGAGGCCAAGAGCAACGACGCCGCGTTGCGCAAGACGCTGCGCGAGGTCGAGGAGCAGACCGCGAAGTTCACCAAGGAACGCAACGCGATCGACCGCGCGATGGTCGACCCGGCCAATGCCGAGCCACGCTTCTCGCGGATGTCGATGGGTGATCTCAGCAAGCGCCGCGCCGAGGTGAATGCGAAGCTCGAGGCAAGCGAAGCCAAGTGGCTCGAGGCGAGCGAGGCTCTGGAGGGCGTGGCGGCCTGACGGTCATGGTCTGACGGGCGTTGCACCATCCGGGTGCCGCCCCCACCCCCGTCATCCCGGCGAAAGCCGGGATCTCCCGGTTCGGGCCACGGCACCCGACAACGGGGATACCCCAGCTTCCGCTGGGGTGACGAAGTCTGTCAGAAGCGCCGGCTGATGAAACCGGCGAAACCCGGTGGAGTCAGCCCTCGTCGGCGTCGCTCGCCGCAGGCCGCTCGAACCATGCCTCGACCGGCCCCGACAGCTTCAGCGTCAGCGGGTTGCCGTTGCGATCGACCTTCTTGCCGAGCGCGACGCGGATCCAGCCTTCGGAGATGCAATATTCCTCGACATCGTGGCGCACGCCATCCTTGAAGCGGATGCCGATCCCGCGCTCCAGCAGCTCCTGCTGGAAGAACGGGCTGCGATGGTTGGTCGAAAGGCGATCTGGGGGCGTGTCGGTCATCGCGCGCGCTTAGCCGCAAGCGGGCGGGTGGCGCCACAAAAAAACGGCGCCGGGATTGCTCCCGACGCCGCGTTTTCCGTCAGATCGGATCAGCTGCAGACCTGCACCTGGACCTGATCGCCATAATAGGGATCGACCCGCCACTCGCTCCAGCACCGCGGGCGATAATCCTGGCGGTAATAGGTCCGTACCGGCGGACCATCATAATAGCCGCCATTATAATAGCCGCGGTCAACATAGCGGTCGCGGTTGCTGCTCGCGATCGCTGCACCCACGCCGAGCCCGAGAATACCCCCGAGCACTGCCGCACCCGCGACATTGCCACCGCCGCGATGGTGATACCCGCCCCAGCCACCGCCACGATAGCCGCGACCCCAACGCTGCGCATCGGCCGGCGCCGCCGCGGTCAGCGCGGTCGCTGCAAGTGCGATGCCGAGACCTGCCTTCTTCATCAATCCGTTCATCGGGAACCTCCTCTACGTCCGGTCCGCAAGAAGCAAACCTATGAACCGCGACCGTGGTCCCGCTCTATCCGAGTCGGGCTGAACCGAAGCGGAATGTGCTGTTAAGCTGAGGTTTAACGGCGTGGAGAGCATCCCCGCCCCGCCCTCACGGCGTGCTAGGTCTCGTCGCGATATTTCATCTCGAGGAACCGACCGCGCGTCGCCAGCGTGTCGAGATCGTCCTGCGCGAGCCTTTGCGTCATCTCGCCAATCTCCTGCTCGATCAGCGACAGCCCCGCGACGAGTTCGGCATCGGGCGTGCGGCCATTGCGCGGCGTCGTGCGCAGCGCCTGGGGCACGCGTTCGTACTCCTTGACGAACGCGGGCAGCTGCTCGCCGACCAGCTTGCGCACCTCGATCGCCTCGGGCGCGTCGTCGGCGAACCGCGCGAGTTGCGGCGCGAGCGTTTCGAGCCGCAGGCCGATCCGGTCGACCAGGGTCACTGCGGGCGCGGGCAAGGCGGGGCGCTGCGCCTCGAGCCAGCGTTCGGTCTGCCGCGGCAGTGCCTTGATATCGACCGACGCGAGCCGCTCGGGCGTCGGCGCGCGCTCGGCGGGCCACACTGCGAACAGCAAGGTCGCCGCGACCAGCAACGCCATCACCAGCATCGCCCCGCCGATCCCGAGCGGCACCACCCAGCCGATCACCATGGCGGCAATCAGGATCACCGCATCCGCCACGACGATCCGCGTCAGCCGCTTGCCGATCGCCTGCGTATTGCGCGCACGGGCCCGCGTCGGCATCCGCGCCGCGCCGACGGCGCCGCGGTCGTCCGAGATCCGCGACCAGGAGGCGCGCGCGCTGGCGATGGCGTCGTCGACTTCGCTCACGCCCTACATCGCCTCCAGCTTGAACGCGCTTGGCGACGGGCCGCCCAGCTGTCCCTGCGTCGCCCCCTCGGCCCGCGCGATATAGCCGCGCGACTTGTCGACCTCGTTCGACAGCGCGCCGACCGTGGTCTTCATGCTGTCGAGCGCCTTCAGCTTGAACACGTCGATCGCGTCCATCGTGTCGTAGATATTCTGGAACGCGCGTTGCAGCGTTTCGAGCGGGATGGTCGCCGATGCGGCCTGTTCGTGGATCTGCGCGGTCTGCGATTTCAGCAGCTTGCCGGTCGAGTCGATGATGTTCGCGGTCGTCGTGTTGAGCGCGGTGATCTGTTCGAGCACCAGCTTCTGGTTGGTCAGCGCCTGTGCGACCGTCACCGCGGTACGCAGCGCGGACACGGTCGTGGTCGAGGCGCGATCGACGCCCTTCACCAGCTCGACATTGTTCTTCTTGACCAGGTCGAGCGCGAGATAGCCCTGCACGGTGACCGCCATCTGCGTCAGCAGGTCCTGCGTGCGCTGGCGGGTGTAGAACAGCGCGGTCTCGCGGATCGCCTTGGCCTTGGCCGGATCGCTGTGGTCGAGATCATTCGCGACATCCTCGAGCTTCGCATCCATCGTCTTCGACAGATGGATCATCTGTTCGAGCCGCCCCATCGCCGCCCACAGATTGGCGCGCTCGGTATCGATCGCGGCATTGTCCATCAGCAGCTCGTCCTTGCCCGACGACAGGCTCTTCAGGATCTGCGCGATATGCGTCTGCGACGATTTGTAACCGTCAAAATAATTGCGCATCTTGCCGCCGAACGGGATGATCCCGAACAGCTTCTGCGGCGCGGTCAGATTGCCCTTCTTGCCGGGATCGAGATCCTCGACGACGCGGCGCAGCTCGGCCAGATCCTTGCCGACGCCGGTTTCCTGATCCATCGCGCGGACCGGGCGATCGAGGAACCGGTTCGACTGGCCCGCCGCCTCGCGGATTTCCTTTGCCCCCATCGCGGTGATCGCATCGACGCGCTTGCCGAATTCGGGGCTGTTGACGTCCTGCGCGACCAGATCGGTGACAAAGCCGGCGACCCGGTCATCGAGCTGCGACTTCACCCCCGCATCGACCGGCACGAGTCCCGCGGCTTTCGTCGCGGAGACAGTCGGCACGGGGTCGGGCGGCGTCAGGACCAGGCCGGGCTCGGTCGTCAGCGTCTCGGGTGTCGTCGCCATGCAATCCTCCAATCGGTGCCGCATCCTAGGGGAACGACACCCGCATTCAACTGTGGTGTCTAGATAATACACGCAAGCCACGCAATCGTCTTGGCGGCTCGCCCGGAGACTGGCGCAGGCCACCCCGAAACAGGCTCGCGATCGGCGATTTTTCCGGCAGCGGGGAACCATTCGGGCGGCAATCGAAACGCCAAACTTGCCGCATCGCGGAATAAACGCTAAGCGCGCCTGCAAATTCCGTCCAAACCGAAAGCATTCCCATGAGCCTCCGCAACGTGGCGATCATTGCGCACGTCGATCACGGCAAGACGACGCTGGTCGACCAGCTCTTCCGCCAGTCCGGCACCTTCCGCGACAACCAGCGTGTCGAAGAGCGCGCAATGGATTCCAACGACCTCGAAAAGGAGCGCGGGATCACGATTCTCGCCAAGCCGACCTCGGTCGACTGGACGCCCCCGGGCGAGAGCGAGAGCATCCGCATCAACATCGTCGACACGCCCGGCCACGCCGATTTCGGCGGCGAAGTCGAGCGCATCCTGTCGATGGTCGACGGCGTCGTCCTGCTGGTCGATTCGTCGGAAGGCGCGATGCCGCAGACCAAGTTCGTCACCGGCAAGGCGCTGGCCCTCGGCCTCAAGCCGATCGTCGTTGTCAACAAGGTCGACCGTAACGACGCGCGCATCCAGGAAGTGCTCGACGAAGTGTTCGATCTGTTCGTGTCGCTCGACGCGAACGACGACCAGCTCGATTTCCCCGTGCTCTACGCCTCGGGCCGCAACGGCTATGCCTCGACCGACATGGATGCGCGCGAAGGCACGCTGATCCCGATGTTCGAGACGATCGTGAAGCACGTGCCGCCTCCCGCCGTGGAAGTCGCCGGCGTGCCCTTCACCTTCCTCGTCACTTTGCTCGACCGCGATCCGTTCCTCGGCCGCGTTCTCACCGGTCGCGTCAATTCGGGTACCGTGAAGACCAACCAGGCGATCCACGCGCTCGATAACGACGGCAAGATCATCGAGACGGGTCGCGCGTCCAAGATCATGTCGTTCCGCGGCCTCGACCGCGTGCCGGTCGACGAAGCCAAGGCCGGCGACATCATCTCGCTCGCAGGGCTTTCGGTTGCGACCGTCGCCGACACGATCGCCGACATCACGGTGACCGAGCCGCTGCACGCGCAGCCGATCGATCCCCCCACGCTGTCGATGCGCTTTGCCGTGAACGACTCGCCGATGGCGGGCCGCGAGGGCACCAAGGTGACGTCGCGTATGATCCGCGAGCGTCTGTTCCGCGAAGCCGAGTCGAACGTCGCCGTGAAGGTGACCGAGGCAGCCGACAAGGACAGCTTCGAAGTCGCCGGTCGTGGCGAGCTTCAGCTCGGCGTGCTGATCGAGACGATGCGTCGCGAAGGCTTCGAGCTCGGCATCTCGCGTCCGCGCGTGCTGTTCGGCGAGGACGAGGACGGCAAGAAGACCGAGCCGTACGAGACCGTCATCATCGACGTCGATGAGGAGCATTCGGGCACCGTCGTCGAGAAGATGAACATCCGTAAGGCCGAGATGACCGACATGCGTCCGTCGACCGGCGGCAAGACCCGCATCACCTTCTCGGCGCCGAGCCGCGGGATGATCGGCTATCATGGTGAATTCCTGTCCGACACGCGCGGCACGGGCATCATGAACCGGCTGTTCGAGAAGTATGGTCCGCACAAGGGCCAGATCGAAGGCCGCAAGAACGGCGTGCTGATCTCGAACGGGTCGGGCGAAGCGAACAACTATGCCCTCGGTCCGCTCGAAGAGCGCGGCATCCTGTTCGTGGGTCACGGCGAGGCGCTCTACGAGGGCATGATCGTCGGCGAGAACGCGAAGCCGGACGACCTCGAGGTCAACCCGATGAAGACCAAGGCGCTGACCAACTTCCGCGCAAGCGGCGGCAAGGACGACCAAGTCCGCCTGTCCCCGCCGAAGCGCGCGACGCTGGAGCAGGCGATCGCCTATATCGACGACGACGAGATGGTCGAAGTCACGCCGAAGTCGATCCGTCTGCGCAAGCGCTTCCTCGATGCGAACGAGCGCAAGCGCGCGAGTCGGGCCAAGCAGAGCGCGTAAGCCCGGCATGGCGAAGCCGGCCAGGCTTACAAGCTCGGCCGGCCTCGCTCAGGCGAGGTCCGACGACGCGGCTTAGCCGCGGCGCTCAGCAAAAACGAAAAAGGCCGGAGGGAAACCTCCGGCCTTTTTCGTGTCCAGCGAAGCGCCCAGCCCTACCCGAGAATAGCCGCCGCCCGATCCGCTAGCCGCGCGATCGCCGCGCGGTGGATCCCGCGGGTGCTCGCGACGACCCCGAACGCCTGCGGGCGCGGCTTGTTGAACACCAACGGGATCCCGACCGCGTCGGTCACTGCGGCGCCCGCCTCGCTCGCGACCAGCGCGGCGGCGGCGATGTCCCACTCATTCCCCCAGCGCAGCGTCGCGACCAGGTCGGCACGGTCGGCTGCGACCATCGCGATCCTGAGCGCGATCGAATTGGGCTTCTCAACCACGACCAGATCGCGGTCCGCCTTGGGCAGCGCATCGGTCGGCACGCGCGATCCGGGAAAGTCGGTGCGCGATCCGGCCTGCAACGCCGCGCCGTTGAGCGTTGCGCCTTCGCCGAGCGCCGCCGACCAGATCTCGCCCCGCGCCGGCGCATCGAGCACGCCGATCACCACCCGCCCGCGTTCGACCAGCGCGATCGACACGCACCAGCCCGGACGTGCCCGGATATAGTCGCGCGTGCCATCGATCGGGTCGACGACCCAGAGCCGGTCGCGCGCGAGCCGCGCGGGATTGTCGGCGGTTTCCTCCGACAGCCAGCCGGCATCGGGCAGCAGTGCGGACAGCCGCACCTTCAACATCCGGTCGATATCGATATCGACCTCGCACACCGGGCTGCCCGGCGTCTTTTCCCAGCGGTGGAAATCGGTCCCGAACCGCGCGAGCGCCATCTGCCCGGCTTCGGCAGCGATCGATTCCACCGCCTCGCGCAACGTCGTGACGTGACCCGGGGGCGGTTCAGCCACTCGCCACCGTCATCCCCTCCACACGCAACGTGGGCACGTTGATGCCGTAGCGGAATTCGAGATCGTTGGCGGGGGTTATCGCCAGGAACATGTCCTTCGCATTCCCCGCGATCGTGAATTCGGCGACCGGCCCGGTGATGACGCCGTTCTCGATTCTGAAGCCCGCCGCGCCGCGGCTGTAATCGCCGGTGACGCCATTCGCGCCGCCGCCCATCAGCTCGGTCACATAGACGCCGGACACGATATCCTCGATCAGCGTCTCGGGCGGCATCGCGCCCGCTTCCATGAAGACATTGCTCGTCGACACGCCCGGCGCGCCGTTGACGCCGCGCGCGGCATGGCCGGTTGGCTCAAGCCCCAATTGCCGCGCCGACGCCGAATCGAGCAGCCAGCTTTCGAGCATGCCATGTTCGATGATCGCGGTCGGCGACACCGGCAGGCCTTCGCCATCGAACGGCCGCGACCGCAATCCATAAGGCCGATGCGGATCGTCGCGGATCGTGATGCCATGCGCAAACACCTGCGAGCCAAGCGAATCGAGCAGGAAGCTCGTCTTGCGCGTGATCGCCTGCCCCGCGATCGCCGCGATCAGATGGCCGAGCAGCGAGCTGCCGACGCGCGGATCATACACCACCGTCATCGGCCCGCTCGCGAGCCGCCCCGGATTGAGCCGCGCGACTGCCTGCTCGCCCGCGCGCTGCCCGATCGCCTCGGGTGATTCGAGATGCTGGCGATGCCGCACGCTGTGATAGGCATAGTCACGCTGCATCGCGCCGCCCTCGCCCGCCAGCACGCTCGCCGACACGCCATAGGCTGTCGAAGCATAGGCGCCCGCGAATCCATGGCTGGTGGCGAGCGCCCAGACGCTGCTCGACGCGCTCGCGCCGCCGCCTTCGCTGTTCGTTACGCCAGGCACCGCGCGCGCCGCATCCTCCGCTGCAGTCGCCGCATCGCGCAGCTGCTCGGGCGAGACCTCACCGTGATCGGCAAGCCCGAGCATCGGCGGTACGCCGTGCAACAGGCGGTTTTCGGGGGCGAGGCCGGCCCAGGCATCCTCGGGCGCCTCGCGCGCCATCGCCACCGCACGCGCCGCGAGCGCGTCCATCGCCGCGGACGACAGGTCGGAGGTCGAGACGCTCGCCGATCGCTTGCCGACGAACACGCGCAGGCCCAGGTCCTCGCTTTCCGACCGGCCGATATCCTCGAGCTTGCCGAGGCGGATCGAAACGTCGAGCGAGGCATCGGCGGCGAAGACCGCATCGGCGGCGTCCGCGCCGGCGGCCTTGGCGCGCGCTACGATGTCATGGGCGCGGTCGCGGGCTTGATCGGGTGTGAGCATGTCGCCGATCTAGGGTCACAGGCTCGTGCCGACAACCACGCAGGCGAGGAAGATCAGCAACCCCGTGAAGCGGTTGGCGCGGAATCGGGCGAGCGCACCGGCGCCGTCGTCCGCGCGCAGCGTCGCGACCTGCCACCCCAGATGCAGTGCAGCGGGCGCCAGCGCGGCGATCGCGAGCGGATCGGGCCGCATCGTCCAGAACGCCGCCGACCAGAACCCGACTGCGATCGCATAGAAAATCCCGACCCCCGCCTTTACATGCCGCCCCATGCGGAGCGCGGACGACCGAATGCCGATCATCGCATCGTCCTCGCGGTCCTGCAGCGCATAGATCGTGTCATAGCCGATCACCCAGGCGATCGACCCCGCATAGAGCAGCCACATCGGCAACGTCAGCGCGCCGGCGATGTCGCTCCACCCGACCAGCAACGCCCAGCTGAACACCAGCCCGAGCCATGCCTGCGGCCACCAGGTGATGCGCTTCATGAACGGATAGGCGGCGACCGGCGCGAGGCTCGCCAGCGCGACGACCGCGGCGAGCGGCGTCAGCTGCAGCAGCACGACCAGCCCGACGAGCGCCAGCACGCCGAGCCAGATCCACGCCAGCCGCAACGAGACGAGCCCGCTCGGGATCGGCCGCGCCCGCGTCCGCGCGACCTGCGCGTCGAGATCGCGGTCGACGATGTCGTTGAACACGCAGCCTGCGCCGCGCATCGCGATGCTGCCGAGCAGGAACCACGCGATCAGATCCCACCGCGCCCATGCCCCGCCCGCCAGCGCGATCCCCCAGGCGCCGGGCCAGAACAACAGCCACCAGCCGATCGGCCGGTCGAACCGCGCAAGCAGCGCCAGCCCGCGCAGCCTCGGCGGCAGCCGCGCGACCAGGCCGCGATGTTCGCTGTCGGGGACGATGTCCATCGGGCTCGGTGTGGTCTGCATGACGCGGGGCGTAGGAAGACGGCGTTTGGCGCGCAAGCCCGCAGCGGCTAGGATCACGTCAGTGTCGCGTTCGAGCCCCTTTGCATGATCGGCCTGTCGGTCGCGGTCGGCCGTTTCGTCGAGGCGCTCTTCTGGGGCATCTTCCGCGTCGCGGGCGCGGTCGCGGGTGCGCTGATCCTTGGCATCGCGGTCGCGATCATCGTGTGGATCGTCGCCCGCAAACTCTGGAACCGCCGCTAACCAATCCCCCCTGACGGCGGAGGATCGCGAACGAGCGAAACGCCCTCCCCGCATGCGGCGGGATTTGCTAGGCCCCCGCAATGCCTGCAACCCCAGCCTGGCCGCCGCAATCCACGCCGCGGCTGTTCGTCGACACCCCGCTCAGCTCCGGTCCACTCCCGGTCGACGGCCCCGCCGCGCATTATCTCGCGGGCGTCATGCGGCTGAAGATCGGCGACCCGGTCAAGCTGTTCGACGACCGCACCGGCGAATGGCTCGCCACCGCGGCCAGCGTCGGCAAGCGCGACCTCGTCCTCGACGTGACCGAACGACTCCGCGAACGTGAGGCGGTGCCCGATCTGTGGCTCTGCGCCGCGCCTATCAAGAAAGGCCGGGTCGACTGGCTCGCGGAGAAGGCGTGCGAGCTCGGCGTCGACCGGCTCGTCCCCGTCGTCACGCGCCGCACCGTGGTCGACAAGCCCAATACCGACCGTCTGCGCACGCACATGATCGAGGCGGCCGAGCAATGCGGGCGCACCGCGCTGCCGCAGGTCGCCGAACCGGTGAAGCTCGCAGCGTTGCTCCGCGACTGGCCCGCCGATCGCACGCTGTTCTTTGCGGACGAGACGGGCGGCGCGCCCGCGCTCGCGGCAATGCGCGCGCATGCCGGTCCCGCGGCGATCCTGATCGGCCCCGAAGGCGGTTTCGACGCCGACGAGCGTGCGGCGATTCGCGCGCATCCCCAGGCGGTCGGCATCGGCCTCGGCCCGCGCATCCTCCGCGCGGAAACCGCAGCGGCGGCGGCGGTCGCGCTGTGGATGGCGGCGGCGGGCGATTGGGCGGCCGAACCGCCCGTCCCGTCACCCGTCGCGTGACATTGCTACCGACCGGTCCGAATCCCCTCTAGCACCCTCGTTCATCGCCGCGTAAGGCGCGGCGATGACGAGCAAGACCGCCCCTGCAAAGACCAGCCCGACGATCGAGTCGCGCGACCAGTTGATCGCCAGCTTCGCGCGCGGTGAAAAGCCCCGGGACCGCTGGCGGATCGGCACCGAGCACGAGAAATTTGTATACGCGAAGGACGATCATCGCGCGCCTTCGTACACCGAGGCGGGCGGCATCCGCGCGCTGCTCGGCGAGCTCGAACAATATGGCTGGGCGCCCGTGTTCGAGCGCGGCCCCGACGGTACCGATAACGTCATTGCGATGACCGGCGCGGACGGTAGCATTAGCCTGGAGCCTGCAGGCCAGTTCGAACTCTCGGGCGCGCCGCTTGAGACCCTCCACGAAACCTGCGCCGAGACCGGCAGGCATCTCGAACAGGTCAAGGCCGCGGGCGAAAAGCTCGGCATCGGCTTCCTCGGGCTCGGCATGTGGCCCGACAAGACCCGCGCGGAGCTGCCGATCATGCCCAAGGGTCGCTATGCGATCATGCTGCGGCACATGCCGCGCGTCGGCAGCATGGGGCTCGACATGATGCTGCGGACCTGCACGATCCAGGTGAACCTGGATTATGCATCCGAGGCGGACATGGTGAAGAAATTCCGCGTCGGCCTCGCGCTTCAGCCGCTCGCGACCGCGCTCTTCGCCAATTCGCCGTTCACCGAGGGCAAGCCCAACGGCATGCTGTCCTATCGCAGCCATATCTGGTCCGACACCGACCCGCACCGCACCGGCATGCTGCCCTTCGTGTTCGAGGACGGCTTCGGCTATGACCGCTACACCGACTATGCGCTCGATGTGCCGATGTACTTCGTCTACCGCGACGGCAAATACATCGACGCGGCGGGGCTCAGCTTCCGCGATTTCCTAAGGGGCAAGCTCAGCGTCCTGCCCGGCGAAAAGCCGACGCTCGACGACTGGACCGATCATCTCTCGACCGCCTTTCCCGAGGTGCGGCTGAAGACCTTCCTCGAGATGCGCGGCGCCGATGGCGGGCCGTGGAACCGGATCTGCGCGCTGCCCGCGCTCTGGGTCGGGCTGCTCTACGATCAGGGTGCGCTCGATGCGGCATGGGATCTGGTGAAGGACTGGACGATCGACGAACGCCAGTCGCTGCGCGATTCGGTGCCCAAGCTCGGGCTGAATGCGCCGATCGCAGGTGGCGGCCAGTTGCGCGACATCGCCGCACAGGTGCTCGATATCGCGGGTGCCGGCCTGTCGTCGCGCGCACGCCTCAACAAGGCGGGCGACAACGAGACCGGCTTCCTCGATCCGCTGCGCGAGATCGTCCGTTCGGGCAAGGTCCCCGCCGAGCTGCTGCTCGACAAGTATAACGGCGCATGGGGCGGCGATATCGCCAAGGTTTACGGCGTGGAGAGCTTCTAGGCGCCTGACGCGCGGCGCGACCCGGCCACCCACGCCAGAAGGCGCGGTACCAGTCCGTTGCGCGCCATCCAGTCGCTATAGGCGCGGTAATCGGGGTCGAGGCCCAGATGCCGCTCCTCGGTCCGCGCACGCCAGTAATAGACCCCGCTCACCGCCGCGAGCAGCAGGGTCGCGCGCATCGCGTCGATCGGCGTCCCCGTGGTCAGCACGGGGATCGTCGACAGCCACCAGAACAGGTTCTTCGACAGATAGGCGGGGTGCCGCGACCAGGCATAGGGCCCGTGCGTCAGGATCCCGCGGTTGGTGAGATTGGAGAATCGCAAGCCGAACGCCATCGTCGCCCACGCATAGATCGCGGTCAGCGCGACCAGCACCGCGCCGATCAGCACCAGCAGGACGGGGTGATACTGGAACCAGACGTCCCATTCCTGCGTGCCCGGGTGATAGTCCATCGGCCCGCCGTCGCTCATCAGGATGATCGGCGGATAGCACATCAACGCCGCCATCCACGCCGCCGCGAACGGATTGGCGCTGCGGATATGCGAATCGAGCGGTCGCAGCGTCAGGACATAGCCGACCGTCGCAAAGGCGACGTCGATCAGGAACATGAAGGTGATCAGCCACCTGGCGAGCGCGACCGGGTCGCGCAGTATCGCGGTCGTGTCGCCGCGGATGAACTCGCCGAACCCGCCCGGCACGATCGCGAGCATGAAGGCGAGGAAGAACGCCTTCACTCCCCAGCTGCGCAGGTGGTTTTGGAGCGTCGCGCGGTCGACCCCCGGCTGCCCGGTCAGCCATGCCCCGAGCGACCAGGCCCCGTCCTTCGGTTCCACCAGAAAGCGGTCGAGCCAGAGGACATAGGGGATCGACACGAGCACGAGGATCGGCGCGGCGTTGGTGAAGCACCACATCGCAAAGGCGAAATTCCCCTCCCAATAGAATCGCCCGGTGCCATAGATCACCGCGATCCCCGCCCAGGTCACCCAGAAGGCAGCGAGCTTGGTCAGGCTGACGTCGATCGTCTCGCGCCATGGCCGGGGCCGCGACCAGTCCAGCCCGGTGCTCGGCCGGCGATGGACCTTGTCGACCAGCACCGACCACAGGATCATCGGGACCGCGCAGACAAGCAGGTTGACCAGCGCGGCATAGGGCCCGTCCATCCCCCAGCCGCGCGCGCACGCCACCCAGCCGAGCACGCCCGCCAGCCCCGACAGCCCGGCGCCGTGACTGACCGCGGACGCGGGGCGCGGATCCGCGGCGCGGCGCCGTTGCAGGGTCAGGCTCGTCGTCTCGGGAAGCACGGGCGCGTCGGACATGGCGCCAAAGGTAGCCGATTTTCGTCAGCAAACCATGAACCATCCTGCCCCGGCTTGCACCACCCCACGACCCGCGCTATCGCGACCCTACACCTTCTGCCACCCGTCTCCCCTTCGCGACGGTCAGAGCGGGGGCGCAGGCCGCGGCAACGCCGGCTTCGCGGGTATAGTACAATGGTAGTACAGCAGCCTTCCAAGCTGAATACACGGGTTCGATTCCCGTTACCCGCTCCATCGTTTCCAATAGCGCCGACCAGTCTCGAAGTGCGGAGCCCGATCATCGCCTGACTATGCCGTGAGATGCGCTGTTATAGGCAGCGATAGCCGGTATAGCGAACTCTGTTCCTCACAGCACGCGCCCTGCCGCATTTTCTGATTGTTAGAAGTCGGGCTCCCTATTCCGATTTCGACATGACCCATTTGCTGATTTCTGGTAGCTCTATGACGCATATTACCGATGATTTCGGGATGAAATACTATTAGCAAGTCTTTTCAACGATGGGACGTCGACTTCACCCTTTCGCTTCACAATCGAACCGGAAAGTATTTTATCGGCAGGGACATTATCGACACGCTGCCGGAGGTATTTCGCAGCGTGAAGATATGGAGGCTTCCCGAAAAGGTCGGCGTCAATGCCTTGTCCCGCAAAGTCATCGGTCGATTATGGGCCGAAGAGGATCGCCTCAGAGCCCGGTATCCCAGGCTGGTGCCGCGACAGCGGAGCCGACGCGCGGTCCTTCATCTCGATCCGATGACCGTGCTGGGCTGGCACGTCGCGTCGCATGATGCCGTGCTGTGCCACGATCTCGGCCCCCTGACGCATCCCGAACTCTTCGCCCCGTCCGTCACCGCGCTCTACGAGCGGGTCTATGCACGCATCGCCGAACGCCAGCCCCGCATGGCCTTTGTCAGCCAGGCGTCGAGGGCGGCTTTTCAATGCCTTTATGGCACCGGGTCCCCCGCCACCGTGATCTATCCGCCGATCCGCAGCGGCGTGGCGGGTGGCGCGCAACACGCCGTGGACGGCGTTGAAGGCCTGTTTCTGCTAACCGTGGGCAGCATCGGGCGCCGCAAGAACCAGCTGGCCAGCATCCGCGCATTCGCGCACGCGGGCCTTGCCGATGCGGGCTATCACTATGTCATCTGCGGCAGTCGCGAGCCGGGATCCGAGGCCGTCATCGCCGAGGCCGAGCAAACCCCCGGCGTCATCCTCCTGCCCTATGTCTCGGACGAGCAGTTGCGCTGGCTCTACGCGCATGCGCGGGGGTTCGTGCTGGTGAGCCTTCTCGAAGGATTTGGCGTCCCGGTCGCGGAAGCGATGCGTAACGGACTGGTGCCGCTGATCAGCGCCGACAGCGTCCTCGAAGAGGTCGCGGGACCAAGTGCGATCGCGGTCGATCCGCACTCGGTCGAGGCCATCGCCGCGGGAATGACACAGCTTGCCGAACTCCGCCCGGACCAGATCGCGGCACGGCGGGTCGATCTCGAGGCGCGTCTCGACGCGTTCTCGATGCCGACCTTTGTCGATGCGTGGAGGGCCTTTCTGAGTGCCGAGGCCCAGTGTCACCCCGCGCCGTCGGCCGTTTCGGTTTAGCGGACCGGGACGACACGGCGCTGGAGGAGCAAAGCAGCCCCCAGACCGGCGAGCGTCGGCGTCTCGACGAAGCGACGAACTCCGCTACGACAAGCGCAGCCCCGCCATATCGTCCGTCGCCCGACGGTCTCCCCGGCAATGCCGGGGAGGGCGCGATCGAGGACAGAGGTCAGAGGGCGAGGTCGGGGCTGCGGTCCGGCTTGACGCGCATCGCGGCGGGCCGGGGCTTGGTCGCGACATGGACCGCCGGCGAGGCGATGGCGAGTTGCAGCGTCTCGGCGGTATTGCCCCAGTGATCGGCGAGCAGTTCGGGATGCTCGTTGAGCTTGATGCCGTAGCTCGGCACGATCTCGCGGATCTTGGCCTGCCAGCCGGCAGTCGACAGCCGGTTCGGAAACACCTTCTTGAGCAGGTCGAGCATGATCGACGGCGCGGTCGAGGCACCCGGCGACGCGCCGAGCAGCGCCGCGATCGAGCCGTCCTTCGACGCGACGATCTCGGTGCCCAGCTTCAGCACGCCGCCCTTTTCAGGATCGCGCTTGATGATCTGCACGCGCTGGCCCGCCTGCCACAAGCGCCAGTCGCCGTCCTTGGCGCCGGGGAAATACTCGCGCAGCGCCTCCATCCGGTCGGCATCCGACATGATCAGCTGCCCCGCGAGATATTCGACCAGCGCGAAATCGTCCCAGCCGACCGCGACCATCGGCCGGAAATTGTCGATCGTCACCGATGCCGGGAGATCGAAATAGGACCCCTGCTTCAGGAACTTGGTCGAGAAAGTCGCGAACGGTCCGAACAGCAGCGCCTGCTTGCCGTCGAGATAGCGGGTGTCGAGATGCGGGACCGACATGGGCGGCGAGCCGACCGCGGCCTTGCCGTAGACCTTGGCGAGATGGCGATGCGTGATCTCGGGCTTGTCCGCGACCAGGAAGGATCCGCCGACCGGGAAGCCGGCATAGTCGTCCGCCTCGGGGATCCCGGACTTCTGCAGGATCGGCAGTGCGCCGCCACCCGCGCCGGCAAAGACGAAGCGCGCATTGATGACCCGCTTGTCGTCGGTCTTCATGTCGCGCGCGGTGACTTTCCAGCCGCCCTTGGCGTTGCGCTCGAGCGAACGAACCTCATGCCCCGTCGTCAGCGTGAAATTCGCCTGCTTCTCGAGCGCGGCGATATATTGCCGCGTCACCGTGCCCCAGTCGCAGTCCGTGCCGAGCGGCGAGCGGGTCGCCGCAAGCGGCAGCGACGCGTCGCGGCCCTGCATCATCAGCGGCACCCATTTGGCGATCTGGGCGCGGTCGGTGGAGAATTCCATGCCCGAGAAGAGCGGGCTCGCGCCCAGCGCTTCCCAGCGCTTGCGCAGGAAGGCGACATTGGCGTCGCCCCAGACGAGGTTCATGTGCGGGGTCGAGTTGATGAACGTCCGCGGTGCGCCAAGCATGCCGGCCTTGACCTGGTGGCTGAGAAACTGGCGCGTGACCTGGAACTGCTCATTGATCTCGACCGCCTTGGCGATCTCGACACGGCCGTCGGCCGCGTTGACCGGCGTGTAGTTCAGTTCGCACAGCGCCGAATGGCCGGTGCCCGCGTTGTTCCAGCCGCCCGAGCTCTCTTCGGCAACCTTGTCGAGCCGCTCGACCAGCTCGATCGTCCAGCTCGGCTCGAGCTGGCGCAGCAGCACGGCGAGCGTCGCGCTCATGATGCCGCCGCCGATCAGCAGCACGTCGACCGAGCGTTCCGTCGTCGCGGCCTGCGCCGGCGACAGGGGGACCATGGCGGAGGACCCCGCGACGCCCGCAACGATCGCCGAGCCTAGAAGATTGCGGCGCGTTACGCCCGTGCCGGCCGCCGGAGCGTCGCCTGCCTGCTCGGCGGTCCGCGTGTCGTCGTTCGATCCAATTTGCACTATGATGCCTTTTTCGTTACCGCCTGCCCGCCCCCGATCCCGGCCCCCGAGGGGCGGAGACGGCTAAGGGCGCATCGCCGGATGATGGATGGGCTGCGCAGGATCGGCCGAAAGACGCACAGAAGCGATCGACCGAGCACAACCGTTGCTCAAAGTCCTCGCCCATTTGCCGGAATTTATTGGGAGGCCCGCAAACCAGTAAAATTGACGGGTATCCGAGACTTACATGTCATCGCAGGCGCTATTTTTCAAGCTTTGGATGGCGGACGGCCGGATCGGGGCCCGCCATGCGCGCCGTATCGAGCCGCGCTACAGCCGGTGCGAAGACGCCCGGTCGGCGCCGGCCGCAGGGATCTTGTTCGTCCGGCGGTCAAGCTCGACCGGTCACCCGGCCGGCTTGCGGATCAACAATCCACCAGACCCGCGAGCAGATCGCTCATCCGCTGACGCCCGACGACCGACAGCTGAATATGCGATCGTCGACCGTCATTTTTGTCGCGGGTCCGCAGAACGAGACCCGCCTCCTGCAGGATCGCAAGGTAGCGCAGCGCCGTCGCCGAAGGCGCCCGCGCGCCGATGCACACCGCGGACACGCTGAGCTGACGCCCCTCGTGATGCGATATGAACAGGTCGAGCAGCATGTCCCAGGCCGGTTCGGAGAACAGGTCCGCGCCGAATGCCGCGTCGCGCTGGCGACGCAGTTCGTACAGATGCTTGGCAGCGCTCACCAGGCGGGCGGGATCGACGGCGGCGGGTGCAAGAGCCGGCCCGGGCCGTGCGCCGTTCAAGAGTCGCATGAAAGGAATGGCATAAGACATTTAAAGCCTCAGATGCAGGGCTAAGGAAGGGTCGGGTCCTGGCGGCTCCAGTCGAGATCCCAGCCTCGCGACCGGACCCGTCTGGCATGCCGCATCGTTCCGACGGCGAGCAGCAGGACGATGGGGTAGCTCCACATGACCGACAGGACCGCATAAGCGAGCCGGATCACGTCGGGATTGATGGCCCGGGCCAGATGCGCCCCGGTCCCCAGTGCATGGAGCGCGGTGACCCAGGCCGGCCAGAACCGATCGGCGTGCAGCGTGATGGCGATCATCACGCCGAGCAGGACGATGTCGACGGTCATGATACCGATCTCGACGTCGACGAACTCGCCTGCGCCAAGCTGGTGAAACATCCGCGTGGCCAGTGCCGCGAGCAGCAGGGCAAGCCCGGTCAGCCGCTCGGGGGCACCGCCACGCCAGAATGCATAGCCGGTCGCCGCCAGTTGCAGCGCGTTGAAGAGCCAGACGCGGTCCACGTTATCGGGTCAAGCGATCCACCGGCCGCGTCGTCAGGCGGCAACGACGAGGTGCAGCCGCGCATCGTCGCGCAGAGCCCCTTCGTTGGGCGGACACTCGCCCTCGTCACCATAGGCATAGAAGGCACCGAGGCCGATTTCGCTGCGTACCGCGACCAGCGCCTGGTGCGCGTCGACGAAGCGCTGGCGGGCCTTGATCAGATCGGACGATGCATCCGCGACGAGTTGCAGCGCGGCGATCCCGGTCGCGACCGGCAATCTTGCCGCCGCACGCTGCTGCAATAAGGTCGCGACGCAGGATGCGGCGAGCGACGCGGCCTGGTCGACCGCCGCCTCCGCCTTGAGAAAGTCCGCGGTGACCCTGTCGGTTGCCTGACGACGTTCCTTCAACATGTCGAATTTCCCACCCCAGCGCGACGAATGCTCGACCCGGGGAGAGGCGGCGCTGCCGCGAACCTGCCTGAACAGGCTCGTCATGGTCATCGTCATCGTCACCAGCGCCACCGTGGTGATCGCCAGCAACGCCATGAGCCCGACCAGCCGGATCAGCCTGTCCCCCTTGGACAAGCGGTTCCGCGCCGCTCCCTCCGGTCCGCCTCCGGGCGTCATCCCCATGAAGCGGCGGACGAGCCCCCATGGATCGTCCTGGCCGACCTGTGGCGGATGCGACGGCGCGCGCGCTACGTCGATTGGTTCGGATGGGAGCCGATCATACGTCGCGACCAGCAGGTCGGACGACGGCATTGGCGACGTCCCGTCCTCCGTCCTGTCGTTCGCGGCGCGGGGCTCGGGCGTGGCGGAGGGCATGACGCGGGGCTCTGCGGGCACATCGAAATCCCCGGCAGTTTCGTGCCGTTGCAACAGCCGCGCAGCCTCGAACCGCGACCCCGCGCCCAGCACCTGAACCGCGCGTTCGATCCGCTTGTCGATCGCCGACGGCGACACGCCGAGCAGCGCTGCGATCTCCTTCGAATTGTGATGCGTCAGGACCAGTCGAAGACAGGCCCGTTGCGCTTCGGTCAGGAGATCAATGCGGCTGGCAGACATAGACCTACATTAACCGCAATTCCGCGGTTAGGCATCCCTGTTTGAAGCGCGCCGAATGCCGTCGCGGGACGCGTTTTTGCGCACAATGTCCGCACGACATCCCGGCACAGATCTGAAGGTTGTGAGGTTCGCGCCTGGCCTTGCTACCGGCAAAGGACCAGAGCTTGGGCGGCAAGACCGCAAAGCTATGGTGGACAGGGCTGGATTCGAACCAGCGTACGGGAAACCCGGGCAGATTTACAGTCTGCTGCCTTTAACCACTCGGCCACCTGTCCAAAGGGGCCACTCTTTCGAGCGAGGCGGCTCAATGGCGAAGCTTGTCGGTGCTGTCAACGCGGGTTGCGCCAACTTCCGCCCCCGCATAGCCTTTCATGCATAAAAAATTGCCCAGGGGGACCTTCATGCACCAATCGCGTCCGTGCCGACTTGCCATTTTCGCAGCAACCGTAACGATCGTCGCGCTCAGCCCCGCGGCCGCCAGGGAGCGTGGCGGCACCGCGAAGCCTGATCAGCCCATGGTCAACCGCATCATCGACGAAGGGACCAACCACAGCCAGGTCATGGTGACCGTCCAGCATCTGACCGACGTCATCGGCCCGCGGCTCACGAATTCGCCGTCGATGCGTACGGCGGAGGCGTGGACTCAGCGCCGCTTCGCCGACTGGGGCCTCACGAATGTTCACAAGGAAGGGTTCGCCTTCGGTCGCGGCTGGTCGATCGAACGGTCGAGCGTGCGGATGACGACCCCGCGGGTGGTGCAACTGACCGCGATTCCCATTGCCTGGACCCCCGGCACGAACGGTACCGCACTCAGCGCGCCCGTGATCGTCGCACCGATGGCGCGCGAGCGCGACTTCGCGAAATGGCGCGGCAAGCTCAGCGGCAAGATCGTGATGCTCACGCGGCCCGGCACCGGCGACGAACCCGCCGAGCCCGCCTTCAAGCGGCTGAGCGGCGAGGATATCGCGAGGCTCGACCGGTTTCAGCAGCCCAATTACGATCCCGACGCCGCCGACCGCCGGATGAAGCGGCTCGATTTCTCGAAAAAGCTCGATGCGTTCCTGAAAAGCGAAGGCGTGGTAGCGACCGCGACGATGGCCTATCACGACGGCAAGCTGGTCAGCGGCGAAGGCTATCTGTTCGGGGTCGGCGATACGCCCGCACTGCCGGGCGTGCAGATCGCCGCGGAGGATTACCGCCGCCTCGCGCGGCTCGCCAAGGCGGGCCCCGCCCCGACGCTCGAGATCGTCAGCGACGTCCGCTTCGATGACAGCGATGCGCAGGCGTACAATATCATCGCCGACATTCCCGGGACCGATCCGAAGGCCGGCTATGTCATGGCGGGCGCGCATCTCGACAGCTGGGTCGCTGCGGACGGTGCCGCCGACAATGCGGCGGGCTCGGCGATGATCATGGAGGCCGCCCGCATCCTGGCCGCAACCGGCGTCCGCCCGAAGCGGACGATCCGGTTCGCGCTCTGGTCGGGCGAGGAGCAGGGCATTCTCGGTTCAATGGCCTATGTCACCCGCCATCTGGCGACCCGCGGCAGTCCCAACGACCCGCCGCAGACCGGGATGCAAAGCTATTACGGCTTTTCGCAGAAATGGCCGATCACCCCGCTGCCGGGTCATGCCGACCTCGCCGCCTATTTCAACATCGACAATGGCTCGGGCAAATTGCGCGGGCTCTATGCGGAGACCAACCCCGCAGTCGTGCCGATCTTTCGCGACTGGCTCAGCCCGTTCGCGTCGATGGGCGCGTCGAACGTCGTCCTGCGCCCGACCGGCGGCACCGATCACGTCTTCCTGCAGCAGGTCGGCGTGCCGGGGTTCCAGTTCATCCAGGATCCGCTCGATTATGGCAGCCGGATCCATCATACGTCGGCCGACACCTTCGATCACCTGAAGGCCGACGACATGCGCCAGGCGTCAATCGTGCTCGCATCGGTGTTGCTCAGCGCGGCGAATGCGGACAAGGCGCTGCCACGCACGCCACTGCCGACCAAGCCGGTGGTGACCGACCCTTATGGATATAGCGATGACGATGACTGATATGATGACGGGAGCGCTCTGATGGCAGCACGCAAGGGCCATCGGCCGAGCAAGGCCCCCGCGGGGCGTCCGCGCTTCTGGGGCAAGCATGCCGTGGGCGCAGCGCTCGCCAATCCCGAACGCACGGTGCGCAAGATCATGGGCACGCGCGAGGCGCTGGCCGGGTTCGACCTGCCCGCGGCCGTGCCGGTGACCTTCGCCGAGGCCACCGATCTCGCGCGACTGGTGCCGGGCGACGCCCCGCATCAGGGCGTGGTGATCGAGGTCGAACCGCTCGAGGACATGTGGCTCGCCGACCTGCTCGAGCATGGCAAGGACGACAACCGTCCGCTCGTCATCCTCGACGGCGTGACCGATCCGCACAATGTCGGCGCGATCCTACGCTCGGCGGCGGCGTTCGATGCGCTCGGCATCGTCACCCCCGACCGCAACGCGCCGCCCGAATCGGGTACGATCGCCCGTGCCGCGTCGGGCGCGCTCGAGACGGTGCCGTGGATCCGCGTGGTTAACCTCGCCCGCGCGCTCGAGGAAATCGCCGAAGCCGGGTTCTGGCGGATCGGCCTCACCGGCCATGCGACGCAGACGCTGTCCGAGGCGATGGGCACGCAGCGCGTCGCGATCGTGCTCGGCGCCGAGGGCGAGGGCATGCGCAAGAACACCGAGGATCACTGCGACGAGCTCGCCAAGCTCCCCATCTCGGAAAAGGTCGAGAGCCTCAACGTCTCGAACGCCGCCGCGATCGCACTCTACGCGGTGACGACGCGCTAACGCTCTCCCTCTCCCCCGCGGGGGAGAGGGACCGGATCAATCCTCGGCGGCGATCCGGACCTTCAGCCCGTCAAGCGCGTCGGTCATGTCGATCTGGCACGACAGCCGCGAATAGTCGTCGCGGTCGCTGGTCGAATCGAGCAGGTCGTTCTCGTCCTCGCTCATCGGCTTGAGTTTGGCCGCAAATTCCGGGTCGACATGGACGTGGCAGGTGGCGCAGGAACAGCAGCCGCCGCACAAAGCGAGGATCTCGTCGATCCCGGCGTCGCGGATGACTTCCATGACCGAAAGACCCGTTTCGCCCATGAGCTCGCGTTCTTCCCCGTCCCGCGTCACGACGATAAGCTTGGGCATGCTGTCCTCCGAAAAACCGTGCGCGGTCCATGCCGCGCGCCGCCGCCCCGATCAAGCTGCAAGGTTCGCGTCATGGGCCTGAACGCCGACCAGTTGCAGGCTGCCATGACCGCGCTGTGTGCGATCGAACCCGCCTTCGCGGTGGCGGTCGCGAACAAGGGCCACCCTGCCCCGCGGATCAGCGAGCGCGGCTTTGCGACGTTGCTCCGCACGATCCTCGGCCAGCAGGTCAGCGTCGCCTCCGCGCAATCGGTCTGGAACAAGCTCGACGCGCTCGTCGGCGGTGCCGCGGACCCCGCCAACATCGCCGCCGCCAGCGACGAGACGCTACGCAGCGCGGGCCTGTCGCGGCAGAAACTCGGCTATGCCCGCAGCCTCGCCGACGAGGTCACGAGCGGCCGGCTCGACCTGACGAACCTGCCCGCCGACGACGAGGAGGCGATTGCTGCCCTCATCCGGGTCAAGGGCATTGGCCGCTGGTCGGCGGAAATCTACCTGCTGTTCGCCGAGGGCCGCACCGACATCTGGCCCGCGGGCGACCTTGCGGTCCAGATCGAGATCGGCCGCATCCTCGGCCACGACGCCCGCCCGAGCGAGAAGCTGACCCGCGAACTCGCCGAAGCCTGGCGCCCGCACCGCGGCGCGGCAGCGATCTTCCTCTGGCATCATTACCAGGCCGACATGAAGGTGATCTGACCGCGGTTGCTGGCGCGACGCCACGCACCCCCTCGTGTCATCCTGACGAAAGTCAGGACCCAGAGCCAAGCAGCCCGGCGCCCGTAACCCTGGATCATGACTTCCGTCAGGATGACGGGAGCAAGGACAGCCGTGCGCCGCCCGCCCGATATCCGCCTGCCGACCGAACTGCTTGTCCCCCCCGCTCCCATCCGGCAAAGCACCAGCGATGCCGCCGCCCAGCTCCGCCCTCGCCCATTCGCTGTCCGACAGCTATCGCACCGTCGCAATCCCCGAAGGCGCGCCCTTTTGGCGGCGGCTGTTCGCGTTCGTCGGGCCGGGCTATCTCGTCGCGGTCGGCTATATGGATCCGGGCAACTGGGCGACCGACATCGCCGGCGGCTCGGCATTCGGCTACACCCTCCTGTCGGTCGTATTGCTGTCCAATCTGATGGCGATGGTGCTCCAGGCCTTGTCCGCACGGCTCGGCATCGTCGCCGGGCTCGACCTCGCCCAGGCCTGCCGCGCGCATTATTCGAAGCGCGTCTCGGTCGTGCTCTGGTTCCTGTGCGAGATCGCGATCATCGCCTGCGATCTGGCCGAAGTGCTCGGCACCGCGATCGCACTCAAATTGCTGTTCGGGCTACCGCTGGTCTGGGGTGTCGTGCTCACCGCGCTCGACGTGTTCCTGATCCTCGCGCTGCAACGCTTCGGCTTCCGCAAGCTCGAGGCGTTCATCGTCGCGCTGCTGGTGATCATCGCCGGCTGCTTCATCTTCGAGCTGTTCCTCGCGCGGCCCGACATGGCAGGCGTGCTCGGCGGGCTGGTGCCGACGACCGAGATCGTCACCAACCCGGCGATGCTCTACATCGCGATCGGCATCCTCGGTGCGACGGTGATGCCGCACAACCTCTATCTCCACTCGTCGATCGTCCAGACGCGTGCGTTCGCGCCGACCGAGGCGGGCAAGCGCGACGCGGTGACGATGGCGACGATCGATGGCACGATCGCGCTCGGCCTCGCCTTCTTTATCAACGCCGCGATCCTGATCCTCGCGGCCGCCACCTTTCACGTCGCGGGGCGCACCGACGTCGCCGATATCGACCAGGCGCATGCGCTGCTCGCGCCGATGCTCGGCATGGGCGCGGCGAGCGTCGTGTTTGCAGTCGCGCTGCTCGCCTCGGGCCAGAATTCGACGGTGACGGGCACGCTCGCCGGCCAGATCGTGATGGAGGGCTTCCTCGACCTGCGCATGCCCGTCTGGTTACGCCGGCTGGTGACGCGGCTGCTCGCGATCATCCCCGCGGTATTCGTGGTCGGCGCCGCGGGCGATGCGGGCGCGACGCGGCTGCTGGTGCTGAGCCAGGTCGTGCTGAGCCTCCAGCTCCCCTTCGCGGTCGTGCCGCTCGTCAAGTTCACCGGCGACGCGCGAATCATGGGATCGCTGGTCAGCCCGGTCTGGCTGAAAACGCTCGCCTGGGTCATCGCCGCGGTCATTATCGGCCTCAACGCGACGCTGCTGATCGGCATGCTCTGAGATAAACTGACATGGATCAGGGGATGTACGGCTAACTGCCGATCGCGTCCCGCGACCTCGCAAGTCCGCGTGACAAAGGTGTCCGCGCGGCTAGGATCACCGGTGACGACAACGAGATCCGGAATTCGCGTGACCGCAAACCCCGCCCTGCAGCGCTCCGTCCAGACGCTGGCCGATTCGATCCTCGACACGCTCGTCCACCGGATCGGCAAGGATGCGCAGGCCGCGCTTCCGCACGACTGGCTCGCGGCGACGATCCTCACCGTGCGCAACGACATCGTCGAACGCTGGATGGCATCGACCAAGGCGGCGCATGCGGCGGGCGCCAAGCGCGTCTATTATCTCAGCCTCGAATTCCTGATCGGCCGGCTGCTGCGCGATGCGGTGACGAACCTGCAACGCAGCGGCGAGGTTTCGCGGGCGCTCGCGCTGCACGGCGTCGACCTTGCCGCGCTCGAGGAGATCGAGCCCGATGCGGCACTCGGCAATGGCGGGCTCGGGCGGCTGGCGGCGTGCTTCATGGAGAGCATGGCGAGCCTCGCGCTCCCTGCTTACGGCTATGGCATCCGCTATGTGAACGGCATGTTCCGCCAGCGGATCGACGATGGCTGGCAGGTCGAGATGCCCGAAAAGTGGCTCGCGCACGGCAATCCCTGGGAGTTCGAACGCCGCGAGAGCGCCTATTTCATCGGCTTCGGCGGCGAGGTGATCGCAACCGACAGCGGCCAGGTTCACTGGAGTCCCGCCGAGGCGGTCGAGGCGATGGCGGTCGACACCCCCGTCGTCGGCTGGCGCGGCGAACACGTCAACACGCTGCGACTGTGGACCGCGCGCGCGTTCGATCCGATCAAGCTCGACCGGTTCAACGCGGGCGACTTTTCCGGTGCGCTCGCGGACCAGCTCCGCGCCGAGACGCTCACGCGCGTGCTCTATCCCAACGACTCGACCGCCGCGGGGCAGGAGTTGCGGCTGCGGCAGGAGTATTTCTTCTCGTCCGCGTCGATCCAGGACATCGTCCGCCGCCACATCCAGTATTTCGGCGACATCCGCACGCTGCCCGACAAGGCTGCGATCCAGCTGAACGACACGCACCCGGCGGTGTCGGTCGCCGAGCTGATGCGGCTGCTGATCGACCATCACGAATTCGCGTTCGACGAGGCGTGGAAGATCACGCGCGCGACCTTCGGCTACACCAATCACACGCTGCTGCCCGAGGCGCTGGAGAGCTGGCCGCTGCCGCTGTTCGAGCGTCTGCTGCCGCGCCACATGCAGATCGTCTACGCGATCAACGCAAGGCTGCTGCGCGAGGCACGCGGGGTCACAGGGATAGACGACCGCGCAATCGCCGCGATCAGCCTGATCGACGAGGGCGGCGAACGGCGCGTGCGGATGGCCAATCTCGCCTTTGCCGGATCGCACAGCGTCAACGGCGTCGCGGCGCTCCATACGCAGCTGATGAAGAAGACGGTCTTCGCCGATCTCCACCGCCTCTATCCGACGCGGATTAACAACAAGACCAACGGGATCACGCCGCGCCGCTGGCTGCAGCAATGCAACCCCGGCCTTACCGCGCTGATCCGCGACGCGATCGGCGACGGCTTCCTCGATGACGCCGAACGGCTGATCGATCTCGATGTTTTTGCCGACGATTCCGCGTTCAGGGAGCGGTTTTGGGCGGTGAAGCGTTCGAACAAGGTGGCACTGGCAAATCATATCAAGGACAGCATGGGGCTGCGCATCGATCCCGACGCGCTGTTCGACGTGCAGATCAAGCGCATTCACGAGTATAAGCGCCAGCTGCTCAACATCATCGAGACGGTCGCGCTGTACGACCAGATCCGCAGCCATCCCGAACGCGACTGGACGCCCCGCGTGAAGCTGTTCGCGGGCAAGGCGGCGTCGAGCTATCACAATGCGAAACTCGTCATCAAACTGGCGAACGACGTCGCGCGCCGGATCAATTCGGACCCGTCGGTTGGCGGACTTCTCAAGGTCGCGTTCCTGCCAAACTATAATGTGTCGCTGGCGGAAAAGATCATCCCCGCCGCCGATCTCAGCGAACAGATCTCGACCGCGGGACTTGAAGCGTCGGGCACCGGCAACATGAAGTTCGCGATGAACGGCGCGCTGACGATCGGCACGCTCGACGGCGCGAATATCGAGATCAAGGACCGGGTCGGCGACGACAACATCTTCATCTTCGGCATGACCGCGGACGAGGTCGAGGCGAAGCGCGCATCGGGCTATGATCCGCGCAGCGTGATCGACGGGTCGAACGAGCTCTGCCAGGCGGTCTCGGCGATCGCCTCGGGCGTATTCTCGCCCGATGATCGTCAGCGCTACGCCGGACTGATGGGCGGACTGTACGAGGGCGACTGGTTCATGCTCGCCGCCGATTTCGACAGCTATGCCACCGCGCAGCGCAGCGTCGACACGCGCTGGAACGATCGCGACGCTTGGGTCGCCTCGACCGTGCGCAACGTTGCGCGTGTGGGCTGGTTCTCGTCGGACCGGACGATCCGTGAATATGCCCGCGATATCTGGACGGTAATGTGAAGCCACCCGAAGGCGCCATCGTTGCCCTGCTGGAGGGGCGTCACGACGATCCCTTCTCGCTGCTCGGCGTGCATGCCGGCCCCGGCGGCACGTTTGCGCGCGCCTGGCTGCCGGGTGCGACGACCGCCGAGGCGCATGCGCTCGACGGCACGACGCTCGGCACCCTCCCCCGGATCGACGATCGCGGCCTGTTCGAAGGCCCGATCGACGGCGATCCGCAACCGGTGAAATATCACGCCGAGGGTGGCGGCGCGGACTGGTGGGTGACCGACCCGTACAGCTTCGGTCCGGTGCTCGGCCCGATCGACGACCTGCTGATGGCGGAGGGCACGCACCACCGCCTCCATGACAAGTTGGGCGCGCACCTGATCGAGCACGAAGGCGCGCCCGGCGTGCATTTCGCGCTCTGGGCCCCCAATGCGCAGCGCGTTTCGGTGGTCGGCGACTTCAACGACTGGGATGGCCGCCGCCACGCGATGCGCAGGCGCGGCGACGTCGGCGTCTGGGAGATCTTCATCCCCGACATCGCCGAATATCGCGCGTATAAATACGAGATCGTCGGTCCCGACGGCCGGCTTCAGCCGCTAAAGGCTGATCCCTTCGCCTTTGCCAGCGAACTGCGTCCCGCGACCGCATCGATCACCCGCACGCTCGCGCATGAATGGGCGGATACGAGCCACCGCAAACACTGGGCCTCGGTCGATCCGCGCCGCGTGCCGATCAGCATCTATGAGGTGCATGCAGGATCGTGGGACCGCGACGTCGAGGGCTGGTTCCTGACCTGGGACGCGCTCGCCGACCGGCTGATCCCGTACGTGGTCGAGATGGGCTTCACGCACATCGAGTTCATGCCGATCAGCGAACATCCCTATGATCCGAGCTGGGGCTATCAGACGACTGGGCTTTACGCGCCGTCCGCGCGGTTCGGCGATGTCGAGGGGTTCGCGCGGTTCGTCGATGGTGCGCATCTGGCGGGGATCGGCGTGCTGCTCGACTGGGTGCCGGCGCATTTCCCGACCGATGCGTTCGGGCTCGCGCATTTCGACGGTACCGCGCTCTACGAACATGAAGACCCGCGGCTCGGCTTCCACCCCGACTGGAACACCGCGATCTACAATTTCGGGCGGCGCGAGGTGTCGTCCTTCCTCGTCAACAACGCGCTGTTCTGGGCCGAGCGCTATCATATCGACGGGCTTCGCGTGGATGCGGTCGCGTCGATGCTGTACCGCGATTATTCGCGCGAGGCGGGCGAATGGATCCCCAACGACACCGGCGGGCGCGAGAACTGGGAGGCGGTCGCCTTCCTGCGGGACATGAACCGCGCGGTGTATGGCCAGCACCCCGGCATCTTCACGATCGCCGAGGAATCGACCTCCTGGCCGGGTGTCTCCGCTCCCGTCGGCGACGACGGCAAGAGCGGTGGCCTGGGCTTCGGGTTCAAGTGGAACATGGGCTTCATGCATGACACGCTTCAGTACATGGCGCGCGATCCGCTGCACCGGAAGCACCATCACGGCGAGATCAATTTTGGACTCGTCTATGCGTTCAGCGAGAATTTCGTCCTGCCGCTTAGCCATGACGAGGTCGTCCACGGCAAGGGCTCGCTGCTGACCAAGATGCCCGGCGACGACTGGCAGCAATTCGCCAATCTGCGCGCCTATTACGCGTTCATGTGGGGCTATCCGGGCAAGAAGCTGCTCTTCATGGGGCAGGAATTCGCGCAGCGCCGCGAATGGTCCGAAGGCCGCGCGCTCGACTGGTGCCTGCGCAACAGCCGCAGCCATGAGGGCATCCGCAACCTCGTCCGCGACCTCAACAGGGTCTATCGCGATAAGCCCGCGCTCCACGCGCGCGATTGCGAAGCCGAGGGTTTCGAATGGCTGATCGCCGACGATGCCGCCAATTCGGTCTTTGCCTGGCTGCGCAAGGCGCCCGGCGCGAAGCCCGTTGCCGTCATCGCCAACATGACGCCGATCGCACGCGCGCCCTACCGCATCCCGCTGCCACTCGACGGCCGCTGGTGCGAGATCATCAACAGCGACGCGCATGAATATTGGGGCAGCGGGCTCGGCAACCTCGGCGGCGTGGTCGCGGAGGACGGTGCGGCCTGGGTCACCTTGCCCCCGCTCGCGACGATCATGCTCGAGTTTGAGGGCTGAGACGGAACAAGCCGCGGGTAACGGGGCGTTATACGGCGGACGATTAGGGAGAGACGAACATGGTTGAACGGCGGGGACAGCCACTGGCGCGCGACGCAATGGCGTATGTGCTGGCCGGTGGTCGCGGCAGTCGGTTGATGGAACTGACCGATACCCGCGCAAAACCCGCGGTGTACTTCGGCGGCAAGGCGCGGATCATCGATTTCGCGCTGTCGAATGCAATCAATTCGGGCATCCGCCGGATCGGCGTCGCGACCCAGTATAAGGCGCATTCGCTGATCCGCCATCTTCAGAGCGGCTGGAACTTCCTGCGCTCCGAACGCAACGAAAGCTTCGACATCCTGCCCGCGTCGCAGCGGATCAGCGAATTTCAATGGTATGAAGGCACCGCCGACGCGGTCTACCAGAATATCGACATCATCGAGAGCCACGCGCCCGAATACATGGTCATCCTGGCCGGCGATCACATCTACAAGATGGATTACGAGCTGATCCTGCAACAGCATTGCGAGACCGGTGCGGACGTCACGATCGCCTGCCTCGAAGTGCCGCGGATGGAGGCGGTCGGCTTCGGCGTGATGGCGGTCGACGAGCATGACAATGTCACCGCGTTCGTCGAGAAGCCGGCCGATCCGCCCGCGATCCCGGGCAACCCGGACATCGCGCTGGCGTCGATGGGAATCTACGTCTTCCACACCAAGCTGCTGTTCGACGAACTGCGCCGCGATGCCGAGACGCCGGGATCCGCGCGCGATTTCGGCAAGGACATCATCCCCTACCTCGTCAAGCACGGCAAGGCGGTCGCGCATCGCTTCTCCGACAGCTGCGTCCGCTCGGGCAGCGAGGTCGAGGCCTATTGGCGCGACGTCGGCACGGTCGACGCCTATTGGGAGGCCAATATCGACCTCACCGACGTGGTGCCCAAGCTCGACCTCTACGACCGCAGCTGGCCGCTCTGGACCTATTCGGAGGTCACCCCGCCCGCCAAGTTCGTCCATGCCGATGACGGACGCCGCGGCGAAGCGGTGTCGAGCCTGGTTTCGGGCGACTGCATCATCTCGGGATCGTCGATCCACCGCAGCCTTATATTCACGGGCACGCGTGCGCACAGCTATTCGATGCTCGATCAGGCGGTGATCCTGCCACATTGCGAGATCGGCCGCGGCGCGCGCCTGTCGAAGGTCGTGGTCGATCGCGGCGTCGTCATCCCTGACGGGCTCGTCGTCGGCGAGGATGCCGAACTCGACGCGCAGCGTTTCCGCCGTACCGACAGCGGCGTGGTGCTCGTAACCAAATCCATGATCGACCGGCTGATCGCGTGAGGGTGTATACGACGCTCTCTCGATCAGGACAGGGGCCCGGCTGATGCGTGTTCTCTCGGTAGCGTCAGAAGCCTATCCGTTGATCAAGACCGGTGGCCTTGCGGACGTCGTCGGTGCGTTGCCCGCCGCGCTTGCGCATCACGGCGTCGCGATGACGACCTTCCTTCCCGGCTATCCCGCGCTCGCCGCGGTCATGCGGACGGCGAAGGTCGTCCACCGCTATACCGATCTGCTCGGCGTCGAGGCGCGGATTCTCGCGTCGAGCATCGGCGACCATCCGCTGCTCATCCTCGACGCACCCGGCCTGTTTGCGCGTGGCGGTGGTCCGTATGGCGACACGGCCGGCGCCGACTGGGTCGACAACTGGCTGCGCTTTGCCGCGTTCAGCCGGGCTGCCGCCGATCTCGCCTCGGGCGTTGTCGACGGCCAGCAGTTCGACATCCTCCATGCGCATGACTGGCAGGCGGCGATGGCGCCCGCCTATCTGCGTTACGCCCCCGGCCCCGGCGCGCCGGCGAAGACGATCGTCACGATCCACAATATCGCCTTCCAGGGCCGCTATGGCGCAGAGATCTTCGCCGACCTCGCGCTGCCCGACGCGGCGTTCGCACTCGACGGGATCGAATATTATGGCGGCGTTGGCTTCCTGAAGGCCGGGCTCGAGGCTGCCGATGCGATCACCACGGTCAGCCCGACCTATGCCGCAGAGATCCGTCGCGGCGAATTCGGCATGGGGCTGGAGGGACTGATCAACGTCCGTGCCGATCGGCTGACGGGGATCGTCAACGGTATCGATCCCGCGGTCTGGAACCCCGCCACCGATGCTGCGCTGCCGTCGCGCTACACCGCGCGCACGCTCGCCCGCCGCCGCATCAACAAGCGCGCGGTCGAGACACTGTACGGCCTCGACACCGGCGACGGCCCGATCTTCACCGTCATCAGCCGGCTCACCTGGCAAAAGGGCATGGACGTCCTCGTCGCGGCGATCGACGAGCTGGTGGCGCTCGGCGGCCGGCTCGCATTGCTCGGGTCGGGCGATAGTGCGCTCGAACACGCCTTTCTCGCCGCCGCCGAGCGGTATCCGGGCCGGGTCGGCGTCCGCATCGGCTATGACGAGCCCGTCTCGCATCTGCTTCAGGCGGGTGCCGATGCGATCCTGATCCCGTCGCGCTTCGAACCCTGCGGCCTGACTCAGCTCTACGGGCTGGCCTATGGCTGCATCCCCGTCGTCGCGCGCACCGGCGGGCTGGCCGACACGGTGATCGACGCGAACGAGGCGGCGGTCGCCGCAGGCGTCGCTACCGGTATCCAGCATGACGGCATCACGCCCGAAGCGCTCAGCCATGCGTTGCGCCGAACGATCGCGCTCTATGCACGCCCCGATCGCTGGGCCATGTTGCAGCGCAATGCGATGCGCGCGGACTTCTCGTGGGACGAGAGTGGCCGGCGTTATGCGACCCTGTATTCGAGCCTCGTGGAGCCTACATGATCCGTACCGTTACTAGCACGCCCTATACCGACCAGAAGCCGGGCACATCGGGTCTGCGCAAGAAGGTGAAGGTCTTCCAGCAGGCCAATTATGCCGAAAACTTCGTCCAGTCGGTGTTCGACGTGGTCGAGGACAAGGCCGGCGCGACCCTGGTAATTGGCGGCGACGGCCGCTTCCTCAACCGCGAGGTGATCCAGGTCGCAATCCGCATGGCCGCGGCGAACGGCTTTGGTCGCATGATCGTCGGCCGTGGCGGCATCCTGTCGACGCCTGCCGCCAGCCACATGATCCGCAAGCGTGGCGCGATCGGCGGGCTGGTCCTGTCCGCCAGCCACAATCCCGGCGGTCCCGACGAGGATTTCGGGATCAAGTACAACATCGCCAATGGCGGTCCCGCGCCCGAATCGATCACCGACGCGATCAACGCGCGCACGCTCGAGATCGACCGCTGGCTGACCGTCGACGCGGCCGACATCGATCTCGACCAGGACGGTGAGGTCATGGTCGGCGACATGCCCGTCGAGGTGGTCGATCCGGTCGAGGACTATGCCGCGCTGATGGAGACGCTGTTCGACTTCGACGCGATCCGCGCGTCCAAGCTGACGATGGCGTTCGACGCGATGAGCGCGGTCACCGGGCCCTATGCGACCGAGATTCTCGAACGCCGGCTGGGCTTTGCCGCGGGCACGGTGCGCAATGGCACCCCACTGCCCGATTTCGGCGGGCATCATCCCGACCCCAATCTCGTCCACGCGCATGACCTGTACGAGACGATGATGGCGCCCGACGCCCCCGATTTCGGCGCGGCATCGGACGGCGACGGCGACCGCAATCTGATCATCGGCCGCCACCGCTTCGTGACCCCGTCGGACAGCCTCGCGATGCTGGCGGCAAACGCGCACCTCGCCCCCGGTTATGCCGGCGGGCTGAGGGGTATCGCCCGCTCGATGCCGACCAGCGCGGCCGCCGACCGCGTCGCACAGGCGCTCGGCATCCCCGCCTACGAGACGCCGACCGGCTGGAAGTTCTTCGGCAATCTGCTCGATGCCGGCATGGCGACGATCTGCGGTGAGGAAAGCGCCGGGACCGGGTCCGATCACGTCCGCGAGAAGGACGGGCTCTGGGCCGTGCTCCTGTGGCTCAACATCCTCGCGGTCCGCGGCGAGAGCGTCGACGCCATCGCGCGCGATCACTGGGCGAAATTCGGCCGCAACTATTACGCGCGCCACGATTACGAGGGCATCGAGACCCCGCGCGCCGACGCGTTGATGGCCGCGTTGCGCGCCAGCCTCGCCACCCTGCCCGGCAAGCAGTTCGGCGACCTCACCGTCGAGACCGCGGACGAGTTCGCCTATACCGACCCGACCGACGGTTCGATCAGCCGCAACCAGGGCGTCCGCATCCTCTTCACCGGCGGCAGCCGCGTCGTGTTCCGCCTGTCGGGCACCGGCACCACCGGCGCGACGCTGCGCGTCTATCTCGAACGCTATGAGCCCGTCGGCGGTGATCTCGACCGTGAGACCGGCGACATGCTGGCGAGCATCGTCGCGGCGGCCGAATCGATCGCGGGGATCGCGCAGCATACCGGCCGCGGCGCACCCGACGTCGTCACCTGATCGCGCCACCCCGCGGCAGGCGGGCCGGGGTTCAAACCCCGGCCATAGTCTTCTAGGCTGGCCGTCATGACCCTTCGCCGTCGCCGCAGCGCGCTCTACATGCCCGCCTCCAACCCCCGCGCCATCGCCAAAGCCCGCAACCTGGCCTGCGACGTCGTGATCCTCGACCTCGAGGATGCGGTGGCGCCCGACGAGAAGGCGGCGGCGCGCGACCGTGTCATTGCCGAGGTCGGCACGGGCAATTTCGGCACGCGCGAGCTGGTTGTGCGGATCAATGCGCTCGATACCCCATGGGGCGCCGACGACATTGCCGCGCTGCGCAGTATCGGCGTCGATGCGGTGCTCGTGCCCAAGATCTCCGACGCCGTCGATCTTGCCGCCGTCCGCGCCGCACTGGGTACCGACGGGCCACCGATCTGGGCAATGATCGAGACCTGTGGCGGCGTGCTCGAACTCCCGGCGATCGCCCGTGCGGCCGCGGGATCGCGGCTCACCGCGCTGATTGCCGGCACCAACGACCTGGCCAAAGACCTGCGCTGCCGCCCGGGCGTCGATCGAATGCCACTCATCCCCGCGCTGATGGCGATCGTGACGGCCGCGCGCGCGGCCGGGCTGGTGGCGCTGGACGGCGTCTGCAACGTGCTCGACGATCCGGCGCGTCTCGCCGCCGAAGCCGAGCAGGGCGCAGGCCTCGGCTATGACGGCAAGACGCTGATCCATCCGGCGCAAATCGCGGCGGCCAACACCGCGTTCGGCCCCACCCCCGACCAACTCGCCTGGGCCCGGACAGTGGTCGCAGCGTTCGCCGACGGCGCCACTGCGGACAAGGGCGCGATCCGCTTAAACGGTGAGATGGTCGAACGACTCCACCTCGCCGAAGCCGAGGCGATGCTCGCGCAGGCGGATCAGCCCGAAGGCTGACCCGGGCTCAGCGCGGGCGGCCGACCCAGTCCGCGACCTGCTGTGCGACGCTGTTGGCCGCGGTGTTGATCCCCGCCGCCGCGGACGGCGCATCGATTGCCGAGACCGGGACACGCGCCTCGAAGCGACGCTTCTCGACCGACTGCATCCCCGCCCGCGTCAGTGAGGCATCGAACGTCACGACCGCCTCGCGCGTCGTCGCGTCGAGCCCGAAATTGCGCAGCTCCCCGCCCAGCATTGCACTCGGATCGCCGACTGCCTGGACGGTCGACAGCACGACCATCCCGGTGCGCGCCGCGACGGTGTCGGACATGAGTCGCGCGAACAGCCGCGCAGGCGGCTCGGCCCATTGCGCGTCCTTCACATAGGCGATCGACGTTGCGGTGGCCTGCACCGGCACGCGCGCAGTCGCCAGCGCTTGCGGCACGGTCGGCACCTGCAGCGTGATCGACTTCGACGTCGCCGAATTTTGGTTCTGCCCGACCGCAACCGCGGACTGCGTCGTCAGCGTCAGCAGGGTCGGCGGCGGTGCGGCACCAAAGCTGATGCAGGCGCTGAGCGGCAGGGCCGCGAGGAGGATGAACAGCGGTGTCTTCATGGCGGTCATCACTTACCCTTATAGTCCGGAAGCTTCTGCTGCCCGACGAGCGAGCCTGCCCCCTGCTGGTCGACACGTTCGGCAACCGAGGACAGCGCCGCGGCGGTGGTACGCAGATCGTGGACGAGGCGGTTGGCTTCGGGAATGGTGGTCTTCGAGAAGGCCTGCAGCCCGGGCCGCGCGTCGCCGATCGCCGCGTTCAGCGTTTCGGCGCTGGTCTGTGCCGACTGGATCGCCTTGTTCAGATTGGCCATCGCCGGTTTCACGTCTTCGGAGAGCACCCCGTTGGTGGTCTGCGCGAGCACGCCGAACTGCTGCGCGGCATCGCCCGCCTGCTGGATCGCGACCCGCGTCTGCGCCAGCGTTGCGGCGATTTCCGGCCCGCGATCGGCCAGCGCATCGGTCAGGCGATTGGTGTTCTCGAGGATCCCGGCGATCGACGCCTGGTTGCGATCGGTCAGCAGTCCGGTCAGCCGCTCGGTTAGCGTCGACAGACGCTCGAGCAACTGCGGCGCCGAATTGAGGATTGCACCGAGCCCGCCCTGCTTGGTCGGGATGACCGGAACGCCATACGGGCATGGCTGGCCGTTCGAATCGGGGCAGCCGACCGCGGGCGCACCCTTGCGTGCGCCATCCAGCGATACCTGGCTGACGCCGGTGAACCCGACGCCCGAGATCGACGCGGTCGTGCCCTGGAGCACCGGCGTCTCCTCGTTCACGCTGATGCGGACGCGGACGAACTGCGGGTCGTTCTTCCACAGCGAGATCGACTTCACCTGACCCGACGGCACACCCGAAAAGGTCACAGCGGAGCCGCGCGCCAGACCATCGACCGACTGGCGGAAGAAGATGTCATATTCCTTCTCTTCCGTGCCACCGAGCCGCGCGATCCACACGGTGAACAGCGCGAGCATCGCCAGCAGGATCAGCACGACGGCGCCGACAAGGACATGGTTCGAACGGGTTTCCATCAGAGCGTCCTTGCTTCTTTCTCGGCATATGTCGCGTCGGCGTCGTCCGGCGCGGACTGCTTGGACTGGACTTCGGTCGGGTGGGCATCGGCAACTGCGTCGGCGCTGCGATGCGCCTCCTTGGTCGCCACCGCGGCACGGCCGCGCGGCCCCTTGAAATACTCCTCGATCCACGGATGGTCGAGCGCGAGCAGTTCGTCGATCGTGCCGACCGCGATGACCTTCTTGTCGGCGAGCACCGCGACGCGGTCGCAGATCGCGTAGAGCGTATCGAGGTCGTGCGTGATCAGGAAGACGGTCAGGCCCAGCGTCTTCTGCAACGACTGCGTCAGCGAATCGAACGCCGCCGCACCGATCGGGTCGAGCCCGGCGGTCGGTTCGTCAAGGAACAACAGTTCGGGGTCGAGCGCGAGCGCGCGCGCGAGCCCGGCGCGCTTCTTCATGCCGCCCGATAGTTCGGCGGGAAACTTGTTCGCGGCATCCGCCGGCAGTCCGGTCATCACGACCTTGTACGCCGCGATCTCGGCGAGCAACGCGGGCGGCAGGTCGGGATAGAATTCGCGCAGCGGCACTTCGACATTTTCGGCGACGGTCAGCGTCGAGAACAGCGCGCCGCCCTGGAACAGCACGCCCCAGCGCTTGCGGATCTCGGTCGCCTCGGTCTCCTCGCGACCGATATTCGATTCCCCGAACACCGTGATCGCGCCCTCGGCGGGCGTCTGGAGGCCGATGATCGAGCGCATCAGCACCGACTTGCCGGTCCCCGACCCGCCGACCACGCCGAGGATCTCGCCACGCCGGACGTCGAGATCGAGGCCGTCATGCACGACCGAATCGCCGAACTCGTTCCTCAGCCCCTTTACGGAGATGATGCTGTCGTCAGTCTTGCGGGCCATCAGTCCCAGCCGATCCAGGTGAAGAATACCGCGAAGAACGCGTCGAGCACGATGACGAGGAAGATGCCCTGCACCACCGCCGAGGTCGTGCGCAGCCCGACCTGTTCGGCGTCGGCCTCGACCTGCATGCCCTGGAAACAACCCGCGACCGCGATGATCGCGCCGAACACCGGCGCCTTGATCAGCGCGATGTACAGATCGGTGATCGGCACGACCTCGCGGATCCGGGCGATGAAGGTGACGGGCGGGATGCCGAGCTGGATCCAGCACAGCAGCCCACCGCCGATGATCGCGATCAGCGATGCGTAGAAGGCGAGCAGCGGCATCATCACGATCGCCGCCAGCACGCGCGGCATGACCAGCGCCTCCATCGGCGACACCCCGATCGTCCGCATCGCGTCGATCTCTTCGGTCAGCTTCATCGTGCCGAGCTGCGCCGCAAAGGCGGAGCCCGACCGGCCCGCGACCATGATCGCGGTCATCAGCACGCCGAGTTCGCGCAAGGTCAACCGTCCGACCAGGTTGATCGTGAACACTTCTGCGCCGAACTGGCGGAGCTGGACCGCGCCCTGCTGCGCGATGACGACGCCGATCAGGAAGCTCATCAGCCCGACGATGCCGAGCGCCGCGATGCCCACGACCTCGAACCGCTGGACGACCGCATTGAAGCGGAAGCGCTTGGGGTGGCGAATGACGCTGCCGAAGGCGATCGTCGTCGCGCCCAGAAAGGCGAGCAGGCCGAGCATCGTCCGGCCGGTCAGGACGACTGCGTCGCCGATCTCGCCCAGCACGCGCTTTACCGAACCTACCGGCTTGCCGCGTGCCGCCAGCGGCTGGTCGGAGGCTACGACCTGATCGAACAGATTCTGGCCGTCGGCATCAAGCCCGTCGATCGTCGCGTCGTTGCGTGCTGCAAAGCGGTGGACGATCCAGGCGCCAATCGTGTCGATCCGGTCGACCTGGCTCAGATCGACCCGTTTGATCGACGCGGCATCGACCGCCTCGAGCCGATCGGGAAGATTTCCGATGTTGGCGAGCGACAGATCGCCGGTGAAGCGAAGCGTACCCGTGTCGGCACCGTCCTGCTGAAAATCGGCCATCGCGCTCATCGGCGGCACCTTTGCGGCAAACGGACTGGATCGGCAAGACGAATGCTGTGTAAGCCGGCCCAATGACCCAGCTTCTCGCCATCTACGACATGGACAAGACGATCACGCACGCGCCGACCTGGACGCCGTTCCTGATCCACACCACGCGCAACGGCGGCGCGCCGTGGCGACTCGCGCTGGTGCCGGTCGCGGCGCTCGCGGCGGCGGGATATCTCGCCAAGCTGATGAGCCGCGGCCGCCTGAAACACATCATGCAGCGGATGATGCTCGGCAAGACGCTGACCCCGGCGCAGGAGCGTCGTGCCGCCGAGGCGTTCGCCGACCGCGTGATGCGCGATGGTGTCTTCGCCGCAGCGCTCCGCCAGATCGAGGCGGATCGCGCGGCGGGATACAGGCTGGTGATGGCGACCGCCTCCTACCGCTTCTACGTCGAGTCGATCGCCGAACGGCTCGGCTTCGATGCGGTGATCGGTACCGAGAGCCTGCGCGACGCGAACGGGCATCTGCTCGCCGGGATCGACGGCGAGAATTGCTACGGCCCCGCCAAGCTCGCGATGATCGAGCGCTGGATGGCGCGCGAGGGGATCGCGCGGCACGATGCGCATGTCCGCTTCTATTCGGACCATGTCTCCGATGCGCCGACCTTTGCCTGGGCCGACGAGCCGTTCGCGGTCAACGCGCACGGCCCGCTCCGCCTGCTGGCAAAGGCAAAGGGCTGGCCGATGCCCGACTGGGAGCGATAACCGGGGCAACTAGAGGATCCGGTCGACGGTGTGGATCACCAGGCCGACGAGCCCGCCGACGATCGTGCCATTGACGCGGATATATTGCAGGTCGCGACCGACCGCATTCTCCAGCCGGCTGGTGATCGTCTCGGCATCCCAGCCGCGCACCGTCTCCGACACGAGCCGGACGATCCCGTCGCCATAATCCGCCGCGATGCCGACGACCGCGCGGCGGACGAACCGGTTGATCGTATGCGACAGCCGCGGATCGTGGAGCAGCGTCTCGCCAAGCTGGCGCAGCACGTCGCCCAGCTTGCCCGCCATCGCCCGCTCCGGATCGCGCGCGATCGCCAGCAGCGCGCCGCGCGCCTGCTCCCACAGACCGTCGAGCCAGCGCTGCATCGCGGGGTTGTCGAGCAGGTCGTTCTTCATCGCCTCGACCCGCTCGCGCATGCGGCGGTCATATTGGAGGTCCCATGCCAGCCGCTCGAGCGCTTCCTCCGCCTTCAGCCGCAACGGGTGCTGCGGATCCTCCGCCATCTCGGCAAGCAGGCGGTCGAACCCGTTGATCAGCTTGTCCGCGACCGTGGTGTCGAGACCCGTCCAGCGCAGGATCGAACCCGACTTCTCGTGCACCATCGCGCGGACGAGATGGTCGTTCGCGGCGAGCGTGACCGATGCCCAGCGGATCGCCGCCTCGAGCAACGGGGCGTGACGACGTTCGGCGATCGCGGCCTTGAGCAGCTGGCCGAGGATCGGCGATATCTCGGTCTGGCGCAGCCTTGCGCGGATGCCGGCCTTCACCATGCCGCCGAGCCGCGCGGGGTCGAGGCCTTCGAGGATCTGCGCGACCAGCTTTGACGCGCCCGACCGGAACCGTCCCCCAGCCCCTTCGGGCGGATCGGTCAGCCAGTGTGCGATCGCGCCCGCGACGTCGAGCCGCCGCATCCGGCGCGAGATCACCGAGGGCAGCAGGAAATTGTCGCGCAGGAATATCGCGAGCGTGTCACCGATCCGGTCCTTGTTCCGCGGGATGATCGCGGTGTGCGGGATCGGCAGCCCGAGCGGATGGCGGAACAGCGCGGTGACCGCAAACCAGTCCGCGAGTCCGCCGACCATCGCCGCCTCGGCAAAGGCCCGGACGAAGCCGATCGCGGGGTGCCGGTCGACCAGCGCGCGGCTGACCAGGAACACGACCGCCATCAGCACCAGCAGCCCGGTCGCGACGATCCGCATGCGAATGAGAGCCGGGTTGGTCGCTTCCTTGGCCAGGCGCACGCGGGAATTCGATGTCATGTCCGAAACAATCCCCGAGCGCAGGGATAGTTCACCCGTGAGGTGTCACGCCGGCGATCATTCCGCCGGCTGTGTCCCGCCATCGCCGTCGCGAAAGCCGATCTTGGGCGATGCGGGTCCGAGCGCCGGCGCGTTGGGGCCAGCGATTCCGACCACCTCCGCGCCGTCGTCGCCGGGCCGGAAGGTGAGCAGGCGACGACCCAGTCGCGGCCCTGCCCAGCGCTCGATCCCGACCGCGATGCTGAACGTCGCCGGCACGATCAGCAGTGTCAGCACGGTCGACATCACCAGACCGCCGATCACGGTGATGCCCATCGGCGCGCGGAACGATCCGTCGCCGCCGATCGACAACGCGGTCGGCACCATGCCCGCGACCATCGCGACCGTGGTCATGACGATCGGCTGCGCGCGCTTGTGCCCGGCATCGACGATCGCGGTCCAGATATCGACGCCCTTGCCCATCTCCTCGAGCGCGAAGTCGATCAGCAGGATCGAGTTCTTCGCGACGATCCCGAGCAGCATCAGCAGCCCGATATAGACCGGCATCGAGATCGGATGACCCGTCACCCACAAGGCGAGCAGCCCGCCGAGCGGCGCGAGGATCAGCGAGCCCATGTTGACGAACGGCGGCAACAGACGGCGATAGAGCAGCACGAGCACCGCGAAGACGAGCAGCACGCCCGCTACCACCGCGACGATGAAGTTGCTGATCATCTCGGCCTGCCACTTGGCCTGGCCGAGCACGAGTTCGCTCACCCCGATCGGCAGCGCGTTCATCGTCGGCAGCGCATGGATCTGCTTCTGCGCATCGCCGCTGATCACGCCGGGCGCGAGATCCGCACCGATCGACAGCTGGCGCTGCTGGTTGACGCGGTCGATCTTGGTCGGCCCCGAGCCCAGCCCGATATCCGCGACGAGGCTGAGCGGCACCGATCCGCCCGTCGCGGTGGCGACCGGCAGGTTCTGGATCGTCGCGAGGCTCGTCCGCGCATTCTGGTCGAGCGCGACGCGGATCGGGATCTGGCGATCGCTGAGCGAGAAGCGCGCGCTGTTCTGGTCGATATCGCCCAGCGTCGCGATGCGGATCGCACTCGACAGGCCCTGCGTCGTCACGCCGAGATTGGCGGCGAGATCGAGCCGCGGGCGGATGACGATTTCAGGCCGCTGCAGATTGCCCGCGACGCGCGGTGCGACGAGCGACGGCAGCTTCGCCATCTCGGTCACGATCTTCTGCGCGGTCGCGTCGAGCTTGACCGGGTCGTCGCCGCCCAGCGTGATCGTCACGTCGCGATTGCTGCCGCCCCAGCCGAACTGCGACCGGAACGACACGCGCGCATCGGGGATCGCCGCGAGCTGCGGCGCGAGACTTCGCTCGAACGCGGTGCTCTTCATCGAGCGATCGTCCTTGAGCGTCGCGGTGACGCGGCCATTGCCGACCGCGGTGCGGGCATAGACCGATGCAACATCGGGTTGCGCCTGGAGGATGCTCGCGACCCGGGTCACGACCGCCTGGGTCTGCGCCAGCGTCGTGCCGGGGACCATGTCGATCGTCGCGGTGCTGGTGTCGCTGTCGCGCGGCGGCTGGAAGGTCGAGGGCAGGACGAAGAACATCGCGATCGTGATCGCGGTCGCGGCCGCACCCGCGACGACCGGCAGCCAGCGGTGCCGCAGCGTGAAGCGCAGCGACGCCATGTACCAGTCCATCAGCTTGCCCTCGCCGTGGCTGGCGGTGCCGTGCGCCTTCAGGAAATAGGCCGCGATCATCGGCGTGATGAGGCGCGCGACCGCGAGGCTCATGAGCACCGAGGCAACCACGGTCAGACCGAAATTCTTGAAGAACTGACCCGAGATACCCGGCATCAGCCCGACCGGCAGGAACACCGCGACGATCGACATCGTCGTCGCGAGCACCGCCAGCCCGATCTCGTCAGCGGCGTCGATCGACGCCTGATAGGCGGATTTGCCCATCCGCATGTGCCGGACGATGTTCTCGATCTCGACGATCGCGTCGTCGACCAGCACGCCCGCGACCAGGCTGAGCGCGAGCAGCGTCATCTGGTTCAGCGTGAAGCCGAGCAGGTCCATGAACCAGAAGGCGGGAATCGCCGACAGCGGAATCGCGAGCGCGGAGATGATCGTCGCGCGCCAGTCACGCAGGAACAGGAACACCACGATCACCGCGAGCACCGCGCCCTCGATCATCGCGTCGATCGCGCTGTGATATTGCTCCTCGGTATATTTCACGCTGTTCGAGCGCAGCACGAAATGCACCGCCGGGTTACGCTTCTCCAGCGCCTCGAGCTTCTTGACCGCATCGTTGAACACGGTGACGTCGGACGCGCCCTTGGCACGCTGGAAGTCGAAGCTGATGACCTGGCGACCGTTGATTGCCGCCGCCGTTCGCTGTTCGGCATAGAGATCGCGGACCTGCGCGATGTCCGCCAGCCGCACGGTCCGCCCGCCGACCGAGATCTGCGTCTGGCCAAGATCATAGGCGTTCTTGGCATTGCCGAGCACGCGCACCGACTGTTCGGATCCGGCGATCTCCGCGCGGCCGCCCGCCGCGTTCAGATTGACCTGACGCAGCTGCGCATTGACCTGGCTCGCGGTCAGCCCCTGGCTCTGCAGCTTGACGGGATCGAGGATCACGCGAATCTCGCGGCTCACCCCGCCATTGCGGTTGACCGCGGCAAGCCCCGATACCGACAGCAGCTCCTTCGCCACGGTATTGTCGATGTACCAGCTCAGCTGTTCGACCGTCATGTCGCTGGCGATCGCGGAATAGCTCGCGATATCCTCGTCGGTGGTGTTGGCGCGGAACACCTGCGGCTCGAGGATGCCCTCGGGCAGGTCGCCGCGGATCTGCGCGATCGCGTCGCGCACGTCGTTGACCGCGCGGTCGATCGGCGTGCCGATATTGAGCTGGATGACCGTCTGCGACGTACCTTCGGTGACCGTCGAGCTGATCTGGTCGATGCCCTGCAGCGTCCGCACCGCCGCCTCGACCCGCTGCGTGACCTGGGTTTCCAGTTCGGTGGGCGCCGCACCCGGCTGGCTGATGACGACGATCGCGATCGGGAAATCGATATCCGGATCGTTGTTCACGTCCATCCGCATGAAGCTGACGATTCCCGCCAGCGTCAGTGCGAGGAACAGCACGATCGGCGGTACCGGGTTGCGGATCGCCCAGGCCGAGATGTTGCGGAAACCCATGGTGCGTCAGCCCCGTTTGCTACTGGTGGGTGTCGTCGTCGCGCTGGTCGTCGCCTTGGTCACGGGCTTGACCTTCTGCCCCGGTGCGAGGAACCCGCCGGCCGACTGGACGACGCGTTCGTTGCCCTGCAGCCCGCCTGCGATCGTCACCGCACTGTCGGAAACCTGACCGATCTTCACGTCGCGGCGCACCACCTTGTCGTCGGGACCGACAACATACACGAAACTGCCCTTGTCGTCGCTCTGCAACGCCGAGTCGGGAAGCTGCGGTGCGACCGTCGCGCCACCGACGATCGACGCCGCGGCGAACCCGCCCGGGCGCAGCGCGGGATCATAGGCGAGCGCGATTCGCGCGACGCCCTGGCGCGTCTGCGGGTCGATCACCGGCGACACCTGCCAGACCTCGCCCTTATACCCCTTGGCCGAGCCGACCGGGGTCACGGTCGCCCGCGCGCCCACCGGCAGGCCGAGCAGATCGCTTTCGGCCAGCGCCGCGCGCATTTCCATCTGTCCGCCCATCGCCATGCGGAATAGCACGCCGGTTCCCGAGCTGACGATCTGCCCGGGCTCGACGCCGCGGGTCAGCACGAGGCCGGCGGCCGGTGCACGGATGTCGAGTCGCCCGTTGCGCGCGCGGGCCTCGCCGAGCGACGCCTGCGCCACCTTCACGCGCGCCGCCGCCGCATCACGCGTCGCCGCCTTGCGCTGGAGATCCGCCTTCGAGATGAACCCGCGATCGACCAGCTGCTGCGCACGGTCGAGCTCCGCTTGCGCGATCGTCTCGTCCGACCGCGCCACCGATACGGATGCCGACAGCGATGCCGCGGTCTCGGTCTGGACCGAGCGGTCGACCGTCGCGAGCACCTGCCCCGCCGCGACCCACTGGCCAGGCTCGACCAGCACGCGCGTGATCATGCCGCCCTCGCCCGCGACGCCGACGGGCATTTCGCGCCGCGCGGCCAGCGTACCGGTCGCGGCGATCACGCGGTCGACGGTCTGGCGACCGGGCACGATGACGGTGACGCTCGGGATCTGCTCGGTCGGCGCACCGGGCGCCGCTGCATCCTTCTTGCCCGATCCGAACGCGAACCAGGCGATGGCGAGCGCCGCGAGGATGACGACCACCGCGATGATGATGTTGCGACGGGTATGCGACGGCGGCGTCTGATCCGTCAGCACCTGCTGCGGCTCGCCGCCGATCGTCCTGGCTTCGTAGTTCATGCGCGCGCTATCCCCGTCCCGACCCGAATCCGCCGGACCACTCGCCAGCTGTATTATATAAATAGATCACCGTGCTCAAGCCCCCCGGCACGCCGCGCAGCCAAATGTCAGACATGACCAGGATCGCACCTGTCTGCAAGCTGCACGCGATGTTCAGCCTGCGTTGACCCGGCTTCGATCAATCGCGAAAGCAGGCTGACTTACAGGGAGACACGATATGACCAGGTTCACCATGATCGCGACGCTGGCGGCGGTTCCGCTCGCCGCCGCGATCCCCGCCGCCGCTTCGGCACAGGCGCAGGCGTCGACGGTCGAACCGATGGTCCCCGCGACCGGGACGGTGCTCGACGTCAGCGCCGAGGGCCGCACCACGCGCGTGCCCGATGTCGCGACGATCCGTGCGGGTGTCGTCTCGCAGGCGACGACCGCCGCGGCCGCGCTGGCGGACAATGCGCAGCGGATGAACCGCGTGCTCGCAGCGTTGAAGAAGGCCGGGGTCGCGCCGCGCGACATCGCCACCGCGACGGTCGGGCTCGCGCCGCAATATCGCTATGCCGACAACCAGCCGCCGGTGGTCACCGGCTATCAGGCGACCAACAGCGTCTCGATCCGCTTCCGCGACGTGGCGAAGTCGGGCGCGATTCTCGATGCGCTGGTCGCCGAGGGCGCGAACCAGATCGACGGCCCCAATCTGTCGATCGACCAGCCCGATGCGGCGCTGGACGAGGCGCGGGCCGACGCGGTCAAGCGCGCGCGTGCACGCGCCGAGATCTATGCGCGGTCCGCTGGCATGCGCGTCTCGCGAATCGTCTCGATCACCGAGAATGGCGAGAATGCCGGCAACCCGAACCCGCCGGTCTTCATGGCGCGCGCCTCGATGGCCAAGGACAGTACGCAGATCGTCGCGGGCGAGAAGGACGTCACCGTTTCGGTCTCGGTCCGCTTCCTGCTGAACTGAGCGCACAGAAAAAGGGCCGCCCGGTTGCCCGGACGGCCCTTTTTTCAACGCTGTGTAGCGACCGCTCTTAGCGGACGCTGCCGCGGCGCACGAGGTTGACGATCGCGAGCAGCACGATCGCGCCAAGCAGCGACACGATGAAGGAGGTCAGCGTCAGCGGTGCGCTGTTGATCGAGCCACCCGACAGGATCAGGCCGCCGATGAAGGCGCCGACGATGCCGACGATGATGTTCAGGAAGATGCCCTGCTGCGCGTCAGTGCGCATGATCATGCTGGCAATCCAGCCGATGACGCCGCCGATGATCAGCCAAAGAATGATACCCATTTTACTTTCCCTCCGTTGTTCCCGTAGCCGGGCGATGGCGGAAAGACGTGCGAGCACGGACGTTTGTTCCGCCCGCGTTTTGATTATGTATGCTGATTCGGGTCAGTATTTTTGCTGCCTTTCGTACAGCGACTTATAGTGCTGGATCCGCGTCACGCGCAGGCCCGGCATCCCCGACCGGTCGATCGCGCGCTGCCATCCGGCAAATTCCTCGACCGTCAGTCCATAGCGGTCGCAGACCTCGTCGACCGACAACAGACCGCCATTGACCGCGGCGACGACCTCGGCCTTGCGGCGTACGACCCACCGCGTCGTGCTGGGCGGCGGCAGCGAATCCAGCGTCAATTGCTCGCCTAGCGGTCCGATGACCTTGGCAGGGCGGAACTTCTGGTTCTCGATCATTTACAACCTCTGATCGGGGCGGGGGCCCCCTCTCGATACGTGGCTACGACCCGTAGCCAAGGGAGTTGAAGAATGGCTGAAACGCCGCGGTAAACGCCGCGGTCATTCCTGTTTCCATCGCGTCAAGGCATCCGCCATTGGCCCGTTGAACGCCCCGTGGACGGGGGCGAACAGCTTGGGATCGATCGCACCCCGCGAAAACCCGGCCTGAACCGCCGCGGTCGGGCTCGCCGCCTGACGCGCGGCGATCCCGACGATCAACACCGCCAGGTCACCGGGCAGAACGGTCAGCTCGGCCTCTCGATCGAAACGGGGGAAGCTCAGATCCAACGCGACACTCGCAAAACACCAACTAGAGGTTCCGTCTAAACGCCGGGGAATGAAAACGAGGTAAAGTTCGGGACAAAGAGTTGTCGCGCCTGTCGCTTTTTTTGCAACGCCTCGTCGCAGAGACTATGGTGTACCGATGGAACAGGCGGATTTTCAGCTCGGCGGCGCGACACCAGGGTCGGGGTCGCTGGCCGGTCGACGGATCGTCGTCGCGATGTCGGGCGGGGTCGACAGCTCGGTCGTCGCGGCGCTCGCGCATGCGACCGGCGCGGAGACGATCGGCGTGACGTTGCAGCTCTACGACCACGGCGAGGCGGTCGGCCGCGCGGGCTCGTGCTGCGCGGGCCGCGACATTCGCGACGCGCGCGCGGTCTGCGACCGGCTCGGCATCGCGCATTACGTCTTCGACCATGAATCGAGTTTTCGCGAACAGGTCGTCGACACCTTTGCCGACGCTTATCTCGCGGGGCGTACGCCGATCCCATGCGTCCAGTGCAACATGGGGCCCAAGTTCACCGACCTGCTGAAGCTCGCGCGCGATCTCGGCGCGGACTGCCTCGCGACCGGCCATTATGTCCGCCGCGTCGAGGGGACGCACGGCGCCGAACTCCACCGCGGCGCGGATCCTGCCCGCGACCAGAGCTATTTCCTGTTCGCGACGACGCAGGCGCAGCTCGACTATCTGCGCTTCCCGCTCGGCGGCCTGCCCAAGGCGCGCGTGCGTGAGATCGCGGCCGAACTCGGCCTAGGCGTCGCGGCCAAGCCCGACAGCCAGGATATCTGCTTCGTCCCCGACGGCGATTACGCCGGGCTGGTCAAGAAGCTGCGCCCGGAGGCGGATACCGCGGGCGATATCGTCGATATCGGCGGCATGAAGCTCGGCGAGCATCGCGGGCTCATCCACTTCACCGTCGGCCAGCGTCGCGGACTGGAGATCGGCGGCAGCCCCGAGCCGCTTTACGTCGTGCGCGTCGAGCCCGACACGAAGCGCGTCGTGGTCGGCCCGCGTCGTGCCCTCGCGGTTTCGGCGGCACAGCTGAGCGACATCAACTGGCTCGGCGACGATTTCACCGGGCCGCTCACCGCCAAGGTGCGCTCGATGGCCAAGCCCGTCCCGGCCCGCCTGATCGGTGACCGCGTCGTGTTCGACTCACCCGAATATGGTGTCGCACCGGGACAGGCGACCGTCCTCTATGCCGGCGACCGCGTGCTCGGCGGCGGCTGGATCGCGTCGACCGAGGCGGCACTCGCCGCCGCCTGACGCGTTAGGTCCGGCATGGATATCGACGACCTGCGCCGCCAGATGGAAGCCGCCGCCGCGGCGATGGACTTCGAGACCGCGGGACGACTGCGCGACCAGATCAGCCTGCTGCGCGGCGGCGGCACCGTCGCCGACACCGCGGGACTCACCCGCCAGCAGCCCGGCGCGATGGGTCTGGGCACCAGCCAGCAGCGTCTGACCCCGCCGCCCGGCTGGGTGAAACCCAAGAAGCCTGACCCGATGACCAAGGGCCGCAAGCGCTAGCCGCCACGTCGCTCCTCTTCCGTCATCCTGACGAAAGTCAGGGTCCAGGGTAACGAAGCAAGACGATCCTGGCTCTGGATCCTGACTTTCGTCAGGATGACGTAGAGTTAGACCGTGATCACGGCAGCAGGAACGTGCCCTCGATCACCGTCACGCATGCACCGCCAAGCACCACCCGGTCGCCTTCGAGCCGGCACGTCAGCCGCCCCCCGCGCGCGCTCGCTTGGAACGCGGTGAAACTGTCCCCCAGCGTCTGCGCCCAGTACGGTACCATCACCGCATGCGCCGACCCCGTCACCGGGTCCTCGTTGATTGCATAATAAGGCGTGAAGACGCGGCTGACGATCGCGGTCGCGGACCCCTTCGCCGCGACGATCGCGACGATCGGAAACTTCGCCAGCGCGACGAAATCGGGTTTCAGGTTGCGGACGATCGCCTCGTCCTCGACGATCACCAGCGCATAGCCCTTGTCGTGCCACAAGGTCTCGACCGGCGAATCGATCGTCAGTGCCGCGACGATCTCCGGCATCGCCTTCGGCGCGGGCGCCCAGGCCGGCAGCTCGAGCGTGTATCCGCCATCCGCGCAGGCGACCTCGAGGATCCCCGCCTGCCGCGTTGCGAACCGGACCCTGTCGCGCGCGCTATCCGACGACAGCACGAAATGCCCGCTCGCCAGCGTCGCATGCCCGCACAGCGCGACCTCTGCGCCCGGCGTGAACCAGCGCAGGTCGAAATCGACGCCCTCTTCGGCCGAGGGGACGATGAACGCGGTCTCGCTCAGGTTGTTCTCCTGCGCGATATCCAGCAGCACAGCATCGTCGAGCCACGCCGACAACGGCATCACCGCCGCCGGATTGCCCGCAAAGGCCGTGTCGGCGAACGCATCGATCTGCGCGAACGGTATTCTCATGCTGCTGCCCCTCATACCCGGTTGTCGGGCACCTAGCGGGTTAAACCCGCTTGCCAAACCAATGCGGCGTCACGTCCGCCTCGACCAGCGGATTGTCGGTATCGACATGCCCTTCGGGATCGAGGTGGATCAGCACTTCGACCTTGGGGAAGGCGGTGCGCAGGTTGCGCTCGACTGCCTCGACGATGTCGTGGGCATGCGCAACGGTCAGGTCGCGCGCGACCTCCATGTGGAACTGCGCGAAATCATGGCTGCCCGACCGGCGGGTGCGGAAGTCATGGATGCCGCGGATGCCGGGCTGACGCGCCGCCACGTCGAGGAACTGTGCACGCAGATCCTCGGGCCATTCCTTGTCCATCAGCTGGTCGATCGCGTTCGACGATGCCGAGAACGCACCCCAGGCGAGCCACAGCGCGATGACGATGCCGAAGATCGGATCCGCCCCGCTCCACCCCATATACTGGTCGAGCACCAGCGCGACGATCACCGACCCGTTGAGCAGCACGTCCGACTGGTAATGGACATTATCTGCCAAGATCGCGACCGAGCCGGTCTGGCGGATGATCCGGCGCTGATAGGCGAGCAGGAACACCGTCGCGACGATCGCGACGACCGACACGCCGATGCCGAAATCGGCGCCCGTGGTCGGCTGAGGATCGTTGAACGCGAGGATCGCGCGCCAGGCGATGCCCGCCGCCGACGCGGTGATCAGCATCACCTGGAACAGCGCGGCGAGCGCCTCCGCCTTGCCGTGGCCGAAACGGTGATCATGATCGGCCGGCGTCGCCGCCAGCCGCACGCCGTACAATGTGACGAGGCTCGCGAGCAGGTCGAGCGCGGTGTCGGCAAGCGAGCCGAGCATCGCCACCGATCCGGTCGTCCACGCCGCAAAGCCCTTCAGCAGCAGCAGGAAACACGCCATCGCGACGCTGGCGAGCGCCGCGCGCGTCGCCAGCGGGATCACCCTGCGGCGTTCGTCCTGGGTCATGGGAATAGCAATCCTTCAGTCCAGCCTTCACCGTCGCGCACGAACAGTCGCCGCTCATGTAGGCGGTGTTCGCGGTCCTGCCACAGCTCGATGCGATCGGGCGCGATCCGGTACCCGCCCCAGTGCGGCGGGCGCGGCACGTCGCCACCCTCGAACCGCGCCTGCGCCTCGGCAAAACGGCGTTCGAACGTGTCGCGCGTGTCGAGCGGGCGCGATTGCTCCGACGCCCATGCCCCGAGTTGCGAATCACGGCCGCGCGTTGCGAAATAGGCGTCCGATTCCGCATCGCTCACCAGGCTGACGCGCCCCTCGATCCGGACCTGCCGGCGCAGCGACTTCCAGTGGAAGAGCAACGCCGCATGCGCGTTCGCGGTCAGCTCGCCGGCCTTGCGGCTTTCGCGGTTGGTGTAGATGACGAAACCATCGGGGCCATGCCCTTTCAGCAGCACCATCCGCACCGACGGACGTCCCTGCGCATCCGCAGTGGCGAGGGCTACCGCGTTGGAGTCGTTGATTTCTGTTTGCCTGGCCTCGGCGTACCAGGCGTCGAACAGCGTGATCGGGTTGTCGGACATGGCAGCGCCATAGCGAAACTCGGCGACTCGCGAAACAGCGCACGGCACGGCGCTCACGGAACGACTCGCGACGCCGACGATTGAATCGGTTTCGCAACGAAGGAAACCGCACCGTGGCAGCGCGCGCCTATTGGCAGGGACAGATCCGGCTCGCGCTGGTCTCGATCCCGGTCGAGATCTACTCCGCCACCAAATCGGGTGCGGCCGTCTCGTTCAAGCAGATCCACGAACCCTCGGGCCAGCCGATCCATTACGACAAGGTCGTGACCGGCGTCGGCCCCGTCGACGCCGACGAGATCATGAAGGGCTATGAGGTCGAAAAGGGCGAATATGTCCTGCTCGACCAGGACGAGATCGACGCGGTGAAGCTCGAATCGAAGAAGACGCTCGAACTGACCCAGTTTGTCGATGCGAGCGAGATCGACGTGCTCTATTATGAGAAGCCCTATTTCGTCGTCCCCGCGGACGATCTGGCGGAAGAGGCGTTCATCGTTTTGCGCGAGGCGCTCCGGCGCACGAAGAAGGTCGGGCTCGGCCAGCTGGCGATGCGCGGCCGCGAATATGTCGTCAGCCTCAAGCCGTGCGGGCGCGGCTTGGTGCTCGAGACGCTGCGCTACGCGGACGAGGTGCACAAGGCGCAGGGCTATTTCCGCGACATCCCCGACGACAAGCCGTCCGAGGAACTGCTCGAACTCGCCGAGGCGCTGATCGAGAAGCGCAGCGGCGACTTCCACCCGCAGGACTTCCACGATCGGTATGTCGACGCGCTGAAGGACCTGATCGAACGCAAGCGCAAGGCGAACGGCAAGACGATCATCGACGACAAGGGCAGCGGCGAGAGCAAGGGGTCGAACGTGGTCGACCTGATGGCGGCGCTGAAGAAGTCGATGGAGAAATCGGGCGGCACGGCCGCGGCTGCGAAGAAGGCGCCCGCCAAGAAAGCTCCGGCCAAGACCGCGCCGAAGACCGCGACCAAGTCTCCGGCGAAGAAACGTGCGTAACGCCCCCTGTTGTGTCCCTGCGAAGGCGGGGACCCAGCCTGGGCTCCCGCATTCGCGGGAGACCGATGGTGGCTGACACCCCCGACCCCCTCGCGCTCTACAATGCCAAGCGGGACTTCGCGAAGACCGCCGAACCCGCCGGCACGCTGACCCCCGGCAACGGCAACAGCTTCATGGTGCAGAAGCACGACGCCACCCGCCTCCACTGGGACCTGCGCCTCGAGATCGACGGCGTCCTCAAAAGCTGGGCGGTCACCCGCGGCCCAAGCCTCGACCCGGACGAAAAGCGCCTCGCGGTCCGCACCGAGGACCATCCCCTGAGCTACGCCACGTTCGAAGGCGCGATCCCCGCGGGAGAATATGGCGGCGGCACGGTGATGCTGTGGGACCGCGGCACCTGGGCACCGATCAAGGGCAAGTCGGCCAAGGACCTCGACAAGGGCCATCTCCACTTCGTCCTCGATGGCGAGCGGATGAAGGGCGAATGGCTGCTGATCCGCCTGAAACCCCGCGCGAAGGAAAAGCGCGAGAACTGGCTGCTGCGCAAGATCGACGACGCCGCGGCGGGCGGCACGGATAGGCTGGTCGACGAAGCGCTGACGAGCGTCTCGACCGGGCGGACCATGGCGGAGATTGCCGAGGGCAAGAAGCCGGCACGCGCGAGCAAACCCGCCCCTCCCCCGTCATCCCGGCGAAAGCCGGGACCCAGAGCGAAAAGCGTCGCGGCGGATACTCTGGATCCTCGCCTTCGCCAGCATGACGGCACGCTTCCCGAATTCCGCGACCCCCAACTCTGCACGCTCGTCTATGCCGTCCCCACCGGCACCGCCTGGCTGCACGAGGTCAAATATGACGGCTACCGCGCGCTCGTCGCCGTCGCGAACGGCAAGGCCAACGTGTTCACCCGCACCGGCCTCGACTGGACCGACAAGTTCGCCGGAATCGCTGCCGCCGCCGCGAAGCTCCCCGTAAAATCGGCGCTGCTCGACGGCGAGATCGTCGCCTTCAAGAACGGCCACCCCGATTTCTCGACGCTGAAAGACGCGATCTCCAGCGGCGGTGACATGACCTTGTTCGCGTTCGACCTGCTCGAGGTCGACGGCGAGGACCTGACCGGCCTGTCCAATCTCGACCGCAAGGCACGCCTCGCACCGTTGATCCCGGCCGATGACGACCGCCTGCGCTATTCGGACCACGTCATCGGCGCGGGCGAGCAATTGTTCGAGACGATGTGCCGCGAGGGCCTCGAAGGCATCGTCTCGAAACGCGCCGACGCGCCCTATCAGGGCAAGCGGACCAAGGCGTGGCTCAAGATCAAATGCACGCACCGCCAGGAATTCGTCATCGTCGGCTGGCTCCCGTCCGACAAGAAGCGCGGCTTCAAGTCGCTGCTGCTCGGTGTCCGCGAGGGCAAGAGCTATCGCTATGCGGGCAAGGTCGGCACCGGTTTCGACCAGGCGCTGATGGACGAGCTGCGCGGCAAGCTCGATGCGCTCGACCGCAAGACGCCGACGGTCGAGGCCCCGAAAGCCGCGGTCCGCGGCGCGCACTGGGTTACGCCGAAGCTGGTCGCCGAGATCGCCTTTGCCGAAACCACCCCCGACGGCGTGCTGCGCCATTCGAGCTTCATCGGCCTGCGCGAGGACAAGGCGGCGAAGGACGTCGTCGCCGAGACCCCCGCCCCGCTCCCCGATGCCGCGCCTGAGACTAAGATCAAGATCACCAACCGCGACCGCGTGATCTTCGACGACTCCGACGTCACCAAGGGCGATCTCGCCGACTATTATGCCGCGCTGTCCGGCCTCATCCTTCCCTTCGCCGGCAATCGCCCGATCAGCCTCGTCCGCTGCCCGCAAGGCCGGTCGCGCGCCTGCTTCTTCCAGAAACATGACGCCGGCAGCTTCGGCGACGCGGTCCATCAGGTACCGATCCGCGAGAAGGACAGGTCGACCGAGGACTATCTCTATGTCGACGATGCCGACGGGCTGGTCGCCTGTGTCCAGATGGGGACGATCGAATTCCACGGCTGGGGATCCTCCAACGAGACGCTCGAAAAGCCCGACCGGCTCGTCTTCGATCTCGACCCCGACGAGGGCCTCGACTTCGACGATACGAAGAAGGCCGCAGAGTATTTGAAGACGCAGCTCGCCGAACTGGGGCTCGTCAGCTTCGCGATGCTGTCGGGCGGCAAGGGCGTCCATGTCGTCGTGCCGCTCACCCCCAAGGCGGAATGGCCCGCGGTCAAGGATTTCGCCGACCGCTTCGCCCGCGCGCTGGCAAGTGCCGAGCCCGACCGGTTCGTGGCATCGATGGCCAAGGCCAAGCGCAAGGGCCGGATCTTCATCGACTGGCTGCGCAACCAGCGCGGCAGCACCGCGGTGATGCCCTATTCCGCCCGCGCCCGCGCTGGCGCACCTGTCGCCGCCCCCGTATCATGGAGCGAATTGCGCGATATCGACACCGCCGCCCGCTGGGGCGTGCGCGACGCCGACGACCTGATCGCACGCGCCGGGTCGCGCGGGTTGAAGGGCTGGGGCGTGGCGGACCAGGTTCTGCCGGATTTCTGAGGGCGGGCGCCTCCCCTAACCCCCGCACTCCACCCCGGCGAAGGCCGGGGCCCAATTGGGGGACACCCGTGATAAAGGGTGGCTAGCCGTTACGCCCCTCCATCCAATTGGGCCCCGGCCTCCGCCGGGGTGGAAGGCGTAGGCGAAACCCGCCCCGCAGACACGCTTTTAGGTTGCGCCGCACCAGCGAAAGGTGAAACACCCGCCGCCACTATTCGAAGGCATCAAGGCATGGAGATGGCGACGCAATCCACGCCCCCGACCGATACGGCGCAATCGAGCGCCTATGACGCGACACGCCATGCCGAGCGCTGGATCGCCGACTATTGCGCGCGCAGCACCGCCGCCGACATGCTCTGCCCCGCCGCCGACGGCAGCATCGACCCCGCCTGGACCGCGACCTTCGCCGAGCTCGCGATGGTCGCCTCGGACGATCTCGGCCATGTCCGCGAACGCGTCCAGCGTCACGCGGTCGATATCGGCACCGGCTTCCGCATCGCCGACGAACCCGACGAGCGCCCCTGGCCGGTCTCCCCCGTCCCGCTGCTGATCGAGGCGGACGCATGGGCGCGGATCGCGGCGGGCGTCGTCCAGCGTGCGACGTTGATGGAAACGGTGATCGCCGATCTGTACGGCGAGGGAAAGCTGGTCGCGGATGGCCATATCCCCGCCGCGCTCGTCACCGGCAGCCCGTTCTTCCTGCGGCCGATGGTCGGGCTCGATCCGCCGGGCGGCCGCCACCTCGATTTCATCGCGATCGATCTCGGCCGCGGTCCAAGCGGCGAATGGCGCGTGCTCGCCGATCATCTGCGCGCGCCCGCGGGTGCGGGCTATGCGCTCGAGAACCGGCTCGCGGTCGGCCGCACGCTCGGCGGGCTGCAGGCGCGGCTGAACGTCCAGCGCCACGCGCCCTTCTTCGCCGCGTTCCGCGCCGGGCTGGCGGCGATGTGCAAGCGCACCGATCCCCGCATCGGGCTGCTCACCCCCGGCCGGTTCAACCCGAGCTATCCCGAACAGGCGCATCTCGCGCGCTATCTGGGGCTGCTGCTCGTCGAGGGCGCGGATCTCGCCGCGCTCGAGGACAAGCTCTATGTCCGCACGATCGGCGGGCTGAAGCGGATCGACGCGCTATGGCGGCGGCTCGATCCGCGGCTGCTCGATCCGCTGGCGTTCGACACGCATTCGCAGATCGGCGTGCCCGGCCTGATCGACGCCTATGCCGCGGGCAATGTCGTGCTGTCGAACGCGCCCGGCTCCGCGGTGCTTGAGGCCCCCGCCTTCTCGGCCTTCCTGCCGCAACTTGCGCGCACGATCCTCGGCGAAGACCTGCTGCTGCCCAACATCGCGACCTGGTGGTGCGGGCAGGACGCGGCACGGACCGCGGTCGAGGCCGATCTCGACCGGCTGCTGATCGCTCCTGCCTATCACACCCGCCCGCTCGGCCTGCCCAACGGCGCGACCGCGGGCGCCGACATCACAGGCGCCGACCGTGCCGCGCTGCTCGCCGACATGGCCCGCCGCCCGCAGGATTATGTCGGGCAGGAGATCGTTCGCCTGTCGACGATGCCCGTCGTCGTCGGCGACACGCTCGAGCCGCGCCCGTTCACGCTGCGCGTCTTTGCAGCACGCGGCGGCGACGGCGAATGGACCGTGCTGCCCGGCGGGTTCGCGCGGATCGGCGAGCACCCAGACGCGCGCGCTGCGGTGATGGGCGAGGGCATCTGGTCCGCCGATGTCTGCGTCTATGGGCCGGAGCCGGTCGCACCCGTCTCGCTCCTCACCGCGCCTGATTCGCTCCACGTCCGGCGCAATCCCGGCACGCTGCCCAGCCGAGTCGCGGACAATTTCTACTGGCTCGGCCGCTATCTCGAGCGCGGCGAGGCATTGCTGGCCGCGATCCGCGTGATGCTCGGCAATTCGATCGATGCCGACGGCGGCGCGGTGCTGTCGTCGCAGACCGTCGGCAAGCTCGTCGGGCTGATCGTCGGCAGCGGTGCCGCACCGCATCCGCCCGCGCTGCGCCGTGCCGACCTTACCGCGTTCGCGCGCACCGCGATGGAGGACGAGGGCTGGCAGTCGGTCGCGACGATCAACCGCCATGCGCGTGCGATCGGCGAGGGATCGCGCGACCGGCTCTCCTCGGACATGGTCCGGCTGCTCGAGGCGCCCTTCCCGACGCATCGCGGGATGCTCGAACGCGCCGGTTCGCTCCAGCGCCGCTATGCCGCGATCGCCGGGCTGTCCGCCGAGCATATGGGACGGACCGCGGCATGGCGGTTCCACGATCTCGGCCGCCGGATCGAGCGTGCGATGGCGATGGCGCGCGCGATCCGGCTGTTCGGCATGCCTGGCGCCTCGCCCGACGACCTGTCGGTGCTGCTCGACCTCGCCGACAGCCAGATCACCTATCGCCAGCGCTATCCGACGGGAATCGCGCGTGTGCCGGTGATGGATCTCGTCGCGCTCGACCCCGGCAACCCGCGCAGCCTTGCCTTCTCCGCCGACCGCATCGCCGCCCGGCTCGCCGAGCTGCCGGTGCTCAGCGACGACGAGATGGCCGAACCGCAACAGGCACAGGCGACCGCACTCATGGCGATCGTAATGACCGCGACCGCCGCCGAGCTGGACGCGGATACGCTGGGCGATGTCGAACGCCGGCTGGCGGGTGTGTCGGACGCGCTGGCGAGACGCTATTTCCTGCAGGGCGCAGAACCGCTCCGCACCAGCGAACTGACGCTCGCATGATCTACGACATCCGCCACGTCACCACCTTTGACTATGGCGCGAGCGTCAAGTTCGCGCGCTGCAACCTCCGGCTGAAGCCCATCGACTGGCCCGGCCAGCGGCTCGACGACTACACGCTCTCGGTCCACCCCGCGGGCCGGATCAGCCCCGCGCGGGCCGAGGCCGGGCTCGCCAACGTCACGCGGCTGGTGGTCGACAGCCCGGTCCGCCACCTGACGATCGAGAGCCGGTCGCGGATCACGGTCGACCGGCTCGTCCCCGTCCCCGCCGCCGGCGACCCGACGCTCGCCGAGATCGCGGCGTTGGCGCGCGCGAGCACCGACCTCTCCGCGGCGAGCCCCGCCACCTATCTCTATCCCTCGCCGCTGATCCCGCTCGACCATGCGATCGCCGATTATTGCGCGGCCGATCTCGACCCCGCGCGCGGCGCGCTGGAGGCGGGGATCGCGCTCGCCCGCCGCATCCAGCGCGAATTCGTGTTCGATGCGGATGCGACGCTGGTCGACACCCCGCCGCACGAGGCGTTCCTCCACCGCAAGGGCGTGTGCCAGGATTTCGCGCAGATCATGATCACCGGCCTGCGCGCCGCCGGCCTGCCCGCCGCCTATGCGTCGGGCTATATCCGCACCATCCCGCCAGCGGGCCAGCCGCGGCTGGTCGGCGCCGACGCGACGCATGCCTGGGTCCTGCTGTGGTGCGGGCCGGTGCATGGCTGGGTCGGGATGGATCCGACCAACGGCATCTGGATGGCCAGCGACCATATCGTCATGGCGGTCGGCCGCGATTATGCCGAGATTGCGCCTGTCGACGGCGTGGTGCTGGGCTCGGGCGCACAGAGCATGGACGTCAGCGTCGACGTCGCGCCGCTCGACGAGACACCGGTCCCGGTCGGCAGGTAACCTGCTTCACGGTCGTCATCCCCGCGGAGGCGGGGACCCATATGCTCGAACGGTTGCGATAGTCTTGCAGGATTGCCGGTATGGGTTCCCGCCTACGCGGGAATGACGAGACGTGCGTCAGTCCTTCCCCTCATGCGGGTTCGGATAGGACCCGCCGCCACTCTCGCCGCCCTTGTCCTTGGCCGGCGCATCGTTCACCCCGTCCTTCTGCTTGGCACCGTCATCGCCCTCGGGCACGCCCTGCATCGGTTGCTTGTCAGCCATCATCGTCTCCTCTCGCCCGCCAAACGCACGGTACGGGAATTGCGTTGCGCCCGCGGCGGCCCCACATAGACGCGCAAGACAGAGTGGGGACCTAAGTGGCCGATCCGTACAAGACCCTGGGCGTTGCCCGCGACGCGAACGAAGCCGACATCAAGAAGGCGTATCGCAAGCTCGCCAAGGAGCTTCATCCCGACCGCAACAAGGACAATCCGAAGGCATCGGAGAAGTTCAGCCAGGTCACCAACGCGTACGACCTGCTGAACGACAAGGACAAGCGCGCGCGCTTCGATCGCGGCGAGATCGACGGCGACGGAAACCCCGCCGCGCCGTTCGGCTTCGGTGGCGGCGGCGGTGGGCGCCCCCAGCCCGGCGGCGGCTTTCGCAGCGAAGGCTATGAGAGCGGCGGCCCCGACATGAGCGACATCTTCGAGGGGCTGTTCGGCGGCGCCCAGCGTGGCGGTGGCGGCGGTTTCGCGAGCGGCTTCGGCCGGCGCCCGCAGCCCAAGGGCGAAAACGTCGCCTATCGCCTGCAGGTCCCGTTCGTCGACGCGGCGACGCTCGAGCCCCAGCGCGTCACGCTCTCCGATGGCAAGACGCTCGATCTGAAACTGCCCGCAGGCGTAGAGAGCGGCACGCAGATGAAGCTCAGCGGCAAGGGCGAGCAGGGCCCGGGCGGGGCGGGCGACGCGATCCTGACGATCGACGTCCAGCCGCACCGCTTCTTCACGCGCGACGGCGACGACGTCCGCATCGACCTGCCGATCAGCCTCGCCGAGGCAGTGCTTGGCGGCTCGATCAAGGCGCCGACGGTCGAAAAGCCGGTCATGCTGACGATCCCCAAGGGCACGACCTCGGGCAAGACGCTGCGCCTCAAGGGCAAGGGCTTCCACAAGAAAACCGGTGGCCGCGGCGATCAGCTCGTCACGCTGATGATCGACATTCCGGCCGACAACAAGGCGCTTGCCGACTTCGTCGAGGGCTGGGCGAAGAGCAATACCGGGAACCCGCGGGGGGCCATGGGCGTCTGAACGCCTTGTGAACGACAGCAATCTTACGCCCGAGGCGCGCGCCCACGACCACGGCGGCACGCGCCGGCGCCTCAATCGCGGCATGGCCAAGGTCAAGCCGGGCAGTCATGCGTTCGAGGTCGTCAAGCGTGCCGCGGTCGGCGTGTTCAACGACGGCTTCATCCATGCGGGCAACCTCGCCTATCTCGCGCTGATGACGGTCTTTCCGTTCTTCATCGTGGCCGCGGCGATCCTGTCGCTGTTCGGCCAGAGCACCGAGACGATCCGTGCGGTCGAATCCTTCCTGAACGTGCTGCCGCCCAACGTTGCCGACCTGTTGCGCAAGCCGATCGCCGACGTGCTCGCCGCACGCACCGGCTCGCTGCTGTGGCTCGGCGCGCTGGTCGGGCTGTGGACCGTCGGCAGCTTCGTCGAGACGATCCGCGACATCTTCCACCGCGCCTACGGGATCAAGGCGACCGCACCCTTCTGGAAATCGCGTCTCGGATCGTCCGCGGTGATCGTCGGCTCGGTGATCATGGCGCTGCTCTCCTTCCTGGTACAGGGCATCCTGACCGCGGCCGAACAGTTCATCTACCGCCTCGTCCCCTTCGCGCAGGACGCCGCGGGCTGGGTCGGCCTGTCGCGTCTAATCCCCGCGCTGCTGATGTTCGGCGCGCTGTACTTGCTGTTCTACTCGGTAACGCCGTCGCGCTATCGCTATTCGAAATGCCGCAAATGGCCCGGCGCGCTCTTCACCGCCGTCTGGTGGATCAGCGCGACCGCATTGCTGCCGATCGTCCTGTCGAGCCTGGGTGGCTATGACCTGACCTATGGCAGCCTGGCGGGCGTCGTCATCATGCTGCTGTTCTTCTACGTCATCGGATTGGGGCTGGTATTCGGGGCGCATTTGAACGCGGCACTGGCGGAACCCCTAGAAACAGCGCTAGAGCAACCGGCTGACGAGGTAGAGGCGAAGGCGAGAACGGCGTGAACGGTTTGATGGCGGGCAAGCGTGGGTTGATCATGGGGCTGGCGAACGACAAGTCGCTGGCCTGGGGGATCGCCAAGAAGCTGTCCGAAGCCGGCGCGGAGCTCGCGTTCAGCTATCAGGGCGAGACGATGGAGAAGCGCGTCCGCCCGCTCGCCGAGCAACTGGGCGTCGCACGGCTGTTCGACTGCGACGTCTCCGACATGGGCGCGCTCGACACGACCTTCGCCAAGCTGGCAGAGGAATGGCCGACGATCGATTTCGTCGTCCATGCGATCGGCTTTTCGGACAAGAACGAGCTGCGCGGCCGGTTCGTCGACACGAGCCTCGACAATTTCCTGATGACGATGAACATCAGCGTCTATTCGTTCGTCGCGGTCGCGCAGCGTGCGGCCAAGATGATGAACCCGGGCGGCTCGATGCTGACGCTCAGCTATTACGGCGCCGAGAAGGTCATCCCGCATTACAACGTGATGGGCGTCGCCAAGGCCGCGCTCGAGACGAGCGTGCAGTATCTCGCGGTCGATCTCGGCCGCGACAATATCCGCGTGAACGCGATCTCGGCCGGCCCGATCAAGACGCTGGCCGCGAGCGGGATCGGCGACTTCCGCCTGATCCTGAAGTGGAACGAATTGAACTCGCCGCTCAAGCGCAACGTGACGATCGACGATGTCGGCGGTGCGGGACTGTATCTGCTCAGCGACCTGGCATCGGGCGTCACGGGCGAAACCCACCATGTCGACGCCGGCTACAACGTGATCGGCATGAAGGCCGAAGACGCCCCCGACATCGCGCTGGTGTAAACGGAAGAAGCACAGACTACCCCCTCTCCCCTGCGGGGAGAGGGAGGGGCCCATGCGCAGCATGGGAGGGTAAGGGCACGGTGAGGCAGAAGGACGGCACCGAAGCCCTCAACCGCGCGCGGAAGCTGCGTCGCGACTCCACCGAGGCGGAAACCCGTTTATGGCAGAAGCTCCGCAGCCGCCGCCTCGCCGACTCAAAGTTCCGCCGCCAGGTGTGGATCGGCCCGTTCATCGCCGACTTTCTGTGCATGGACGCCATGCTCGTCGTCGAGGTAGACGGCAGCCAGCATATTGGCGACGCGGCCTATGATGCCGACAGAAGTACCTACCTCGCGAACAAGGGATACCGTGTGATCCGTGTCTGGAACAACGACGTGATGCAGCGGATGGACGACGCGCTTGCCGCGATCCTGTCCGCGCTCACCAGCGTGCCCTCACCCTCCCATGCTGCGCATGGGCCCCTCCCTCTCCCCGTCGGGGAGAGGGCCAAGTGAGCGTCAACACCTTCGGACGGATGTTCCGCTTCACCACCTGGGGCGAGTCCCACGGACCCGCGCTCGGCGCGGTGGTCGACGGCTGCCCCCCCGGCATCCCCCTCACCGAAGCCGACATCCAGCCCTGGCTCGACAAGCGCCGTCCCGGCACCTCGCGCTTCACCACGCAGCGGCGCGAGCCCGATGCGGTGCGGATCCTCTCGGGCGTGTTCGACGGCCGCACGACGGGCACGCCGATCAGCCTGATGATCGAGAATGTCGACCAGCGCTCGAAGGATTATTCCGACGTCGCCAAGGCCTATCGCCCCGGCCACGCCGACTATGCCTATGACGCCAAATATGGCTTTCGCGATTATCGCGGCGGCGGCCGCTCGTCGGCGCGCGAGACCGCGGCGCGCGTCGCCGCCGGCGCGGTCGCGCGGCTGGTCGTGCCGCAAGTCCGCATCCGCGCCTGGGTCGAGGCGATCGGCGGCGACGCGATCGACCCTGCGAACTTCGACGACGCACAGATCGACCAGAACCCGTTCTTCTGCCCCGATGCGGAAGCGGCGCTGCGCTGGGAAGCGCTGGTCGACGCCGCGCGCAAGGCGGGATCGTCGCTCGGCGCGGTGATCGCGTGCGAGGCAACCGGCGTCCCCGCAGGCTGGGGCGCGCCGCTCTATGCCAAGCTCGATGCCGAACTCGCCTCGGCCTGCATGAGCATCAACGCGGTCAAGGGGATCGAGATCGGCGACGGGTTCGCTGCCGCCGCACTGTCGGGCGAGGCCAATGCCGACCCCATGCGACCGGGCGCAGAAGGCCCCGAATTCCTGGCCAACCATGCCGGCGGGATTGCCGGCGGGATCGCCACCGGCCAGCCGATCCGCCTGCGCGTCGCGTTCAAGCCGACCAGCTCGATCCTCACCCCCGTCGAGACGATCAGTCCGTCCGGCGAGGCCGCGACGATCGCTACCAAGGGCCGCCACGACCCCTGCGTGGGCATCCGCGGCGTGCCCGTCGTCGAGGCGATGGTCGCACTCGTCCTTGCCGATCAGGCGCTGCTCCACCGCGGCCAGTGCGGCTGACCCGGGAACATAAGTCGAACCGAAACGCTGTGTCTCCAACACGATAGGAGAGAAACATGCGTATTCTGACCTCGATCGCAGCGGCAGCCCTGATCCTTCCGGCCGCCGCCATGGCCCAGACCACCGGCGGTACCGCAGGTGGCACGATGGGCGGCACGATGGGCGGCAGCACGACTGGTGGTACCATGGGCGGTACTATGGGTAGCGGCACCACCGGCGGCGCGATGGGCGGCATGTCCACGGGACCGACGACGCAGTCGGGCACCACGGCGACCGATTCCGCGACCCAGACCCGCACCCAGCGCGGCACCCGCGCCCGTAGCCGCACGCGCGGCACGACGGGTACGACGACCGGCACCACCACGGGTCCCGATACGGTGACCGGCACCGGCACCACGACCGGCACGACCTCCGGTTCGATGTCGACCGGCAGCACCGGCCCGGGCACCATGGGTGGAACGATGGGCGGCACGGCTGCAGGTGGCACAATGGGCGGCACCATGGGCGGGACTGCAACGACCGGCGGTACCGTCGGCGGCACGCCGCCACGCTGAGCCATACGGGCTGATCCAAAAAAAGGCCGGGCAATCGCCCGGCCTTTTTCGTGTCAGCGACCGTCGCCTCAGTCGGAGAACGGATCCCGTACCAGGATCGTGTCCGCCCGCTCCGGGCTGGTCGAGACCAGCGCCACCGGGCAGCGGATCAACTCCTCGATACGCCGGATATACTTGATCGCCTGTGCCGGCAGGTCGGCCCAGCTACGCGCACCGGCAGTCGTTTCCTGCCAGCCCTCCATCGTCTCGTAGATCGGCTCGACCAGCGCCTGGTCGGCGGCATGCGCCGGGAAATAATCGAGCGTCTCGCCGCGCAGACGATAGCCGGTGCAGATCGACACCGTCTCAAACCCGTCGAGCACGTCGATCTTGGTCAGCGCGATCCCGGTGATGCCGCCGACCGCCGCCGACTGGCGCACCAGCACCGCGTCGAACCAGCCGCAGCGACGCTTGCGCCCCGTCACCGTCCCGAACTCATGCCCGCGCACACCGAGCCGCTCGCCGGTCTCGTTCTCGAGCTCGGTCGGGAACGGCCCCGACCCGACGCGCGTCGTGTACGCCTTGGCGATCCCGAGCACGAATCCGACCGCGCTCGGCCCCAGGCCCGAACCGCCCGCCGCAGCGCCTGCAATGGTGTTCGACGAGGTGACGAACGGATAGGTGCCGTGATCGACGTCGAGCAGCACGCCCTGCGCGCCCTCGAACAGGATCCGCTTGCCGGCCGAGCGCGCCGCGTTCAGGTCGCGCCACACGGGCTTGGCGAACGGCAGCACGAAACCGGCAATCTCGCGCAGCTCGGCGATCAGCGCCGCACGGTCGATCGGCGGCTCGCCGAACCCGGCGCGCAGCGCATCGTGGTGCGCGGTCAGACGGTCGAGCTGCGGCCCCAGATCGTCGAGATGCGCCAGATCGCACACGCGGATCGCACGGCGACCAACCTTGTCCTCATAGGCCGGACCGATGCCGCGGCGCGTCGTGCCGATCTTGCCCGCGCCGCTCGCATCCTCGCGCAGACCGTCGAGATCGCGGTGGAACGGCAGGATCAGCGCGCAGGTATCGGCGATGCGCAGCGTCTCGGGCGTCGCGACGACACCCTGTGCGCCGAGCCGGGCGATCTCGTCCTTGAGCGCCCAAGGATCGAGCACCACGCCATTGCCGATGAACGACGGCGTGCCGCGGACGATGCCCGACGGCAGCAGCGACAGCTTGTACACATTCTCGCCGACGACGAGCGTGTGGCCGGCATTGTGGCCGCCCTGGAACCGCACGACCATGTCGGCACGCTCGGCGAGCCAGTCGACGATCTTGCCCTTGCCTTCGTCGCCCCATTGCGCGCCGATGACTGCTACGTTGGCCAAACTCTATCTCCTGAGAATTACCCGCAGCGCCTACAGCGCGCGGGGCGCATCCGCCACCCAAAGATGCGTGCAGACCTGCGCTTCGGGGGTATCGCCCGCGTCGAGCGCGGCGACCGTGACCCAGCCCTGCGCCCGCATCGCCGCACCGTCGGCCGCCGGCGTGCCCAGCGGCAGGAACAGGCGGCGACGATCGACGCTGACGACCCGGTCGACCAGCGGGTCGGCAAACAGCGAGAAGCCCGTTGCCGCTTCCTCGGCCCCGCTTTCATGCACCACGGTATAGGTGCCGCCACGCCCGACCTCGCGCGCGCTGCCGTCCGCGAACAGCGAGAAGCCGAGCCAGGTCTGATATTCGAACCCGTGCCGCTCGGTCGGGTCGAGCGTCAGCGCGACGCGGCCGTCGAGCGCTGCGGCGATCCGTGTGAGCGCGTCGAGCCGCGACGCGAGCGCGCCTGTCGTATCGAACATCCGCAGCCGCTCCATCGCCGGCGCGAACGGCCCCGCCGCCTCGATCAGCGGCAGATAGGCGGGCGCGAGCGCGGCGACCGCGCCGGCATCCTTGGCATCAAGCCGGTCGCGCAGCGTCGCGACCTGATCGGGCGCGACCGGCAGCGGGCCCGCCGCAAGCGTCGACACCAGATCGGGCAGTGTGAAGTCGATGGACGCGCCGCGGACCTCGGCCGCACCGAGCATGTCGACCGCGACCGCGACGACCTCCTGCGCGGCGGCGACCGAATCAAGCCCGATCAGCTCGCAACCGATCTGCCGCGTCTCGCGCGCGGGCGCGAGCTGCGACGCGCGCAGCTTGAGCACGGAGCCGGCATAGCTCAGCCGCACCGGCCGCGGGTGATGCCCCATCCGCGTGGCCGCGATCCGCGCGACCTGCGCGGTGATGTCGGGCCGGATCGCGAGCGTACGCTGCGACACCGGATCGACGAACCGCACCGCATCGTGCAGGCCGCCGGCCTTCAATCGCATCTCTAGCCCGTCGGCAAATTCGGCCAGCGGCGGATCGACGCGCTCATAGCCGTGCAGGCGTGCAGCCTCGAGCACACGCGCTTCGAGCGCGGCTGCCGAATCGGCGAAGGGGGGCAGGCGGTCTCGAAAACCTTCGGGGAGCAAAGCAGTCATGCGCGTGCCTCTAACCACTTCGCCCCCCGTTCGCGAGCCTTAGAAGTTGAGACCCATCGCGGTCTTCACCCCCGGCAGTGCGCGCACCTTGGTCAGCAGCTCCGGCGTCACCGCCTCATCGACCGACAGCAGCAGCACGGCCTCGCCGCCCGCCTGGCGGCGGCCGAGATGGAAGGTGCCGATATTGACCCCCGCCTCGCCCAGCGCCGTCCCGAGACGACCGATGAACCCCGGCGCATCCTCGTTGACGACATAGAGCATCGGCCCCGCCAGATCGGCCTCGATCTTGATCCCGAGCAGCTCGACCAGACGCGGCGCCGAATCGCCGAACAGCGTGCCCGCGACCGAGCGCTCGCCGTCCTCGGTCCTGACCGAGACGCGCAGCAGCGTGTGGTAATCCGCCTCGCGCTCGGTCCGCACCTCACGCACCTCGAGCCCGCGTTCGCGCGCCAGCACGGGCGCATTGACCATGTTGACGGTGGCGGTCTGCGTCTGGAGATAGCCCGCCAGCACCGCGCTGGTGATCGGCTTGGGGTTCAGTTCGGCCGCCGCGCCCTCGGTATGCACCGAGATTCGCGTCACCGCGCCATGCGTCAGCTGCCCGACCAGCGCACCGAGCTTTTCCGCCAGCGCCATGTACGGCTTCAACTTGGGCGCTTCGTCCGCCGACAGCGACGGCATGTTGAGCGCGTTGGTGACGCCGCCCGACATCAGGAAATCGGCCATCTGCTCGGCGACCTGGATCGCGACATTGACCTGCGCCTCGGTCGTCGACGCGCCGAGATGCGGCGTGCTGATGAAGTTCGGCGTGTTGAACAGCGGCGACGCCTTGGCGGGCTCCTCGACGAACACGTCGAGCGCGGCACCGCCGACCTGGCCCGAATCGAGCGCCGCCTTCAGCGCGACCTCGTCGATCAGCCCGCCACGCGCGCAGTTGATGATCCGCACGCCCTTCTTGGTCTTGGCGAGCGCCTCGGCCGAGAGGATGTTGCGCGTCTGGTCGGTCAGCGGCGTGTGCAGCGTGATGAAGTCGGCACGTGCGAGCAACTCGTCGAGCGTGACCTTCTCGACGCCGATCTCGATCGCGCGCTCAGGCGTCAGGAACGGATCGAACGCAACGACCTTCATCTTGAGCCCGCGCGCACGGTCGGCAACGATCGAGCCGATATTGCCCGCGCCGATCAGGCCGAGCGTCTTCGACGTCAGCTCGACGCCCATGAAGCGGTTCTTCTCCCACTTACCGGCCTGGGTCGAGGCATCGGCCTCGGGCAGCTGGCGGGCGAGCGCGAACATCAGCGCGATCGCGTGCTCGGCGGTGGTGATCGAGTTGCCGAACGGCGTGTTCATCACGACCACGCCCTTGGCCGATGCGGCGGGGATGTCGACGTTATCGACGCCGATGCCTGCGCGGCCGACGACCTTCAGGTTGGTCGCGTGCTCGAGGATCTCCTTGGTGACCTTGGTCGAGCTGCGAATCGCGAGACCGTCATACTCGCCGATCATCGCCATCAGTTCGGCGGGCGTCTTGCCGGTGATCTCGTCGACCTCGACGCCGCGCTCGCGGAAGATCTGGGCGGCGCGGGGATCCATTTTGTCGGAAATGAGGACTTTTGGCATGGGATTGCTCCTGGGAATGTCGGGGGAACGGAGGTGCGCGCTCGGTTTTGAAAGTCCGTCCTCACCCTGTCCCGTCACCCCGGCGGACGCCGGGGCCCATGGTTGCGGTCCGCTTAGTGAGCGGATGCTCCGTGTCCATGGGTCCCGGCGTTCGCCGGGATGACGGAAAAGGGCGGTGGGAAAAACGGGCGGCAGTAGCGGGTTTTAGGCAGCGTTAGCGGTCGCGTAGGCCCAGTCGAGCCACGGCCCGAGCGCCACGATATCGGCCGTGTCGACGGTCGCGCCGCACCAGATTCGCAGGCCCGGCGGCGCATCACGATAGCCCGCGACGTCGTACGCCGCGCCGGCCTTTTCGAGCGCGGCGGCCATTGCCTTGATCATCGCCTCGTCCGCACCCTCGACCGTCAGGCAGACGCTCGTCTTCGAGCGCGTCGCCGGATCGGCCGCGAGATGGCCGAGCCAGTCGCGCTCCGCGACGATCTTGTCCAAGGCTGCGGCATTCGCGTCCGATCGCGCGATCAGCCCGTCCTTACCCAGAGACTTCGCCCATTCGAGGCTGAAGATCGCGTCCTCGACCGCCAGCATCGACGGCGTGTTGATCGTCTCGCCCTTGAACACGCCCTCGGCGAGCTTGCCCTTCGAGACGAGGCGGAACACCTTGGGCAACGGCCAGGCGGGGGTGTAGCTCTCGAGCCGCTCGACCGCGCGCGGGCCGAGGATCAGCACGCCGTGCGCGCCCTCGCCGCCGAGCACCTTCTGCCATGAGAAGGTCGCGACATCGATCTTGGTCCAGTCGATGTCGTAGGCGAACACGCCCGACGTCGCGTCGGCGAACGACAGGCCTTCGCGGTCGTCGGGGATCCAGTCCGCGTTCGGCACGCGCACGCCGCTGGTGGTGCCGTTCCAGGTGAACAGCACGTCGTTCGACCAGTCGACCGAGTCCAGATCCGGCAGCTGGCCGTAATCGGCGCGCACCACGGTCGGGTCGATCTTGAGCTGCTTGACCGCATCGGTCACCCAGCCCTCGCCGAAGCTTTCCCAGGCGAGCGCGGTGACGGGCTTCGCGCCCAGCATCGTCCACATCGCCATCTCGTACGCGCCGGTGTCGGAGCCGGGAACGATACCGATGCGGTGCGTGTCGGGGAGTTTCAGCATTTCGCGCATCAGGTCGATGCTGTACTGGAGGCGGGTCTTGCCGATCTTCGAGCGATGCGAGCGGCCGAGCGAATCGGTGACGAGCTTGTCCGCGGACCAGCCCGGAGGCTTCGCGCAGGGACCGCTGGAGAAAAAGGGGCGTGCCGGCTTGGTTGCAGGCAGCACAGGCGCACCTGTGGCGGTGGCGTAGGTCGTATCAGTCATGTATCTCTCCTCACAGAGAGCACGCGCGGCGTTGGGACCGCGTGGCCCGTCGCCGGCCCTAACGACGTAGCGCGGCGAGTCAACCTTGTCCGCGCATGCGCTCCCGTCGCCACGCTCCCCCGTTCGCCCCGAGCGAAGTCGAAGGGCAGCGCCGCACACGCCCACGCCTCGACTCGCCGCAACGCCGCCCCGCGACGCGTGACAAGCCGGTGCCACGCGGGGATGATGGCCCCATGTACCGCGTCCTTTACCCTGTCCTGCTCGCGCTCGCGCCCATTCTCGCGCTCGCCGCCTGCGGCCGCGCCGATCGCCCCGCCGCGCCGCAACAGACCCGCCCCAACCTCTCGGTTCCGAGCAATCGCGAGACCGCGCAATGCCTCGCCGACCTGCGCCAGCTCCACGTCTCGTTCCAGCTCCTGCCCGACCGCGAAACCGGCCCCGGCTGCGGGCTCGCGGGCACCGTCAAGCTGGTCGATATCGGCGTCCCCGTCGCCAACCTCACCGCGGTCCGCTGCGGCGCGGCGCGCGCGCTGATCGGCTGGACGCGCAACGCCGTCGCCCCCGCCGCCTATCAGATGCTCGGCAGCGAACTCGCGCGGATCGACAGCATGGGCAGCTATGCATGCCGCAACGTGGTCGGTTCGGCCCGCAACGCGAGCCGCCGCTCGGGCCATGCGGTCGCCAACGCGGTCGATATCGGCGGTTTCGTGCTGAAGGACGGACGACGGATCAGCATCCTGAACGACTGGTCATCGCCCGACCCGCAGGTTCGCCAATTCCTCCAGACGATCCGCGCCTCGGCCTGCAAGCGGTTCGGGACGGTGCTCAGCCCCGACTATAACGCCGCGCACCGCAACCACCTCCACCTCGAGGACGATCGCGCGAATTTCTGCCGCTAGTACACCGGTCTAGCCCTGCGCACGGCTTTCGACTAAATCCGCCGAAATGACAGATACCCGCATTCCCTCACGCGTTTTCGCGAACGCCAGCCAGGACGCTGAAACCGCCCGCGAGATCGTTTCCACGCCGCAGACCCAGCATCCGCATTACCGGCTCGCCTTCCAGGACATGGACTTCCTGCTCCGCGAAGATCTCCGCCCGGTGCGGTTCCAGCTCGAGCTGCTCAAGACCGAACTGGTGCTCGAGGAAGCGAAGATCGCCTCGACCTTCGTCTTCTACGGCTCGGCGCGCATCCCCGAACCCGCCAAGGCACAGGCGCTGCTCGAACTCGCCAGCGACGAGAAGTCGAAGAAGATCGCCGAGCGGCTGGTCGAGAAGTCGAAATATTACGACGTCGCGCGCGAACTCGCCGCCAAGGTCAGCGTCCTGCCCCGCGACGAGCGCGGCTGGCGTCAGTTCGTGGTGTGCTCGGGCGGCGGCCCATCGATCATGGAAGCAGCGAACCGCGGCGCGACCGATGTCGGGGCCGAGTCGATCGGGCTGAACATCGTCCTGCCGCATGAGCAGGCCCCCAACCCGTACGTCACCCCGTCGCTGTCGGTGCAGTTCCACTATTTCGCGCTGCGCAAGATGCACTTCCTGCTCCACGCGCGCGCGCTGGCGGCGTTCCCGGGCGGGTTCGGCACGTTCGACGAGCTGTTCGAGCTGCTGACGCTGATCCAGACGGGCAAGATCCAGCCGATCCCCGTGCTGCTGTTCGGTCGCCAGTTCTGGGAGCGCGTGGTGAATTTCGACGCGCTGGTCGAGGAAGGCGTGGTCAGCGAAAAGGACCTGTCGATCTTCCGCTATGTCGAGACCGCCGATGAAGCCTGGGCCGCGGTCCAGTCCTTCTACCGCGAGCGCGCTGCGGCCGAAGCCGCAGAGGCCGCAGGAGCCTGACCCTCTGCCCCCTCTCCCCTCGGGGGAGAGGGCCGGGGTGAGGGGCTGCCAAACAGCGCATACCCCGAAAAAGCCCCTCTCCTCACCGAGGAGAGGGAGCCGCGATTACTGCTCCGTCCGCGCACCCTTGCGTGCGGCTTCAGGATCGACCGACGGCGCACCCGAAGCCGCCGTGCCGGTGTTCGCGATATCGGCGGTATCGCCGCCGTTCTCGACCGCAGCCTCGGCGGCGTTGGCGGTCGCAGGCTGATCTCCAGCAGCGGCGGGTTCTGCACCGGCGGCAGGCGCTGCCGGCAAGGGCAGGTTCGACCCCTGCTGGTTGAGATACAGGATCACGTTCGCGCGGTCCTCGGCACTGCCCAATCCCGCAAAGGTCATCTTGGTGCCCGGCGCGAACTTGCGCGGGCTGGTCAGCCACGCGTTCATCTTGTCGAAGTCCCACTTGCCGCCGACGCCCTTCAGCGCGTCGGTGAAGGCATAGCCGCCCTTGCCCTGCGCGATCCCCTCGCCCAGCGTCGCGTACAGGTTCGGACCGATCCCGTTCGCGCCGCCCTGGTTGATCGTGTGGCACGCGGCGCACTTCTTGAAGACCTCGGCGCCCTTGGCGGCATCCGCGGTCGGCAGCAGCGACGCGATCGCCACCTCGGCAGCGCCACCGCCGGCACCCTCCTCGACGACGCCCTCGATCGCATAGCCCATCTTCTCGGGGCGCTCGCCGTGGAACAACATGCCCCCCACGATCGACAGCCCAAGCGCCGCACCACAACCTGCGAGCACCCAGCCGGCGATCGTATTGGTCCTGTCGTCCATAAAGCGCACCCACCCCTATTTGATTTAGGACAGCCATAGAAAAGCCTGACCGACACCGCAAGCAAACGCTGCGCCCCGTGTTGCGCGGGCGCCGCGCGCCCTTGATTGCATCCAGCCCGCTGGCTACGCGCCGTGACGATGGAAAACTTCGCCGCCCCCGCCCGTCCGATCGTCGCGCGGATGACCCAAGCCGCGATGGCGGAGCCCGCGCGCGCGGTCGCGTTTCAGGGTGCGCCCGGCGCGAACAGCCATGTCGCGGCGACCGAGGCATTTCCGGACGGCCTGCCGCTGCCCTGTTTCGACTTCGCCGATGCGATCGACGCGGTGAAGGACGGCCGCGCCGACTGTGCGATCATCCCGATCGAGAACTCGCTCCACGGCCGCGTCGCCGATATCCATTTCCTGCTCCCGGAATCGGGGCTGGTGATCACCGGCGAGCATTTCCTGCCGATCCGCCACGCGTTGATGGGGATCGGACCACGCGACGCCATTCGCCAGGCGATGAGCCATCCGCAGGCGCTCGGCCAGTGCCGCCACTGGCTCAAGGCGCACGGGATCGAGCCGGTGAGCTATCCCGACACCGCGGGCGCCGCGGCCAAGGTCGCCGAACTTGCCGACCCGACGATCGCCGCGCTCGCGCCGCCCGCCGCCGCCGCGCTCTACGGCCTCGATCTGCTCGCGACCGACATTGCCGATGCCGATCACAACACGACCCGCTTCGTCACGCTCGCGCGTGGCGGCAAGCCACCGGCGGCGCAGGATCCGGCGGGCGGCGACTGGATGACGACGCTGATCTTCGAGGTCCGCAACGTCCCCGCCGCGCTCTACAAGGCGATGGGCGGCTTCGCGACCAACGGCGTCAACATGACCAAGCTGGAAAGCTACCAGCGCAACGGCAGCTTTGCCGCGACCGAATTCTACGCCGATGTCGTCGGCAAGCCCGGCGACGCGAATCTCGACCACGCGCTAGAGGAACTCGGCTTCCACTCGAAATGGCTCCGCGTGCTCGGCACCTACCGCCAGGCGCGCACGCGCGGCTGAGTCACCCCTTCGCCCAGACGCTCAGCAGCGTGTGCGCGATCGCATAGGGCGGCGGCGGCAGGAACGGCCCCTCCTCGCCGCGCAGCACCGCGCGCACCATCTCGCGCGGTACCCACATCGCATCCTCCAGCTCGTTCACGTCGAGCGTGATCGCGTCGTCCACGGCCTCCGCGACGCACGCGATCATGAGCGACGAGGGGAAGGGCCAGGGCTGGCTCGCGACATAGCGGACACGGCCGACGCGCACGCCCGATTCCTCGGCGATCTCGCGCGCGACCGCCTCCTCGATCGATTCGCCGGGCTCGAGAAACCCCGCCAGCGCTGAATAGCGCCCCGGCGGCCACCCCTTGCCGCGCCCGAGCAGCGCGCGCCCGTCATGCTCGGCGATCATGATGACGACGGGATCGACGCGCGGGAAATGCTCGGTCGCGCAATTGGGGCATTTGCGTGCCCAGCCCGCGCGGAACATCGCCGTCGCGGTCCCGCATTTCGCGCAGAAGCGGTGCCGGACATGCCAGTCGAGCACGCTGCGCGCCGCGGCATAGGTCGCCGCCTCGCCCGGCGCGAGGCTGCCCAGCACCGCCATCAGCGCGGGCGAGCGCATCGCCGGGGCGTTGTCGACCCCCATGCCCGCCAGCAGCGCGGTGAAATGCGGCCGCCCGCTCTCGTCGAGCCCGAGCAGGATCGGTTCGGCATCGTCGGGCAGGTCGGCCATCGACGTCCAGGCCAGCCGCCCCTCATCGGTCACCCCCGGCAACAGACCGTCGAGCGCGAGCAGCCGCGCCCGCCAGTCGCCCTGCGCCGCCGCCAGTGCGTCTGCATCATGGCGGAGAGCATCGGCACGGTCGAGCATCCCGCCGGTAAAACCCGGTGCGACATCGGGCATGAGATCCGCGGTCAAGTTCATCGGCGCACGCCCCCCGCGGATCCGCTTCGCGCGACATCGGCGACCAGCGCGCCGACCACCTCTTTCCGCAACGGCCATTTCTCCCCGGGGAAATAATTGACCATCACCGTGCTCCGGACATGACGGACCGGGTCGACCCAGGCGAACGTCCCCGCCGCGCCGCCCCAGCCGTAGGTGCCCTTCGATGCGCCGCCCGGCACGTCCGCGAGATAGACCGACCCACCCGCGCCGAATCCCATCGCGTTACCCACAGTCGCCGCACCGGTCCCGGTGCCGATCCCGCCGAACGACACCCCCTTGGGCATCAGGTTCGACATGCCAAGCGCGACCGTCTCGGGCTTCATCACCCGCACGCCGCCCAGCGTCCCGCCATCCTGCAGCATGTGCAGGAACCGGTCATAATCGCGCGCCGACATCACCAGCCCCGCGCCGCCATAGGGAAAGCTTGGCCGCTCGGCGAAGACCGACGTCGCTGCAGGGTCGAGCGGGGTGCGGTTGTCGCCGACGAACGCATAGTTGGTCGCCAGCCGCTTCAGCTGGTCCTGTGGCACCATGAAGAAGGTCGAATTCATCTTGAGCGGCGCGAACATCCGCGTCTGCAGGAACCGCTCGAACGACATTCCGCTCGCCACTTCGATCACCCGGCCCATCACGTCGAGCCCGATCGAATAGCTCCATTTGGTGCCCGGCTCGGCGACCAGCGGCAGCGTCGCGGCGCGGTTCGCGAAGTCCTCGAGCGAGGTCGGGCGGACCTTGGCCATCTGCGTTTCCATCTGCGCATTGACCGACATCGGCAGCACGCCGCGCTGCTCATATTCCTTGAGCAGCGGGCCCTTCACATTGATGCTGTAGCCGAGCCCCGCAGTATGCGTCAGCAGCATGCGGATCGTGATCGGCGTCGTCGCGGGCCGCGTCGCCAGCGACGTATCGGGGCTGGTCGCGACCGTCATCGTCTTGAATGCGGGGATGTATTTGCTCAGCGGATCGTCGAGGTTCAGCCGACCGTCCTCGACCAGCATCATCGCCGCCATCCCGGTGATCGGCTTGGTCATCGAATAGACCCGCCACAGCGAATCGGCGTCGGCGAACGGCCGCCCCGGCTCGTCGCCGACTTTTCCGCTCGCCAGGAACAGGGTCGGCCGATCGCCCAGACCGAAGGCGCCGACGATACCGGGCATCTTGTTGTCGCGGACATAGCCATCGAACAGCCGTTCGAGGCTCGGCAAGGCGGCGCGTGCGGGATCGCCCGCGCGTTCGGTGACGGCGATAGGGCCGGGCGCGGCCTGTCGCTGCGCCTGCCCCAAGGCTGCGGTCGTCGCCAGTGCGGCAATCACGCCGGTCGAAATCCAGTGTGCACGCGTCATGCAGGCCTCCCTATCGCGCCCGTATAGCCTGGGCGGCCTTGGCGAAAACGGTCGGCAGCCCGGCGGTATCCAGGGTCTCGACGGGCCACCATTCGCCGGGTTGATGCGCCTCCACCCGCGCCACCGCAAGACCGAGTTCAAGGTCGAAATGCGTGAAGCCATGCGTGACGCGGTCGTCGAGCATCTGCCAGTCGGCCTGTGCCGGTGCGGCCTCGAACCCCGGCGGCTGGTCGGTCCAGGGCCCGGTCGGGAGCGCGCGCATGCCGCCGAGCAGCCCGGTGTCGGGGCGACGCACCAGCAACACCTGTCCGTCGCGCTCGAGCCAGAAGATCGTCCCGTGACGCTGCGGCTTGGCGGCTTTCTTTGCCTTGACCGGCAGCCGTTCGGGCTCGCCTTGCGCAAAGCCGTCGCAGTCGGGGCGGAGCGGGCACAGCAGGCATTTGGGGTTGCGCGTCGTGCAGATCGACGATCCCAGGTCCATCATCGCCTGCGCGAAATCGCCGGCTCGCATGTCGGGCGTGATCGTGTCCGCGGCCGCGCGGATCGCCGGACGCGCGGCGGGGAGCGGCGTCGTGATCGCGAACAGCCGCGCGACGACGCGCTCGACATTGGCATCGACCACCACCGCGCGCTCGCCGAACGCGATCGCCGCCACCGCCGCCGCGGTATAGGCGCCGAGCCCGGGGAGCGTCCGCAGCGCGGCCTCGGTCCGCGGAAACACGCCATCATGCTCCGCGACGACCGCCTTCGCCGCCTTCACCAGGTTGCGCGCGCGGGCATAATAGCCGAGCCCCGCCCAGGCGGCCATCACATCGGCATCGTCCGCCGCGGCGAGGCTCGCAAAATCGGGCCAGCGCGCGGTCCAGGCGAGGAAGCGCGGGGTGACCGCGGCGACCGTGGTCTGCTGCAGCATCACCTCCGACAGCCAGACGCGATAGGGATCGACCGTCTCGCCCGGCCGGGCGCGCCACGGCAGCACGCGACGATGCGCGTCATACCAGTCGAGCAGGGCGACGGGGACCGAAGAGCGCTTGGCGTTCACGCGCCGCCTATGGCATGGGTGGCGCGATGAGCAACCCGCCCGGTATCACCACCGAACAAAAGTCCGCGACCGCGGCCAGCGCGTCGGACGTTCCGCCCGCGCGCAAGACCGCCGTCCGCAAAACTGCTGCCCGCAAGCCCAAAGTCGACGCCGATGCGCCGCGCGCCAACCGGTCGCGCGCGGTCGCCGAGCTGCTCCCCGCGATCGGCGGCGCGGCGTTCCGGCGCTTCGGCTTCATCCAGTCGTCGGTCGTCAGCCGCTGGCCCGAGATCGTCGGCGAGCGGTTTTCCGGTGTCAGCACGCCCGAATCGATCCGCTTCCCGATGGGGCAGAAACAGGATGGCGTCCTGACGCTGACCGTGCGCGGCGCGCATGCGCCGATGATGCAGCACGTCATTCCCGAGATCACCGAGCGCGTGAACCGCTTCTTCGGCTATGCCGCGGTCGCGCGCATCACCATCCGCCAGGGCGAGGTTGCGAAGCCGCGCGTCAAGGCGGCGCCGCCCCCGCTCCGCACCGTTCCCGCCGATCTCGGTCTCAGCCTGAAGGGCATCGCCGATCCCGAACTGCGTGCGGTCCTCGAATCCCTCGCCGCCGGCGTCGCCTCGACGAGCGGCCTTCCCAGGATCAGCTGAATGCGTCTGTTCTTTGCGTTGTTCGGTTTCGCGCTGCTCACCGCGGCCGCGCCCGCCCCGAAGCCCGTGCCCGTCACCCGCACGGCGAGCGGCACCTATGTGCTCGGCAGCCCCGCAGCCCGGGTCAAGCTGGTCGAATATGCCAGCTACACCTGTTCGCATTGTGCCGATTTCTCGACCCAGTCGCAGGCGGTGCTGAAGGGCAGGATGATCGCGTCGGGATCGACCAGCCTCGAATTCCGCCACATGATCCGCGACCGGCTCGATCTCGCCGCGGCGGTGCTCGCCCGCTGCACCGGGCCGCGTGGCTTCTTCCCGACATCGGCGGCGATCTTCGCGGCGCAGCCCGCCTGGCTCGAAAAGGGGATCGAGTTCCAGCAGGTCAACGCCGCGCGCATCAACCTCTATCCGCGGCCGGCGCAGCTCAAGGCCTATGCCGATGGCGCGGGGCTGACCGATCTGGTCAAGGCGCGCGGGCTGTCCGCCGCCGCGATCGACGCGTGCTTCGCGGATACGGCGGAGATCGACCGGATCCTCGCCATCACCGCGGCGGCACCGCCCGAGGTCGATTCGACGCCGTCCTTCTTCATCAACGGCAAGGTCATGCCGCATGGCGGCTGGGCCCAGCTCGAACCCGCGCTGCGCACTGCCGGCGCCCGCTAATTTCGTTGGAGTATCCCGCATGAAGTTCGTCACTGCCATCGCCGTCCTGCCGCTCGCGCTCGCTGCCTGTTCGGGGGGCGATTCGTCGAACACCACCCAGGCCGCAGCCCCCGTCGCCGCGGCGACCGCCCCCGCCGGCCAGAACTGGACCGAGACCGTCGTCAAGACCGACGAGGGCTATCTGATGGGCAACCCCAATGCCCCGATCAAGCTGGTCGAATATGGCGCGCGCTCCTGCCCGACCTGCGGCGCGTTCGGCCGCGAGGCGTTCAAGCCGCTGACCGACAACTACGTCTCGACCGGCAAGGTCAGCTTCGAATTCCGCGACTTTCTTGTCCACGGCGCGCCCGACGTCGCGCTGACATTGCTCGGCCAGTGCGGCGGGACCGCCCCGTTCTTCCCGATCCTCGAGCAGATGTACCAGAACCAGAACGCCTTCCTCGACAAGCTCCAGACGATGCCCCCGGCGATGCAGCAGAGCCTTGCCAATCTCGCCCCGACCGCGGTCGCGACCAAGCTCGCCGAGCACATGGGCGCGATCGACTTCGTCAAGCAGCGCGGCATCCCCGAGGCCAAGGCGCGCGCCTGCCTCGCCGACCAGAAGCAGCTCGAGATCATGGCCAAGCCGACCGAAAACGCGATGCAGTCGGGCACGGTCACCGGCACGCCGACCTTCCTGCTGAACGGCAAGAAGATGGAAAACGTGCTGTCGTGGAGCGAGATGGAAAAGGCGCTCAAGGCCGCCGGCGCGTAAGCCGCATCCCGTCCGGCGGGCATTTGGCAGCCCGGAGTGTTTCCCTGCGAAGGCGGGGACCCAGTCCGGGCTGCTGCCTTCGCGGGAGACCAGAAGCGCGCTGCGCTCGCCAATCGTGAAGGGAGAGCGCGCGCCATGCAGATCAAACGCCTCCGCATCACCGGGTTCAAGAGCTTCGTCGAACCCGCCGACCTGGTGATCGAACCCGGGCTGACCGGCGTGGTCGGCCCCAATGGCTGCGGCAAGTCTAACCTGCTCGAGGCGCTGCGCTGGACGATGGGTGAGGCCAGCGCCAAGTCGCTGCGCGGTGCGGGCATGGACGACGTGATCTTCGCAGGCACCGCGACCCGCCCCGCGCGCGATTTTGCCGAGGTCTCGATCCTCGCCGAGATCGCCGGTCCCGACGGCGCCGACGAACGCGAGATCGTCCGCCGGATCGAACGCGGCGCAGGGTCCGCCTACCGGATCGACGGCCGCGACGTCCGCGCGAAGGATGTCGGGCTGCTCTTCGCCGACGCCGCGACCGGGGCACACAGCCCTGCGCTGGTCAGCCAGGGCCGGATCGGTGCGGTTATCGCCGCCAAGCCCGCCGACCGCCGCGCGATGCTCGAGGATGCCGCCGGGATCGCCGGACTCCATGTTCGCCGCAAGGATGCCGAGGCACGGCTTCGCGCGACCGAGGCCAATCTGGCACGGCTTGACGCGGTCATCGCCGATCAGGACGCACGCGCCGCCGCGCTCAGACGCCAGGCGCGCGCCGCCGAACGCTATCGCCTGCTGTCGAACCAGATCCGCGTCGCGGAGGCACGGACGATCTTCGCGCGCTGGCGCGACGCCGCTGCCGCCGCCGAGGCCGCGACCGCCGACGCCGCGCAGTCCGAGGCGCGGGTGGCCGCCGCTGCCGCCGCCGAATCCCTTGCGGCGAAGGCGCAGCACGACGACGCCGCCGCGGTCGCCACCGCTCGCGCCGCCGCGCTCGCCGCGCGCGACCATGCCGCCGACACCGGCCATAGGCTGGCCGGCCTGCGGACCGAACGCACCGCGCTCGACCGCCGCCTCGCCGATCTCGCCGACTCGCGCCGCCGTATCGCCGAGGACCGGCTGCGCGAGGGTAGCCTCGCCAGCGACGCCGCCGACGCGCTCGCCCGCCTCGCGACCGAGATCGCCGCGCTCGATGCCGCGATCGCCGCCGCCACCGCCGCGCTTCCCGCGCTCGATGCCGCGCAGGCCGAGGCCGAACGCGCCGCGCGCGACGTCGAGGTCGCGCTGGCGCAGGCGATGACCCGCCATGCGAGCGATGTCGCCGAGGCGCGGGTCGCCGCCGCCGCGCTCGCTGCCGCGCGCACCCGCGCCGATCGCGCCGCACGCGACACAGCGCAGATCGATGCGGCGCACCGCGCACTTGGCGATTCCGCCCCGCTTGAGGCGGATCGCGCCGCCGCCGCCGAGGCGCGTCTCGCCGCGCTGGAGGACGCCGCCGCCGCCCGCCACGCGCTCGCGCAGGCCGATAGCGACGAACGCGCCGCAAGTGGTTTGCGCGATGCCGCCGAGACCGCGCGCGCCACCGCCCGCGTCGAGCTCGCCGCGCTCGACAGCGAGGCCGCCGCGCTCACCCGCGCGACCCAGCGCAGCGGCCGCGACCGGCTGCTCGACCATGTCACCGCCATGCCGGGGCGGGAGCGCGCGCTCGCCGCCGCGCTCGGCGACGATCTGGATACCGACCCCGCCGCCTGGGCCGGCGCGACGCCCGCGCCCGGCGATCCCGCGCGCCCGCCCGGCACCACCGCGCTCGCCGCCGACGTCGACGCACCCGCGTCCCTCGCGCGCCGGCTCGCCCAGGTCTTCGTCACCGACCGTGACGACGGCCAGCCGCTCGCGGTCGGCCAGCGCCTCGTCACCCGCGACGGCGTGTTGCGCCGCTGGGACGGCTTCGTCGCACAGGGCAGCGGCGCCGCGGCTGCCGAACGGCTCGAACGTCGCAATCGCCTGAACACGCTGGAAGCCGCGCGGCCCGCCGCCGCCGCCACGCTCGCCGTGCATGACGCGGCGCGCACCGCGATCGACCAACGGATCGCCGCGCACCGCCAAGCCGCCCAGGACGCCCGCGCCCACCTGTCCGCCGCCGAGACCCGCATCCGTGACTCGCAACGCAACGAGGATCGCGCCGCCGCGGCGCTCGAACGCCGCGCCGGACAGCGTGCCGATCTCGACCAGCGCGCGCACCGCGTACATGCCGAACAGGCCGACGCCGCCGCGGACCTCGCCGCCGCCGAGGCCGCGGCCGCCGCATTACCCGACGGCCGCATCAGCGCCGACGCGGTCGCGACGCTCCACCGCGACGCCGAGGCCCGCCGCGGCGCGGTCGCACAGGCGCGCAGCGACCGCGCCGCACAGGACCGGCTGCGCGCCGAAACGCGCGAACGCCTCGCCGCCGCGCAGGCCGATATCCGCAGCTGGCGTGCGCGCGCAGGCGAAGCGGCAACCCGCATCACCGCCTTGGACCGCCGCGCCCGCGACGTCGCCGCCGATGCAGAGGCACTCGCGGACCGCCCCGCCACCCTCGATGCCGCGATCGCCACGCTCGATACCGAGCACGCCGCCGCGCGCGCGGACGCCGACACGCTCCAGACCGCCGAACGCGCCGCCGAAGCCGCGCTTCGCACCGCCGACGACGCGCATCGCCGCGCGGCCGAAGCGCTCGCCGAGGCACGCGAGCACCGCGCCGGCGCGCTCGTCCGTGTCGACACACAGGAGCAGCAGCGCCGCGAACTAGGGCGGCTGTCGGGCGAGCGTTTCGCCTGCCCCGCCCCCGTCCTGCCCGAACGCCTCGACTTCGCGGCCGCCGATGTCCGCACCCCTGCGGACGAGAGCCGCGCACAGGACCGCCTGACCGCCGAGCGCGAGCGGATCGGCGCGGTCAACCTCGTCGCCGACCAAGAGCTCGCCGCACTCGAAACCGAGGCGGTCGGCAATGCGGCCGACCGCGACGAGCTGGGTCAGGCGGTCCACCGGCTGCGCGGCTCGATCGGCACGCTCAACCGCGAGGGGCGACAGCGGTTGCTCGCGGCGTTCGAGACGGTGAACGGCCATTTCCAGCGGCTGTTCGCAACGCTGTTCAATGGCGGCAGCGCGCATCTCGAGCTCGTCGATTCGGACGATCCGCTCGAGGCGGGGCTCGAGATCCTCGCCCAGCCCCCCGGCAAGCGGCTCCAGTCGCTGACCCTATTGTCGGGCGGCGAGCAGGCGCTGACCGCGGTCGCACTCATCTTCGCGCTGTTCCTGACCAATCCCGCGCCGATCTGCGTACTCGACGAGGTCGACGCGCCGCTCGACGACGCCAATATCGACCGCTTCTGCGACCTGCTCGACCGGATGGCGCGCGACACCGCCACGCGCTACCTCGTCGTCACGCACAATGCGGTCACGATGAGCCGCATGCACCGGCTGTTCGGCGTGACGATGATCGAACCCGGGGTCAGCCGCCTCGTCTCGGTCGATCTTCAGGCCGCCACCATCCTCGTCGCGGCATAATGGCGTCACCCGCTGCGAAACGCGCGCAATCGCGCTATAATGGTCGGATGTTCCTCGACGACTCGACGATCTGGCCGCGCAAGGACGATCTCCCGCCGCGCAAGCCCGCCTTCCGCCATGAGAAGGCGCTCAGCCGCATGCTCCTCGTCTATGCGCTCGCGCTGATGCTCCTCCCGATCAGCCTCGGCAGCTTCGTCGACATCATCCGCTACGTCGCTGGGCTGTTTGGATAATCCCCCGGACAGTTGATCCGCATCAATCGACAGGCCCATGCGCGGAACGTAAGATGAACGCATGGCCCAGCTCGACACCCGTGAGAAACTCGAGATCCTGGCCGATGCCGCGAAGTATGACGCATCCTGCGCGTCGTCGGGCACTGCCAAGCGCAATTCGAAGGACGGCAAGGGGCTCGGCTCGACCGAGGGCATGGGCATCTGCCATGCCTATGCGCCCGATGGCCGCTGCATCTCGCTGCTCAAGATCCTGCTGACCAACAGCTGCATCTTCGACTGCCACTACTGCATCAACCGCAAGAGCTCGAACGTCCGCCGCGCGCGCTTCACCGCCAAGGAGGTCGTCGACCTGACGATCGCCTTCTACAAGCGCAACTATATCGAGGGACTGTTCCTCTCCTCGGGGATCATCGCCTCGTCCAACTACACGATGGAGCAGATGGTCGAGGTCGCGCGCAGCTTGCGCGAGGATCATCATTTCCGCGGCTATATCCACCTCAAGACGATCCCCGACGCGGATCCCGAGCTCGTCCACCAGGCGGGGCTCTACGCCGATCGCCTGTCGATCAACGTCGAGCTGCCGACCGCAGGCGGGCTCAAGCGGCTCGCCCCCGAAAAGGACGGCGTCCGGATCGAGACCGCGATGCGCGAGGTCAAGGCCTCGATCGTCGACGGCAAGGACGCCAAGGCCAAGTACAAGTCCGCGCCGCGTTTCGCCCCCGCGGGCCAGTCGACGCAGATGATCGTCGGCGCCGATGCCGCGACCGATGGCGACATCGTCCGCAAGGCCTCGACACTGTACGACCGGTTCGGTCTTCGCCGCGTCTATTATTCGGCGTTCAGCCCGATCCCCGACGCCAGTGCGGTGCTGCCGCTGCAGCGCCCGCCGCTGATGCGCGAGCACCGGCTCTATCAGTCCGACTGGCTGATGCGCTTCTACGAATTCCAGCCGCACGAGGTCGTCGCCGCAGCCGACGACGCGACCGGCATGCTCCCGCTCGACATCGATCCGAAACTTGCCTGGGCGCTCAAGTTCCGCGGATCGTTCCCGGTCGACGTCAACCGTGCGCCGCGCGAGATGCTGCTCCGCGTCCCCGGGCTCGGCGTGAAGGCGGTCAACGGCATCCTGACCAGCCGCCGCTGGCGCCGCCTCCACCTTGCCGATATCGCGCGGCTGACCGTGTCGGTCGCCAAGATCCGCCCGTTCATCATCGCCGAGGACTGGCGCCCGGTCGCACTGTCCGACCGCGCCGAACTCCGCCCGATCGTCGCGCCGAAGCCGCGCCAGATGGAAATGTTCGCCTGATCCTCCGCTCTAGGTAGGCGCGGTCACGGCTGGTGGATCTGAAGTGATGCGCTAAAGTCAGCAATGGCCTTTGGCGTTTTCATTCACCGCTCGGACTCGATCTACGACGACAGCCCGGCCGAACAATACCAGTTTCCCGCCCAGTATCTGAGCCGTGCGCAGCCCAGTATCGGCGACTGGATCCTCTATTACGAACCGCGCAAGGTCGCCGCCACGCGCGGCTATTTCGCGGTCGCCAAGGTCGAGCGGATCATCCCCGATCCGTCGACGCCGGCGATGTATCTCGCGCTGATCGAGCCCGGCTCCTATCTCGATTTTGCCACCCCCGTGCCCTTTTCTGGCGCCGACGGTCCAGTCGAACGCGGCGTTCTCAACGATCAGGGGCGGATATCCGGACGCGCCCAGTCCGCCGTGCGCCCGATCTCCGCTGCCGACTTCAACCGCATCGTCACCCTCGGCCTCGACGACGAGACACCGCTGCTGCCGCGCACCGGCGATGCCGTGGCCGACACAATAGATGATGGCCATTGGCACGAGGAGCGCAGCCCGTTCCTGATCGAGGGCGAGCGTCCGCGCATCGCCAGCCTCACCTCCCGGATAGTCCGCGACCGGATATTTCGCCGCACCGTCCTGCGCGCCTATGACGAACGCTGCGCGATCACAGGGCTGAAGCTGATCAACGGCGGCGGCCGCGCCGAGGTCGAGGCGGCGCATATCCGCCCGGTCGAGGCGAGCGGCCCCGATATCGTCAGCAACGGGCTCGCGCTGTCGGGCACCGCGCACTGGATGTTCGATCGCGGGCTGTTGTCGCTCGCCGATGATCTCGCCATCCTCGTATCGCGCCAGGCCAATGATCCCGACACGATCCGCGGGGTCGTCAACGCGAGCGGCTATGCCACCGCGCCGGCCCGCGCCGCCGATCGGCCGCACCCCCATTTCCTGCAATGGCACCGGGCGCACTGCTTCAAGCAGTAACGACGACACGGCGGCGGCAACCCATTCTCGCCAGCGGGCAAAAATCATGCGGGATCGCGCGCGGCGGTGCGTATGTCTGGATGCAGAGGGAGCGGACGATGCAGGATCCTGTCGATGAAGGACTGACCCGGCTGGCGGCGATGCCGGTGCCGCGTGCGCTCGATGGCGTCGAGGCGTCGGTGTTCGAGAGCATCGCGGAGAATGCGCGCAGTCGGCACACCAGCCTCCTGGTCGGGCGGTGGTCGGTCGGTACGGCGCTGGTGCTGGGACTGATCGGCGGGGCGGCACCGATCGGCCATGGCGCGCCTGCGCAGGCGTCGATCCCGATCGGAATCGACGGCGCGCTTGCTCCCTCGACCTTGCTGCTCGGGCAGTGACGTCCGTGGTCCGTCGTGCGGCACCGACGATCGTCCTCGCCTTCCTCGCGGCGATCGCCGGTGTGTTTATCGGCGGCTGGATCCGGACGCCGGGTACAGCGCACGGCACCGAACTCCACACGCTGCTCCACCGCGGCGTGGTGCTCGACGCCCCGCAGGAGGCAGCGCTCGACCGTCTCGAGGCCGAGTTCGCGGTCCGCCGCGCAGCCCTGGAAGCGGAGCTGCGTGCCGACAATGTCCGTCTCGCCGCCGCGATCGAGCGCGAACATGCCAATGGCCCCGCGGTCGCCGCGGCGGTCGACCGATCGCACCGGACGATGGGCGCGCTGCAAAAGGCGACGCTCGCGCACGTCTTTGCGATGCGCGGCGTGATGCGCGCCGACCAGACCGCGGCGTTCGACCGGGTCGTCGTGCAGGCGCTGACCCCCGCGCATTGATCCCGCCCCGCCCCGACAGGACCGCGCGCCGCACGAGCATCGATCTCGATGCCTATGACGACGCCGCGCTGGTCACCGCGCATCTCGCCGGGCCGACGGCGGATCGGCAGGCGGCGTTCGCGGCGCTGATGCGACGGCACAAGCAGCCGCTCTACCGCCTGATCCTCGCGCAGATCGGCGATCCCGACGAGGCGCTCGACCTGTTGCAGGAGAGCTTCGTCGCGGCGCACGCCGCGCTGTCCCGCTATGACCGCGACCGGTCGCTGCGCGCGTGGCTTGCGCGGATCGCGATCAACAAATGCCGCGACTGGCACCGTCGCCGCCGTGTCCGCCATATGCTCGCCCGCGTGTTGCCGATCGAGGCGGGCGAGCGGGTCGCGGACGGGGCGGCGGATACGGAGACGAACGCGATCGGTCGCGACGACCTCGCCCGCACGATGGCCGATATCGCACGGCTCCCCGCCCCGCTGCGCGAGCCGCTGCTGCTGTGCACGATCCACGAGCTGAGCCAGGCAGAGGCCGCGCAGGCGCTGGGGATCAGCGCAAAGGCGGTCGAGACCCGGATCCGCCGCGCCCGCGCCGCGCTCGCCGCCGCGGCCTGATTTGTCTAACGTCATGAGGGGCAAGCCGATCGGCGGCGTATGACCTGACAGACGTGGCCGCTCCCGGCCCGAGGATCCGCATGACCCGACCGACCCGCCGCCAATTCCTCCGCGACGCCACGCTTGGCGGCGGCGCGCTCGCGCTGCCCTGGTTCCCCGCCTGGGCCCAGCCCGTGTCCGCGGGGATCGCGACCCCGCTGCCGGTGCTGTCCGGCACCGATATCGCGCTGACCGTGGCGCATCTGACGCGGACGATCGACGGCACGCGCAGCCACGCGATCGGCATCAACGGCACCAGCCCCGCGCCGCTGATCCGGCTGAAACAGGGGCAGCAGGTGCGGCTGTCGGTGACCAACAGCCTCGACGAGGAGACGTCGATCCACTGGCACGGGCTGCTCGTACCGTTCCAGATGGACGGCGTGCCCGGGATCAGCTTTCCCGGCATCCCGGCGCGAACCACCTTCACCTACGACTTCCCCGTCGTGCAGGCGGGGACCTATTGGTATCACAGCCATTCGGGGCTGCAGGAGCAGATGGGGCATTACGGCCCGATCGTGATCGATCCCGCCGGCGCCGATCCGATCGTGTCGGACCGCGAACATGTGATCGTCCTGTCGGATCACAGCCCGCTTCACCCGCACGCCATCTTTCGCAAGCTGAAGCTCCAGGGCGGCTATTTCAACTATCAGAAGCAGACGCTTGGCGGCCTGCTCGCGGGCCGGGATCAGCCGGCGGCCGAACGGCGGATGTGGGGCGGAATGCGGATGGACCCGACCGACGTGTCCGACGTCACGGGCGCAACCTACACCTATCTCGTCAACGGGCATGGCCCCGCGGACAACTGGACCGCGCTGTTCACGCCCGGCGAGCGCGTCCGCCTGCGCATCATCAACGCCTCGGCGATGACCAATTTCAACGTCCGTATTCCGGGGCTGAAGATGACGGTCGTGCAGGCCGACGGCCAGAACGTGCGGCCCGTCGCGGTCGACGAGTTCCAGATCGCGGTCGCCGAAACCTACGACGTGATCGTCGAACCCGCCGTGCCCGTCGCCCACACGCTCGTCGCCGAGGCCTGGGACCGGTCGGGCATGGCGCGCGCCACGCTGACGCCGCGCATCGGGATGGTCGCTGCGGTCCCGGCACTGCGCAAACGCCCGCTCGCGACCATGAAGGACATGGGCATGGGCGACATGGCCGCGATGGATCATGGCGCGATGGGCGGCATGGCGGGGATGAACCACGGCACGATGCCGGGCATGGACAAGCCTGCGCAAACTCCTGCCGGCGAGGCACCGATGCCGGCCATGAGCCACAGCATGCGCGACTTTGCCAACGCACCGGGCCTGCCGAAGACGCCGACCGTGCAGACCGTCGCGCCGATGCCGATGGATCGCACCGGCGAGCCGCCACAGGGCCTGAGCGACACCGGTCACACCGTACTGGTGTACCGCGATCTCGTCGCGCTCGACCGCAATCCCGACCTGCGCGGGCCGACGCGACAGCTGCAGATCCACCTGACCGGCAACATGGAACGCTATATGTGGGCGTTCGACGGCGTGAAGCTGAACGAGGTCAAGGCGCCGATCCCGTTCCGCCAGGGCGAACGCGTCCGCGTGACCCTGGTCAACGACACGATGATGGCGCACCCGATCCATCTGCACGGCCATTTCTTCGAGCTGGTGACCGGCCACGGCGATCATGCGCCGCGCAAGCATACGATCAACGTCGCCCCCGGCGGCACCGCGACCTTTGACTTGACCGCCGATGCCGTCGGCGACTGGGCGTTCCATTGCCACATGCTCTACCACATGCACGCGGGCATGATGCAGGTCGTCACCGTCCGCCCCGATGACGAAGCGGGAGCAGCGGCATGAAGACGCTCGCTCTCTTCCTCGCGACCGTCACGGCCACGCCCGCCGCGGCACAGATGCACGAGATGCACGGAATGAAGATGCCCGGCATGGCGATGCCCGCCAAACCCGCGCCCAAAAAGCCCGCATCAAAAGGGCCGGCACCCAAAAAGACCGCCCCGGCAAAACCCGCGGCGCGCAAGGCGGCGCCGGCGCGCAAGGCGGCGCCGGCGCGCGCGCAGACCGCAAAGCCCGCCGCATCGGCGATGCCGGCGATGGACATGTCCCCGACCGCCGCCTGCTCGGCCGAGCATGCCGCAATGGGCCATTGCCAACCCGCCGCCACTGGCGCGGCCCCGCCACCCCCAGCCATCCCAGCCGCCGCCGACCCCTGCCCGCCCGAACACGCCGCGATGGGCCATTGCGCCCCGCCCGCGTCAGACGATTCCGCCGCGCCGACGGGCACCGACCAGCCCGCCGGCACCGCGCCACCACCCGCCCCGCCGACCACGCTCGCGGCGGCGCGCTTCTACGATTCCGCGACGATGGCGACGGCCAACCGGATGATGCGCGACGAACATGGCGGCATGCGCTTCAGCCAGATCCTCTTCAACCTCGCCGAGGTGCAGGTTCGCAGCGGTCGCGACGGCTATCGCTGGGACGGCGCGGGCTGGTTCGGCGGCGATATCGATAGGCTGGTCGTCAAAACCGAAGGCGAAGGCGGTTTCGGCGACCGGGTCGAGGCCGCCGAAGTGCAGGCGCTCTATTCGCGCGCGCTCGACCCGTACTGGAACCTGCAGGCGGGCGTCCGCCAGGATCTCGGCGCAGGCGCCAAACGGACCTATGCCGCGCTCGGGGTCGAGGGTCTGGCGCCCTATTGGTTCGACGTCGAGGGCACGCTGTTCCTGTCCGACAAGGGCGACGTGCTGGCGCGTGCGGAGGCCTGGTACGACCAGCGCATCACCCAGCGCGCGATCCTCCAGCCGCGTGTCGAGCTGAACCTCGCCGCGCAGGACATGCCTGGCAGCCGGATCGGCGCGGGGCTATCCACCGCCGAACTGGGCCTGCGACTGCGCTACGAGATCCGCCGCGAATTCGCGCCCTATGTCGGACTGTCCTGGGAACGGCGCTATGGTGCCACCGCGCGTTATGCGCGCAGCGATGGCGATACGACCGGCGGGGTCTCGCTCGCGCTCGGTGTGCGCGCCTGGTTCTGACGCGCCGCCTGCCACTGTCGATAGCCCAGCAGCGCGAGCAGGATCATCGCCGCATAGAGCCCCGCGGTCAGCATCAGACCCTTCACGACGAACATCCCGACATAGACGATGTCGACGACGATCCACAGCAGCCAGCTCGCACTGTGCCGCCGCGCGGTCCAATATTGCGCGACCAGGCTGAAGCTGCTCAGCGTCGCATCGATCCAGGGCAGCGCCGCGTCGGTATAGCGGCTCATGACAAAGCCGATCGCCATCGCGGCACCCGCACCGGCGCAAAGCCCCGCCAGCGCGGGGATCGGCCGTAGCGGCACGACGGCGACGTCGCCCGCATCCTGCCGCCCGCGCGTCCAGTTGCGCCACCCATAGACCAGCGCACCCGCGAACACCGCCTGCAGCATCATGTCCGCATAGAGCCGCACGTCGAGGAACAGCTTGAAGTACAGCGCACAGGCAAGCAGGTTGACCGGCCAGCACCACAGCCGCCGCACCGCGGTCAGCCAGATGCCGAGGAAACTGACCGCGACCGCGGCGATCTCGAGCATCGTCATGCGCCGTTCTCCGCATCGGCGATCCGGCGGAGGAACGCCTGCCCCGGCGCGGACAGAAACCACGCCGCATGGCCGATCAGATAGCCATCCCAGGCCAGCGCCGCCGCGCTCATGTCGCCGAGCACCCCTGCGAAATACGCGACCTCCGACAAGGCGAATTCGAGGTGTACCAGGGGCAGCAGCCGGACGAGCGTCGCCCGGTCCTCCGCATCGAACGCGGTCGTCGCCGCATAGCCCGCCAGCAGCGCGCACGCCGCCTCGGGCTGGCCGATCGCGGCATCCTCGCCCTGCCCGAGCGCCAGCCAGGCGACACCGCTGCGTTCGATCGCGATCGCCAGGTCGTGCAGCGCGCAGGTCCGGTCCGCCAGCCCGAAATCGATGACGGTCCGCACGTCCTCCGCCTCCCAGAGCAGGTTGGAGGGATGCCAGTCATTATGCGTCCACAAGGGCGGCTGCGCGGCGAGCCGCGGCTGCAACCCGTCGCCGAGCGACGTGAACAGCGACGCGAGCTCACGCCGCCACGACCGCGGGGCGAGGAACGCGGCGAGCGCCGGCCGCGCCGCGACATAGCGTTCCGTCGCCGCGATCGGGTCGGGATCGGGCAGGATGGTGAAGCTGGCGACCAGCGGTTGTGGCGGTCGCGCCGGCGCATCGAACCCCTGCGACGCCCGGTGCAGCCGCGCCAGCGCCACGCCCGCCGCCCGCGCCTGCGCCAGCGACAGGAACGGCGTCCAGGAGGGCCGGTCGCGATACAGGTCGACGTCGGGGGCCTTGCGATGCAGTTCATAGGTCCAGTCGCCGCGGGCCGGCGCGCCGCTGTCGCTGGCGGCGAGCGTCATGACCTCGGGCACCGCAATGTGCGGGCTCAGGTGCGCGATGAACCGGTGTTCCGCGCCCAGCTGATCGGGCGTCCGCATCCGGCGGTGATGCCGCTTGAGCAGGAACATCCCCTGCCCGGTCTCGATCAACGCCGCCGCGGAGAAGGGCCGCGGCGAATGCCAGTGCACGTGCTCGAGCGGACCGGCGGCCGGAAACTGCGCGACCACCGTCGCGGCTTCCTCGGCGGTGATCGCCGGCCAGCTCGGTGCGGCCATGTCGGTACCCATCCCGTGGACCAGATGCACCGCCGGCGAGCCCGCGCCGATCATCGCGCCCGCACCGGTCACAGGCCGCGCGAGATGGTCGCCATGACGGCCGCACCACTCCCGACATAATAGGTCGGCGCAGATCCCGAAATCAGCGTCCCCCCGCGCCCGATCACGTCGCGCGCATTGGTTGAGACCGACTGCACCCCCGCCAGCACGCGCGGATCGGTCACGTTGATCGCGTTCAGCCGCAGGTCGGTCCGCTTGCCGTCGAGCATCGACGCCAGATGCACGCCGACCGACAGGTCGAGCGTCGCATAGCCCTTGATGCTCTCGTCGTTGACGAAGGTCGCATATTGCCGCCCGACATATTTCACCGCGACACTGCCGAACAGCCGTCCGTCGTCATAGGTCCCGCCGCCACCGATCTGCACGGTCGGGCTCGAGACCGCATGCCGGCCGCGGGTCGGCAGATAGTCGTCGCCGACCGGCAGGTCGTCGCTGATCCGCGCGCGCAGATATTCGCCCGAGACATAGACGCTGACACCGCGCGCCGGGCGATAGTCGATCTCGGCATCGATCCCGTAGGAACTCTGTCCCCCGGCATTCAGCGTCGAATTGACCAGCGCGCCACCATTGTTGATGACCGTCGCCAGCTGGCGGTTCCGGAAATCATAATGGAACCCCGTCACCGATGCGGACAGCGCGGGGCCGATATAGCGATAGCCCAGCTCCTGCGAGACCGCATATTCGTTCTTCAGCGCGGTCGTCCCCGCGCTGACCAGCGCACCGCCCGCATAGCTGTCGTAGAGCGTGAACTCGTTCGGCGTGCGGAAGTTCGTGGTGATATTGGCGAACAGCTGCTGCCGGTCGTCGATCTCGTAATGCACCGCCGCCCGCGGCAGCGCGGCGAAGCTGTCGAGACGGACGCGGTCCTGCGGGCCCGGCAGGTAGTTGCGCCCGCTGCGCAGGACATTGACGCCCTTGAACCCGATATCGACTGCGAGACGCGGGGTCAGCGTAATATGGTCGGCCAGGAACGCCGCCTTGGTGACCGTCACGGTCCGCTGGTTCTCATAGGCGAGCAGCCGGCCGTCGGCGGTCCGGATCGCTTTTGCGCGATACCCCCAGCGATCGGCCGGTTCGCCGTCGGCACCGACCGCGGTATAGGACTGGACGACGCGGTCGGTGCCGTGATCGAACCACAGCCCTGCGGTCAGCCGGTGGATGCCGCGCTCGATCGTCAGCGTGTTGACCGTGCCCACGCGGCGCTGGTCGCCGGTATAATTGCCCAGCACCGTCGCGACCCCGTCGACCGCACCCGGCAGCGCGATCGGGTCGGCGAGCGGCTCGATACCCAGGAAGTTACCGGTCGTACCGAGCTGCGTCCCATAGGGCGAATTGCCGTAACCGAACTGCAGATAGCTGGTGCTGTCGAGCGTCACCCCCGCGCCCAGCGCCAGATGCACCGGCGCCGACGCATAGAGGTTGCGGAACGGCGCGCGGTACAGCCGCCAGTAATTGGTGTTGCCCGCGCTGTACCGCGCATCGAAGTTGAAATCGCGTCCCTGCGCGCGCCATTCGGCGAGCGTCGGGCTGCGATAGGTCGACGAGTTCGCATCGTTGAACGACAGCGCCAGGCTCGCGCGGTTGCCGTTGCCCCATTCGCCGAGCAGCTTGGCATCGACATGCTGGCGCGTGTCATGGCCGGCACCGCGCCAGTTGCTGGCGCGCGTGTTTGAATAGGAGACGAAGGCCCGCAACCCCGTCTGGCCGATCCGCCCGCTATCGAGCCGGACGAAGCCGCGCCGCGCCGCATAGGATCCGATCGACAGGTCGACGAGCCCGCGCGGCGCCTCATTCGGATCGTCGAGCCAGAGCGACAGCGACCCGCCCGCGCCGCCCAGCGTCGGCGACGCGATATCGACCGCGCCCTGCGCCAGCGCGATGCGCTGCAGATTCTCGGTATCGGCGAACTGCGAGGGATAGGCATAATAATAGCCGATGTCGTTCTGCGGCGCGCCCTCCATCGTCACGCCGATCTCGTCCTGCCCCAGCCCGCGCAACGTCAGGCTCGAACTGGTCGACAGGCCGTAGGGATCGCTCGACGCGACGGTCGCGCCCGGCAGCAGGTTGACAAGCTGGAACGCGTTGAGCGTCGGCGCCTGCTTGGTGATGAACGCCGCGGCGATCGCGCTCTCGGACTTGGGCACCGTCTGATCGGGGAGCAGCCCCTCGGGATCAAGAAGGCCGACCACGCGGATATCGACCGGGTCGGCGCCGTCCCGCGAATCCGCCTGTGTCTGCGCGCCGGCGGGGGCGAAGGCCACCACAGCAGCAAGTGCCACTGCCAGCGCACTGCATGCAACACGGGGCGGCCGGCCCGTCATCAGGTCAAATCGAAGGATCATCACGGTCTTGCGTCCACTCCACACGGAGGGACGACGGACGCGCCGCCAGCCCTCCCTACGCCGGTATCAACCGGATCAGGTTCAGCGGGTCATGGGCTGCAGCCCACCTCTCAGCCGCGCGTCAGCGGCCCCCCGGGGAGCGCGCCGTCTAGGCGGTTCGGTCTTCCGGGGATAGCGTTATTGCCCGTTTGCCCATCCGCAGCGCCTTCCCAGCACACGCGCGACAGAATTATATGACAATCCACGCCACCCAGACGCTTGCAGTGGGTGACAGCCGGACCGGTTTGCGCCACACAAGCTTTATGGAGCGTGTGCTGACCGACGTCGTTGCCCTGGAGAATCGGGATCTGGGACGGAACCTTACGCATGGCATGCTCGACCTGCTCGGCAAGGCCATCGTGACCGGCCAATATACAGATCGGCCCTTCCCAACCGAGGCGGAGATCGCGGTGGCGCATGGCGTCAGCCGATCGGTGACCCGTGAGGCGGTCAAGATGCTGACCGCCAAGGGACTGGTCAGCGCGCGCCCGCGACAGGGCACGATCGTCCAGCCATCGAGCAGCTGGAACCTGTTCGACACCGATGTGCTGCGCTGGCTGCTGGACCGCAAATTCTCGGTCGAGCTGCTCCAGCAGTTCAACCAGCTGCGGATCGGGATCGAACCCGAAGCGGCGGCGCTCGCGGCGCTGTACCACACCGAACAGGACATGGTCGCGATCGAGGCGGGGCTGGCGCGGATGGCCGCTGCGGAGCGCAGCTATGACGATCCGCTCGACGCGGACATCGCGTTCCACGTCGCCGTCCTGCGCGCGTCGCGCAATCCCTTCTACGCACAGTTTCAGTCGGTGGTCGAAACCGCGCTGCGCACCTCGATCCGCTTCACCAACCGGATCAAGGGGCGCAGCGCGAACATCGCCGACCATGCCGCGGTCGCCGTCGCGATCGCCGCGCGCGATGCCGATGGTGCGCGCGACGCGATGCGACGCCTGATCGGCGACGTTCTCAGCCTGATCGCCGAGGCCTGACACCCGAATCGTCGCGACCCGGTGTACGATCAAGGGACAGCACCGTGCGACGCCGTCACTCGACCTGATCGCGCTTTTCACTTATCGAGACGCGATGCCCTTGGGCCCGGTGCCGCGAGTCGCGATTTGACAAGCGCCGGAATAGCTCGAAGGACGAAATGCGACCGCGCATCATGCGGGTAGCAATTGAAAACATGACGGGAAACAATGCGAAGGGCTCGAGACGAGCGAACTGCACGGATCGGCAAGGTCGCGCTCGCGGCGGCCATGACTGGCGGTTTGGTGAGCGGTGCGCAGGCACAGACGGTCAACGTCAACACACCCGTCAGCGTGCCCGTCGCGGGCAATGTCGACCGGTTTCGTGTCGTGCCGGTGATCACCAGTGTCTATGACAGCAACGTGCTGCGTCTCAACGACGCGCGCGGGAGCGGGCCGCGCGACAATATCCGCGTTTCGCCGGCGCTGGCTGTCAACCTGAACCGCATCTTCGGACGCACCCGCGTCACCGCCGGCGGCACGGTCGGCTATGATTTCAACACCCGGTTCAGCGGCCTTGATCGCGAGCGGATCAACCTGACCTCGAGCGTGACGACCCCGGTCGGCGCGCCCTGCAGCGTGACCGGCAGCGCGGCGCTCGAACGCGCGCAGTTCGATCTCGGCGACACCAACACCGTGGTGACCGAGAGCTTCCTGCGCCAGGCCTATGACGTCGGCGCGAGTTGCCGCGCCGCGGCGGGTTTCTTTCCCGCGGTGGGTGTCAACCGCGTGTCGCTCACCAACAGCAGCCGCAAGGTTCTGGACACGAACCAGTCCGCGCTGCGCGCGGGGATCGGCTATGGGCGGCCCAGCCTCGGTACGCTGCAGCTCATTGGCTCGGTTGCGAAGATCGCGCGCCCGGGTATTGAGGATCTGACCGGGATCGACGATTCGACGATGATCACCGACGTCCAGCTGGTCTTCGAACGTTCGGTCGCGCCGCGCGTCAGCTTCCGGCTTGGCGGCGGCATCACGCATGCCGACCCCAAGCGCGCAGCCGTGCCGTCCTTCAGCGGTCCGTCGTTCGACGCGCAGGTGACGATACGACCGGTGCCCCGGTTCACGATCGTCGGCTCCGGCCGCCGTGCGGTGCAGAATCAGAGCTCGTTTGGCGCGACCTATATCATCGCGGACAGCTACAACCTCAACGTGTCCTATCTGCTCTCGGCGCGTAGCACCGCCACGTTGTTCGCCCAGCGCGCGCGACGCGACCCGCGCGGCGAGGATCTGGCGCTCACGCTTCAGCCACCACGGGGCAAGGACAGACTGAACCAGGTCGGTGGCAGTTATGCATTCGATTTTCACCGGTCGCTGCGGCTCAGCCTGAGCGTCGCTCACCAGCGCCGCACGGCCGACAATGCGATTTACGACTATACGGCCACATCCGCATCGGCGGGTGTCACGGCCCGTTTCTAAGGGGATGATGATGAAGATCCGCATGGCGCATTCGCTTGTTCTGCCGTTGCTCATGGCCGCTGCTGCCGCCGGGGCGCAGGTGCCAACCGCGCCCCCCACGCCTGCGCCGGCGGGTGCCGTGCCCAGCGACGGGTATCGGCTGGCCCCCAATGACGAGGTCGAGGTGACGATTTTCGGCCAGGGTCCGGGTCAGGTGGTCAAGACGCGCGTCAAAAACGACGGCACGATCACCCTGCCGTTCCTCGGCGCGGTCCAGGTCCGCAACCAGACCGCGCGAGAACTGGCCGCGGACATCGCCGCCCGGCTGCGGAGCGGCGGCTATTTCGTCAAGCCCGTCGTCAATGTCGAGGTCACGCAGTTCGTCAGCAGTTCGGTGACCGTGTTCGGCGAGGTCGGAACTCCCGGCATCTATCCGCTCGATCTGCAGCTGACCGTCGGCATGACGCTCGCCCGCGCGGGCGGCACGCGTGGGACAAGCGCGGACTTTGCAATCCTGAAGCGCGACGGCGACCCGGTCGAACACCGCATCCTCCTGTCGGACCTCAGCGGCGAATGGAGCGCGGCGACGCTGCTCGAGGCGAAGGACACGCTCTTCGTTCCGGTCGCGCCCGTGGTCTATATCTACGGTCAGGTGAATTCGCCCGGCTCTTTCGCGCTTAAGACAGGGATGACGGTTCGCCAGGCGCTTGCCCGCGCCGGTGGTCCGACGCTCGCCGGATCGACACGGAACGTCACGATCTTCCGCAACGGCGAGAAGCTGAAGAAGGTCGATCTCGACGGCGAACTGAAGGCCGAGGACTCGGTCTTCATCAATGAAAAATGGCTCTGAATCGTTGATCGGCTTCCGGGGGTCGGAATGTCTCGTTTGATGCGATGCCCTGGGCGTTCATTGTCGCCAGGTCCGTTTCGCAGCAGCCTGACGTCTGCGGTTACGGCCTGAGAAGGGGGCGTTCCGGCAACGGGGCGCCTTTTTTCCATGCCCTACTGCGCCGCCATGTCCGTCGCCGCCGGCGCCGGGGCACCCCGCTACCCGGGCCAGCCGTCGCGATTCCCCCGGCGTTGGTCGAGTGATGCTTGCACGGGTCGCCGGCTTGGGTGATGGGCGTGCCGATGCGACATAACGGCCTGTTCATTGCGCTGGGAGGCGCTGCGCTGGTCGCGACGGCTGGCGTTGCGGTCATGATTGCGCCCGCGCGGACTGGTCTGCCGATCACGCTCGATCCCGCCGCCGATGCCCCCTCCGCGACAGGGCCGCGCAAACCCGCGCATCCGCGCTATACCGGCGTCAACATCGCGACGGGCGGCTTTGCCTCCAAGCGCATTCCCGGGCGCTACGGCTTCGACTATTTCTATCCCAAGCCCCAGGAGACCGCGCCCTTCGTCGCCGCGGGCATGAACGCGATCCGCGTGCCCGTTCTCTGGGAACGGCTGCAACCGCAGCCCAATGCCCCGATCGACGCCACGGAACTCGCACGGCTCGACGAATCGATCGCGGGGCTCGGCGGGTTCGGCCTGATCATCCTCGACGTGCACAATTACGCCAAATACCGGGGCCAACGGCTCGACCAGATCGACCCGCGCGGCGCGATGCTCGCCGACCTCTGGACCCGCCTCGCCCGCCATTATGCCGGGGACAAGCGTATCGCGTTCGGCGTGATGAACGAACCCAATGGCCTGTCCGCCACGGCGTGGCGACCGATTGCGGAGGCGTCGTTACAGGCGATCCGCGCCACGGGCGCGCGCAATCTGGTGCTCGTCCCGGGGACGAACTGGTCGGGTGCACATTCCTGGACGAAAGGCAGCGACTCGAACGGCGAGGCGCTGAAAACGCTCGTCGACCCGGCGAACAACATGGCGTTCGAGATGCACCAATATCCCGACGCCGACTCCTCGGGCACGCATCCGGAATGTGTGGCGCCAAAGGCCGCCGCACAGGCATTCGATTCGGCCACCGCCTGGCTGCGCGCCAATAAGGCACGGGGATTTCTCGGCGAATTCGGTGCGAGCAGCGACCCGAACTGCCTCGCCGCGCTCGATGCGGTGCTCGGCACACTTGACGCGGGCTCGGACGTCTGGCTCGGTTGGACCTATTGGGCAGGCGGCGCCCTGTGGGGGCCGTATATGTACAGCGTGCAACCCGACAAGACCGGGGACAAATCGCAAATGTCTATCCTGATACGGCACAAATCTTAATGATCACAGGGTATAGTGGCCCCGTGGAGCCGTACGGCAATCCTATTGTGCGTTGCAGCAACGTCGCGTACCCGCTCCCCGGATCGGCAAGGCAGATACAAGAATTATGTTGAAGTCATGGATTGCATCGCTGACGCGCTGGCTGGACGGCCGCGGATGGGCCGAGCCCCCCGTGATCGAGCTGACGCATCGCTACACCCCGCCCGCCGCGCCGGTCGTCGACCTGCCCGCGGATCCTGCCCCGGCCAGCACCGCGACGCGGCTGATCGGCGACCGGCGCAGGATCGCGGACACGTTCGATGCCGCACGCCCGGTGCGAACCCGCGGCGAACTGTTCGGACGCGCGGTCGAGCTCGACCATCTGCTCGCCGCGACGCTCGACTTTCACCAGCATGCGGTGATCCACGGCGCACGTGGCTCGGGCAAGACGTCGCTGGTGCGGGTGCTCGGTGAGCATGCGGATGAGTCGGGCGCCGTCGTGCTCTATTTCGCGTGCGAACCGCATGCGACCTTCGCCGACATCATCAGGCTCTATCTCGATGCGCTCCCGCCTGCAGCCTTCGCGCCCGGCGGACAGCGTGCCTTTGCGCAGAAGCTCGAACAGATGCCGGCCAATTTCGGCCCGCGGGCGTTCGTCGATCTGGTGGCAGACCGCGTCACCGCGCCGACGATCCTGATCTTCGACGAGTTCGACCGGATCGAGGATGCGAGCGTGAAGAGCGACGTCGCGGCGGCGATGAAGCTGCTGTCCGACGCGCTCGTGCCCGTGCTGTTCGTGCTGGTCGGGATCGCGCGGACCGTGTCCGACGTCGTCGCTGGCCACCCGTCGCTGCGCCGGCACATGCGGATCGTGTCGCTGGGCCGGATCGGCGCCGACAGCGTCGACGCACTGATCGCACGCGGCGAGGCCAATACCGGCGTCCGCTTCGATACCGATGCGCGCGCGATGATCGCCGATGCCGCCTGTGGCTCGCCCTATCACCTGCGTATGCTGGCCGGGCACTCGTCGCTCGCCGCTGTCAGCAGCGACGCGGATATCGTCACCAAGGCGCATACCCGCACCGGCTTCGTCGATGCGTTCAGCCACTGGGCGCAGATGAACGAGCCCGATGCACGGCTGTTCGCGAAGGTCGTGCTCGGCTGCACGATCGAACAGCGCGATGCGCTCGAGGCCTTGGCCCGCGCCGCCGCGACAATGGACGTCGTTTTGCTTGATACCGATCGATATGATCGTGCCATTTCGATGCTAGACCCCGCATTGGTCCGCGAACGGGGCAATGACGGCGAACACGATGGCGTGTATTTCCGTGACAGTACCGCGCCGCAGATGCTGATCGCGCTGTTGATGACGACCCCTGTTTCCACCACGGCGGCCCGGCTTGGCGCACCGCAGGAGAGCAACCTTGCTAATACCCGCTGATCTGATCGCGTCGCTCAAGGCGCGCTGGCGTATCGAGCTGGCGATCATTCTACTGATCGTCGTGCTGGTCGCACTCTGGACGGCCGTCACGCCCAAGACCTATGTCGCGCAGTCCTCGCTGCTGTTCGACGGCGGCCCGGTCCAGTCGGTCACCGGGGAGGCGGCGCCGGAGGATGGCGTGGTCGCGCTCGTCGCGACCCAGGCCGATGTCCTGCAGAGCGAGGCGATCGCCGCCGCGGTCGTCCGCGACCTGAAGCTTGCCGACAATCCGCAGGTCGCTGACCGGTGGCGTGCGCGCACCGGTGGCACCGGCGACGTCAACGCCTGGTATGGTCGCCAGCTGCTCGGC
>NZ_LMKZ01000001.1:655477-656927 GCF_001422525.1 Sphingomonas sp. Leaf30 | reverse complement strand
GGCGGATGCCGGCGCGCGAGCCGGCGGCGGCAGCACCGGGCTCGACGTGCAAACGGCCGGTGTCGTCCAGGGGCTGCGCGCGCAGATCTCAGCCAAGACGGCCGAAGTCGCGCAGCTCAGCGCGGATCTCGGTCCGAACCACCCGCAGCGTCAGGCCGCCGAGGCGGAACTGTCGGCACTGCGTCGCCGGCTCGCGGTCGAGACGGGGACGAGCGCCAATGCGGTGCGCGTCGCCAGCGGTACGGCGAGCAGCAAGGAAAGCCAGATGCGCGCCTTGCTGAACCAGCAGCGCGGCAAGATGCTGTCGCTGGCGGGCGACCGCGCCGAGCTCGACGTGCTCCAGCGCGACGTCGATTCGGCCCGCGCGGCCTATGACACCGTGACCCAGCGCCTCGGCACGATGCGGCTGCAGAGCGAGGCGCCGTCGACCAACGTCGTCCAGCTCGACGTCGCGCAGCCGCCGATGTTCCCCTCCTCGCCCAACGTGCCGATGCGGTTGGCGCTCGGCCTCGTGCTGGGCGGAATGCTGGCGGCGGGGACGGCGCTGGCGCTCGAACTGTGGCGACCGCGGGTGCGGACGTCGAGCGGCGCAGCGACCGCCATGGGTGTGCCCGTGCTGGGCTCGGTATCGTTTTCGCAGTCGCGCGTCGCGTCGCTGCTGGGTGGAAGGCAGACGTCATGAGGCTTCGTTCGAGCGAAACGGCAAATGTCGTTCGGCCCGCGGTCGCGCCGGGCGCCGAAGCGCCCAGCCAGCGGCAGCTTCTGGGCAAATTGCTGTCGCTGTCGCCCGAGGCGCATCGCCAGATCGAGCATCGCCAGGCCGAGACCGGGGTGTTGTTTGGCGAGGCGGCGGTCGAACTCGGCTTTGCGACCGAGGAGCAGGTTCGCCGCGCGATCGAGCTGCAACAGGGCTTCACCGTCCTGCCCGAAGGCGATGAGCGCGTCGATCCGCTCGTCGTCGCAGCATTCGCGCCCGACGATCCCATCGCGGTCACAGCGCGCGACATTCGCGCGATCGTGACGCGCGACGTCCGTCCCGACGGCTCCCCGCTCCAGGGGATCGCGATGATCGGGATCGACGACGAAACGCTGCATACCACCGTGCTCACCGCCAATCTGGCGGTCGCGTGCGCCCAGGCCGGTTATTCGACGCTGCTGGTCGATGGCGGTATCAGCGCGCCGCGTCAGCACGGGCTCTTCCGCCTGCCCAACCGCACCGGTCTGTCGACACTGCTGTCGTCGGGCGGCCGCGTCGAGGCGATCGCCCAGACCACCGCGATCCCCGGCCTGTCGCTGCTGTCGGCGGGTCCGAGCGTCCCCAACGCGTCAGAGCTCTTCGATCGCCAGCGTCTTGCCAACACGCTCGATCCGCTGCGCGATCATTATGGGCTGGTGATCTTCGATGCCGGCCCCGCCAGCGCGACACAGCTCGAGGCGTGTTTCGGACTCG
>NZ_LMKZ01000001.1:583765-655406 GCF_001422525.1 Sphingomonas sp. Leaf30 | reverse complement strand
CGCGCTGCGCAACGCCGCGGCCGTGCTGCAGGAGCATGCCACCCCCGTGCTCGGCTCGATCCTGATCGATTGAGCATGGTGGGCATGATGGAGCTTCGGCGAATCGGCCACATCGACGTGGTCGCCACCGATGTACCGGGTGCGGTTGCACAGGTCGTTGCCGCGGTAGAAGGCGACGGTCCGGCGATCTTCGGCTTCTGCAATGCGCACAGCGTCAACCTTGCGCGGGCGGATCCCGCCTTCGTGACCGCGACGCGGGCGGGCGTGTTCTTCAACGACGGCAGCGGCGTCGATATCGCCAGCCGGCTGCTCTACGGCACACGCTTCCCGGCCAATCTCAACGGCACCGACCTGACGCCCGCGGTACTCGCCGCACTGCCGGCGGGAACGGGCGTCTTCCTGCTCGGCAGCCCGCCAGGCGTCGCGCAGAAGGCCGCTGCGATCCTGGCGGAGCGCTTCCCGAACATCCGCATCGCGGGCAGCCATCACGGCTTTTTCACCGCCGATGAGGCACCCGCGCTGTCGGAGCGGATCCGCGCATCGGGCGCGCGGCTCGTGCTCGCGGGCATGGGACAGCCGCGTCAGGAAAAATGGGCGGCCGCCAATGCGGGCGCGGTCGGTGCGGTGATCCTGTGCATCGGCGCCTTTCTCGATTTCACCGCGGGCCAGTTCGTCCGCGCGCCGCTCTGGATGCAGCGCGCGGGCATCGAATGGACCTTCCGCCTTCTGCAGGAGCCCCGACGGATGGCGTCTCGCTATCTCGTCGGCAACGCGACCTTCCTGGCCGCGACGCTCGGACAACGGATGAAGCGATGAAACAGATTATGCCTCCTCGCCTGCACCGCGCACTCTCGCGCCTGCGTAACGCGCCGCCACCGTCCTATGACGAACGCTATCCGAGCGTCGACGTGTTCGAATGGCGTCCCGCGGGCAGCGCGATCAATTTCGGCGACCGGCTGGCGACGGTCGTCGCCGAGCGTATTCTCGCGCTGCACGGACGCAGCCTCGACGAGGAGACGGCGCGCGACGCGACGCTGTTCACCGTTGGATCGGTGATGCATTTCGCCAAGACCGGCGACACCGTCTAGGGCTCCGGCGTCAACGGCAAGATCCCCGCCGATCGTCACGCGTTCGACGCACTCGATATCCGCGCGGTCCGCGGTCCGCTGACCGCGGCCTTCCTCGCGGAGCGCGGGCTGGACGTCCCGGCGGTCTATGGCGACCCCGCGCTGCTGCTGCCGACGCTGTTCCCCGACCGCTTCAAGCGGCAGAGCGCCCAGCCGGTCCTGTTCGTCCCCAACCTCCACGACCTCACGCTCGCGCCGACGCTCGGCCTGCCGTTCGTATCGCCGCTGCGCGGCTGGAACGCGGTCGTCGAGCAGATCGTCGGCGCCGATCTGGTGCTCGCAAGCTCGCTCCACGGCGTCGTGATCGCCGAGGCCTTCGGCATTCCCGCGCGGCATGTCCGCCTGACCGAGACCGAACCGCCGTTCAAATATGACGATTATGCGCGCGGGACCGGACGATCCGGCATCGACTCCGCGAACAGTGTCGCCGAAGCGCTCGAAATGGGGGGCGCACCGCCGATATCCTTTGATCCCCAGGCGCTGCTCGCGACATTCCCGCACGATTTGTGGGAGTGAGTTATGGCTGCCCCCTCACTGAGTAAACAGGTCGGACGCGGCGCAATCTGGTCGGTCGTCAACAGCGCGCTCGTCCAGGTCATCAACCTGCTGGTCTTCCTGGTGACCGCGCGGTTCGTCCCGGTCGCCGATTTCGGCATCCTCGCCACCTGCCTGCTCTTCGTCGAGCTGTTCAAGCAGATCTCGGTCGAGAGCTTCGCCACCGCGATCGTCTCGCGCGGTGCGCCCGACGCCGGCGACTACAATGCCTGCTTCCTGCTGATCCAGATCGGCGCGGTGATCGGCGCGGCGCTGATGCTGCTGTCGGCGCAGTTCATCTCGGAGATCATGCACAATGAGCGGATCGAGTTCGCGCTACGGCTGACCTCGGTGCTACTGCTCAGTTCAGGGCTGTCGCGCACGCATGAGGCGTGGATGACGCGCCAGTTGCTGTTCAAGCCGCTCGCGATCCGCTCGATCCTCGCGCTGCTCGTCGGCGGCGGTGCCGGCCTGTTCCTCGCGATGAACGGCTGGGGCCTGACCGCGCTCGTCGTCCAGCAGCTCACCACCTCCTTGCTGTCGACGATCCTGCTCTGGTTCGTCAGCGACTGGCGGCCGAGCCTGCGCGTCGAGCGCGCCAAGCTGCTCGCGACCTGGCGCTATGGCCGCCATGTTGCGATCACCGGCTTCACCAACTTCGCCAACACGCAGAGCGACACCTTCTTCTCGTCCTATTATCTCCCCGATCTGGAGCCGCTCGACCCGATGCGGCTGTCCGAGGCGATGCTCGCGCGGTTCAAGAATTTGGCGTCGGGCTGACCTCGGGCGCGAAGCCCTTCGCATCGTCGATCTTCGCTTGCACAGCACCGCCTGACGCTGACTGATCCCCGACTGCAGCTGCTCGGTCGCGAGCGAGCCAGGCCTCGACGTCGCGCCCGCTCGGGGTCTGGCGCAGCGCCGCGGTCGTCGTCAGGGCAGTCCCACCGCGAGAGCGGGGGCAAGATACTGCATTTGCCCGAGACGATGAGAAAATCTAGAAGGACCGGGCATAGGGATCGCCTCTGACGGAATGTGGCGCCGGCCGGGTTCCGGGCGGCTTGGGAAGTATATCATGGAAACAATTTACGATTGGCTGAGCGTCGCGGTATTTGCGGGCCTGGCGCTACTCTATCTGCAACGCTCGATGGAGGATGAGCCGGTCGATACGGTGTGGCATTATCTGCCGCCCGCGATCGCCTGTGCGCTGAGCAACTGGCTCGGCAACGAAGGCTATGCGATCCCCGCCGTGCTCGTGCTCGCGGCCAGTGTCGGCTATATCTTCTACGTGCTGCGCCCATCCCTGCCCGGGCGCTGATCCGGCCGGCCGGACGCGCCGGCCCCGGCAGCAGCGGTCGATTTTAATAGAACAGGATCTGCATTACCCTAAACCCGCCGCTAACCAGGTTTGAAGAGACCTCCTTTGCATCGGCCGAGTGAAGGATCAGGTGCCAACGGAGAATTTCCAATGCCCCTGATCCACGACGTGCATCGCGCCGTCGCGTCCGGCGCGACGGCGCCAGCCGCTCGCCCGCATGCCCTGAACCGTGTCCTGCCGGACTCTATTTATGATGGTGGCCAACCCGCGCGCGCCGGCGCCGCCCTGCGCGACATGGTCGGCATCGCAGCGCTGGCGATGCTCGCCGCCTGCGGATCCGCGGTCGAAGCGCCCGAACAGACGGGAATCGTCGTCGTCAGCTCGGGTCCCGGACCGAGCGAACCCGGTATTGCGGTTGCAGCAGCGGCACCGCCAGCAGCAGCGACCGGTGCCGACGCGGGCACACCAGCCACCAGCGATACGGACGATGCGGTCATCCCCCCCGACACCATGCGGGACCCGGATCATATGCAATATGCCAGCCTGGTCGAATAACCGGACTGGCCCTTGGCTTAGTTAGACAGGCGGCGCACCGATCGGCGCGCCGCCCGTCCCGGTCGATCAGCGGCCGACCGCGTGATAGGTCAGCCCGGCCTTCTCGACCATGTCGCGCGGATAGATGTTGCGCAGGTCGACGAGCACCGGCGACGCCAGCAGCGACTTGACGCGCTTGAAGTCGAGCGCGCGGAAGATGTCCCATTCGGTCACGATGACAAGCGCCTCGGCGCCCTCCATCGTCTCATAGGGACCGGTGCAATAGGTCACGTCCTTGATGACCGCCTTCGCCTGCTCATGACCCTCGGGATCATAGACGTTGATCGTCGCGCCCGCATCCTGCAGCGTCTGGATCAGCGCGATCGCCGGGCTGTCGCGCATGTCGTCGGTGTTCGGCTTGAACGTCAGGCCGAGTACCGCGATCGTCTTGCCGCGAACGTCGCCACCGACGGCGGCGATGACCTTGCGGCCCATTGCGCGCTTGCGATTGTCGTTCACCGCGACGACCGCCTCGACGATGCGCTGCGGCGCGTCGTGATCCTGCGCGGTCTTGAGCAGCGCGAGCGTGTCCTTGGGGAAGCACGAGCCGCCATAGCCCGGGCCGGCATGCAGGAACTTGGAGCCGATGCGGTTGTCGAGGCCGATGCCGCGCGCAACGTCCTGCACGTCCGCGCCGACCTTCTCGCACAGGTCGGCGATCTCGTTGATGAAGGTGATCTTGGTCGCGAGGAACGCGTTGCCGGCATATTTGGTCAGCTCGGCAGCACGCCGGCTCATTTCGACGAGCGGCGAACGACCAAGGGCGAGTGGACGATAGATCTCGCGCATGACCGCAAGACCCTTCTCGTCGTCGCTGCCGATCACGACGCGGTCGGGACGCTTGAAATCGTCGATCGCGGCGCCTTCGCGCAGGAATTCGGGGTTCGACACGACTGCGAAGTCGGCATCCGGATTGACCCGGCGGATGATCCGCTCGACCTCGTCGCCGGTGCCGACCGGGACCGTGGACTTGTCGACGATCGCGGTGAAGCCGTCGATCGCGCCGGCAATTTCCTCGGCGGCAGCATAGACATAGGACAGGTCGGCATGACCGTCACCGCGCCGCGACGGCGTACCGACGGCGATGAAGACCGCGTCGACGCCCTTCACGCTCGCGGCAAGATCGGTACCGAAGCGCAACCGCCCGGCCTCGACGCCGCGCGCCACCAGTGCATCCAGACCCGGCTCGTAGATCGGCATGATGCCGTTTTCGAGCGCCGCGATCTTGCCGGCATCCTTGTCGATGCAGATCACGTCATGTCCGAAATCGGCGAAACATGCGCCCGACACCAAACCAACGTAACCCGATCCCACCATCGCTATGCGCATTATAATCCCTCAGACGGTGTTGGTCCCTACGATTGTCGTACGGACATTGATATTCGGCGGAACTCCTAGAAGATGAACCGCCGGCCATCAATAAGGTGGTTCACCTGATGCGGCGGGCCGGTACGCTGCTCCAGCGATCCGTGCCGATACCGATCAAACGCCGATATCCGAGAGGGTTGGCCGGCCTGCCCGCGCCCGCAGGCGACGCGCCGGCCCCGCCCATTTAGTCCGCGACGATGCGGGCGTCAGGGTAGTTTTCGGGACGAAGCACGCGGTCGGCGACCTCTGTCCAGGTCGAGAAATGCCGCGCGGGCACCTGCCCCGCCAACGCCAGCGCCTTTTCGGTCGCCGCGATCATCGAAGCCGGATCGTTCGACACATAGCCCGCGCGGAACGGGTTCGTCCCAACCGCGAAATCGGGGCAGACCGCGAGGATCTGCAGATTTTCATATTGTCCCAATTTCAGACTCGACTCGGCAAGATACTCGACCCCCGGCGCCAGCCGGTACGGTGCGATGCTGATGCTCGCATGTTTGATATAGGGCAGCGTGTCGCGGAACGGCATTTCCTTGTGGACGAACACATTGTCAGGCCCCTTGAAGCTCTTCTCGTAGCCGATCACGTGGTAATGCACATCGAGAAACTGCGGCGCGACCGCATGCTTTCGTCGAACAGCATCGACCCGACCGCGACGGTATTGCGCTGCGCGGTATAGGGCGACGGCCCGACAGTCTCGAAGTCGGCGGGATCGATCCCGAATTCGGCGCGGTACAGGCGATCCTTCGCCCACAGGAAATCCGACACCATCTTGGTCGACCGCAGGCAGACATGGTCGATATGCCGTGCATTCTTCACCAGATGGCGGCGGACATAGGGATGCGCGCCGACGGTATCGAGCCGGTCGGTAGCGTAATAGATGATCTTGGCGGTCGGGTTGAGCCGCTTGATCCGGTCGATGAAGATCGCTGCGACGCTCGATTCGATGACGATATAGTCCGCCGCCTGGAATGCGCCGTCGATATCGGCATTGGGCAGCCTGGCGAACAGCGGAAACAGCTTCGCCATCACCGCATCGGCGACCGCATTGTTGGTCGCAAAGGGATGCAGCGGCGTCTGCCAGAGATAGCAATTGACGCCGTCCACCTTGTGCTAGGCATTGGCCTGGTCCCACAGGAACAGGCGCGAATCGCCCTTCTTCTTCGAGATCAGGCTGAACCGGGTCGAGATGAACGACACGTCGCAGCCATCCTGCGCCAGCGCATGCGCGACCTGGTGGATGCTGGCGCGCTTGGGCGTCCGGTAATCCTAAAATGCCGACAGGATGACGACACGGGAACGCTTTGGCTGCGCCGGCGCTGGCTTATCGGACATGCATGACACTCCATCGACTTTGGGCTGGACGGTTGGCCGTAATCAGACAAAGGGGCTGGCAATCTGGATCACGTTGGGAAGCCGATGCACGTTCTTCACGTCGTTCGTCAATTTTATCCGGCCATTGGCGGGCTGGAAGACGCCGTCAGCAATCTCGCGGTCGCGCTCAAACGGGACTGCGGAATCACGACGTCGGTGGTCACGCTCGACCGGCAGTTTTCGCGTCTCGACGCGACTCTGCCGCCGCGCGACACCTATCAGGGCGTGCCCGTGCAGCGGATCCCGTTCCGCGGCTCGACGCGCTATCCGCTCGCACCCACCGTACTGCAGCATCTCGGTCAGGCGGACATCGTTCACGTCCATGCGATCGATTCGTTCTTCGACGGCATGGCGCTCACCCGCCCGCTCCACCGCCGGCCGATGGTCGCCTCGACGCATGGCGGCTTCTTCCACACCGATTTCGCCAGCCGGCTGAAGCTCGCCTATTTCGCCAGCGTCACGCGCGCGTCGTCGTTCGCCTACGACCGGATCATCGCCTCGAGCGAAAGCGACGCCGCCCGGTTCAACCAGATCGCCTCGAGCAAGACGGTGACGATCGAGAATGGCGTCAATATCGGCAAGTGGCAGGGTGCAGGGTCGCCACAGCCGACCCGGACGATGATCTATATCGGCCGCTTTTCCTCGAACAAGAACATCACCGGCCTGATCGACCTCGTGGCCGCGCTCGGCCGGCTTCACGGCGACTGGCGGCTGATCATCGCGGGCGGCCCGGCCGACGTCACACCTGCGCAGATCGAGGAGCATATGCGCCGCACCGGGACCGAACGGGCGGTCACGCTCGTGCCCTCGCCCAGTGACGAGGGTATCAAGGCGTTGATCGGCGAGGCCAGCTATATCGGCTCGGCGTCACGCTATGAAGGCTTCGGGCTGAGCGTGGTCGAAGGCCTGTCCGCTGGCCTGACCCCGATCGTCAGCGACATCCCGCCCTTCCGCCGGCTGGTCCGCTCGTCCGGCAGCGGCATCCTGTTCGACATCGACGATGTCGAGGCGGGCGCGGCCCGGATCGAAGCTGCGCACCGCGATGCAAGCGCCGCCTATGAATCGAACCGCGCGAACAACATCGCCGCGAGTCTGGCCTATGACTGGCGTAGCGTCGCGCGGCAGTTCGCCGATGTGTATGAAGATGTCCTGCGGAAACGCGGCGCGCAGGGCTGAGAACGTCGGGGTACTTGGCCGCGTATTCCGGGGCGATTCGCTGAGGAGGAGCATATCGTCGCTCGGCATCGATCACGATGCCCACATCGCCAAAGCCGAGTTTACCGCGAGCGTACAAGCCCTGTTGCTTCAAGCGGGTCGGGCGAACGCTCAGGGCTGAGAATCACCGCGGACACTACGGCGAAGGCGAACCGTCATATCTCGAGCGCCGAAGCACTTTGGCAATTCGACGACCGGGATCGTCAGACACAGGCGGACGCGCGATAGCGACCGCCCATGTGCTTGAGATCAGGCCAGGAAGAATGCCATCAGGACGATCAGTGCCCAGAGCGCAACGCTGACCGCGAGGCCGGTGATGAGACCGAGCACGGCCGAGGGGATTTCGGGATAGGATGGGGCCTGGATAGCCGGGCCGGGAAGCGCAGTCATGAACACTCTCCTCAGCGGTCGTTTCAACCGTCTTGTCTCAACATGGGACAGGGGTCATAAATAATCAATACTAATATCTAGACTAGCGCAAAATTAGCTAAGATCCTGAAAATCTTGTGCGTTCAGCGGGTCGGCAAGGCCGGCAAACACCCCCGGAGCAGGGCTGCAACGCGCGGACCACCACACCAGCGTCAGCGTCGGTTCAGAACGATGAAAGTCCGCGCAGCAGCAGCGTCGCGAAAGCCCAGCATGCGCAGCTCGCCACGACCAGCAGGATAAGCCGCACTGGCGCTGCAAAGCGCTGCGGTGGCGCAAGCGCCGCACCCGCGGCGGGCATGGGCACCACCGCGCTGTCGGGAATCAACGACAGGACCGCAGACTCGCAGATCGTGTGCGTGAAGGCCGACTGGATCTGGTCGTTCGTCAGCAGGGGCTGGAACGCGCAACCATGCGCTTCGCCGTCGCGCCACGCGATCCGCGCCGTCGCCTGCCCCGCACCGGCCAGGCCGACGCGGATATGGGCACCGACCGGCAGGACGCTGGCGCTAGAGAATCGGAAACCGCCTTCGGACAGATCCTCGACACGGACGTCGATCGCCCGCGCATCGGCCGCACGGACCGTGCTCGCGCGCGCTATTGCTGCTCGACTCGGCTTTCGCCGACGCTCGGCCACCGGCTCGATCGCCGTCATCTCCGCCCGCACGCTAGATGATCCAGGCAAGGACACCAGCGAGCGCCGCGGCGAAGACCGCCACGCCGGCGATGGTCGAACCGGCCCGGATCGCGCGTTCACCCAACGAGGCGGGCTCGACCGGAAGGAGCCAGTTCTCGTAGTCGATCCGGTCGCCGGCCAACGGGTTGGCGGCACGCGGGTCGACGACCTGAAGCTCGGCCGCGAGCGGGTCTGCGACGGAACGCGCCCCGTCGAACGAATCCGTCGTAGCGCCGGAAAGCGGATCGCCGCCACGAAACGCCGCATGTGGCGATACGGGGTCAACCAGGTTAGCAAGAGGTGCGTGAAGGGGCATGACGACACCATGCCATACTGGTGGTTAAGAAAGCGTATGTTAAATTGCTGTCGCGGCATTTTTTGTACGTGTTTTACGGTGCACTAGAACGCGTTGCGGTGCACAACGACCCGTACCGTAGACACGAGAATGCCAAAGTCGCGCCACACGGACCAGCCCAGGATATATTCCAGATCGGCCTGAAGGCGCTGCGTCAGATCGTCGCGGCGATGCGTCGCCCCGCGGAATCCGCGCACCTGCGCAAGACCGGTGATCCCCGGCTTGAGCGCGTGACGGTGCCAATAGCGTTCATCGACCTCCCAGAACAGCTGCTGTCCCGCCAGCGACCCCAGTGCATGCGGTCGCGGCCCGACGATGCTCATCGATCCGAGCAGCACGTTCAGCAGCTGCGGCAGCTCGTCGACGCTGGTTGCACGGATCACGCGACCGACGCGCGTGATCCGGTCGTCGGTGCGGGACGCCGAAACGCTGCCGCTCGCGTCGGACTGCTCGACCCGCATCGACCGGAACTTGAACACCTTGAACAGCGCGTTGCCGCGGCCGACGCGATCCTGCCGGAAGAAGACCGGTCCCCGGCTGTCGATCTTGATCGCCGCGGCGGTGATCAGCAGCAGCGGCAGCACGACGATCAGCGCGGGTACCGCAAAGGCCAGATCGAACGTCCGCTTGATCATCCGGTTACGCGTGCTCAGCGGTCCGACCGCGACGACCAGCGTCGACCGCCCGACAAAATTGTCGAGCCCGATCGCACCGACCTGGTCGATTTCGTTCGAAATAATCTCGCCGCGAATGCCCGCGCCCTTCAGGAGCATCGCCCATTCGCGCTCCTTGTCGGGCCGACAGGCGATCACGACGCGGTCGACACCACGCAATTGACGCGCGAGTCGATCGAGCATCATCGGATCCTGCATGTTCGGGCGAAGGTTCGCGGCCCGCGTCTCAACGACTTTGCAATGTGCCGGCACCGCGAATTCGACGTCGTCCAAGATCACCAGATCGGTGGTCACGTTGCCGCCAATCGTCAGGCGGACAAACCGATCGATGACCAATCGAAAGACTGCCAGAAGCACGAAGCTGCCGAGCATTCCGATGCTGATGACACCACGGGATTCCGCCTGCACCGCCCGAAAATAGTAGGAGATGAACAAGAAGCTTGAAAAGGCTAGTAAAAGCGCCGTCGCCGAGCGCATGATGCCGGCCCGGGCCTTGCGCAGCACGTCAATCGAGTAGGCGCCATTGTTGAACGCGGTCAACACGTATATCGGCGCCGTGACGATGACGACATTCATGTGCGACGTTACAGCAAAACGGCCATATTTTGCAAATATACCGAGCTCGAATGCAGCAACCACCGCGAGCAGATCAGCAAACACCAACAGGATATAAAGAGCGATGCGCAGTTGGTGACGATGCGAGGTCGAGCCAAAACGATCGAACACTGCACCGCGCGTGCCGGTAACTTTAGTATTTTCCACAGTGCCAGCTCCCTGCCCGCCACAATCTCGACTTATGCTCAGCAGGGCCAAGGCTCTGCCATAGGCGGTTTGAAGAAACCAGAGCCGAGATGCGCGGCTCACCCCATCGGAGCGCCACCCGGTCGGCACGCACCGCGCCGCGTGCGCAATGCCGCCCGCCGCAGCTATACCACCGCCACCACCTTGCCGTCGCCGCAGCACCCCCAGCATGCGCGCAGCACCGTCCAGCAGCCCGGTGCGGCTCCCCCGGCAATGGACTGAAACCGGTACGACCGGACTCCCCCCTTGGCGCAACATACCCCTCTATAGCGGACAACCGGCGCCGGCGGGCCGTCCCATCCCGGAACATGCCCCCCATCATAAGAAAAACCGCGCCGCCGCCGCCCGCGATCAGCCGCCACCCGTCGCATCGACACGCCCCCGAACGCGGAACCGATCGCCGCGCAAGGATTGATCGCACGCTCTTTCGCGCTAGGGGGCGGCGGGATGAAACGGACGCGCGCGATCCCGCGTTGTACAATCCAGTACATAAAAAGGTTCGAGACAAGCATGCCAGAGGCTTTTCGTGCGGCGCGCGACGCGCTCGCCTTTCTCGAGGCACATCGTCTCGCACCCGTGGCTGAAAATTATACCTTCGCGCTTGCCGTGGTCGCCGATCCCGGATCGGACCTGGCGCGCGCCGTGGCGGCCGAGACGGATGGCGGCCTGAGGCTGACCGCACGCGCGCTCGAAACGCTCAGCGAACGCCATCTTGCGATCAAGCGCGACACGACCGCCGAACGCGACAGCGCGGTCACTGCACGCGCGAACCAGCTCGGCGTGCTGACCACCGATGCGCAGACGCTGACGCGGTCGCTCAGCCACGACGTCAGCGCGATGGCGAGCGAGGCGGAGAACTGGCCCGATGCGACGCTGCTCGTGACCCGGCTGGCCGATGCCGAACGCGAGCTGGCCGAGCTGCGCCGCGACGTCGCCCGGCTCCAGTCCGACCTCGGCTCGCTCGGTACGGCGCGGCACGATCCGATGCGCGACGCAGCCACTGGCGCGCTGACGTCCGAGGGCGCGCGGCCGATCTTCGCACAGATCGCCGAACAGGCGCGAAGCTATGTCCTCATGATCTTCAGCGTCGCCGATCTGGCCGGGGTCAATCAGCGCTTCGGCCACGCCGTCGGCGACAATGTGCTGAGCGCCTTTGTCGCGAACCTGCGACGGGTGTTTCCCGACGAGGAGATCATTCGCTGGACCGGCAATGAATTCGTCGTGGTCGTGACCGACGTCGCCCTGACGGCGGCCCGCGATCTCGCCGACGAAGCCATCGCCGCCTTCGAAACCCGCCGCCTCAGGCTGCGCGGCAGCGGCGCATGGATCGGCCCGGTCCGCGCGCTCGCGGGACTGGTCGTCGGCCAGGGCGACGACCAGGACGCCGCCCTGAGCCAGGCCCGCGCCGATCTGTACCGTGCCACCGTCGAGGGTTTCGCCCCTGTGGACGGCTGAGCGGGTCGGATTCGACGGTTCGCTTGCTCCGGCCGCGATCATGGATTCGATAAGTATCTGCATTATGGCGTTTCTATCCCGCGATCCACGCGTTCCAGCGCGATGAGCATCTCGCACCATGGCCGCTACGCCTATCGCCCGATCGTCGACCGCCCGGACTATGACTGGCCCGACGGCCGCCGCCTCGCCATCTATTTCGGGGTGAATTACGAGGTGTTCGATTTCGGCGGCGGGCTGGGTCCGGAACTGGCCCCCGCGCAGACCGACCCGGACGTGATGAACTATGCCTGGCGCGATTATGGCAACCGGGTCGGGGCGTGGCGATTGTTCGATTTGTTCGATCGGCTGGGCCTGCGCACCACCGCGCTGCTCAACGCCGACGTCCTCGATCGCTGCCCCGGACTGGCCGAGGCATGCCGCGACCGCGGCGACGAGATCGCGGCGCATGGCGGCACCAACGCGACCGCGCAAGGATCCCTTGCGCACCCGAGCGAGACCCAGATGATCGCCGACGTGACCGAGCGGCTGGCCACACTCGGCGTGCGTCCCACCGGCTGGCTGGGGCCGTGGATCTCAGAGAGCGACGCCACGCCGGACCTGCTCGCCGAAAATGGCTATCGCTATGTCCTCGACTGGGCGCATGACGACCAGCCGACCCGGCTCGCCACCTCTCATGGCGGACTGCTCTCCATCCCCTATTCCCAGGAAATCAACGACCTGCCCGCGATCATCGCGCGCAAGCAGGAGGCGGTGACGTTCGCGGCCATGATCCGCGACGGCGTCGAACAGCTCCTGTCCGAATGCGACCGGCGTCCGCTCGTCCTCGGCATCGCGCTCCATCCCTATATCATGGGACAGGCACACCGGGTGCCCGCGCTGGTGCAGGTGCTGACCGAACTCCGCGCGGCGAACGATCCGCGCATCTGGTGGACCACCGCCGGCGACATCGCCGCGCATGTCGAGGCGAACGGCCTGGCCGCCTGACCCCGCACTCACTCAGGCTTCACGACCCCCGCGCCACAGGCTCTCCTTCAACGGGCCGATCAGGTAATCGAGCGCGGACCGTTTCCGGAGCGGGACCAGGATCTCGGCGGGCATGCCCGGCGTCAGTGCGCCGGGCCCCTTGAGCGCGACGAGCGTCCGATAGCTTTCCGGCAGCAACGACGCCTCCGCCCGGAAGAAGCGATTGCCGGTCCGCTCCTCGGTGAAGCTGTCCGCCGACACCGTGTCGATCCGGGCGTCGAGCGCGGGCATCGCGCGGTCGTGGAATCCGGTGAAGCGGACCTGCGTCGTCTGGCCGGGGCGCATGTCGTCGGCATCGTCGGGCGAAACCTGCACCTCGATCACCAGCGCCCTGCGATCGGGCACGATCTCCATCAGCGTCTGCCCCGGCGAGACCACCCCGCCGATGGTGTAGATCGTCGGGCCGACGATCGTGCCGGCGACCGGCGCACGCACCATCGAGCGGGCGAGCTGTTCGCGTGCCGCGAGCAATTTGGGCTGCAGCTCGTTCATCCGGACCAGCAGATCGCGCAGGCTGCCCTCCACCTCCTCGATCTGGCGGCGATCGACACCCGCGGCCGACAGTTCGGCTTCGCCGATCGCATCGCGCGTCTGGAGGATCTGTGCCCCCAGCGCGCCATGCTCACCATCGAGCGCGGCCTGCGTACGCTCGAGCGCGCGGATCCGGTTGATCGAGGCAAAGCCCTTGGCGGCGATGACCCGCATCCCCGTCAGCTCGTCGTCGAGCAGCGCGCGTTGCCGGCGGTTCGCCGCGATCTGTTCGCCGAACCCGCCAATCTGTTCGGCATTGGCGTGGGCGCGCCGCATCCACACCGCCTTCTCAGTCTGCGCGGTCCGCAGGCGCGCCGCCAGCAGCAACCGCTGCCCGCGCAGCGCATCCTCCGCCAGCACCCGGTCCGCCGCCGGCAGCGCGCGGAACTCGACCGGCTCGGCCATCACCGCGCGCCGGTCGCGTTCGGCGAGCAGGCGTTCGCGCTGCGCGAACAGCATCATCAGTTCGGCGGTCATCCCGCGTTCGAGCGCGTGCAGGTCCGCCGACGCGATTTCGAGCAGCACCTGCCCGCGGGCGACCTTCTGGCCTTCGACGGCGCGCAATGCCGTGACGATGCCGCCGTCGCGGTTCTGCACCGCCTGCCGCTTGCCCGACACGATCACCGCACCGCGGGCATAGACGCCGGCGTCGAGCGGCATCATCGACGCGCCACCCAGCAGCCCGATGAAGAACAGCGCCGCGACGCGCAGGCCGCGCCGGATCTCCACCCGCGCCGAATCGTCGATCATGCTCATGACACCGCCCCCTTCAGTCCGACGACATTGCCGCGGCTCCCGCCGGCGCGGCGCGCCAGCTCGGCCAGAACCTCCTCGGCCGGACCTTCGCAGTCGACCGACCCGGCGTTGAGGACGAGCAGCCGATCCGCGGCGGCCAGCACGCTGGTGCGATGCGCCGCGATCACGATCGTCGCGCCGCGTTGGCGACTGGTCTCCAGCGCGCGCATCAGCGCCGCCTCGCCCTCCGCATCCAGCGCGGCATTGGGTTCGTCGAGCAGGAGGATCGGCGGGTCGTCGAACATCGCCCGCGCCAGCGCGATCCGCTGCCGCTGCCCCGCCGACAGCGCCAGGCCGCCGCGCCCGATCGGACAATCATAGCCACCGGGCAGCGACAGGATCAGCGCGTGGCACCCCGCGACCTTGGCCGCGTCGATCACCCGCCGGTCGAACGAGACCGGGTCCACCGCGTTCGGATCGGCGAACCGGGCGATGTTCTGCGCCACCGTGCCCGTCAGGAAGCCGGGCTCCTGCGGCACATAACCGCGGTACCGCGCGAGCCGCTGCGCATCCCAGAGAATCGAGTCCGCGCCATCGAGCAGCACCTGTCCGGATTCGGCCGCGATACCCCCGGCGAGGATGCGGATCAGCGTCGTCTTGCCCGCCCCCGATGCCCCGACGATGCCCAGCATCTGCCCCGCCTGCAGGTCGAAGCTCACCCCCTTGAGCAGCATCGCCGCGCCATCGGCGCTGCGCGTGGTGACCTTGCGCGCGGTGATCCGGCCGAGCGGCGCCGGCAGGACGGTCGCGGGTGCCGCCGCCGCGTCCGTGTCGAACAACTGCTTCAGCGATTTCAGCGCCTCGTTGGCACTCTGCAGGTTCGACCAGCCGCCGATCAGCAGCTCGACCGGCTGCAGCGCACGGCTGAGCAGCACCGAGGCGGCGATGATCGATCCGACCGAGATCTGCCGCTGGACCGCGAGGATCGCGGCAAGCCCCAGCGCCAGCGACTGGAGGAACAGCCGCATGAACTTGGCGATCGCGGCATAGCGCGCGGTCGCCATCTGCGCCGCGGCCAGCGCCGCCTGCCCGTCGCTGCGTTCGGCAATCTGCCGGTCGACCATAGCCCGTCCCATGCCCAGCGCGCGGACGAGCTCGGCCTGCTGGGCGATATCCTCCTGGACGATCGCCGACCGGGCATTGGCGGTGTGCGCGACGGTCATCAGCCCGCGCGTCCCCCGCTCGGACATCCATGTCAGCACCGCGAGGCACGCGCCCGCGGCGATGATGAACAGCCCCAGCAGCGGATGGATCAGCACCGCTGCCAGGACATAGATCGGCGTCCAGGGCGCATCGAAGATCCCGACCAGCGTCGGCGCGGTGATCACCTGCCGCAGCGTGTCGAACTCGCGCATCGCCTGTGCGGTCGTCGGGTCGCGCTGCCGGGTGTGGCCGCGCTCGATCAGCCGCGCCAAGATCGCTCGCGACACGCGCTGGTCGAGCCGCAGCGACACCTTGACCATCAGCCGCGACCGCAGGGCCTCCAGCACCCCGATCGTGGCGATCGCCGCCCCCAGCACCAGCGTCAGGATCACCAGAGTGACGACGCCCCCGGTCGGCACCACCCGGTCATAGACCTGCATCATGTACAGCGTCGGCGCGAGGTACAGAATGTTGACCAGCGCGCTGAACAGCAGAGCGGCCACCACATGCGACCGGCACTGCCTGACCGCGTCACGTACCGGCAGTGGCAGCCGGTGCTCGAACATCTGCATCATCGATCAGAACCCGAAATCGCTGTGGTCGATCGTCGTCGCGTTCACCCCGGTGAGCGTGATCGTCTGCGTGCCGATCGTGATCACCGTGTTGACGCCGACCTGCGAGATCAGCACCTGCGCCCCGAAATTGGCGGCAGTGATGCCGCAACCCGAAACATCGAGCAGGTCCTGTCCCCCGGCCGCATCGAAGTCGAAATCGACCACCGTGTCATTGCCCTGCCCGGTCACGAACACGAACACGTCGTCGCCCGTGCCCCCAGTCAGCCGGTCGCTGCCGGTGCCGCCGACGAGCCGGTCCTGCCCCGCGCCGCCCAGCAGCTGGTCATTGCCCCCCAGCCCCTGCAACAGGTCGTCGCCGTCGAACCCGGACAGGATATTGCCCGCGCTATTGCCCGTCAGTGCGTTCGCGCCGGCATTGCCGTTGCCGTGCACGCCGGAATTGCCCGTCAGCGTCAGGTTCTCGAGCCCGTCGGCCAGCGTGAAGGTGATGCTGCTGGTGACGAGATCGACGCCGTCCCCGTCGGTCTCGTCGACGCTGTCGCCCAGAGTGTCGACGATGTAGATATCGTCGCCCAGGCCACCCGCCATCACGTCCGCGCCGGTGCCGCCGTCCAGCGTGTCGGCGCCGCCACCGCCGAACAGCTGATCGTTGCCGGCCATCCCGCGCAACGTATCGGCCCCCTCCATCCCCGACAGGATGTTGACGCCGGCATTGCCCGTCAGGATGTTGGCGTCCGCGCTGCCCGTCGCATCGATCGCCGCCACCCCGCTCAGCGTCAGGCGCTCGACCCCAGCCCCCAGCGTGAAGGACACGCTGCTGGTGACCGTATCGAGACCGTCCCCACCGGTCTCGTCGACCATGTCGCCGATATCGTCGACGACATAGCTGTCGTTGCCACGCCCGCCGGACATCACGTCCTGGCCCGTGCCGCCGTCGAGCGTATCCGTGCCCGCACCGCCGGACAGCTGGTCGTTGCCGGCAAAGCCCGACAGCACGTTCGCACCGTCATTGCCGGTGATGACGTTGTCGGCGGCATTGCCCCGCCCCGCGATTCCCCCCGTCCCGGTCAGGGTGAGGCGTTCGACGCCGGTGCCGAGCGTGTAGGTGATGCTGCTGGTGACGGTGTCGATACCGTCGCTGGCAATCTCGTCGACGATGTCGCCGGTCGTGTCGACGCTATAGAGATCGTCGCCGTCGCCGCCGGTCATGATGTCCGATCCGGTGCCGCCGTTCAGGATGTCCGCGCCCGCACCGCCGTTCAGCCGGTCGTTGCCCGACAGCCCGATCAGCGTGTCGTCGCCGTCGAGACCCGTCAGCGTGTTCGCCGCACCATTGCCCGTCAGGATGTTGGCGGCGGCGTTGCCCGTGGCGCTGGGCGAACCGCTCCCCGTCAGCGTCAGATTCTCGACACCGGCGGCCAGCGTGAAGGTCACACTGCTCTTGACCAGGTCGACGCCGTCGCCGTCGGTTTCGTCGACGACGTCGCCGACATTGTCGACCGTATAGATGTCGTCACCCGTGCCGCCGGACAGGCTGTCCGCGCCGGTACCACCGTCGAGGTCGTCCGCCCCGCCCCCGCCGAACAGCTGGTCGTTGCCGGCCAGCCCGCGCAGCGTATCCGCGCCGTCCAGCCCGGTCAGCCGGTTCACCCCGGCATTGCCCGTCAGGACGTTCGCATCGGCATTGCCCGTCGCGTTTATCGCCGCACTGCCCGTCAGCGTGAGGTTGTCCACCCCGGCCGCCAGCGCGAAGCTCACGCTGCTGTTGACCAGATCGACGCCATCGCCGCCGGTCTCGTCGACGGCGTCACCGACATTATCGACCGTATAGGTGTCGTTGCCGAGCCCGCCCGCCATCGCGTCCGCACCGGTGCCGCCGTCCAGCCGGTCGTTGCCGCCGCCGCCGGTCAGTCGGTCGTCCCCCGCGAGCCCCGCCAGACTATTGTCCCCGTCATTGCCGGTGACGATGTTCGCGACCGCGTTTCCGGTGGCGTTCAGCGCCGCGTTTCCAGTCAGCGTGACGTTTTCCAGCCCCGTTGCGAGTGTGTAGGCGATGCTGCTGAGGACGGTGTCGGTCCCGTCGCCCCCGCTTTCGCTGACGACATCGCCGGTGCTGTCGACGACATAGGTGTCGTCCCCCAGCCCGCCCGCCATGGTGTCGGCGCCCGCTCCCCCATCAAGGAAATCGGCACCGGCGAGCCCCGTCAGTGTGTTGGCGGCACCGTTGCCGGTAAGCACGTTGTTGCCCGCATTGCCGGTACCGCTGATCCCCGAGGAGCCGCCGAGCACCAGATTCTCGACCTCGGTGCCCAGCGTGTAGCTGATGCTGCTGGTCACCGTGTCGGTGCCGCCCAGGCTGCCCTCGACGACCGTGTCACCGCCGTCATCGACGACATAGGTGTCGTCGCCCAGCCCCCCCGCCATCCGGTCGGCCCCGCTGCCGCCGTCGAGGCTGTCGTTCCCGTCTTCGCCGAACAGACGGTCGTCTCCGTCCAGCCCGAGCAAAGTGTCATCGCCGCCGCGCGCGAAGACGAGGTCGGCGTCCTCCGTGCCGGTGAGCGCGTTGGCCTCCTCGTCACCGAGGATCGCGTAATCGGGGATCGCGACCGCCATCGTCGCGTCGGAATAGACCACCGCCTCCGGCTGGTTCGTCCCCTGCGTGCTGAACCCGCGATTGTCGGTATAGTTGGTCGCGACGCGCAGCGGCTGGCCGATATCGTCGACCGTGACCTTGTACGTGTCGTCGGTCGCCCCCGCGATATCGACCCACGTCCCTTCGACCTGACGCTGCCACTGCCGCGCAAAGCTCGTCGTGCCGTCATAATCGATGAAGCTGCCCGTCGTGACCGTCAGCACCTGATCGATTTCCGGCTCGACGTTATCGATTCCGAAGCTGCCGACATGCTGCCGGTTGATCTCGGCGACGCTGTCGGCGAACTGGATCCGCTCGACATTGCGCAGCATGTCGCTGCCCTCGTCGCCGATATTGTCGACGACGCTGACCCGCCCGTCGGGCCGCAGCGTGATCGTGAAGTTGGAGCGGTTGCCGATATAGACCGCGGTATCCATCCCCGACCCGATCGTCGCCGCACCCGTGGCATAGCCGTTGACGGTCTCGCGGTAGACGATCTCGCGCGACGCGATGAGCTGGCCGGGGTTGATCGTCCCGTTCAGCAGCCGCGCCTGGATCTCGGTCAGCGAATCCGCGCGGAACAGCTCGGCACCCGACCCGTCCTTGTTTTCGCGCACGCTGATGAAGACGTGCATATAGGCGTCGCCGTCGATGACGTCGTTGCCCGCGCGCCCCTTGATGACGTCCGCGCCGCCGCCGCCGATCAGCAGGTCGTCGGTCGTGCTGCCGTCCATCACCAGCGCGTCGGCATCGCTCGCATCCCAGGTCTTGAAGCTCAGCAGCTCGCGCAGCCCGGTGATGAGCCGGACGCCGTCCTCGTACAGGTTGTTGCCGAGGATCCGGGGATTGTCGTCGCCGAGCAGGTCCGGGAAATTGGCGCCCGTGCTGACGAGCCCGAGCGGGATCTGCCGGCCGGTCAGCGTGTCGGCATATTTCCACCCCGACAGCGCCTCGACCAGGTCGTTGCGGTCGCGCAGCGTGAACGCCTGCTGGTTGACCGCGGCACTCAGCCCGAGATCCGAATTGGCGGCGGTCGTATCACCCTGGTGGATGACCCAGTCGAACCCGGCCATGCCGTTGTTGCGCTGGATCCCCGCCCCCTGGATCATGATGTCGTCGCCGCTCTCCCCGTCATAATCGGTGTCGTTGCCGCCGCCGTTCAGGATGTCGTTGCCGATGATCGGGCTGTTGAAGAACAGGTTCGAATTCTCGCCCGTCACGCTGTCGAAGCCGTCGCCGCCCTCGATCCAGTCGTCGCCTTCATTGCCCATCAGACCGTCGCTGCCGCTGCCGCCGAGCAGGAAGTCGTTGCCGCGGCCTGCGAACATCTCCTTCGCATCGGTGCCGCCGACCATGAAGTCGTTGCCGCCGCCGCCGAACATGATGTCGAGCCCGGAGCCGCCGCTGACGACGTCGTTGCCCTCGCCGCCGCGCAGGAAATCGTCGCCGAACGGATCCTCGATGATGTCGTCGCCGTCACCGGCATAGACCTGATCGGACTCCGTGCCCGCGTTCAGGTAATCGTCGCCGCCATCGCCCCACAGCGTATCGATGCCCTTGTCGCCATAAAGCCGGTCATTGCCCTCGGTCCCGCCGAGCACGACATGCTCGCCGCCGCTATATTTGAGCATCCCGCCATCGTCATGGCCGTCGCCGTCGACGTCCTCGCCCGGGGCGATCCGCACCACCTTGGGGTCGAACGCCTGCTGGAAACTGTCCTCCCAGACCGGATCGAACGTGCCGCCCGCCAGATACGTGCCGTCCTCGCCGATATTGGTGACCTGCGGCGTCAGCGGATCGAGTTCGAGGATATAATCCGCGGTGTTGAAGATCTGGCCGTCGACATGCGTCGAATGCACGTCGCCCAGGTCGGAATTGCGCATGACGAGATCGGCGAAGCTGCTCTTCTCCAGCTCGTTGAGCATGTTCATGCCCTGGGTGCGGCTGAGATAATAGAAGCGGTCGCCGTTCTGCAGGCTTTCGAGCTGGTGCTCGAACACATAGTTGAACGTCGAACCCAGCATCCCGCCGAATTCCATCTTCTCCTCGGCCAGACCGCCGATCCACAGATCGACCAGATTCAGCCCGGTTTCGTGGCTATTGACCCCGTCGACGATGCTGGGCGCCCAGTTGCCCTTGCTCTGCAGGAAGTTGAGCCGATCGGCCGGGGCCTGCAGCACATGCTCCTCGACGCCCATCGCGGCATTCGCATGCACGACGATATCTGCGCCGCCCATCACCAGCAGGGTCGCGGCGGCGCGCTTGCCCTCCAGCGTCGTCTCGCCGGTGATCAGCGGATGCGTGCCATAAGCGGCGATGAAATTAACGATCGACAGTGGGTTCTTGATGTTCTGCGCGAAGTCGAGCCAGCTCGTATAGGGTTTGAGCTGCGAATCGTTGGTCGAGGCGTAGAGCTGCGCACGCACCACGTTGAACGCCGCCACCCCCGCATCGCGGCCGCGCGCGATGTTGAGCGCGGCAAGGTCGAGCGGCAGCCCGACCAGGAAATTGCGCAGGGAATCCGGCACGAACTCGTCGATCTCGCTGCCCTCGACGCGCGTCATCCCGCGGATGATCGCGCCGGCGGCGATTTCGGCATCCTCCTCGCCGGTGACGGGATCCAGACCCGCTTCGCCAAAGGCCTGCGGGTTCAGGAACGCCTCGACCAGGCTCAGCGACTGGGTCGACAGCGTCGGATCGGTGATCTCGATCGTGTCGGTCAGCATCGAATGGCCGAACCGGTACACGGCATGCGCGAACTCGGCGGTGATCGCGGGGTCGATGTCGGCGGTGTTGCTGAAGATGAACGGATCGATATTGGGCTGGATCCGGCGCGCGAATTCCTCGAACACCAGATGCTGATACTGCATCTCGGTGCTGAACCGCCCGGCCTGGAACAGCCGCTCGCCATCCCAGTCGAGCGCGGCGATCGCCTGCGTCTTCGCCGTCCCGGTCAGCGCCTCGATCGCATCGAGCTCCGCCTGCGTGATCGCGGTGCGCGTGCCGTCGGCTGCGGGGCGCAGCCATTCGTTGACGATGGCAAGGTCACCCGATGCGATGATCGTCAGCTTGTCCGCCTCGACCACACGGTTGTGCTCGGAATGGAAGACCGTGTGGACCGCGGTCAGCCCGATATTCTCGTTGCCGCGGCCGTCGCCCGTGACGAAATGCGCGTCGAGCATCTCGTCGTCATAGGTCAACGGGTTGTTGTCGTCGGCGATCAGGTCGCGCGCGTTGATCACGCCGTCCAGATTGACGTCGCGCAGGTCGTCGAGCGTAATCACGTGGTCGCCATCCACATCGACGATCCGCCCCTCGCCCGCGACCAGATCGGCCTCGTCGGACACGCCGTCGCCATTAAAGTCGAGCATATCCGTGTCCGCGGTCTGCCGCACCGCGGGCGTCGCCGGATTGTGATCGAGGTCGACCAGCACCGGCTCGGCATGATGCGCGATGTCGTTGAGGAACGCGTGGCCGGTGAAGTACGCGTTCGCGGGCACCGCCACGCCCTCGGCCGTCCCCTCGAGCAGCGTGCCGTCCTTCAGCATGATCTGCGCATAGCCGTTCGCGCCGGGGATGAACCGGCCGTACGCGTCGGTCAGCAGCAGCGGCACATTGTGCACGTCGTAGTCGTCGAGCCGGATGCCCAGCATCGTCAGCGCCTGCGCCTTGGTCTCGGCCCAGTTCGCCATCCCGCCGATCGCGCCGTCCAGCAGCCGCCCGGTCGAGATCGCATGCGAATCCTTCACCCCGTCGCCATCCGAATCGACCGAGAACTTGTATTCGCGCAGGAACACCTGATGCGATGCATGCGAGGTATAGGTCTGGTTCTGGTCGATGAACGGCGTCGTCGTGTTGACCGTCTCGGTCCCGCCGACGACCGGGTTGCCGTTGGCGTCATATTGCGTCGACCGGGTCAGCGGCATGAAGTTGGGGCCGCCAGGCACATAGAGCGGATCGTCGGGCTGGAGCGGGATCAGCACCGTGCCGTTGCCGCCCTTGGTGATCAGGTCGAGCCCATGATCGAAGAACTGGCCGAAGAACGTCATCCAGGCGTTGAACGACGGCGACAGGCCGATGTCCGGCGACAGGTTCGGGATCGACGCCAGTTCCTCGTTGGTCGGGATATAGCCGTCGGGTGGCGCGTCGCCGCCATGCGCATCGGCATAGGCCGCCTGCGCATGCGCGTTGACGTACCAGGCGGCGATCGCCGCGGGATTGGTGTTGGTCATGTCGGCGATCAGGTTGCTGATCAGCCGCGGGTCGGCATCGACCACGCTGCCCGGCGTGCCGTAATCGGTGTTGGTCAGGACCGGCCCGCCGGGCCCGGTGCCGAACGTCGCGCCGTCGTTCAGATTGCGGAACACCGGCGTCGTCAGCCGCGGCAGCAGCTGATCCGCCGCGCCCAGCACCGCATTGCCCGGCAGCAAGTTGTTGTAGCTGCCATCGACGGTCCGCAGACCATAGGGGATCAATTGCGCCTGGGGGCCCAGGATATCCGCGAGCGACTCGCCAGCGGCATTGCGCTCGCTGATCCTGATCTGCGCCAGGATGAAGTTCAGATCTCCCAGATCGACGGTAAAGTCACCAGACATGATGCAATTTCCCCTCTGAATGACGAAACGCGAAACGTCTCGAGCGATCGTGATCGGGTCGTGATCGAAGACCGGCACACGTCGTGACGCCAACCTTCCATTCTTCGTTCGGCGGGATAAGGCCCATGAAGGACCTACGCCGGCCCCTGGCAGCCTAGGCCCTGTCCTAGGCCGAACGGCCGGGTTCGCGGGCGTTCCGCCTGGCGATGGACCCGAACACGCTTCGGATCCCGGTCTGTGCGAGGTCGAGCGGGGCCATGCGCGGCGCTACCCCGCCGCCAGTGAGGGGGGGCTCGTTCCGGCGGCGGGGTCCCGATCCGGCGAGCGAGTCAGCCGGTCGAGACGATACTGGACACTAGAGCCGCCGGGTCAGCCCCGGCGGCGTGCCAGATGACGGATCATGTCCTCGAGCGCGACCGAGGGCTGGTCGTGCATAGCATAGCCCGCGACACGCGTGTCGGGCGCGAGGACATAGATGAGCGAGGAGTGGTTGATGCTGTGCCCCATCTCGCCGGGCCTTGGCGGGATATGCTCGCGCGCGACGTTGAACGCCTGCGTCGCCGCGTTCAGCTGCGCACGCGTGCCGGTCGCCACGACCAGCCGCCCGTCGAACTTCTTGGCCAGCGCGCGCATCGCCGCGATGCGATCGAGCTCGCCATGGCCGTGATGCGTTGGCGCCTGCAGCGCCATAGCCGCCGCCGCGCCCGGCCGGCGGAAGCGCACCACACCGAGCGGCGGCACGTCGATGTCGACGAACAGCGCACGCGCCGCGATCCCCGACTGGCGCAGCCGTTCCGCCGTCTGCACCATCCGCGGAATGGCCATCGGGCAGCTCGCGCGGCAGCGGCTGTACCCGAAGAACAGCAGCGTCCAGCGATCGCGAAAATCCGAAGGCCCGATCGGGCGGCCTGCAACATCGGAAAAGTCGAACGCCCCGCCCAGCTGCGTGGGCATTGCCGCATGCGTCGCATGGCCGGGACGTGCGGACGGGGGGGCGGATCGGGTCGGGAATGTGGTCATGATACGACAATCTGCGTCTTGGCCACGCCGCGGCCATTGTCCTGGACGCGGCGGGTGATCCAGTGGAGATATTCGATCGTTGCGTTGATCGCGCCGCGCTGAGTCGCGGTGATCAGGAAATCGAGCCTTGTGGCGCTGGTCAGCTCGATCGGTGTCCCCGCGGGAAAGACGATCGGCGCATTCCAGTTTTCCTTGCCCAGCCGGTGCCCGTCGCACGACACGCAGGTCACCGGCACCTGGAACGTCACCCTGAGGATCGAGTAGCTCGCGTTGAGCAGCCGGATCAGGACGGTCTCGCCGACCCGCGCCTTCGCCGCGACCTTCTGATCGGTCATCGTCTTGGTCGGGAACACACCGTTGATCAGGAAATATTTGGGCTCGAACCGGTTCAGCCCGACATTTTCGCCGCACATGCCCGCATCATGGTTGTTGCTCAGCACATTGTGCCAGCGCGCATCCATGTCGTCGCACACCCAGAGCCGCTCGACCTGATAGCGCTGGTACGGGGCATTCGCCATCGGCGACGAATAGAGATAGCCGGGCCCCTCCGGCGGATCGACGATCAGCCCGCCGAACATCCCCATCTCGAAATGCAGCGGGGTGTTGCGGTGGCAGTGATAGAAGAAGGTGCCGGGGTTGGACGGTTTCCACTGATAGGTGAACTGGTTTGCCACCTCGAACGACACATGGCCGACGCCGTCATGCATCGTCGTCGGCTCGATGCCGTGATGGTGGATCGTGTGCGCATGCTTGGCGGTGAGCAAAGTGACATGCACGATCTGCCCCTGCCGCACGCGCATCAGCGGCGAGGGATAGGGCGATTTGACGCCGCTCGCCGGATCCTCGAACGCCCAGTAGCGCAGCCGTACCCCGTCGGGCGCGACCAGATTGCCGCTGGTCGTCACCTGCCGGACGAAGCTGATGTCGGGCGTCAGCCGGTCGGGCGTCGGCAGGCTTGCCTTGAAGACGTTGCAGCCGAACGTCTGGAAATTGGTGACGCCCTGTGCCGCGGTCTTGGTCCAGTCGATCCCCGACGGACTGATACTCTCATCGCCCATGGTCATTCCCCATCGTCTCGACCGGATCAGAAGGCGTAGATCGGGCTGGTCATCGTCCAGTGCGTGACCAGTCCCTGCGGATAATTGCCCCCGCCCGCGGTCTGCGACATCTCGGTGTGGCAGTGCATGACGTATTTCAGCGGGAACGGCTCCTCCCTCGGCGGCCAGACCGGCACGTCGGGCGGCCGCTCGAACGGCAGGATCATGTCCTTGCGGTCCATCGGCCGCATGACCCACACGTCGCGTTCGTAGACGTTGGTCTCGCAATAGGGGACGCCGCTCGCGTCCGCCTCGGTACATTCGAACAGGTGATTGCCGTGGATGTGCGCCGAATGCGTGCACAGCCCTGCATTCATCACCCGCAACAGCGTCGGCTGACCCTGTTTCCCGACCGGCTCGATCGCCTGCGCGGCCGCCCTGTCGACGCTGGCTGTGGTGTCGTGGACCGCGGTATCGAACCCGCTCAGGCCGTTGATGTGGAAATAATCGGGCAGGAACGCATCGATCAGCGCCTGGCCCGATATCCGGTAGCCCGACGCCACGCGCGCGTTGATCGCCGAATCGGTCTGCGAGAACAGCCACAGCTTGTCGCGCGCCGGATCCCCCGCCTTCCACCGCTCGCCGGGAAAGCGCGGATGCCGCCCGAACGCATCGAACACCGCGGCGATCTGCGGCGTGTGCATCGCGCGGCTGAACGGCGTCGCCGAGCCCGCGACCGTCGTGCCCAGCGCAGGGTCGACGATGAAGGCGCCGTGCAGCCCGAGGATGCGGTTGAGCGGCGGCTCATACGGATCATGATAGAGATAGGAGCCGCCGACCGGCGCGACGAAATCCGGCACCTGCCGCGTCTGGCCGGGGGGGATTTCGGGCACGGTCGCCTGCGGGATGCCGGTGATCGCAAAACCGTGCGGGACGAGGTCGTTGTTCGTGACGCTGAGCGAGACGGGTTCGCCCTCGCGGTACCGCAACACCGGCTGTGGCTGGCCGCTCTCGTGGAAATAGAACACCATGTAGACGATCTTGCCGTCGATCATCTCCTTCTCGACCGGCTCGATGACCAGCCGGAGCGACTGCGCAAGATCGGACGAGCCCGATAGCGACATCGGCGTCGGCGCCGGGCTGCTGAGCGGCGTGTCGGTCGGCGTGATCATCTGCTGCGCCGTCGCGGCGAGCGCCACCGTCGTTGCGCCGGCCCCAATCTTCAGAAAGTCCCGGCGCTCCATCGACTATCCCCATGACGTTCGCGCAGCGCAATATCTGCCCGATTTCCCGGTATTTAGGTGCCAGACGCTGCCGCAGGATCAAGTAGGCCGCTCGGTCTAAGACCATGGACGATGCAGGGCCCGGGCGGGTCGCCGCGCGGCATGGCTGCAGGCCGGGTCAATAGGCCTGCGCATGCACCGACGCCACCGCACCGGTCCGGTTGTGCACCCCGAGCGCCTTGAACAGCCCCGACAGATGCACCTTGATCGTCCCCTCGGCGAGGTTGAGCGCATGCGCGATCTCCTTGTTCGACGCGCCCCCGACGAGCAGTTGCAGCACCTGTTGCTGCCGCCGGGTGAGCGCGCCTGCGGGCCGTGCCGACTCCGGTTCGGGCATCGACAGGTCGCCGACCATGTCGGGCAGGTAGATGTGACCCGCGGCAACCATCCGCACCGCCTTGGCGATCTCGTCCATCGGCATGGATTCGAGGATATAGGCGTGCGCACCGGCGCTGATCAGCGACAGGATCTTCATCCGCTCGCGCGTCTGCCCGACGACGATGATCCGAAGGTGCGGGTAAGACAGGCGCAGCCGGCGCATCATCCCGTGACCCTGGCCGTTCAGAACATCGGTATTGATGACGGCGAGCTTGGTGCAGTGCGCCCTCAGGAGATGCGCCTGGACGCTGCTCCAGTTCGATGTCGTCAGAACCGTATCGGCTAGATGCTGCTGGCTGAGAATGCTCGATATGGCGTAGCGGAATATTTCGGCATTGCTTGCGACAATAGCGTTGGATCTATCCAATTCATCATTGCGAATGATCTGCTCATTCATGACGCCCCTCCATTGGATGTTTTTGTAATATTACGCGATAATCTTACCAAAGCTGCCTAGACCATTGGCCGAGGCTGCGACCACGCCGGGTCTTAGGCAAGTCCGTACGGATACGGACCCCGGACAGTCTGTTCAGGCTTGGCACACCATGACCACCACACCGGCTTTGCTTCAATTTGAGACGGTTGCACTGCACGAAGACCCCGGCCGGTGTCTGGAAACCCCTGTGCGGAAAGCGTAGCATTTTGGTTCTTTCCGGCGGATTCGAATTTGGAGCGATCGTGCAGCGGCTATGGGCCATCGTCGACCAGCAGGAGACCGCGTCCGACTGGCGCTGGAACCTGCTGCAGGGCGTGGGGTTCGGCAGCGCCGCGCTGGTTGCCACGGCGGTCGGTCGCCACCTGTTCGGGATCGACCTGCCCTTCACCTTCGCGCTGGCGGCGATCGCGATCGGCGCCGTCCTGGGGGGTGCGCTGACCGCGTGCGTGGGCGCCGCGACGACGATTCCCACCGCGCTGGTGTTCAGCGCGCACCATCCGCTCGTGACGCCGCTGAACACGCTGGTCGTGACCGGTTTTGCGATCATCCTCGCGCTGTTCGGCGGTCGCATGACGCTGCTGCGCCAGCGCGCCGGCCTCGCGCAGGGCCGGTCGCACCAGCGCGAACTCTGTCTCCACTCGATCTTCAACACCACCCCCGCGGCGATGCTCATCGTCGACGCGGGGGGCGACGTGCTCGCGATCAACCGGAGCGCGCGCGGCATCCTGGGGATCACCGACCCCGATGGCGGACGCCTCCGGCTCGCCGACCTGCTCCCCGGCCTGCCCGACCTGTCCGGCGACACCGCCACCGCACACGAGCTGTGCCGCGCCGATGGCACGCGTCTCGCGCTGTCGCTGTCGAGCGGCCCACTGCCGTTCGCCGCGACCGGGCTGCGTACGCTCCATCTCCGTGACGAGACCGAACAGGTCGCCGCCGCCGAACGGCTCGGGTTGCTGCAGGCGGAGCTCCACCAGCTCGCGCGCGCCACCGCGCTCGGCCAGCTCGGCTCGGCGATCGCGCATGAACTGAACCAGCCGCTGGCGACCGCCGCGAACTTCGCCACCGTCGCGCAGGCGGCGCTGGCGCGCGGCCGCGACGTAGGCGAGGTCGGCGCGGCGCTCGACGGCGCGGTCCAGGAGATCTTCCGGGCGGCCGCCGTGCTCAAAAGGCTGCGCCGGTTCGTCGAGCGTGGCCCGTTACAGGCGCAATGGGTCGATGCGCGCGACATCATCGCGGAGGGGGCCACGCTCGGCATGCTCGCGGTCCGTCAGGCCGGAGCGGAGCTGAAGGTCAGTATCGCGCCCGATCTCGGCGAATTGTGGATCGATGCGATCCAGATCCAGCAGGTCCTGCTCAACCTGATCGCCAATGCGGCCGATGCGGTGTCCGACACGGCGATCCGTGTGATCGATCTGCGCGCCGTCTCGGGACCGGACGGGCAGTGCACGATCACCGTCTCGGACACCGGCCCCGGCATCGCACCCGGCCAGGAACAGGCGATCTTCGCCCCGTTCCGGACCAGCAAGCCCCATGGCCTCGGCGTCGGGCTCGCCATCTGCCGCGCGATCGTCGACGCGCATGAGGGGACGATCACCGCTTCTACGAACAGCAACGGCGGCGCGACCTTCCGCGTCTCGCTGCCGCAACGTCCTGGTATCGGGTCCAGTGGAGAAATGGTCGCCCATGCCGCGTGACCGGCCGATCTACATCATCGATGACGAGCCCCAGATGTGCCGCTCGCTCGAAATGCTCCTCGCGCTGGAAGATTTCGAGACCCGATCCTTTCCCAGCGTCGAGGCGTTCATCCGCGACCTTCCGCGGCTTCCGCCCGGAATCATCCTCAGCGACGTCGCGCTCGGCGGCCTCAGCGGTCTCGAGCTGTTGCAGACCCTCCCGTCGCTCGACCGGTCGGACCCGGTGATCCTCGTCACCGGTCATGCGGATATCCCAATGGCGGTAGCGGCGATGAAATCGGGCGCCGCCGACCTGCTCGAAAAGCCGTTCGAGGCGCAGCGGCTGCTCGGCGCGGTGGCGGCGGTCCGCGACCGGATCCTGCAATCGACCCTGCTCGAGCAGCGCCTCGCCTCGCTCTCGCACCGCGAACGCCAGGTCCTGCGCCAGATCGTCGAGGGGCTGACCGCGAAACAGATTGCGACGCGGCTGGATATCAGCCCGCGCACGGTCGAAACCTACCGCGAGCATCTCATGCGCAAGACGGGCGCGACGAGCCTGGCGCAGCTCGTCCGGTTCGCGGTCGAGGCGCGCGTCACGTGCGTGCCGTTGTAAGAAACAGCCGATCTTAGGCTATACTTAACCCCGCCGCCCCATAGCGCTGTCGCAGGGAGACCGTGGCTATGGTACTGGAACAATACAGTTTTGATAATGTCGCGCTGCCCGAGCTCGACACGATGCGCGTCGAGGACCGCGACACCCTGCCGTTCGGGGTGGTCGGGTTCGAAGCCGACACGCTCGTCCAGGTCTATAACGCGACCGAGGCGCGGATGTCGGGCCTGGATCCGGCGACCGTGATGGGCGTGCCGTTCTTCGATGCGGTGGCGCAGTGCATGAACAATTTCATGGTCGCGCAGCGGTTCGAGGACGAGCCCGAGATCGACGACATCGTCCCCTATGTCCTCACGCTGCGGATGCGCCCGACCAGGGTCCGGCTGCGTCTGCTCGCGGCACCCGGCATTGCGCGCCGCTATATCCTCATCGAACGCTAAGCCGCTTCGATGAGCGATAGGTCGAGCGAGGAAGAGCTTCTCGAGTTTCTGTACGCCTGCCCCGTCGGCCTGATCGAGTGCGACAGCAGCGGCACGATCGCGATGATGAACCCGCACGCGATGCAGCATCTCCTGCCGCTCGCCGGGGCCCGCGATCCCGGTAACCTGTTTGCCGCGCTCGAACATCATGCGCCCGAATTGCGCAGCATCGTCGCGGCCTATGCGCCGGCGACGGGCCGGATCTGCGACGGCCACCGGATCTTCGTCGATCTCGCCACGCGTCGCCGCGGTACCGCGCCCAAGGTGCTGGCGTGCACCCTGGTCAAGCTCGGCCCCGATCGGCTGATGGCGACGCTGTCCGATATCAGCGAACAGGTCGCCCAGGAGGCGCGGCTGCGTCAGGCGGATACTTGGTTTGCCACGCTGCTCGACAGCGTCAGCCATTATGCCGCGCTGACGATCACCCCCAGCGGCGAGATCCAGTCCGCCGACGCCTGCTTCGCCCGCCAGACCGGACACGCCGCCGCCGATGTCATCGGACGCCACCTCGCCGAGATCGGCGGCAGCGAGGCGAGCGGCGGCGATCTTCGCCTCGACGAGCAACTGCTTATCGCCGCCCGCGAGGGCTGGCATCTCCAGGAAGGATGGCAGCAGCGCGCGGATGGCGAGCGCTACTGGTGCCAGCGGCTCGTCGTCGCGCGATCCGAACGGGGCGAGCCCCGCGCCTCCGGTTTCTCGGTCATCCTGCGCGACGTGCCGCGGCGTGGCGAGGCGGCGGAAGACATGCGCCGCCTGTTGAATCATGATCACCTGACGGGCGCCGCCAACCGACGGCATTTCGGCGAGGTGCTGAAACGCGAACAGCGGCACTGGCGCGAGCTGCGGCAATCGCTGTCGCTGATCGTTCTCGACCTGGATCATTTCAAGGCGGTCAACGACACGCATGGCCACCCGGTCGGCGACACGCTGCTCCGCCGTGTTACCGATGTCTGCACCGCGCTGCTCCCGCCCTGCGGGATATTCGCGCGGCTCGGGGGCGAGGAGTTCGGCGTCCTGCTGCCGCGCTATGACGAGGATCAGGCGGCGGCGCTTGCCGAGGCGATGCGCGCGGCGATCGCCGGGATCGCGGTCGACACGCCGCGCGGTGGCTTGCACGTGACCGCCAGCCTGGGCTGCGCCACGCTCAACGAAACCGACGGTTCGATCGATGCGCTGCTCGCGCTCGCGGATGATCGCCTCTACGCCGCCAAGCATGCCGGACGGAACCGGGTCCGCTCGCGCGAGACCGCGACCGCGTGACCCGGCCCGGACTGTCGCGCGCCGCGGTGCACCGCATCGCCTGCGCGGTCGTCGCGGCCGAGATGACACGGCTGCTCGATCCGGCCCCGCCGGCTGCGACACGGGGCGACTGGCCCGACACCATGCCGATCGGCGACGAGGGCCTCGGGCTCGATTCGATGGAGCAGCTGGGTGCGCTGGGGGCGCTGGCCGAGGCGTTCGACCTCGACGACGACACGCTCGGCGAGGGTCCGCCGCAGACGGTCGGCGCCTGGACCAACTGGATCCTGCGCACGCACGCTACGGGCCCCGGGCGGATCGCGGTGCGGACGTCCGGCTCGACCGGCAGCCCGCGCCTGTGCGTCCATGCCGTCCCCGACCTGCTTGAGGAAGCAGCCTTCTTCGCGACACGGTTCGCCGATCGGCGCCGGGTCGTCGCACTGGTCCCCGCCGATCATCTCTACGGGCTGGTCTGGACCGCGCTGCTGCCCGACGCGCTGGGCGTTCCCGTCGTCGTGCGGACGATCGGCGCACCGCTGTCGCTGGAGGCGGGCGACCTCGTCGTCGCGGTGCCCGACCAGTGGCGTGCGCTGTCACGGATGACGCGCCGCTGGCCGGGGGATGTCGTCGGCGTCAGTTCCGCCGGGCCGCTCGACGACGCCGTCGCCGCCATGCTGCTCGCGGCGGGGCTTGCCGGGCTGGTCGATATCTACGGCGCCTCCGAAACCGGCGGTATCGCCATCCGCACGCTGCCCGCGCTCGACTACGACCTGCTGCCCCGCTGGCAGCTCTCGGCGTCCGACGCACACGACTGGCGGCTCGTCGACCGCGACGGCCGGCACCACGACCTGCCCGACCATGTCGCGCGTCTCGGCGAGCGCGTCATTCGACCGATCGGCCGGCGCGACGGGGCGGTCCAGGTCGCCGGGCATAATGTCTGGCCGTCGCGCGTCGCCGGCGTGCTCCGGGAAGTGGAGGGTGTCGCGGATGTCGCGGTGCGGCTGCACGGCAATGGCCGGTTGAAGGCGTTCGTCGTGCCGCACCCCGGTCAGGACCCCGCCCGGCTGTCCGCGCGGATCGAGCAATTCGCGGCGAACCGACTCACCGATCCCGAGCGTCCGAAGGCCTATCGCTTCGGCACGGCGGTGCCGCGCACGGCCTTGGGCAAGCTCGAAGACTGGGGCTGATGCGGCCCCGACAGCGTCTAGCGCCCAGTCAGCGCATAGCCGCGGGTCTTCTCGCCGAGCGCGGCGTAGATCGCCGCCTGATCGAGGAGCAGGTGACGCTGTTCGTCGGTCTCCGCAGCCGCGGCCGCGGCCAGCGCGTCGATCGTCAGCCGCTCATAGTCGGGGGTCGGGTCTTGGTCTGGCATGGGTCTGCCGTTCATTCCTCTTCACGATGTCCCGTGACGATAAATGGCCTGCCTCCGGCCGCAACCTGCTTAAAACGCTGCTTAACCGGCCAGAGAGGTTGCGCATGCCGGGCGCCGTCGCACGGCTGCGGATACTATTCCGGCATCGGCATCGCGGATTTCCGCCGTCACGGTCGCCGTCACGGCCGTGTAATCTGAGTTAAGATTCTGACCCATATAGACGCGTGACAACAAACCCGTCCTGCCACATCGCGCGCAGCACTGGATCGCGAATCTCGTCATAGGGGCAAAGCGCGAGATGGGCGACCGGATCGCTCGCGGCGAGACGGCCGTCATTTCTGGCTTTCAAACAGTCTCTTGCGAAATCCGGCATCCTGCGGCCCCACTGCTGTCGTCGCGTCGTCCGACCCATGGTCAGATCGTTACAAAAAGGGCAATGGCTTGTCCCAAACCGACACAGCGCCCCACGCCGCACGGAGACACGGTTCGCCACGCCGCGAGCCGCACGGTCCGCACTGTCTCTACAGAAGCGACGATCGCGGCCGACGCTCTACGCAAGTACAGCCGGACCAGCGAGACTCACCCGGCGGCCGGATGCGGCAGATGAACCAGCAACGCCTGCCATCGCTCACAATGATGTTCGCCAAAATTCTGAGCCTGCACGCCCTTCGACATTGCCGCACCGCAGCAAAGTCTGTGCGCATTGCAGCGGTGATTTATCACGCCTACCTTTCACCTTCCCCACAACCGCCGATCGCAAGGAAAAACCGTCCGGCCACCATTGTGTGGTGATAGCGCTATCGATATCATCCCGAAAACAGGCAAAAACGGGAGAGCGGATATGCGCATCGGATGTCGCGGCAACGAAGTCGTTCGAGGGGCAAGACGTCGTCTTGCATGGCTGGTCGGCCTGACGATCGCAGTCGCCCCGCCCGCGATAGCGCAGTCCTCCGACACGATGGCGTCGATCGCCATCCCCGCGCAGCCCGGCGCGATCGACCTCGGCACCGGGAAACTCCCTGGGGCGACCGCCCCCGAAGCCTGGCACAGCCAATATGGCAGCGTGTTCGCGCGCAACGTCACGGTCGCGACGCTAACCCCCGTCCTGCCCGATCCCGCCAAGGCCAACGGCACCGCGGTGATCGTCGCGCCGGGCGGCGGGTTCCGCACGCTGTCGATGGAAAATGAGGGCTGGGACGTGGCGCGCGCGCTCGCCGCGCGGGGCGTCGCCGCGTTCGTGCTCAAATACCGGCTGAACCAGACCCCGGCGGATCTCGAAACCTTCGCGCGTCCCGCCCCCGCTGGTGCCCCCCCGGGCGCACCCCCGCCGCGCCGGGACCCCGCGGCGATGATGGCAGGCCTCGCGCCGCAGATCGCCGATGCGCGCGCGGCCTTCGCGCTCGTCCGCAAGCGGGCGGGCGAATGGCACGTCGATCCGGCAAGCATCGGCATGGTCGGCTTTTCGGCGGGCGCGATGCTGACGATGGCGACGACCATTGCCGGGCAGGACGCGAAGCCCGCGTTCATCGGCAACATCTACGGCCCGCTCGCGGCGATGACGGTGCCCGCCGACGCGCCGCCGATGTTCGTCGCGCTGGCGGCGGACGATCCGCTGTTCGGCAATGCCGGCTACGGGCTGATCGACAGCTGGCGCACCGCCAAACGCCCGGTCGAGTTCCACCTGTACGAACAGGGCGGGCACGGCTTCGGCATGTATCCCAAGACCACCACGAGCACCGGCTGGTTCGACGAATTCGCACGCTGGATGGCGATGCACGGCTGGATCAAGCCGGCGCAGTAACCGCGCGCCTCACGACGCGATCGCCGCCTCCAGCGTCTGCAGGAACCGCGCCGGCGCCTCGACCTGCGGCGCATGACCCAGCCCCTCGAGGCGGATCAGCCGCGCGTCGGGGATACGTCCTGCCGCGGTCACCGCCGCCTGCGGCACGGTCTGGACCTGCGCCCGCCGGTCGGGTGCGGCGCGGTTCGCCCGGAACGCGGTGAGATCGCGGTCGCCGATGATCAGCCGCACGGGCATCGCCAGCCGCGGCAGTTCGGCGGCGACCGGCTGGGTCTGGATCATGTCGGACAGCCGCGCCTGCGCATCGCGCACCACATCGCCGTCGGGACCGGCATATTGCCCCGCCAGCATCGCCACCCAGCGATCATAGGCCGGGCGCCATTCCCCGTGATAATAATTGCGCAGCTGATAGGCCTTGATCGATGCGGCATCGGTCTTCGCCTCCTCGGTGCGCAGCGCGCCGAGATCGGTATAGGCCACGCCCTGCGCCAGCGTGTCGTTCAGCCCGAGCGGATTGACGAGCACGAGCCGCGACACGCGTTCGGGGTGGAGCAGCGCGAACCGGGTCGCGAGGATCCCGCCGGTCGAGTGACCGACCAGGATGACCCTGCCCGCCCCAGCCCGGTCGAGCAGCCCGCGGGTCAGTTCGGCCATCGCATTGAAGCTGTACTGATAGCCCTTGGGCTTGGACGATTTGCAGAAGCCGACCTGGTCGGGCGCGATCACGCGGTAGCCCGCGCCCGCCAGCCCGCGTGCGCTCTCGTCCCAGGTCGCGGCACAGAAATTCTTGCCGTGCAGCAGCACGACCGTCGTGCCGTTCGCGCGCGCGGTCGGTGCGAGGTCGAGATACGCCATCCGCACCGCCTGCCCCTGCGACGATCCGTCATACCAGCGCAGCGACGCGGGATAGGCAAAACGCTCGAGATTGGCGCCGAGCGGCACGGTCTGGGCAAGGCCCGGCGTGGCGGAGGCGGTGAACGCAGCGATGGCGGCGATCACGGCGGGGATTTTGAAACGGATCATCCGCCTCTAACGACCGGCCGCGGCGAGGTGTCCCGTCCTACAGGCCCGGACCCTCCCCGTCATATTTGAGTTCGAGATACCGCCCCTGGATCGCGATCTCGTCGAGGCTGCTCCGCCCGAGGCACTCGCCGGCGCGCGCGAGCTCGGCGTCGATCAGGCGCAGACCGTTGATCAGGTGATCGTCGGGCGTTCGGCCATCCGCCTGCATTTCGCGCCGCGCCGAAATGCCGACCATCCGCCAGCTGTCGACCAGCGCGGGCAGCTCGACCGCGACCAACTTGCGGATCGACGCCGCGGCCGGGCTGCGCGGATCGAGCCGGGCAAGGCGCGGCGCCAGCGCCTCGAACCGGCTGCCCAAAGCATCGGCAAGCCGCAGCGCGGGCAGCGGCATCCCGCGGCGTTGCGCGGCGAGCCAGATCCCCGCCTGCTCGGCGAGCCCGGCCAGCCCGGCCTCCACCAGCGCCTCGCGTCCCGGCGCGCGCGGATCGGCCTGTGCGACGATCACGATCACGATCACCAGCATCAGCGCTGCGGCGACGGCAAGCGCCAGCATCGCCGGCAGGACCGCGGCGAGCGCCGCGCCGCCGAGCAGCGACACGATCGCCGCGAAAACCAGCCGGACCATCAGCCGCTTCTGCCGACGCGCCCGCGCCTCGCGCTCGCGCCGCGCCTGCTCGCGGCCTTCGGGGGACAGCCGCCGGAGCAGCTCTTCGGCCTGGGTGAGCCCGACATCGGCAAACCCTGCCGCGACGCTGCGGGCACGGTCGATCATCGGGGCCCGCTGACCGCTATTGTCGTCCATCGCGCGAGGATGCCGGTCTTTGTGCGCCCGGTCCAGACCCGCGCGGCGCGACAGACGCACCCAAAGTGGCCACAGATCGACATCAAATTGATCTATGTCAATTACGACAGCCGGTGTGAGGGAACGGTTCCGCGCCTGCATCGTCCGGTAGGGGTCAGTTTCGCGAGGCCCCATGACCCCACCCACCTTGTTGTTTTTACACGCTCTTGGCGCCAGCGCGCGCGAATGGCTGCAGGTCGCCGATCACCTGTCCGACCATGATTGCGTCGCGCTCGACCTGCCGGGGTTCGGCGACGCGGCCGATGCGGGGCATGCCGATGTCGGGACGATGACCGACTGGCTGGCGCAGGAAATCCGCGCCCGCGACCTCACCGCCTGCGTGCTCGTCGGGCACAGCATGGGGGGCAAGATCGCCACGCTTGTCGCCGCGCGCGCCGCCGCGGGCGAGCCTGGTCTTGCGAACATCCTCGGTGTCGTGCTCGTCGCCGCCTCGCCCCCCTCGCCCGAACCGATGGACGAAAAACGCCGGGCGGAGATGATCGGGTGGTTCGCCGATGGCCAGGCCTCGCGCGACGATGCGGAAACCTTCGTCGATGCCAACAGCGCCGAGACGCTCCCGGAGGCCATGCGCGATCAGGCGATCGACGACGTGCGACGCTCGAACCGCGCGGCCTGGCTCGGCTGGCTCGAACGCGGCAGCCGCGAGGACTGGGCCGCCGCGGTCGGGCAGCTCGCGCTCCCCGCGCTGATCATTGCCGGGACCGAAGACGGCGATCTCGGCGAGGATGCGCAACGCCGGCTCAACCTGCCGCATTATGCCAATGCCCGGATGCGCGTCGTCCAGGGTGCCGCGCACCTCATCCCCTATGAACAGCCCCGCGCGCTCGCCGCGCTGATCCGCGGGCACGCGGCACTGGCGACGACGGCCGCGCTGCCCGAGGATTTCGCCCGGCTGCTCGACTCCGATCGCGTCAGCAGCGGGACGCGCGCCGCGATGCTCGACCGGATCTACCCGATGCCCGTCGGTACCGCGTTATGGGACGACGCCGACCATGCGACCGTCGCGGCGCTGGTGGCCCGGATCCTCCCCGATTGCGGCGCCGACCGTGCGCTGGCGGGTCGCATCCTCGACTCGGTCGCGCAGGGTGTCGGCGACGGCTGGCGCTTCGCCGAGCTGCCGGACGACCGCGCGGCGTGGTCGCGCGGGCTCGCGACGCTCGATACGGCGACCGGCGGTTTCGTCGCGCTGGCCGATCCCGACCAGGACGGCTGGCTCGATCGCATCGCCGGCGGCACGGTCGGCATCGAGGAGGACGCGACCCGCCTCTCGCCCGTGCAGATGCGGCTCTGGTTCGAGGATGTCCGCGCCGAGACGGTCCGCATTTGGATGGCGCAGCCCGCGACAATGGCCGCGATCGGCTATGACGGCTTTGCAGTCGGCGGCGATGGCCCCCGCAAGCAGGGCTATACCCGCACCGGCGCCGACGATCCCGAAGCGTGGCAGCGCCCGTCGCAGGAGCGCGGGGCGTGACGACGAGGCAGCATGGTGCGAATGACGTCGTCGATGCGGTCGTGATCGGCACCGGCGCGGGCGGTGCGCCGCTCACCGCCCGGCTCGCACAGGCGGGCCTGTCGGTCGTCGCGCTCGAGGCGGGCCGCGCCTTCCGCCCCGACGAGCATGTCGCCGACGAGGTCGCGGCCGATATCTACTGGATGGAGGAACGGCTGAGCGGCGGATCGACGCCGACCGCGTTCGGGTCGAACAATTCGGGGATGGGCGTCGGCGGCTCGACGCTGCACTGGGGCGCCTTCTGCCCGCGTCCCGATCCCCGCGACCTGCGGCTCAAGACACTGACCGGCGAAGGCGCCGACTGGCCGATCGATTCAGCCGAGCTGACCCGGTACATCGCGGAGGTCGAGGCGTTCACCGGCGTCTCGGGCCCTGCCGACTATCCGTGGGACGCCACCCGCCGCTACGCCTATCCCCCGGTCGCGCGCAACGCCGCCGCCGACGCCATGGCGCGCGGTTGTGCAGCGCTCGGCATCACCGCGACCGACGCCCCCGCCGCCCTGGTCTCGCGCGATCGCGACCAGCCGCACTGGGGACAGCGCCAGGCCTGCGTCAATTGCGGCGCCTGTCACCAGGGCTGCCGCAACGCCGCCAAGACGAGCATGGACACGACCTATCTGCCCCTCGCGGTCGCGCATGGGGCCGAGATCCGCGCCGGCGCCCGCGTGATCGCGTTCGACTATGACGGCCGCGGCCGGATCAGCGCGGTCGTGTACAGCCAGAACGGGCAGGAGCATCGCCAGCTTTGCGCCGCCGTCTTCCTGTGCGCCGGCGGAGTCGAGACGCCGCGGCTGCTGCTCAACCTCGGCATCGCCAATTCGAGCGGTCAGGTCGGGCGCAACTTCATGGCGCATGTCGCGACCCAGATCTGGGGCCGGTTCGACGCCGAGATGCGCATGAACCGCGGCTATCCCTCGTCGCTGATCAGCGAGGACATGATGCGCCCCGGCGATGCCGGCTGCGCGGGCGGCTATCTGATCCAGAGCCTCGGCGTACTCCCGGTCAACCTCGCCACCGGGCTCGCCCGCGGTGCCGGCCTTTGGGGCGAACGGCTGCAGAGCTTGCTGCGCGGCTATAACCGGATGGCCGGGATCGGCATCAACGGCGAATGCCTGCCGCATGCCGACAACCGGCTGACGCTCGCCGACGAGGTCGACGCCTTTGGCCACCGCAAGGCGCGGATCGACTTCAGCTATCACGCCAACGAACAGGCGATCGATCGCCACGCCCGGCGTACGCTCAGCGACATCTGGGCGGCGGCAGGCGCGCAGGACATCTTCGCGGTCGATCGCTCGGCGCATACGATCGGCACCTGCCGCATGGGGCATGACGGCGACACCGCGGTGGTTGATTCCGACGGTCGCAGCTTCGACATTGCGAACCTGCTTATCTGCGACAATTCCATCTTTCCCAGCGCGCTGGCGGCCAACCCCGCGCTGACGATCATGGCGCTGTCGCTGCGCACCGCCGACCGTTTTCTCGCATCCGACGATTGAGGAGTTTCACATGGATTTGGGTATCAAGGGGCGCATCGCGCTGATCAGCGGCGCGGATTCCGGCATGGGCAAGGAAACCGCACGGCTGCTGCTCGAGGCCGGCGTGCGCGTCGCGATCACCGACCAGCCGGGCGGTACGCTCGACGCGGCACTCGTCGAACTGTCGCCGCTCGGCGAGGTCGTCGCGGTGACCGGCGACGTCACCAGCCTCGATGATGTCCGCGCGATCTGGGCGGAGGTGCGCGAGCGGCTCGGCGATCCCGACATCTATGTCAACGCCGCGGGCGTGACGGGCGCGACCGGCGACTTTCTCGACGTCGACGATGCCGGCTGGGAGCAGACGCTCGACATCAACCTCATGGGCGCGGTGCGCATGTGCCGCGAGGCGATTCCGGCGATGCGCAAGGGCGGCTGGGGCCGGATCGTGCTGTTCGCGTCGGAAGATGCGGTGCAGCCCTATGTCGACGAACTCGCCTATTGCGCGTCGAAGGCGGGGATCCTCGCGCTCGCGAAAGGGCTGTCCAAGGCCTATGGCGGCGACAATGTCCTCGTGAACACCGTTTCGCCCGCGTTCATCGCGACGCCGATGACCGACAAGATGATGCGCAAGCGCGCCGAGGAACGCGGCCAGAGCTTCGACGCGGCGATCGACAGCTTCCTCGAGGAGGAACGCCCGGGCATGGTGCTCAAGCGTCGCGGCAAGGCCGAGGAGGTCGCCGCCGCCGTCGCCTTCCTCTGCTCGGAGCGCGCGAGCTTCATCAACGGCGCTGGCATCCGCGTCGATTCCGGCTCGGTGTTCACGATCGCCGGATGACGGAACAGCGCGTGCACCGAATTGGGTTCGGCGGCGGGTGCCACTGGTGCACCGAGGGCGTCTTTCAGGCGCTCCGCGGCGTGCAGGCGGTCGAGCAGGGCTTCCTCCGGTCCGAGGCCCCGTCGGACGCCTGGGCGGAGGGCGTGATCGTGACGTTCGATCCCGCCGCCATCACCTTGGCGACACTGGCCGAGGTCCATCTGCGCACGCATTCGGCGAAATCCGGCTATTCCCCCGCCGGACGCTATCGCAGCGCCATCTATGTGTTCGAGGACGGGCAGCGCCCCGACGCCGAAGCCGCGATCGCCCGGTTCGCAGCCGAGAGCGCTGAGCCGGCCCGCACGCTGGTCCTGCCGTGCACCGGCTTCCGGCCCTCGGACGCGCGCTTCCAGAATTACTACCGGACTGATCCCGACCGGCCCTTCTGCCGCCGCTATATCGATCCCAAGCTCGACTATATCCGCACCCATTTCGCCGCCGTCGCCCTGCCCGCGGAGCCGCGCGCGTGAGCGTCTTCTTCACCGCCGACACGCATTTCGGCGACCACCGCACGATCAACATCGCCCGCCGGCCGTTCGCCGACACCGCCGCGATGGACGCCGCGCTGATCGAGCGGTGGAACGCGGTCGTCGGGCCGCAGGACGTGGTGTGGCACCTTGGCGACGTCGCGCGTCGCCCCGCGGACGTGGCCGGGCTGCTCGCGCGACTGCACGGGACCAAACACCTGCTGCGCGGCAACAACGATCCCGATGCGACGCTGGCGGCGCCGGGCTGGGCCAGCGTCGCCGACTATGCGGAAATCACGCTCGACGACCGGCGGCTCGTCCTGTGCCATTACCCCTTCCGCAGCTGGAACGGCCAGCACCGCGGCGCGCTCAACCTCCACGGGCACAGCCATGGCCGGCTGAAGCCGATGCTCCGCCAGTTCGACGTCGGCGTCGATGTCGAGGGTCACGACTATGCACCGGTCGGTCTCGACCGCCTGCTCGCGCCTCGGCGATAGGTGCGAGGGGAATGGGCGGGCGCGTGAAACGGATGACCGGACTGGCCGAGGCGGCGGCACGGACCGCGCAGGCATCGGACGACGCGCCCTGCGCCCTGTGCGGCCGCCCGCTCGGCCACCGTGTCGAGCGCCACCATATCGTCCCCAAGAGCGAGGGCGGTACGCAGACCGTGCCGGTGCACCCGATCTGCCACCGCACCATCCACGCCTTCGTCGCCAACCGCGACCTCGCCACCAGCTATGCGACGATGGACCAGCTCCGCGCGCGCGAGGATATCGCCCGCTACCTGCGCTGGATCGTGGACAAGCCCCCCGACTTCCGCGCCCCCACGCGAAAGCGCAGCACCCCCTAAACGCACCTTGGTGGTGTAACCCGCAAGCAACACCCATTTCGCAATTTACCATTGCTGATCGTAACGGAGCAGCAACATATGGTCATAAAAACCATTTTCGTCGTAACCATGGTGCACCGCCGTAAAACGGGGTGTCACAAGGGGGACAGAAATGCGTTGGACGAAATGGATGATGCGCTCGTCGCGGATGGCGATGGGCGCGGGCCTGCTGATCGCGGCCAATGGTGCCGCGGCGCAACTGGCGACTGACCCCCAGACGCCCACCGCCCCCGCGGCGACCGAGGCCCCCACCGAAGACATCATCGTCACCGGATCGCGCATCCGCCGCGACCCGCTCGATCAGCCATCGCCCGTCATCACCGTGGATGAGAACGCGATCGCGCGCACCGGTCTGTCGTCCGTCGCGGACATCCTGCAGCGCCTGCCTGCCTCGTCGGGCGGCCTCAATTCGAAGTTCAACAGCTCGGGCAATTTCGGCAACCCGCCCGATGGCGGCGGCGTCGGTGCCGGCTCCGCGGTGCTCGACCTGCGCTATCTCGGCCCCAAGCGGACGCTCGTGCTCGTCGACGGACTGCGCTTCGTCAACGGCGCGTCGGCCAGCGGCATCCCGGCGACGGTCGATCTCAACTCGATCCCGTCCTCGATGATCGAACGGATCGAGGTGCTGCAATCGGGCGCCTCGACGCAATACGGGTCCGACGCGATCGCCGGCGTCGTCAACATCATCACCAAACAGAACCAGAAGGGGTTCAAGGGATCGGCGCAATATGGCCAGTATCTCGGCGACAATGACGGCAAGACGCAGGATTACCAGCTGAGCTACGGCTTTGGCAGCCAGGGCGTGCACGTCGTCGCGGGCGGCTATTACACCAAGCAGGAATCTGTCAGCGCCGCCGATCGCGACATCTCGCAATTCCCCAATCCGGGCCAGACCAGCTGCTCCGAACCCATCGGCGGCTGCTCCAGCTTCACACCCTTCGGCCGGTTCCTGGTGAACGGCCAGAACATCACGTTGCGCGGCCCCGTCGCCAGCGGTCGGCCGGTCTATGACCCGACGCTCGCGACCGGCGACTTCAAGGCGTTCACCGCCGCCGATCGGTTCAACTTCGCCCCGCTCAACTATTTCCTGACGCCGGTCGAGCGGTTCGGCGGCTTCGTCAACACGCGCGCCGAGTTTTCGGAGGCGCTCAATCTGCGCGTGAAGGCGGTCTATAACCGCCGCAATTCGCAGAACCAGGCGGCGTTCCTCCCACTCGGCATCGGTCCCGACGTCGGCAACGGCAACATGCTCGACACGCTCTCGGTCGATGCCACCAACCCGTTCAACCCGTTCGGCGTGACGCTCGTCCCCGGGCAGAACTACACCGCGATCTTCCGCCGCCTCGTCGAGGCGGGGCAGCGCACCTACAGCCAGCAGGTCGACACCATGTCGCTGACCGGCACGCTGGACGGCAAGTTCCAGATGTTCGGGCACAACTGGTATTGGGATGCGAGCGCGGTCATCGGCTATAACGATGCCAAGCAGCTGTTCACCGGCAACATCAACGCCGCGCGCCTCGCCCGCGCGATCGGCCCGATCAGCCAGTGCACCGGCGAATGCGTGCCGTTCAACTTCTTCGGCGGGGTCGGCTCGATCACCCCGGCGATGCTCGGCTATATCGGCTTCGACGAACGCGACCGCAGCCGCCAGAAGCTGAACGACTATACCGCCAATATCTCCGGCGAGCTGTTCGACCTGCCCGGCGGGCCGGTCGGCATCGCGGTCGGCTATGAGCATCGCTATCAGTTCGGCAGCTTCACGCCCGACCCGATCATCCAGGCGGGCCTCGGCGCGGACATCCCGGCACAGGCGGCCAGCGGCAAGTTCAACGTCGACGAGGTCTATGGCGAAATCCGCCTGCCGCTGCTGCGCGACATTCCCGGCATCGCCTCGCTCGAGCTGAACGGCGCGGTCCGCCACTCCAACTATTCGACCTTCGGGGGCAATACGACGCTCAGCGGCGGCGCGTTGTGGAAGCCCGTCAGCGACCTGCTGCTGCGCGGCCAATATGCCGAATCGCTGCGCGCACCGTCGATCGGCGAGCTGTTCGGCGCGCAGTCGCGGTTCGACGCCTCGATCGACGATCCCTGCACCAGCGCCGCGGGCGGGCTGTTCCAGTCCAACCCGACGGTTCGCGCGAACTGCGTCGCCAACGGCGTGCCCGGCAATGGCAGCTATGCCGAACCCTCGGGCCAGTTGCCGGTGCTCACCGGCGGCAATAGCGAGCTGCGCCCCGAAACCGCCCGGACGCTGCTGTTCGGCGGCGTCTACAGCCCCAGCTGGGCCCGCGGCGGCACGCTCTCGGCGCTCAGCCTCGAGGTCAACTACTACGACATCAAGGTCGACGACTCGATCGCGTCGATCCCGGCCCAGGTGCTGCTCAGCCGCTGCGCCCAGACCGGCGACGCGCTCAGCTGCGCGGCGGTGCGGCGTGCCCCCAGCGGCATCGTGACCGCGATCAACGGCCTGCTGCTCAACACCGGCGGCATCCGCACCAAGGGTATCGACGCGACGCTGACGGTCCGCTCGGGTGAAACCGGCGCCGGGCGCTTCGGCCTCTACGTCTCGGGCAATTATCTGCTCAAGTACAGCGAGCGCACGCCCGCGACCGACGGCTTCGTCACGACCGACTATGTCGGCACCGAACGCGGCTCGCCCGATCAGACCTATCCGCATTTCAAGGGACTGGGCACGATCGACTGGTCGGTAGGCCCGGTCACCGCCAGCGTCACCGGACGCTATATCGACAATGTCGACGAGATCGCTGCGGAGAACGCCCTGAAGAGCCGCCTCTACGGCGACGTCCAGCTCCAGTTCCGGCCGACCTGGCTCGATTCGAAGCTCGCGCTGACCTTCGGCGTGAACAACGTCTTCGACAAGGATCCCCCCGCCTGCTTCAGCTGCAGCCTGAACAACTTCGACCCGACGACCTATGACATCCCGGGCCGGTTCGGGTACCTGCGGCTCTCCTACGGGCTGTAGGACGATGGCTGCCGACCGGCGCGTCGGTCGGCAGCCACACAGGCGTCGGAAACATAGGATGCTCCGATCGCCAAAAGACCTTCGTCTCACCGATTGTGAGGAACGAAGTAGGCCGTCCCCGCGCTCGACCCCGACAGAAGGAGACGAGCAATGGACGACACCAGGGTCTGGGCATTTGAAGAAAGCCTGTGGACGGGCGACGCGGACCAGTATCACACGCTGATCGACGACGAATGCGTGATGGTGCTCCCCGAACAGCCCTTCGTCATGACCGGTGCGCAGGCGATCGAGGCGGTCGCGGACACGCCGCGCTGGTCGGAGGTCCGGTTCAGCGAACAGCAGATCATGCGCCCGCAGGAAGGCCTGATCGCGATCGCCTACAAGGCCGAGGCGAGCCGCGAAGGCGCAACCGGCTATACCGCCTATTGCACCACCACGATGCGCCGGCTCGAGCATGAGGAATGGCGCGTGGTCCAGCACCAGCAGACGCTGGCCCCGGTCGCCGGCGGCGCCTGAGCCGACCAATACGGCGGTCGCCCGACGACCGCCGATGATCAGGAGCGCGTCGCCGGCCCCCCCGCCAGCGGCATGCTCCTGGTCCTGACCCCCGTCGCCGCCGCCAGCGCATTGGCGAGCGCGGCGGCAGTGGGCCCCTGTGCGCACTCGCCCGTGCCCAGAAACGGCGTACCTGGCCGGTCGATGACCTCGACGGCAACGCTGTGCGGCACGTCCGCGAATCGCAGGATCGGATAGCCGCTCCAGTCATAATCGGTCCGGCGCGTGCCGTCGTGCCCCGCCGCCTCGTAGGCGGTCCAGCTCAGCGACTGGAGCACCCCGCCCTCGACCTGGTTGCGGATGCCGTCGGGATTGACCGCCTCGCCGCTGTCGACCGCGACGACCGCGCGGTGGACGATCAGCCGCCCCTCGTCGGGGATCCGCTCGACATCGAGCGCGACCGCGCAATAGGCGCCGTGATTCTTGTAGCGCGCAAAGGCGAAGCCCCGCCCGCGATTGGGCCGGGGCCGGTAGCGGCTCCACCCGAACCGCGCCGCCGCGCGCCGGATCACGTCTGCAGCGCGCGGATCGTCGAGATGCGCGAGCCGGAACGCGACCGGATCACGCCCCGCCGCCGCCGCCAGCTCGTCCATCGCGCTTTCGAGCGCGAAGATGTTCAGATGCGCGCCGAGCCCGCGCAGCGCCGACACGCGCACCGGCATGTCGGGCAGGAAATGGCTGACGATGCTCTGGTTGGCGAAGCGATAAAGCGGGATGGCGTTGCGATCGCCGCCGCCATTGGGCTGCGGGATCGGCTTGGGCGGCGTCGGCGCGAATGGCGGCACCACCTCCACGCCTGCGAGCAGGTCGCCCGCCGCGACGGGCCGCGTGCTGTGCGTGTTGCTCCACACCTGATGCCGCCAGTCGACGATCCGTCCCGACGCATCGAGCGTCGCGTCGATCTGCGCGAGCATCGCCGGACCGAGCGGTTCCCAGCCATGCTCCTGCTCACGGCTCCATTGCAGCCGGACCGGAACGCCGGGCATCGCGCGCGCGATCAGCGCGGCATCGCCCGCGACGTCGTCCGCCCCATTATGCCCGTAACAGCCCGCCCCCTCGCGGTGGACGCAGCGGACGCGGTCGGCGGGCATCGCAACCAGCTCGGCGATCGCGGTGCGCAGCGGCTCGACGCCCTGGCTGTGCGTCCACACCGTCAGCTGTCCCTCGGCCATCAGCGCCACCGCGCAGGACGGTCCGATCGCACCGTGCATCAGATACGGCCGGTCGTACCGCGCGGACAGCCGCCGCACGCCCGACGCGGCGGCCGCGTCGCGCCGCGTGTCGATCACTTTGCTCTCGCGCCGCATCTCCAGCAGTCCCGCGGGCATCGGCGGCAGCGCGGGCACGTCCGCGTCGCGCGTCCATGCACCCTGATTGGCGACGCGCAGCGCCTGTTCGAGTGGCCATTCGCGCGGACCGACGATCGCCGCGAACCGCCCGACCTCAACGACCCGCGCGACGCCCGGCTGTCGTCGCAGCGCGGCAAGGTCGGGCGTCAGCCGCGTCCCCGAGGACGGCCCACGCAGGACGCGCGCATGCACCATGTCCGGCAGCCGCATGTCCTGCACATAGCTCGGCAGCCCGGTCAGCTTGGCGGGCAGGTCGACGCGCGGCACCGGCCGCCCGATCAGCCGCCGCGCCGCCACGGGCTTGCGCGGCACGTCGACCCGCGCACGCACCGCCAGCGACGTCGACGCGGCGAGCTCGGCATAGGTCGCACGCCGTCCCTGCCCGTCAAGCACGACGCCGTCGCGCGTGAACAGCGTCGTCGCCGCCACGCCCCAGCGCGCCGCAGCGGTTTCGGCGAGCAGCAGCCGGACACAGGCGGCGGCATTGGCGATCGCGGTCCCGCTCTGCTCGAGCGTCTGGCTGCCCGCGGTCACGCCCTCGTTCGGGGTCAGCGCGGTATCCGCGGTGATCAGGTCGACCCGCCCGATCGCGACATCCAGCTCGTCCGCGGCCAGCTGCGCCATCGCGGTCTTCACGCCGGTGCCGAGCTCGACCTTGCCCGTGAACACCGTGACCCGGCCATCGGCACCGATGCGGATCCATGCGTCGAGATCGGGAAATTTGGCGAGCGTCCCCGGCAAATCGGGCGCGACCGTCGGCGGTCCGCCACTGCCCTCGCCGCCACCGGTCTGCGCCAGCGCGGCGGCCGGCGCGAGCGCGAAGGCAACCAGCAGCCCGCCGAGCACGTCGCGCCGCGACGCCTGTCCGCTCACGTCACCGGCTCCGCAGGCTCGACCACCCCGCCGCCGCGCATCACCGCCGCGCGCCGCACCGCGCGCAGGATCCGCATATGCGTCCCGCACCGGCAGAGCGACGGCGCCATGGCGCTGCGCAGCTCGGTTTCGGTCGGCGTGACCGTCTTGCGCAACAGGCCCTCGGCGCGCGCGATCATCCCGGGGATGCAATAGCCGCACTGCGCCGCCTGCTCGTGCAGGAACGCGCGCTGGACGTCGCCCGGCGCCGCCGCGCTGCCCAGCCCCTCGACCGTCGTGACCATGCGCGTACCGACCGCACCGACGGGCAGCAGGCAGGCAAAGACCGGCCGGTCGTCGACCAGCACGGTGCACGCGCCGCATTGCCCCAGCCCGCACCCGAACTTGGCCGCATGCAGCCGCAAATCGTCGCGCAGCACATAGAGCAGCGGGGTGGCGGGATCGACATCGACGCGCGCGGTCGCCCCGTTGACGGTCAGGTCGATCATTCACCCTCCTTGCGCGCCGCGGCGACGTCTTTCTCGAGGTCCGGCCAGGCCGGTCCCGTCCCGTGCCGGACCTGCAGATAGGCGACGACCTCCGCCACCTGCCGGTCGTCCAGCGCATCGGCAAAGGCGGGCATATAGGGCCCACGCGGCGCGACCGGCGGTTTCAGCCCCTTGAGAATGACCTGAATCGTGTCGCGCGGGTTCGCCTCGTGCAGCGGCGTGCCGAGCGGCAGCGCGGGTCGCCCGGCGACCATCATCGCCGCTCCCGGCTCGTGGCAGACCGCGCATGCCCCGTCATACAGCCGCGCGCCCTCGGGATGCCGCTGGCCCGCGAGCGCGCGACGATCGGGCAGCCGCGGCTCGGCCCGCGCGGCAGGCGCAGCGCGCATCTGCCACGCATAATAGGTCGCGAGCGCGCGGACGTCGGCCGGCTTCGCGCGCGCCAGATTATAAGTAACCGGCCCCATCGGCCCCGCGGCCGCTGCGTGCGCGGTGCTGAGCCCGGTCCGGAAATAGGCGTCGAGCCGCTCGACGGTCCAGGCACGGACCGCGGGCGAGCGTGCGTTGATCGGCGGCGCATACCAGCCGCCCGACCAGCCACCATCATAGCCCCGGTCGCCGCGCTTCTCCTGCTGCAACAGCCCGCGCGGACTGTGACAGGCGGTACAATGCGCCAGCGTCTCGCCGATATAGCGCCCCCGGTTCCACGCGGCCGACTGGCGCGGATCGGCGACGACCGGCTGCGGATCGAAGAACAGCAGCTTCCAGCCCGCCAGCAGCGGCCGGAAGCCGAGCGGCGGGATCATCCGGTTCGCGGGCGGCACCGCGCGCACCGCCGGCCGGGTCATCAGGAACGCGTAGAGCGCGTCCACATCGCCGTCCGCCACCCCCGCATAATGCGTATAGGGAAAGGCCGGATAGAGATGGCTGCCGTCGCGCCCGACGCCCTCGCGCATCGCCCGGCGAAACGCGGCGGGCGACCATGATCCGATCCCGGTCGCGGCATCGGGCGTGATGTTGCTGCCGTAGATCGTCCCGAACGGCGTCTTGATCGGATAGCCGCCCGCATAGGGACGCCCACCCGCCGCCTGATGGCAGCTGACGCAATTGCCCAGTCGCGCCAGATTGCCGCCGCGCGCGACCAGCGCGGGATCGAACTGCCGGGGATCCGGCCGCGTCACGCGGGCGATCGCGGGCCGGTAGGCGATTGCGGCAAATACGATCCCGCACAGACCCAGCAGCACGACGGCGATGACGACGACGCGCCTGATCCCGGGCCGGCTCATCCTCGCCTAGCCCCTTGCGCCGCCGAACGCCGTCGTATGCATCGTCTCGTCTCCCCCGTGTGACATCGGACGCACGGGCCGATCGGACGGGGATTGAACGATCCGGATGCCGACAATCTCCCCGCGCCGGGAGATAATCCCGACCCGCACACCGATTCGCACCCCGCCCGCGCTGTGCTAGGCTGACCCGACACTATGAGGGGGGCGGAGATGCGCGAGATCCTGACGGCGGCGGCCCTGCTGGGCGCCGTGTTGACCGTGTCGGCGACAGTTGCGCAGACCCCCGCGCAGACCCCCGCGCAGACCACACCCCCACCAGCCCCCGCGCAAGCACTCCGGGGAACGCTGGCCGGCCCGTTCGAACTCCACTCTCAGCGCTTTCCCGGCACGGTGCGGCGCTACTGGGTCTATGTCCCGCCAGGCTATGATCCGCGCCGCCCGCCCAATCTGCTGGTGTTCCAGGACGGGCAGCGCGCGACGAATCCGGCAGGGTCGCTCAGGGTCCCCGCGGTCCTCGACACGCTGATCCTGCAGCACGCGATTCCGCCAACGCTCGGCATCTTCGTGACCCCCGGTCACCGCGCGGCGCACTATCCCGACACGCTCGGCATGGACAATCCGGATCACCGGGTGGAGGAATATGACGCGCTGTCCGATGATTATGGCTGGATGACGCTCAACGAGCTGCTGCCCGCGGTCGCGGCGCGCTGGCGGTTCACCGATGATCCAAAACGCCGCGCGATCGGCGGCACGTCGAGCGGCGCGATCGCTTCCTGGACGATCGCGTGGCGGCATCCGGAAGCGTTCGGCAACGTGATCAGCTTCATCGGCAGCTATACGTCGATCGGCCTCACGCTCGGCCCGGACGGCGCACCGCGCACGCTGGGCGGGGACCTCTATCCGGGGCTCATCCGCAAGAGCCCGATCCGCCCGTTGCGCATCGTCCTGCAGGACGGGGCCGCCGATCTCGACAACGAACATGGCAACTGGTTTCTCGCCAACCAGCAGATGGCAAAGAGCCTCGCTTGGGCCAATGCGCAGGCCGATGCGGAGCACCGCCCGGGCCCGCGCTACGACGTCCGAACGGCGTGGACGCTTGGTGGCCATTCGGACGCGGACGGCGGCGCGATCCTGCCCGACATGCTGCGCTGGATCTGGCGCGACCAGCCCGCAACCGCGGACGCCCCGCCCCCTACTTCCCCACGACGATCTTCGGCAGGGTCGTGATCGGCTCGACCGTGATCGCGCGGAACCAGGTCTCGGCGCCTTCGGATTGCAGCTGGATCCGGCCATGCGTCAGCGGCTGCCGGCCGTCGGGGCCGATCGTCGCCAGATCATGCACTTCGCCGACCGGTACGCCGTTGACGACATGCACCGCGCGGTCGCCGACGACATAGAGGTCGAGCGTGTTCCACGCGCCGACCGGCCGCTCGGCGTCGGTCGCCGCCTCGACGTTCCAGGTCGGCGTGCCGTTGACGATGTCGATCTCGCGCCCCCCGGCACGGAAGCGGAGATGCGGTTCGACCAGTGACGGGTCGAACGTCACCCCGGTACGGCCGCGCAGCTTGCCGCCGACCGCGACGATCATCCCGGTCGATCCGGTCATGATCTCGAACTCGACCGACGGCCGCCACGTCCCGAACACCTCGCCCGGCGCGCCATGCGTATGATAGAGCAGGCCGTTGTTGCGCGGCTGCGTCGCGCGCGGCGCCCAGGTTTTGGCGCCCCATTTGAACTGCAGCCGCAGGTGATAGTCGCGAAGATCGGCCTGGTGGACCAGGCTGCCCCAGGTCTCGCCCTTCACCCAGATCGCCGGCGCGCCGTCGACGCTACGCACCGCGAAGTCGCCCTTGGTATCCCGGCTCGTGCCGATCGGCGGCGTGCCCGGCTTTGCCTGATAGGTGATCGACGGGTCGGGATAGCCGAGCCACGCGGTCCAGCCCGTGAGGCTGCGCCCGTCGAACAGCGTGGTCGACTTGCCCGTCGGCACGGGGATGTCGGTCAACCTGAGCTGCTGCGGCGCCGCGGCGGGCTCGCCCGCAATCGCCCGCGCCCGGTCCTGTGACGTCTGCGCGGTCGCAGGCGCGGACACCAGCATCAGCGCGACCAGCGCGCGCTTGGATCTTCCAGACATTCGCCCTCAACTCCCCCATCATATTTATGACCCAGCATAGCGCGTTATCGCTACCAGTTGAACTCCGATGGTCCCGCGCGCTAGGACCGGGCGGGAGATTGCACGATGCTCAAGATATTGGCGCTGGCCGCCCTGCTCACCACGGCGCAGGCCGCGCCCGATCCGCATTTGCCGAAGGCCACGACCGACACCGTCGCCCCCGTGCTGCCCAAGGGCCTGCAACGCGCGGTGCTGATCGTGTCGAAGACCAATGGCTGGCGGCATATCGAACATATCCCGCATTCGAACCGCGTGCTCGCCGACATCGTGCAGGGCCTGGGTCGCACGAGCTACGCGACCGAGAATGCGGCGGTCTTCAACGACGCACAGCTGCGCCACTTTTCCGTCGTCGTGCTCAACAGCGCCAGCGGTGGATTCCTGACGCCAGACCAGCGCGCGGCCTTCGCCCGCTTCGTCGCGCGCGGCGGTGGCGTTGTGGCGCTGCATGCCGCGGGCGACGACAGCCACACCGACGCCTGGTACAGCGACACGGTGATCGGCACCAAGTTCATCGGCCATCCGGGCGGCGAGGATCAGTTCCAGCGCGCGCGGCTCGTCGTCGACCGCCCCGACCATCCGGTCATGGCGGGGGTGCGCCTGCCCTGGACCGCGGTCGACGAATGGTATTCGTTCAATGCCAATCCGGCCGCCCGCGGCATGACCGTGCTCGCGACGCTCGACGAGGCGAGCTACCGTCCGGGCGCGAAGCTCGCAATGGGCACGCACCCCGTCATCTGGACCAACCCGCGCACCAGGGGCCGCGTGGTCTATTCGGCGCTCGGCCATTTACCAGAAGCCTATGACGACCCGACCTATCGACGCGTGCTCGTCAACGCGATCCGCTGGGCGGGCCGGCCATAGCCTCATTCGATCGCGAGGAACGCGGTGATGGTCAATCGCCCCGCCGCCGGATCCGCCGACAACACCGCGTCGCGCGCGATCGCGCCGCTGTGCAGCACATAGCTGCGGTACAGCAGCGCCCGGTTGTATTCGGCGTCGACCAGCGCGGTCCGCTCGAACAACGCGGTATCGTCGGCGATATAGCCGTGCGGCGGCATCGTCGCGACCTCACGGCCGAGCCGTTCGAAAAAGTCGGGCGCGCGCGTCTCGTCGACCGTCTCGAACCCGGTGGCGCGATGACGGAAGAAGGCGGTCCCGTCGCGGTTCGTCGGCGACAGATAATGGATCAGCGCGATCCGGTCGCGCGCATAGGCATCGACATGCGGCAGCCTTTGCCGGATCTCGAGCGCGTCGGGCGTCACCGTGACGATCGAGAATTGCGCGTCGACGACATGGATGCGGCGGCACGGCCCGAAATCGCGGCCCAGCGCGCGGGCGATCCGCGGAAGCTGGTCGGCCAGATAGCGCTCGGGCAGCGCCGCGCGCAGACCGGGATAATGCTCGCCCGCGGATCCGAACGCCGCGTCCGCGGCGGCCTTGCGCAATCCGTCCGGATCCTCGGCAAAGCCGTCGATGATCACCAGCGGCTCCGCCTCCCGGCCGATACGCCGCCTGGTCACATCCCCCAGCATCATGCCTCGCCATCATCCATCTTCACCGTCCTCTAGCGATCCCGGTGACGCGCGACATAGCGAAATGCACGGGCGCAGCGTAGGGGCGGCACGCTCAGCCACACGGACGATCGCTCATGCCCCTGCCCCACGCCAAAGCCTTCTGGGCGAAGGCCTTTCCCGCCGACCGTCTGCTCGGGGGCGTCGGCGCCTGTATCGGCATCGCGCTGACGATGCTCGTCTGCGTCGCGCTGCTGCCCGTCGGCGACGTTCCCCAGATCGTCGCGCCGCTGGGGGCGTCGGCGGTGCTCGTCTTTGCGGTGCGGTCCAGCCCGCTGGCACAGCCCTGGCCGGTGATCGGCGGCAACACGGTATCGGCGGCAATCGGCGTCGCCGCGTTTCAGCTCATCCCCGACGCCAGGCTGGCCGCGGGCGTGGCGGTCGGGGCTGCGATCCTGGCGATGTCGCTGCTCCGCTGCCTGCACCCGCCCGGTGGCGCCGCGGCGCTGACCGCGGTGATCGGCGGACCCGGCATCCATGCGGCGGGCTACGCCTTCGCGCTCGTCCCCGTCGCGCTCAATTCGGTCGTGCTCGTGCTGGTCGCCGTCCTCTTCTACCGCGTGACGCGGCGCCCCTATCCGCATCACGCTACGCTGCCCCCCGCGGCAATCGCGGCCGACCGGCGCGCGGCAGGATTTCACCCCGACGACATCGACTCCGCACTCGAGGACATGCACGAAAGCTTCGACATCGCCCGCGACGATCTCCACGCGCTGCTCACCAGGGCCGAACTTCACGCGCAACGCCGCCAGCACGGCTGAGCGCGGACCGGGTCTCGCGGCGCGTCAGTCCGGCAAGATCACGCGACCTGCCGTTGCTGCCGCTCGGGGCCTGCGTCATCGCCAAGGAAATGGCTGGTAAAGGCATGCGCGTCGTCGGCCAGTGACTGCAGCGTTCGCTTGAGCATCGCGCCGGTCCGCTGGACCTCGTCGACCGAGGCGAGATTGCGATCGACCGACGATGCGATCTGCTGGCTCGCCTCGGTGAGCATCTGGCTGCGGTCCTCGACCGCCTCGATCCGCCCGTTGAGCTGTTCGATCGCCTGCGCCTGCGCACGCGACATCGCCGCCACCCGGCCCGCACCGTCGTCCATGCCGTTAATCAGCGCCCCCAGACTGCCCGTACTCGCCACGACCGACCGGATCTGGTCCTGGACCGCCTCGATCTTCGAGCGCACGTCGCCCGCGCTCGCGCCCGTCCGCGTCGCCAGCGACTTGATCTCGGCCGCCACCACCGAAAAGCCCGCGCCCGCAGGACCCGCGCGCGCCGCCTCGATCGTCGCGTTGAGCGCGAGCAGGTTGGTCTGCTTGGTGATCGCGCTGATCACGTCGACGATCTGCTCGATGCTGCTGGCCTGTTCCTGCGACAGCGCGACGGTGTCGTTCGCACTGCGCGCATGGTCGCTGATCGACCTTGCGGCCAGGCTGGTCCCCGCCACCTCCCGGTCGATCTCCTCGAAGGTGTGCGCCAGCAGATGCGTCTCCTTGCCCGCCTCGAGCATCTCGGTTGCGAACAGCTGCGCGATCGCGTCGAGCTCCTGGGCCAGCCGGCGATTGCCCTCGATCGTCTCGTGCAGGCTGATCGCATTCGCCTCGAGCAGCGCCATCGCCTCCTGCGCCTCGCGGATGATGCCGCCGACCTGGCGTTCGAACGCCTCGGCCAGCGCGGCCAGCGTGGCCTCGCGCTCGCGCCGCGCCTGCGCCTCGACCTCGGCGATCGCGCTGGCCTGGCGCGCCTTTTCCTCCTCGGCATGGCGGCGCAGCAGCTCGGCCTGATCCGCGAGGCGTTTCGCATCCTCGCGCTGCGTCTGGAACGTCGTCAGCGCGGTGACGACCAGCCCCAGCTCGTCATGCCGCTTGAGCGTCGACAGATCGATCGCGGCCTCGTGCATCACCGCATCCGTCGCCGCCGCAATGTCGGTGATCGAGCCGATGATCGATCGCCCGATCACATAGGCCATCACCAGGCTCCCGCCCGTGCCGACGAGCAGGACGAGCAGCAGGATCGCGATCGTGACGTGCGTGACCAGCAGCGCCCCCGATGCCGCCTGCCCGGCGCGGCCGATCCCCGCGGCGGTCACGCGCCGGATCCGCATATCGATCTGCTGCGCATTGGCGCGAAACGGGTCGACCATCGCCGCGGTGCTGGCAAAGTCGACCTCGAGCATCGACGTCAGCACGTCCACGGTCGCGGTATATCGGTCGAGATCGGCGAGCACCGGGCCCAGCTGGGCGCGCTGCCCGGCGTGGCTGCGCCGGTAGCCGACCAGCGCCGTACGGACCCGGGCCAGGTCGCGGTGGATCGCCGCCACCTGCCCGTCGACCGCGATCGTCGGCGTCGCCGCCTTCGTCACCAGCAGGTGATAGACGTTCGCGTTGGCGATATCGAACCGCTGCGTGATCGCGTTGAGCTGCTTGATATCGCGCATGTCGCGGTTGACGATGTCGTCGACGCTGCGCCCGGTGATCAGCAGCGCCGCGGTGCTGGCCAGCGCCATCACCACGAACAGCACCAGCATGATGACCGGCGTCGCCGCGACCTTGACCGCGATCGGCCGGTCGGCGAGCGCCAGCCTGCGGTCGAGCCGGTCCGACAGCCGGAAGAACGCGTTAAAGCGCAACTCGCACCCCTGCGCGCACGCGACGATCCGCCGGGATCGGCGATACCGCGGCGCCGTCCGCCAGCGCCAGATTCTCGCCCGCGACATAGAGTTCGAGCGCGGAGGTCAACCGCAGCCCCGCCCGCGCATCGAGCGCCACCGCGTCGTCGACCCGGTAGAGCAGCAGCTGCGGCGTCGACGAGAAGGCGAATTGCCGCGTCGACGACGTGTACCGCGCGACCCCCGACAGCGACAATCGCCCGATGTCATAGCCGAGCGCCAGATTCGCCTTGTGGACCGGCGTCGTCGACTTGGGCGACAGCGCATAGGGGATCGGCAACGTCAGCGACGCCAGCTGCTCGTCGGTGTGCGTCCAGGTATAATTGGCGCGCCATGTGAGCGCACCGACCGCCCCCGACGCCGACACCTCGGTGCCATAGGTGGTATAGTCGCCGATCGCCGTGAACCGCGCGACGAGCGAGGGCAGCGGGGTCAGGAACAGCTCGGTCTGCAGGCCGTCGCCCGGCGACGCGATCGCATTGTCCGTCTTCGTCACGAACGCGTTCGCCTCGATCTGCGTGCCGCCGATCGTCCGCGCATAGCCGACCTCGCCGCTCCATACGCCGACCGGATCGATCCGCGGCGACCCTGCTACGAATATCGGCACCGGCGCCGGGGTGATGATCGGCAGGCGGATCCCGTAATTCACCAGCGACGGCAGCTGGTAGCCGCGACCGCCATTGATCCGCAGCTGGCCGCGCGCATCGGTCTGGACGAGCAGCGCGACGTTGAAGCTGAACCGGGTGAAGGCACGGTCGAAATCGCTCGCCACGTCATAGCTCGGCTGCGCGATCGCGCCCGCCTGGTGCAGCCAGAGCCGGTCGATCCGCGCCGCCGCGGTGATCGAGATCGCCTCGTCCGGATGCAGGTCGAGCATCGCATTGGCCGATCCGACATCATACGAGATCCGCTCGGCGAACTGATAGGCCGAGCGCAGCCGGTTGTTGCGATATTCGCCGCCGAGCCGCAGCGTATCGCTCTTGCCCAGCCGGACCAGCGTCGACGCCTGGGTCACGATGATCCGGTTCTTGAACCCGAGCGGCTCGGTCGCATCCGCCGTCGCGCCGACGCCATATTGCACATCGAGCCAGTTGACATAGCCGCCCAGCGTCACGCCGCCCCAGCCCGTGTCGCGCGTGGCCGAGGCATGGACGTTGTCGCTGCGATAGCGCTGGTTCGACAGCAGCTGGCTCGGCAGATACTCGGCCTGCCGATTGGTCGAATGGCCGCCGCCCAGCACCGTCTCCAGTCCGTCGAACGAACCGGTGATGTCGCCCGACACCTGGTCGCTCGCGACGTCGCTGACCATCGGCGGGCGCAGCAGCGTCGCCGGGATGCGACGCTCGTCCTCGCGCGCGCGGACCCCGGCCAGGCGGATGCCGATCGCCGGGGTGACGGGCAGCGTCACCGACCCCGCGAGCCGGCTGATGTCGTGATTGCCGAGCTCGGCGGTCGCGGTGACGGTCGGCGTCTGGCCGACGCGCCGGGTGATGATGTTGACGACACCGCTGGCGGCGTTGAACCCGAACAGCGCGTTTGCCGGCCCGCGCACCAGCTCGATCTGCTGGATCTCCTCGAGCTGGACGCCCAGCAGATTCCAGTCGGTCATGCCATAGTGATCGAGATAGACCTGGCGTCCGTCGACCAGCACGAGCAGCCGCGCATTATAGGTCTGCACGCCGCCGCGCACCGACACGTCGCTCTGCCCCGCGGTCCAGCTGTTCACGTCGATGCCGGCATGCGTCTTCAGCAACCCGGGTACGTCGCGGGCGGGCGACCGCGCGATATCCTCGCGGGTGATGATGATCGCGGAGGCGGGCAGTTCGGACGCGCGCTGCGGCTTGCCCGTGACGCTGGTCGTCACCGGCTCGCCGATCGTCTCCTGCAACGCCTGGTAATCGACGGCCTGCGCACCTGCGACGGCCGGGCACAGCACTGCACCGGCCGTCAGCATGGCGCGCAATCCGGTGGCGAAAGTCGAAACGGTCATCGTTAAATTTCCTTGATCAGCATCAGGAATGCCGACCCGAATCTGATATTGGCAGCACGCGCCGCGGCGCGATTGACGGTGATCTGGGTCTTGGGACCCGAAGTGATGCCGACCACGCACCGCGCGGTCTGCACGCAGGCGGGATCCGACGAGATCGTCAGGACCGACGATCTGGCGGCCGCGGCGGCGATGCCGGCATGCTCCGCGCGCAACCCCGTCGTGACGAAGGCGAGGCGGAATCCGGCCAGCGACCCGATCGCGCCGACCGGCACGCGGCGCGCGCGGATCGCGCTGCGTCCGGCGGCCAGCCCCGATCCGATCGCCCGCTCGATCGCCGCCGCCTCGGCCTCCGATGCCGCATTGCCCGGCTCGAACACGATCGCCGCGGCGACCGTCCCCGCCGGACCGGGCTGAAGGAACGACACGACGCGCGCCGCGATCGGCACGTTCAGTTCCGCGGACAGCGGCGTCGCGCTGCCCAGCGCGGCCACGCCGCACATCCATATCCAAGGTCTAAACACGCTGTCCCCCACTGAGGGGACAGCGAGTATCACCCGATATTGTCCAATTAGTTAATGGCTTAGAGACCGCGATACACAATCTGCGGCCCCATCGCGCGGGCCGCCGCGCGCCCAATTAAGACGGTCGCGTAACAGAACGGTCCTCTGCGCGTCATCTGGCGCGGCCATAGCCCGCGAACGACGCCGGCCGGGCGCCAACAGGGCAGGACAATCATGCGTATCTCGACGATGCTGCGGGCGACCGCGGCGGTTCTCCCCCTCGCCCTGTTCGCCGGCACCGCGACCGCGAAAAAGGCCGAACCGCTGCGGATCAACGACATCGCCGTCATCGGCACGCACAACAGCTACAAGCAGCCGATGCCCGCCGCGACGATGGCGAAGGTGCGCGCGGCCGATCCGGCGATGGCCGACGCGCTCGACTATGCGCACCGCAGCCTCGTCGACCAGCTCGACGCGGGCGCGCGCCAGCTCGAGATCGACGTGAACTATGATCCGCAGGGCGGGCATTATGCGCGCGGCTCGTCGGACCCGAAGCTGCAGCGGCCGGGCTTCAAGGTGCTGCACATCCCCGGCATCGACAATGCGTCGAGCTGCGTCCTGCTCACCGAATGCCTGACAATCGTCCGCGACTGGTCGGCCCGTCATCCGCGTCACGTCCCGATCCTGCTGATGTTCAACGCCAAGGACGAACAGAACGCCGCGCGCGGCGGCATCGACGCGCTGCCGTTCGACGCGGCCGCCTATGACGCGCTCGATGCGGAGATTCGCTCGGTGCTCGCGCCGGCCAGGCTGATCGTGCCCGACGACGTGCAGGGACGCTATCCGACGCTGCGTGACGCCGTCCTCGCCGACAACTGGCCGCTGCTCGAGCCGTCGCGCGGCAAATTCCTGTTCGCGCTCGACGAGCCCCCCGCCAAGGTCGCGGTCTATCGCGGCGCGCGCCGCTCGCTCGAAGGCCGGGTGTTCTTCATCAACACCGACGAGGCGTCGCCCGCCGCCGCCTATCTGACGCTCAACGACCCGGTCGGCGACGCCGAACGCATCCGCCGCGACGTGCGCGCGGGCTTCCTCGTCCGCACCCGCGCCGACGCCAACACGCGCGAGGCGCGCGCCAATGACGGCGTGCCGCGCAACACCGCGCTGGCGGGCGGCGCGCACTATGTCTCGACCGACTATCTCTGGCCCGACCCGCGCTTCGCCGGCGGCTACCGCGTCGCGCTCCCCGACGGCCATGTCGCGCGCTGCAACCCCGTCCGCATCGCCAAGCAATGCGGCGACCTCGAAGGATCCGCAAAGTGAAACCGGTCGTCGTCGCCACGCTGCGCACCGCCCCCGACTTCCGCCGCGACATCGACGCCGCGCGCACGGAACTCGCGCACGCCGCGGGCGCTGTCCCCGATATGTCGCAGTGCCGGATCGAGGCCGGCGCCAGCTAGCAGACGGACCAGCACGCGGATGATCGACGACCCCAGGGCCACGACCCTCACGATCGCCGGCCGCGCGATCCGCGACATTGCGAGCTTCTACGACGAGATCAACCGCGTCTTCATGGCGGGCGAGGACTGGTCGCTCGGCCCCAGCCTCGATGCGCTCGACGACCTGTTCTACGGCGGCTACGGCGCGCTTGCGGGCAAGGCCCCGGTCATCCTCGTCTGGCAGGATATCGAGACAAGCCGCGCCGCGCTCGGCATCGCCGCCACCAGAGCCCATCTCCGCGCCAAGCTCCAGAACACGGCCTTCGACGCCGCCCGCATCACCGCCCAGCTCGACGCGCTCGAACAGGGTCGCGGCGAAACCTATTTCGACACCATCCTGACGATCATCGGCGACCACCCGAACATCCACCTCGTCCGCGGCTGAGATCGATCGCAGGGGGAGATCGTTACCAAGTTATACTCGATCACCGTATTGCGACTATCGCGCGTCGCATCCATGCTGATAGTGGCGGCCCTACCAGACGGCGTCGGAAAGCTCCTGAATTGACTGTTGCAGGGCGGCATATCGCCATCATCGCGCCGCCGACCGCCGGGCACATCAATCCTCTGGTCGCGCTGGGCACATCGCTCGTCGCCGCGGGACACCGGGTCACGCTGGTGCATATGGCCGACGTCGCGGCGATGCTGCCCCGTGGCGACGTCGCGTTTGCGCCGCTCGACCATCCCGCGGACCGCCAGGGCCTGCTGGCCGAACATTATCGCAAGCTCGCCCAGCCCTCGGGGCCGGTCGGGCTGCCGCGCATGATCCGCAGCACCGCGGCGATGACCGAGCTCCTGCTCGCGGCGCTGCCGGCCACCCTCACGCGGCTCGGCGTCGATGCGGTCGTGGCGGATTCAGTCGAGCCGGCGGGGGCGCTGGTGGCACGCCATCTCGGCCTGCCGTTCGTGACCGCGATCACCGGGCTGCCGCTGCTCCGCGAGCCGATGATCCCCCCGCCCTTTCTCGGCTGGGCCTACCGGGCCGATGCGCTCGGGCGGAATCGCAACAATGGCGGCTATGCGGTCAGCGACCTGCTGATGCGCCCGGTGACCCGCATCGTGACGACCTATGCACAGCTTTGGGGGCTCGACCCCGACCCGCAGCAGCAATGGTCCGACCGCCTGCAGATCGCGCAATGCCCGGCAGGGCTCGACTTTCCGCGCACCGCGCTGCCCCCGAGCTTCCGGTACGGCGCGCCGTGGCGCCTCGACGAACCCGTGGACGATATCCCCGAAAGCGACGGCCGACCGCTGATATACTGCTCGCTCGGGTCGCTGCAGGGTGCGCGCCGGTCGCTATTTGCCGCGATGACCGCCGCCTGTGCCGCGGTCGGTGCGCGCGCGGTGGTCGCGCATGGCGGCGGCCTGAGCGACGGCGACGCGGCCTCGCTGCCCGGCGACCCGCTGATCCGCGCCTTCTGGTCGCAGACGCGTATCCTGCCGCACTGTTCGGCAGCCATTCTCCACGGCGGCTTCAACACCGTGCTCGACGCGCTCGCGGCGGGCGTGCCGATCGTCACCGTGCCACTGGCGTTCGAACAGCCGGCGACCGCGGCACGGCTGAAGCGGATCGGCGCGGCGCGCATCGTATCCGCCGCCGACGCCGCCAAAGGCGGGCTCGAACCGGCGCTGCGCCATGTCCTGACCGATCCGGGCTATCGCCGTGCGGCAGGCCTGCTCGCGGCGGAGATGGCGATGGCGGGGGGCGCTGCCGACGCGGCCGCGTGCGTCGAGGCGGCGCTGCGCGACGACGCGATCGTTATGCCGGCAGGCCTGGACCTGGCTGAGGACAGGGCTGCCTGCGCTGCGTGAGGCGCTGCGCCGCGACGATCGCGGGCGGCGCGAGCAGCAGCCCCATCAGCACGTCGACCCCGTAGTGACCGCCGAACACCGGCGTCGCGACGATCGTCAGGATCGCCCAGCCACGGCCCGGTCCGGCAAGGCGCGGCATCGCACCGAAGGCCCAGATGAAGATCGCGGCGAGCGTCGCATGGAAGCTGGGAAAGCTGACGATCCCCATCAGCATGGTGAGATCCAGCACGCGCAGCGATCCGTCGCGCAGTCCCGAGATCAGCCCCTGTTCCAGCCACGCGATCGACGGCCAGAGATGCACGTAGCGCGCCGGGTCGAACAGGTTTCCCATCGCGGGCGTCAGACCCGAGATCAGGATCGTGACGAACCCGGACAGGATCGCGGCGCACACCATCGTCCGCAGCGTGTCGAACTTCCCCATTCCGCTCAGCGCGACGATGACGACGATCATCTGCACCGTCAGGCTGTGATAGGCGAGGCCCAGCAGCCAGATCAGCGGCGGACACTGGTCGAGCAGCGCAAGCACGACCGGCCAGTCGAAGCCGACCGCACGATCCGCCGCCGCCAGCCGGGCATCCCACAAGGTGCCGGACTTCGCGGCCAGCGCATAGGCGAGGACCACGCCGAACAGCGTGAACAGCGTCATCTGCAGAAACGCCCTCGCCCCCGCGGCAAGACGCGGTCGCGCGCTGTACCGGCCGATCGCCAGCGCGCCGCCCAGCGCGAGCAGCGACAGGATCGCCGGCAGCGCCCGCAGCGGATCGACCGTGAAGCGGTCATCCTGCTGCGCGACGAGGAAACTGAGGATCATGGCTGCGACCAGCAACCAGGACGGGGTGTCGCGGTGGTCGGCACGGAAATTCGAAGCGGGCATCGGGGTCGAACGCAGCGTCCCGCCCTGCGGTGCCGCGATCGATCGCATCCGTATGATTTACCTGTGTATGCTACCGCCGACCCGCGGCTGCCGACGCGGTGCCGCGCGTGCTTTTATGGCGGCGCGCCCTCGCATCGTCCGCCGCGAACGGTTATATATACGCCATGTTGAATGCACTGTTTCTGGTCAGCGCCGATTTGCCCGATCGCGCGTCATGACCTGGGTCGAGAAACTGGCGATCGTCGTCGGCATGGTCCTGTTCATGGAGTGCTTCGCTTGGGCGACGCACCGCTATGTGATGCACGGCTGGGGCTGGGGCTGGCACAAGTCGCATCACGAGGAGCATGAGGGCTGGTTCGAGAAGAACGACCTTTATGCGATCGTCTTCGCGATCGTGCCGATCGTGCTGTTCGTGGTCGGGCTCTGGTACCCGCCGCTCTGGTGGGCGGCGCTCGGCATCACCGTCTATGGCGGCATCTACGCCTTCGTCCATGACATGCTCGTGCATCAGCGCGGCGGCTTCCGCTGGGTGCCCAAACAGGGCTATTTCAAGCGACTGCTCCAGGCGCATCGCCTCCATCACGCGGTCGAGGGCAAGGACGGCACCGTCAGCCACGGCTTCCTGTTCGCGCGCAAGCCTGCGGTGCTGAAGGCGCAGCTGCGCGCCAATGCCGATGCGCAGCGTCGTTCGGCTCGTCCCGCGCGGACCCCGAACACCAGTCCGGCAGACCAGCGCGGGTGAGCATCACCGCCGCCCGCCCGTCAGACGCGATGAAGCGCCAGATGCGGATCGGCGTGTCGCTGTCGGCCGCGATCATGGTCGCGTGGCTCGCCATCCACATCACCGGCATCTTCTTCTGGCAGTGGAGCCTCGCGACGCTGCCGGTCGCGGTCCTGATGGTCCTCGTGCAGACCTGGCTCTCCACCGGGCTGTTCATCGTCGCGCATGATTCGATGCATGGTGCGCTCGCTCCCGAGCATCCAAGGCTGAACCGGGCGATCGGCGCGACCTGTCTCTCGCTCTATGCCTGCCTGTCCTATGCGTCCCTGCTCCCGCAGCATCATCTCCACCACAAGCAGACCGGACGCGCCGGGGATCCCGATTTCCATGGCGGCGACCCGCGGCTGACCCGCTGGTTCCTGCAGTTCTTCAAGACCTATTATTCGCACGGCCAGATCATCCGCATCACATTGGTGGCGCTGGTCTATACGTTGCTGCTCGGCGCGCCGCTCGGCAACATCGTGATCTTCTGGGCGCTGCCCGCGCTCGGCGCGGTCGCGCAGCTGTTCGTCTTCGGCACCTGGCTGCCGCACCGCGAGCGCGACCTGCCCTTCGCGGATACCCACCGCGCGCACAGCCTCGACATCGGACCCGCGCTGTCGCTGATGACGTGCTTCCACTTTGGCGGCTATCATCACGAACATCATCTCTCGCCGGGCACGCCGTGGTGGGGGCTGCCCGCGCGGCGACGTGCGCTTGCGGTTCGCGCCGCCGACCGCCGCGGTGTAGAGGACCCCGCATGACGCTTGCCATCATCCTCTCCGCCATTGCGATGACCGTCATCGTCGGGGTCCGCTATCTGCTCGTGTCGGGCGCGTTCGCCTGGATCACGACGCGCAAGCATCCGGGGCTGTATCTCGGGCTCGATCCGCAGGTCCGGCGCGAGATCGTCTGGAGCCTCGCCTCCGCCGCGCTCTACGGCATCCCCGCCGGCGTCGTCGCCTGGGGCTGGCAGCATCGCGGCTGGACGCAGGTCTATGCCGATGTCCACGCCTATCCGCTCTGGTACCTCCCGGTCTCGGTGTTCGCCTATCTGCTCCTCCACGATGCCTGGTTCTACTGGACGCATCGCTGGATGCATCGCCCCGCCCCGTTCAAGCTCGCGCACGCGCTCCATCACGCCAGCCGTCCGCCGACGGCATGGGCCGCCATGGCGTTCCACCCGATCGAGGCGCTGAGCGGCGCGATCGTCATTCCGCTGCTCGTCTTCTTCGTGCCGATCCACATCTACGGGCTGGGGGTCGTGCTGACGATCATGACGATGATGGGCGTGACCAACCACATGGGGTGGGAGATCTTCCCGCGCTTCATGTGGAGCGGCCCCTTGGGCGGCTGGCTGATCACCGCCAGCCATCATCAGCGCCATCACGAACTCTATGGCTGCAATTACGGCCTGTATTTCCGCCACTGGGACCGGCTGTGCCACACCGATCGCGGCGTCGGCGATTTCACCCGCGAACATGCCCGCGCCGCCAGGCGGGCTGATGCGGCCTGACCAGCCGACTGCGCGATAGGCGACGCCAGCGGCGCCCGGCTCACACTCCCCGAACGCAAAAAGGGCATCCGGGTCGCCCCGGATGCCCTTTTCTGCACGTCGCTTGGGGTCGCAGGCAGCTTGGCCCGCGCCCCTGAGCGTTGTGGCTCAGATACCGTTCGACAGATTGGTATCCGCGTCGTTGGTGCGCATGTCTTCAGCCTGGTTCTGGCCGGTCGCACGCACCGCGTCAGCCTTGTTCTCGAGGCTTTCTTCCGCTGCTTCGTTGCCCGTGAGGTCGGCAGCGTCCTCGAGGTTGTCAGCGACCGCCTCGGTGTTCGACTCGATGTTGTCGGCTGCCTGCTCGCGCGGGCTGGTGTTGCAAGCTGCGAGCGAGAACAGGCCGGCAGCGACGGCGACAGCGAAAATCTTCTTCATGATCAACCCTCTTAGTGGTGCCACACGCATACACGACAACAGCCGAGATTCAACGCCGATCCGTTAAGTGGGATATCGAAGCGCAGCGATGATTGAAGAGGGGCGGACGTCAAAGTCGCGCTTGGCCCACCGCAGAACTGGCCCGCCACCCTGCGTCGGCACGCTACGATGGGGGGCACACCACCGATGACGCTGCCGGTGGGGGAAATGGCGGAGACGGAGGGATTCGAACCCTCGGTACCAGTAAACCCGGTACGGCGGTTTAGCAAACCGCTGGTTTCAGCCACTCACCCACGTCTCCGGCTGCAGCAGATGCGGGGCTATAGCGAGGGTCTGCGGCGGGGGCAACCGTCGTTACGCGGGTACCGGACGCGAATTCGACTCTTCCCGCCGTTTCATTCATTGCGGGGTCAGGCGGGGGTTTGTTAACTCACGCGCACTCGGCATTGGGGAAGATAGCATCATGCGCAGTTTCTGGCTTGGCCTCGGCGCCTTCGCAGCGTCGATCGCGAGCAGCGCGCCCGCACAGGTCCGCACGATCGATCCCAACCAGGCGATCGACGGGGATCTCGCGCCCCAGACCAGCACCACCCCATCGCGGGGGCAGCAGGTCCCCGACCAGCGCTATCCCGAGCCCGCGCCGGTCGAGCCGGTCCAGCCCGCCGCGCCGCCCCCACCCGCGCCTGGCCCCGGCGCGACGACGCGCGCGGAGGCGACGATGAGCGCCGCCGACACCTATGAGCGCGACGACCTGCTCGCCGCGGGCGAAGGCGTGTTCGGCAAGGGCGCGGCCGGGCTCGGCGGGATCCTCGAGAACATCCTGAAGGACCAGGGCCAGCCCAATGCCTATATTGCCGGGCGCGAGGCGTCGGGCGCGTTCATCCTCGGCGTGCGCTACGGCTCGGGGCTGATGAACCACAAGGTCGAGGGCGAGAAGCCGGTCTACTGGACCGGGCCGTCGGTCGGCTTCGACGTCGGCGGCGACGCGAACAAGGTGTTCGTGCTGGTCTACAATCTCTACGACACCGAGGAACTCTACAAGCGCTTCCCCGCGGTCGAGGGCCGGCTCTATCTCGTCGGCGGATTCGCCGCGACCTATCTGCGGCGCGGCAACGTCGTGCTGATCCCGATCCGGCTCGGCGTCGGCTGGCGCGCGGGCGTGAACGTCGGGTACATGAACATCACCCACAAGAGCAGATGGCTACCGTTTTAAGGCGCAGCGCGGCGAGCGGCAACGCCCGCTCGACTCGCGCAAGCCCGGCCGGCGGCGCGTAGCGCCGTCCGACGACGCGGGCTTTGCCCGCGGCACGGCGCCACCCCCGCGGGACACCAGCCCCCGGTAGCGCCCACCCCCACAATCCCCTACCACCCCCGCCATGGCCAAACCCGACCGCCTCGCCCGTCTCGACGCCCAGCGCGAGGATCTCGAAACCGACTATCGCGCAACGCTGATCGCCGCGCTCGAAAAGACCGCGAACGGCGCGCTCGGGCTGTTCGACCGCAGCAGCGACCGCCGCGTCCGCACCGCAATCGCCCCGACGATCGCCGCGCTGCGTGAAATGGGGACCGAGATCGACGCGATGCGCGACCGGCTGATGCTCGACCCGTTCGCGCTCCACCGCGACTTCTTCGCGGCACGCGGGCCGGTCAGCGCGAGCGCGCCCGGCGAGCAAAAGGAAGCGCGGCTCTGGCTCGACCGACTCGCACAGGAGGATCCGGCGAACTGACGCCCCACCGTCATCCTGACGTTCGTCAGGATGACGGAAAAGGCAGAGGCGTGCGCGCCTTAGCCCGCGAACCGCCACCCAGCATCAGTCCCCGCCAGGAACGGCACGACCGCGGTATCCCCCTCCCCGACCCGTTCGGGCACCATCACGCTCTCGCGCACCAGCGTCACCGTGCCCTCGTTCAGCGGCAGCCCGTAGAAGCGCGCGCCGTGCTCCGACGCGAACCCCTCGAACCGGTCGATCGCGCCCTCCGCATCGAATACGCCGAGATACGCCTCGAGCGCGAACGGCGCGTTGAAGATCCCTGCACAGCCGCAGCCCGATTCCTTCGCCCCCACGACATGCGGCGCGCTGTCGGTGCCGAGAAAGAAGCGCGGGGATCCCGACACCGCGGCCTTCCGCACCGCCAGCCGGTGGGTCTCGCGCTTGAGCACGGGCAGGCAATAGGCGTGCGGCCTGAGCCCGCCGTCGAACAGCGCGTTGCGATTGATCAGCAGATGCTGCGGGGTGATCGTCGCGGCGATCGGATGGTCCGCCTCGGTCACGAACGCCGCGGCCTCGGCGGTGGTGATGTGCTCGAGCACGATCTTCAGCCCCGGATAGTCGCGCGTCAGCGGCGCGAGCGTCCGCTCGACGAACACCGTCTCGCGGTCGAAGATGTCGATCGACTTGTCCGTCACCTCGCCGTGGATCAGCAGCGGCATGCCGATCCGCTGCAGCGTCTCGAGCACGCCGGTCAGCGCGCGGATATCGGTGACGCCGTGCGCCGAATTGGTCGTCGCATGCGCGGGGTAGAGCTTGCACGCGGTGAACACGCCCTCGGCATGGCCCCGCGCGATCTCGGCCGGATCGGTGCCGTCGGTCAGATAGCAGGTCATCAGCGGCGTGAAATCGGCACCGCCGACCGCGGCGAGGATCCGCTCGCGATAGGCGCGCGCGGCGGCGATCGTCGTCACCGGCGGGGTGAGGTTGGGCATGATGATCGCGCGCGCGAACTGCCGCGCGCTGTGCGGCGCGACCGCGTCCAGCATCGCGCCGTCGCGCAGGTGGAGATGCCAGTCGTCGGGGCGGCGGATCGTGATGCTGTCGGTCATGCGCCCTCCTACCGACGCGCGGCAGGCGACGCCAGACGGTTGCGCGCCTTGGAAATCGCCGGGCGCACACTAGGTGAAGGAGATGACCCAGACCGACAGCGCAACCCTTCTCGCCGACCGCGCGGTGCTGCGCATCGCGGGCGAGGACGTCCGCGGCTTCCTGCAGGGGCTGGTGACCGCCGACACCGCGTTGCTCGCGCCCGGCGCGCCCGCCTGGGCCGCTTTGCTGTCGCCGCAGGGGAAGGTGCTGTTCGACTTCATCCTCTGGGCGGACGGTGCCGACGTGCTGGTCGATGTCGAGGCCACGCAGGCCGAGGCGCTGGCGAAGCGCCTGACGCTCTACCGCCTGCGCCGCGCGATCACGATCGCGCCCGATCCGCTCCACGTCCACTGGTCGCCGACGGGGACTGAGGGCAGCCCCGACCCGCGGCTTCCCGCGCTCGGCCACCGCTGGCTCGCCCCCGCGGACGCGGCGGCAGGCGATGCGTCGCCCGCCTGGCACGCGCACCGGCTGTCGCTCGGCGTCACCGAAGGCGTCGCCGAGCTCGGCAATGGCGAGACGCTCTGGCTCGAATGCAATGCGCGCGAGCTGAACGGCGTCAGCTTCACCAAGGGCTGCTATGTCGGCCAGGAGAACACCGCGCGGATGCACCACCGTTCGAAGGTCAACCGCCGCCTCGTCGTCGCGCCCTTCACCGAACCGAGCAGCCGCACCCGCGTCACCTATCCCGACCTCGCCCTGATGATCGACCACCGCCGCACCGACGCCTTAGGCGACGCGCTCATCCCCACCTGGCTCGCCCCCGCCCTCGAGGCCGACGATCCCCCCAAGGCGTAAACGCCGCCGCCAGGCGCCGTGACAACGATCTCACGCGAAGGCGCGAAGGCGCAAAGATTGCACGTCGGCCGGCCGGCCGCCCCGACCACATCGGCGAAGCCGCGCCCCGCCGCCCGGCGGCACATAAGAAAGCAGCCCCAAGATCTTCGCGCCTTCGCGCCTTCGCGTGAACATTTCCGACGCACGCCCATGCGCGACCGCGCCGAAGCATCCCGTGCGGCATGCCAAATCCTGCCCAAATCTCCGTGATGCACCCACGCAGCCCATCCAAGAGACTCCGCGGCCTCCGCGCCTCCGCGCGAACCAACCTTCTTCGCCCGCCCCAGGAACGCCAGACAAAAGAAAAGGGAGGCCGGCTCGCGCCGACCTCCCCAATCTTTTTCCCGCATCCGACCCCGAAGGATCGGAAGGCGGAAGTCTTACTGGCCCGAACCCGGACCGTAGGTGACTTCCACGCGACGGTTCTGCACTTCGCGCACGCCATCGGCGGTGTCGACGCGCGGACGGCTCTCACCGAACGCTTCGGTCGAGATCACGCCATCCGGGATCGCATGCGACGACAGATAGGCGCGGACGCCGTCTGCACGACGCTGCGAGAGACCGACGTTGTACGACGCCGAACCCGACTTATCGGCGTGGCCTGCCAGCATGACCTGTGCGTTGCCGCACGACTGGTACTGCGTGACGGCGTTGTCGAGGATCGACGCAGCCTCAGGCGTGATGTCCGACTTGTCCCACTCGAAGAACACGATGAACGGACCAGGCGAGCAAACGACCTCGACCGGCGCCGGCGGCGGCGGGGGAGCCATCGGCTCGGGTGCCGGCGGCGGGGGAGGAGGTGCCATCGGCTCGGCAGGGGCGCCGAAGTTGTACGTCACACCACCAAGGATGCTGTGCGAACGGTAACGACCGTCGAACACGCGGTTGGTGTTGTCGACCAGCTTGACGTTCTCGGCGTTGAAGAAACGATACTTCAGCGTCGCGTCGATGTGGTCGGTCAGCGGTGCACGGATACCGGCGAGGCCCTGATAGGCGAACACGGTGTCCGAATCGTTCAGGAACGAACCGTTGTCGTTGAGGGCGTAGTTCGCCTTGACGCGAGCAACACCGACACCACCGCCGACAAAGCCCTGGATGCCGTCATCCGGACCGAAGTCCAGCAGGCCGTTCAGCATGAAGCTGAGTGCCGACGAAGAACCGCCAGCATAGTCATAGTTGCCAGCCGGTACGGCGACGAGCGCGCCTGCACCGGTGAAAGCTGGCGTGGTCGTGGTCGACGAATAGCCGTCCACAGTAGCCTTGCGGTAACCGACTTCGGTTTCGAGGCGGAAGCCACCGAAATCATAGCCCATGACTGCGTCGACGTCATAACCATAGTCATGGTCGACCGAACCGGCATTGTTCAGAGCACCGATGTCGTAATCGATGTCTTCAACGATCATCGCACCGCCTTCGATGCCAACGTACCACGACTTGTCGCGGGCGAGGGCAGGAGTGGCGAGTGCGGTGGAGGCGAGTGCCAGAACGACGGCAAGCTTCCGCATATAAATCCCCTTTCATGAGTGTCACACGGACATCGCAAACTCCCTATCCTTCGGCTTGTTTCCACGCAAGCGCACAAAAGTTCGGGGTGTTGCTGGAACGCCACAGTTTTTGGAGTGTTTAGGCGGCGATCAATCCGTGGCTCCTCAATAGCACCAGAACGGCGGAAAGTGTAGCCCGGGCGGACGTATCGACCACGGTTCCGCCGACCGGATCGGCAATTGCCGCGCCTTGCGCGCCGACCACCTTGTTACCACCGATCACGACTCGCCCGCCGGTGATATCGGCGGCTGTCCAGCCCGCCCCGTCGTACCGGATCAGCGTCGCCAGATCCTCGCGCCACACCGTCATGCCGGCCCGCGGCGCGGCGAACCGCCAGCCCCCCGCCGTCCAGCCCGCCAGCGCCTGCGCATGGCCCCCCCAGTCCCCGGTCGGCGCGGCCCCGACGATCCAGCACGCGCCGGTCGCGGGCGTGGCCGGCGGCACGTTCAGCCCGACCGTGACCACGCTCGGCTGGAGCAGCAGATCGATCAGCGCGAGCGCCTCGTTATGCACCATCTCCTTCTGCGCCTGCCCCGGCTGCAGCAGCCGCAACCCCGTCCGCACGCTCGTCTCGTCCGTCATCGCCACTCTCCCCCTCGTCACACCATCAGCACCGCGGGCAGCGACACGCCGAAGTCGCCGCGCTGGCGCACCTCGACGCGCACAGCCCCCGCTACGCGTTCCGCCGCGGACAGCGTCACGACCGGCGTCGCGGTCTCGACGAGCCGCGTCACCCCCGCGCCCGTCACGATCCTCACCGCATAGGCTTCGCCCCCCTCGCCCAGCGGCACGTCGCCACCATCGATCCAGCGCCACCCCGCCCGGCTCCGCCGCGTCCAGCGCAGCGTCGCACCGCCATCCGCCGTGATCGTCGCGCGCAAGCCGACCGGCGACGGCGGCAGCACCGACGCCCCCGCCAGCACCAGCCGCGTCTCGACCGGCACCGCATCGCCCACCCCCGACGCCATCACCCGCACCGTCCTGCATCCGCCTCGACGCTCACCCGCTCGGGCCGCAGCGCGTACAGCTCGGCCGCGCCGCCATCGGCATCGCGCAGCACCTGGACATGGGCATTGCCGTGGAGCAGCAGCTGCGCCGCCACCGTCTCGATCAGCATCTGCCCCCCCGACCGCGCGGTGACGAGCGCGACCAGCGCCGGATCCGACCCGTCGAGCGGCGCCGACCCGACGCCCTCGACGACCAGCTTCACCGCCCGCTGCGCCACCGCATTCCCCAGATACGCCTCGCGCACCTGCGCCTCATACCCCCGCGCCCCCGCGACAACGCCCGCCCCCGCCCAGCCAAGACTCCCCGCCCCCGACAAAGCCGGCCGCGCGCCCTCCCGCCCGGACTTCCACCCGAACAACCCCATAGAATCCTCCCGAAAACCATAACAAAAACCCCTCTCCCCCAGGGGAGAGGGACCCAAAAACCCCTCTCCCCTCGGGGGAGAGGGAGGG
>NZ_LMKZ01000001.1:520964-583654 GCF_001422525.1 Sphingomonas sp. Leaf30 | reverse complement strand
CGTTCGCCCTGAGCGAAGTCGAAGGGCACGACCCGCGCGCCAGTGCTTCGACTACGCTCAGCACGAACGGACGGGGGAAACCACGAAAGGGAAAGGGAGAAAGGGGAAGGAGCCCCCCCCTCAAACCACCCTCACCCCCACCTTAACCCGCCGCCGCAAGCACAACTCCGTCAGCGCCCAAACCAGCGCATCCGCCCGATCCGGCGAGCGCCCCGGCCCGACATACCCCCCGCTCACCAGCCCGCAGAGCTCGTCCTCCAGCGCCGGAAACGCCCCGACATGAAACACCCGCCGCCCCTCGTACAACGTCGCCACCGGCTCCGCCCGCGCGACCTTCCCGCGGCTCGCATGGACCAGCCGCACCGGCAGCGCACAGTCCGCGGCCATCAGCACGCTGCGCACCATCTCCCCGCCCTGGTTGCACTCCGCGACCACCCGGTCCGCGCCGTGCCGCGCCGCGCAGTCCGCCACCGCGCGCGCCCAGCCCTCGGGCGACAGGCCCGCAACGCTCGCATCCTCGAGGACATAGGCGAGCCCGTCCTCGCCCATCGCGACGCACACGATCCCGCACGCATCGCCCCCGGTCCCCGCGGGCGGATCGACCCCCACGACCACGCGCACCAGCGCCGGCACCACCCCGCCGCGCTGCCGCTCGAGCAGGTCGCGCGTCCACAGCGCCCCCTCGACATCGTCGATCAGCTCGCCGTCCAGCTCCTGCCGCCCCAGCCGCGTCCCCGCATAGGTCTGGGTCATCGCCGCGACGAACGACGCGGGCAGGAACGGATTCTCCCCCGTCCCCCCGCGCGATTCATACAGGTCCGGCAGCGCGAGCAGCCGCCGCATCAGCGGCACCGGCCGCGGCGTCGTCGTTACCAGCACCCGCGGCCGGTCGCCGATCCGCAGCCCCATCATCAGATTGTCCCAGGTCGCGTCGCCGTAGCGCCACTTGGCGAGCTCGTCGCACCACGCCGCATGATGCTCGGGCCCGCGCAGCTTCTCGGGCGCCTCCGCCGAATAGACGAACGCGCGCGCGCCGCTGTCGAACACGAACTCGCCCGCGTCGCGCCGCCAGCGATAGGTCTCGCCCGCCTGCGCCACCGCGATCAGCCCGCTCTCGCCCTCGACCATCACCTTGCGGACGTCGTCTATCGTGCCGCCGACCATCGCGATCCGCGCGCCGGGCATCGCGCGGGCCAGCGCGCTCACCCATTCGGCGCCCGCGCGCGTCTTGCCGAAGCCGCGGCCCGCGCGGATCAGCCAGACCTGCCAGTCGCCCGCGGGTTCGCGCTGCCCCGGCAACGCCCAGATCGCCCAGCTCTCGTGCAGCGTCCTGAGTTCCGCCTCGGACAGCCCGCGCAGCAGCGTCACCAGCTGCCCCCGCGGCAACCCCCGCAACCGCGCGAGCACGGCAGGATCGAACGTCGCACCCTCGGTGTCCGCCATCACGCATCCCCCGTGACGGACGCCGCCTGCGCGTCGAGCGCATCGAGCCGCGCGACCAGCACCGCCTCGAGCTCGGCCAGCGACACGCGCTTGCGCAGCGTCCCCGCCCCCGCTCCAACGGCAGAACCCCCACGCTTGCGAAACCCCAGCGCCTGCACCGCGACCCGCGGATCGAAATGCGCCCCGCGCAACTCCGCCTCCGCATCCCCGTCAGCTTCAGCCTCAGCTTCCGCCTCAGCTTCCCCCTCGCCTTCCCCCAGCGCATAGGCCAGCAACCGCACCTCGAGCGTCTCGTACGCCGCCTCGATCGCCCTCGCCCAGTCGGCCGCGAACACCGCGTCGCGCGCCTTCAGCGCATGCGCCCCGCGCGGCGCCATCCCGACCGCGCGCGCCGACGCCGCGATGTTGCACGTCGCCGCCAGATGCTCGAGAAACGCCGCGCGCTTCACCGGCGTCCAGCCGCGCGGGGCGGTCTTGCGCACCTGCAACCGCCCCGCCTTCACGCTCCCGCCAACCGCCCCCGCCGCCATGCGCCATCCCCCAAATGGATCGGGCCGGTCCGCCGCCGGGGGATCACCCCGACCGCGTCCGGCCCGACTCGCAATTCGTCATCGTTCCCGTTATGTGCCAGAACAGCGTGACGATGTCAAGGGTAAATAACCGATCTGGTTAGCGCGTCGGCACCGGCTCCGCCCCCGAATAGTCGTAGAAGCCGCGCTTGGTCTTGCGCCCGAACCACCCCGCCTCGACATATTTGACCAGCAGCGGCGCGGGCCGGAACTTCGGATCGCCGGTCCCCTCGAACAGCACGCGGGTGATCTCCAGGCAGGTGTCGAGCCCGATGAAATCGGCCAGAGTCAGCGGCCCCATCGGATGATTGAGCCCCAGCTGGCACGCCAGATCGATGTCGCGCACCCCCGCCACGCCTTCGCCCAGCGCGAAGCACGCCTCGTTGATCATCGGCATCAGCACGCGGTTGACGATGAACCCCGGCGCGTCGTTCGCGTGCACGACCTGCTTGCCGAGCTTTTCGGCGAACGCCTCGACCGCGGCGACCGTCGCGTCCGACGTGGCGAGCCCGCGGATCAGCTCGATCGGCCGCATCACCGGCACCGGGTTGAAGAAATGCACGCCCATGAACCGCGCCGGATCGGGTGCCGCCTGCGCCAGCCGCGTGATCGGGATCGACGAGGTGTTCGACGCCAGGATCGCGTCCGCTTTCAATACCTTGCCGACCTCGGCGAAGATCGTCCGCTTGATCGCCTCGCGCTCGGTCGCGGCCTCGACGACGATGAAGCAGTCGCCCATCTCGGCGACGCTCGCGACCGGCTCGATATTGGCCAAAGTCGTCTCGCGGAAGTCGGCGGTGATCTTCTCCTTCTCGACCAGCCGCGCCATCGCCTTGCCGATCCCCGCCTTGCCCGCCTCGGCCTGGGGCAGGCCCATATCGGCCAGCAGCACGCGGTAGCCCGCCTGCGCGGCGACCTGCGCGATCCCCGCGCCCATCTGTCCCGCGCCGATTACGCCGATCGTCTGCATCGCACTCTCCATCTTGATTGCCGCCCTTACCATTGACGGTTGTTCGACTATGGCCTCGCCCCTATCGAAGCGGGACCGTCGCCGCCAGACCGGTCAGGAGGTCGCATGCGCTATCCAGTTCTCGTTTCGCTTCTGCCCGTTTCGGTTCTGGTGGCCGCGACGGCCTGCAGCCCCAGCGGCAACACCGGCGCGCCCAACGACGCCACCGTCCCGCTCGAAACCCCCGCCCGCCCCAAACCGCGCCCGATCGCGCGCGGCGCCGCCCCGCAGGCCCCCGCGGAGCCCGCCGTCGACTCGAAGGCGCGACCCCGCCCGACCAGCGTAAAGACCTTCGGCGCCTGGGAAATTGCCTGCGACAACGGTGCCTATTGCACCGCGGTCTCGATGGCGCCCGACGATTCGAGCATCGCCGAACTCTCGATCGTCATCGAACGCGGCCCCGCCACCGACGCGCCCGTCTCGGTGACGATCGGCACGCCGGGCAGCGCGCTGCGCCGCGTCGTCGTCGCGATCGACGGCACCCCGCTCGCCAGCGGCAATCCGGGCGACGACCGGCGCTTCACCGTCACCGGCCCGGTCGCGATGACGCTCGCCCGCCGCCTCGCCACCGGCACCGCGATGACCGCGCGACTCGACGGCCGGACGATCCCCGTCGTCATCACCGGCGCCGCCGCCGCGCTCCGCTATGCCGACGCCCAGCAAGGCCGTGCGGACACCGCCACCGCGCTCGTCGCGACCGGCGACACGACGCCCGCGACCACCCCGCCCGCACTGCCGACGATCCTCGCCGCCCCGCTCACCGACCGCCGCGCGCAGGCCCCCGCAGCCCCGCTCGTCGCACAGATGCGCCAGCGCACCGGCTGTGCCGCGGACCAGTTCGGCCCCGTCACCAACGAGACCCATGCGCTCGACGCGACCACTGATCTCGTCCTGCTATCCTGCGGATCCGGCGCGTATAATGTCATAACCCGCGCGCTGATCGTCCGCGACGGCAAGGCCAGCGAAGCGCCGTTCGACCTGCCCCCGCAATTCGGCGAACCCGGCGCGAAACCCGCCCTTGTCAATGCGGGCTACGACCCGAAGACCGGACTGCTCAGCTCCTACGCCAAGGGTCGCGGCATCGGCGATTGCGGCGTCGGCCAGGACTATGTCTGGGACGGCACCCGTTTCCGCCTCGCCGAAATGCGCATGATGGGCGAATGCCGCGGCGCGATCACCTGGCCCGTCACCTGGCGCACAACGGTCGCCCGCAACTGACGCCCCTTCTTCTTCCGTCATCCTGACGAAAGTCAGGATCCAGAGTTACTTAGCGCCGGACTGCGTGGCTCTGGCTCCCGACGTCCGTCAGGATGACGACGCTCCTACCGCCCCGCCAGCTTCACCAGCGCATCCCCCGTCAACCGCTGGATCGTCCAGTCCTCCATCCCCACCGCACCCAGCTTGCGATAGACCGCGATCGCATCCGCATTCCAGTCGAGCACCGACCATTCGAACCGCGCACACCCGCGGTCGATCGCGATCCCCGCCAGATGCGCGAGCAGCGCGCCGCCGACCCCCTGCCCGCGCGCCTCGGGCGTCACGTACAGATCCTCCAGATACAGGCCGCGCTTCCCCGTCCAGGTCGAGAAATTGTGGAAGAACACCGCGAAACCGACCGGCCCGTCTGCCCCGTCCGCGATCACCGCCTCCGCCGCGGGCGCGTCGCCGAACAGCGCCTCGCCCAGCGTCGCCTCGGTCGCCTCGACCGCATCGGGCTCGCGCTCGAACGCCGCGAGTTCGCGGACGAAGCGCAGGATCGTGCCGGTATCGGCGCGGGTGGCGGAACGGATCTGGGTCATGCGGCGGCCTCCATCGACGTCTGCGCGATATCGCGCCGCCGCGCCGCATACAGGCATGCGACGACGATGACACCCGCGCCGCACGCGGTAAACGCCGACACCCGCTCGCCGAACACCAGATAGCCGAGCCCGGCGGCATAGACGAACGAGCTATATTCGGTCGTCGCTAGAAATCCCGTGTCGCCGTGGGCATAGGCCCAGCCGAGCAGCCACAGCGACGCGGTCGCCAGCCCCGCCGCCAGCAACAGCCGCGGCCATGTCGCCGCATCGGGCACCACCGCCAGCCACGGCGCGGCGAGCGCGAGCGTCGCGGTCACCACCAACGCCTGGAAGAACGCGATCTCGCCCGGCCGCGCCGCCTGCGCCTGCACCCGCGCGATCACCAGGTTGACCGCATAGAGCAGCGCCGATCCCAGCACCGCGGCGACCCCCGTCAGGCTCGCCGCCCCCGCCGCGCCCTCGCGGCCATGCCCGATCATCACGATCCCGACCCCGCCCAGCGCCAGGATCGACGCGACCACGACTCGGCGCCCGACCCGCTCACCCAGCGTGACGGCGGCAAGCAGCAGCGCGAGGATCGGCGAGATGTAGGTCAGCGAAATCGCCTGCGCCATCGGCACGCGCGCCAGCCCCCAGAAGAACAGCAGCGCCATCGCCGCGGTCACCAACCCCCTGGCAATATGGAGTTTCAGCGCCCGCCCGCTCGGCCGCCCGCTCCGCCCGAGCTTCCAGGCGACCGCCCCCAGCCCGACACTCGCCATCTGCCGCCAGAGCAGCGCGTTATACACCCCGATCCCCAGCACCAGCGACTTCATCACCGCGTCCATCACCGAGAACAACCCGATCCCGAGCGCCGCGACCGCAAAGGCCAGCGCCGGCGAAACGAGCCGGGCTGTCATCGAATCAGGCGGACTTCGATATCCAGATCGAGCCCGGCCCACGCAGTATCTGCCGTCAACACCGGCACCGCCAGGCGCGTCGCGAGCGCAAGGCACGCGCGATCGCCGAGCGAGAGGCCCAGCGGCCGCGTTTCCGTGCGCAACGTCGCCGTCCGCACCGCGTCTTCCGTGCCATAGGCGAAGCTCTCGATCGGCAGCGTCTTGAGCACACTGGTCACGTCATCCGCTGAAAGATTGAGGTCGATTACCTTCGTCATGATCTCGGCCAGATTGACGCTGGACAGGCAGAAAGGGCCATCGTCGCGAACCACAATATCGCCGCCCGGCTCACCGCGAAGATGGGCCAGCACGACCGACGCATCGATGACCTGTCTCATTCGCCCCAGTCGGCGCGTCGCTCGTGAAGAAACTGGTCGACGCTATATCCGCTGAGCCCGCGACGCAGACGCGCCAGCGCCGCATCGGGGTCCTCACGGCGAAGCAGGATGCCGTCGGCGTTCGCTTCGAGGACGATCGAGTCACCGTCCTTGATGCCCAATTCCCGGCGCAAGTCCGCCGGAATCACGATCTTGCCGCCAGTGATCACCTTGGCATGATAGGTCATGGCCGAGCCTCCAGTACCCGACGCATAGCACCGGACCTATTCCGCCGCCATCTCCGGCACCAGCGCCGCGACCGCCGCATCCGCGGCCTCGATCTCCGCCGCCTTGGCCTCGACCAGCTTGACGATATGGTTCACCATGTCCGCGTCCTGGACATGATGGTCGGTGACCCCCGACAGATACACCATGTGCTTGCCGTTGCCGCCGCCGGTGATCCCGATATCGGTCTCGCGCGCCTCGCCCGGCCCGTTCACGACGCAGCCGAGCACGCTGAGCGACATCGGCGTGCGGATATGCTGCAACCGCTCCTCCAGCGCCTGGACGGTACGGATCACGTCGAACCCCTGCCGCGCACAGCTCGGGCACGACACGACGCGCACGCCGCGGTTGCGGATGCCCAGCGCCTTCAAAATCTCGAACCCGACGCGCACCTCTTCCTCGGGCTCGGCCGACAGCGAGACGCGGATCGTGTCACCGATCCCGTACCAGAGCAGGCTGCCCATCCCGATCGCCGACTTGACCGTACCGCCGACGAACCCGCCCGCCTCGGTGATGCCGAGATGCAGCGGGCAGTCGACCTGTTCGGCGAGCTGCTGATACGCCGCGACCGCGAGGAACAGGTCGGACGCCTTCACCGCGACCTTGAACTCGTGAAAGTCATGGTCCTGCAGCAACTTGATATGATCGAGCGCCGATTCGACCAGCGCATCGGGGCACGGCTCGCCATATTTTTCGAGCAGATGCCGCTCGAGGCTCCCGCCGTTCACGCCGATCCGGATCGCGCAGCCATTGGATTTCGCCGCGTCGACGACCTCCTTCACGCGGCTCGCAGACCCGATATTGCCCGGGTTGATCCGCAGGCACGCCGCCCCCGCATCCGCCGCCTCGAGCGCGCGCTTGTAGTGGAAGTGGATATCCGCGACGATCGGCACGCGGCTCGCGCGGACGATCTGCTTGAGCGCGCTGGTCGATTCGACGTCGGGGCAGCTGACGCGGATGATGTCGACGCCCGCCTCTTCGCAGCGGCGGATCTGGTCGACCGTCGCCTTGATGTCGTCGGTCGGCGTGTTGGTCATCGTCTGCACGGTGACGGGCGCATCGCCGCCGACGGGGACGTTGCCGACCATGATCTGGCGGCTCGTACGGCGGGTGATATCGCGCCAGGGACGAAGGGACATGAAGATTCCTCGTGGGTTCACCGCCGTATATAGCGGCTGGACGCGGCGAGCGAAACAACGCTGGCACATGCCGCCGCACGGCCATAGGTTGCCGCATCTCAGCGGAGCCCGATCGATGACCCTGTCCCTCTACGATGCGACGATCCCCTCCAACCTCCAGGTCCTGCGCGCGCTCGACGCGCTGCTCGACAAGGCGGAAGCCTTCGCCGCCCAGCGCGGGATCGACCCCGCCACGCTGATCGACGCGAAGCTCGCCGACGACATGCTCCCCTTCGGCTATCAGGTGAAGTCGTGCGTCGCGCATTCGGCGGGCGGCGTGCAGGGCGTCCGCGACGGCGTCTTCTCCCCCGACCGCAGCGCCTGGCCGACCGATTTCGCTGGGCTCCACGCCGCGGTGCAGGGCGCGATCGCGACGCTCGAGGCCTATGACCCGGCCGAGTTCGACACGCTGGCCACCGCCGCGACGAAGTTCGAATTCGGCAGCTATGTCATGCCCTTCACCGGCGCCAACTTCCTTTTGTCCTTCTCGCAGCCCAATTTCTACTTCCACGCCAGTATCGCCTACGCGATCCTGCGCGCCCAGGGCGTCCCGCTCGGCAAACGCGACTTCCTCGGCGTCCCCCGCATGGCCGCCTGACCGGGCCGGGCCGGGCGGGCCCGCGCCGGTGTGACGGGGCAGCGCGTGCTTGCAGCCCCGTCACCCGCCGCCTAGGGCGCTGCGATGACCCGGCATTACGGCATGGACTGGCTGCGGATCGGCGCCTTCGCCCTGCTGATCCTTTACCATATCGCGATGGTCTTCGTGCCGTGGAACTTCCATGTGAAGTCGCTGCATGTCGAGGACTGGGTCCGGCTGCCGATGCTCGCCACCAATGCGTGGCGGCTGACGTTGCTGTTCGTCGTCTCGGGCTATGCCAGCCGCGCGCTGCTCCGCCGGTCGAGCGGCCCGGTCCGCTTCTTCGCGACGCGCTGCTACCGGCTGCTCGTACCGCTCGCCTTCGGCATCCTCGTCATCGTCCCCCCGCAACCCTGGGTCGAACTCGTCACCCGGCACGGCTATGCGGGCAGCTACTGGACCTTCTGGACGCACGACGCCTTCCGCTTCGCCCCGCTCGACGGGCTCTGGCTCCCGGCGTGGAACCACCTCTGGTTCGTCGTCTATCTCTTTGTCTACACGACGGTCCTGACGCTAGGCGTTGCGCTGGTCCGGGGCCCGCGCAGCCTGCGCAGCCACCAGAATGTCCGCAGCCGCGGCGCGCAGCGGCTCTTCGACCGCGTCTTCGGCGGCTGGCTGGTGCTGCTCCTCCCGCTCGCCTGGCTCATCTTCGTCCATGGCTGGTGGTTCCAGATGGCGGCCGAGAGCCAGGCGCTGCTCGGCGACTGGATCGCGCACATCACCTATTTCCCCGCCTTCCTGTTCGGCTTCGGCCTCGCGCGCTCCGAACCCGCGATCGCCGCGATCGCGCGGCTGTGGAAGGTCGGCGCCGGCCTCGCGCTCCTCGGCTATGCGACGATCCTCGGCATAGAGCTCGGCTGGCCCGCCGGGGTTGCGAAGCCGCACTGGCTCTATACCGCCTACGGCATCGCGCATGCCCTTGAACAATGGGGCGGAATCGTCGCGCTGATCGGGCTCGCCGAACGCCATCTCAACCGCGACCATCGCTGGCGGCCGATGCTGACCGAGGCGGTGTTCCCCTTCTACCTGATCCACCAGACGATCATCGTCCTCGTCATGTACGCGCTGCTCCCCGCCGGCCTTCCCGGCTGGGCGGAGTTCGCGGTGCTGCTGGTCGCGACCGTCGCCGGCTGCTTCGCCTTCTACCGGATCGGCCGCAGGGTCGCGCCCTTGCGCCCGCTGATCGGGCTGCGTCTCCACCTTCGTCCCACCCCGCCAACCTTGTGAAAGCCCCCATGCCCCAACCCAACTGGACCCTCGTCATCCACGGCGGCGCGGGCAAGCTCGACCGCGAGATGCTCTCCGCCGAGCAAGATTCGGGCGCGCGCGCCGGCCTGTCTCGCGCGCTCGACGCCGGCTCCGCGGTGCTTTCGGGCGGCGGCGCCGCGCTCGACGCGGTCGAGGCGGCGGTCCGCGTGCTCGAGGATGATCCGCACTTCAATTCGGGCCGCGGCGCGGTCTTCACGCATGAGGGCGGGATCGAGCTCGACGCCGCGATCATGGACGGCCGCACGCGCGCCGCGGGCGCCGTCGCCGCCGCCACCGCGACTCGCAGCCCGGTCGGCCTCGCGCGCGCGATCCTCGACGACGGCCGCCACGTCTTTCTCGCAAGTACGGGCGCCGACGCGTTTTCGCGCGAGCACGGCCTCGAACAGGCGGATCAGGACTGGTTCGCCACCGACGAGCGCCGCCGCCAGTTCGCCGAGCTTCAGGCGAGCGGCGACATGTTCGACGTCGACATGAAATACGGCACCGTCGGCGCGGTCGCCTGCGACACGCACGGCCATGTCGCCGCCGCCACCTCGACCGGCGGCGTCACCGGCAAGCGCTGGGGCCGGATCGGTGATTCGCCCGTCATTGGTGCTGGCACCTTCGCCGACGATCGTGCCTGCGCGGTGTCGTGCACCGGCTCGGGCGAGTTCTTCCTGCGCGTCGGCGTCGGGCATGAGATCGCCGCGCGCGTCCGCCTGACCGGCGAACCGCTCCAGGCCGCGACCGAGGCGGTCCTCGCCGAAGTCCGCGCGCTCGGCGGCACCGGCGGCGCGATCGTCGTCGCCCCCGATGGCAGCATGGCCTGGTCGTTCACCACGCCGGGCATGTACCGCGGTACCGCATCCGCAAAGGGCGCGCGCAGCGTCGCCATCTACGCTAGTGAGCAGCCATGATTCGCAAGCCCCTGACCGCGCTCGGCCTGCTCGCCGCGACCGCGCTGACCGCCGCCCCCGCCACCGCTTATTGGGAATATGGGCATGAGACGGTCGCGCAGATCGCCTATGCCAATGTCGCGCCGCGCACGAAGGTCGCGATCCGCCGCATCCTCGCGCAGCAGGCGCTGCTCGACACCCCCGAATGCCCCGCCGGCACGATCGAACAGGCAAGCGTCTGGGCGGACTGCATAAAGCCGCTCAAGACAGCCGACGGCAAGTCGCGCTTCGGCTTCGCCTACAGCTGGCATTACCAGAATGTCGATGTCTGCGCGCCGTTCGACCTGACGCCTGCCTGCAAGGACGGCGACTGCGTTTCCGCGCAGATCGACCGCGACGTGAGACTGCTCCGCGACCGCAAGACCTCGCCGCACGACCGCGTCCAGGCGCTCGCCTTCCTCATCCACTTCGTCGGCGACCTCCACCAGCCGCTCCACGCGGGCGATCGCCATGACAAGGGCGGCAACGACGTGAAGACCGATTACGGCATCTACGCCCCCGCCCGGCTCAATCTCCACTCGGTCTGGGACGGCACGCTCGCCGAGCGCGCAATCTCCGCGCCCCCCTCGCTCGTCCGCCGCTACCCCGCCGCCGAACGCGCGCGCATCGCCGCGGGCACCGTCGCCGACTGGAGCCGCGAAAGCTGGCAGGTCGCGCACGACGTCACCTATGCCTCCGCGCTCGGCAGCGACGCCTGCGCCCCCGTCCCCCCGCGCGTGAAACTCGACGAAGCCACGATCGCCCGCATCGCCCCCGTCTCCCGCGAAGAAGTCCGCAAAGGCGGCCTCCGCCTGGCAAAACTCCTAGACAAAGCCCTGACCTAAAACCCCTCTCCCCCCGGGGGAGAGGGAGGGGCCCATGCGCCCTTGCGCATGGGAGGGTGAGGGCACGAGGCTGGAAGACTCGCCCCCAAGCCCCCGCCGTCATTCCCGCGAAGGCGGGAACCCAGACCGGCTACCCTCGCGAGTAGACCCGACCGTCAGTCCGTCTGGATCCCCGCCTCCGCGGGGATGACGAAGGACGGGGCAAGGCTCCTCACGAGCCCGCCCCCAGTCCTCAGTTCAGCACGATCGTGACCGCCCGGCGATTCTCCGCCCAGGCCGCATCGTCCGACCCCTGCGCCACCGGCCGCTCCGAGCCATAGCTGATCGTCGTCATCCGCGACGCCGACACGCCGCGTGCCGCGAGGTAGTTCTTCGCCGAATTGGCCCGCCGGTCGCCCAGCGCCAGGTTATACTCACGCGTCCCGCGCTCGTCGCAATGCCCCTCGATCGTGATCCGGACATTGGGGTTGCGCGCCAGCCACTCGGCCTGGCTGTCGAGGATCGCGCGCGCGGTCGGATCGATATCGTACATGTCGAGCGCGAAATTGACCGTGTTGCTCTGTACCGAGCGGCGGAAATCGGCGTCCGACCCGGGCACGATCGCGCCGTTGGCGCCGCCATTGGCCAGCCCGCCGGTCGGGTCGACGCCCGCCGACGAATCGACGGGGGCGGGCGGCAGGGTCTCGGGGCGCTTCTTGGCGCAGCCCGCGACGGCGATCAGCGCGGTCGCGCACAGCAGCGTTGTCGTAAACTTGGCCATCACATCTTCTCCCGTGGTCGGAACATATTCCAACATAGATTACATAATCGGTCTAGGGCCGCAGCGGGCCCCAGGCTGGATCCGACCCGTCGAGCGGGGTCGGAATCTTGCGCTCGTTGACGCCCGTCAGGTCGACGGACCACAGGTCCGCCTTGCCGCCGCCGCCGCGTCCCGAGCGGAAGAAGTTGATCACGCGGCCGTTCGGCGACCAGCTCGGCCCCTCGTCCTGCCAGTCGTTGGTCAGCAGCTTCTCGCCCCCGCCGCTCGGGCTCATGATCCCGATCCGGAACCCCCCGCCGAGCTTGGTGAACGCGATCAGGTCGCCGCGCGGGCTCCATACCGGCGTCGCATAGCGCCCGCCGCCAAAGCTGATCCGCTGCTGGTTCGATCCGTCGGCGTTCATGACATAGATCTGCTGCCCGCCCGACCGGTCGCTCTCGAACACGATTTTCGATCCGTCGGGCGAATAGCTGCCGCCGGTATCGATGCCGGGCGAATTGGTCAGCCGCTGCGGCGCGCCGCCCTGGCTCGACACGCGGTACACGTCGGTATTGCCGCCCTGCGCCATCGAGAACAGGATGTTGCGGCCATCGGGCGAGAAGCGCGGCGCAAAGGTCAGGCTGGCATTCTGCACCACCAGCCGCTGCCGCCCGGTGCCGATGTCATAGACATAGATCGCAGGCCGGTTGTTCACATAGCTCATATACACGATCGACTGCTGGTTCGGCGCGAAGCGCGGCGTCAGCACGATCGACTGGCCGTTGGTCAGAAACCGGTGGTTGGCACCATCCTGGTCCATGATCGCCAGCCGCTTGATCCGGCGGTTTTTGGGTCCGGTTTCCGAGACATAGACGACGCGACTGTCGAAATAGGCGCCCTCGCCGGTCAGTCGCGTATAGACCATGTCCGCGCATTTATGCCCGGCACGCCGCCAGTCGGACGGCGGCACGACGAACCCCTGCCGGGTCAGCTCGGCGCGCGACGACACGTCGTACAGATAGCAGCCGACGGTCAGGTTCCCGTCGCCATTCGCGCGGATGAAGCCCTGCACCAGCGCCTGCGCACCCGTGCTGCCCCAGTAATCGAACCCCGGTGCGGTAACCTCGGGAAAGCCGATCGCGCGCAGCTGCCCGGGGGCGAGCGGCGTGAACAGACCCGAATTGCGCAAGTCGTTGGTGACGATCTCGGCCAGTTGCCGGCCGAGCACGTCGGTCGACCCCGCCGGCGTCGACACCACCGCGGACGTCGGCATCACCGGCACCGCGATCGGCATCGGCGCGGAGATCCCGCCCGTCACGTCGACCACCAGCCCGCCGGACTGATCCTCCGCCGCCGCCGGCGTGCCCGCCTGCGGAACGGGCGCCGGCGCATCCTGCGCACTGGCCGCACCGCCGGCAACGAGTGCCATCAACCCGACCGAAGCAAGCACCGCCCTCACCCCAGACCCCACCCCGGCGAAGGCCGGGGCCCAGCTGGGGGACGCTCCCGCAAGCACGGTGCGCGCCGTTACGAAAACCTCTCCACCTGGGCCCCGGCCTTCGCCGGGGAGGAGGCTGGAGATCATGGCGGGCCGGCGGGGGGACAGCGATCGGAACATAACGGACATCCTCATCCGGGAAGCTTGTAACGCAGGCTGAAATTGCTCCAGCCATTCTGCACGTCATACAGGTCGTCGGGCAAACCGCGCAGCGGCGAACAGCCCGTGAAGGTCGCGATCGCGAGATCGTCGACGCGGTCGACATAGCGGCGATTCTCGTCGTCGACGCCCGCATGCCCGGTGATCGTCGGCCGCGACTTCAGCGTCCCGTCGCGGTTGAGCTTCAGGTTGATCGTCACGCGGATCCGCTCCGCGCCCGGCCCCGGCGTCACCTGCCGGTTCGCGCAGGGCTGCACCTGCCGCAGGATCGCCGAGCCGATATTGGCCGCCGCCTGCGCGCCGAGCTTGGCCGCCTTGGGCGCTTCCGACTTGCTCGGCGACGGATCCGCCGACAGGCCTTTCAGGAAATTATCGCCCAGCCGCGAGCCCCGCGGCCGCGCCGCCTTCGCGTCCGCAGTCGATCCGCTGCCCTTGGTTGCCGAAGGCTTGGCGGGCTTTGCCGAGGACGCCGCACTCTTGGCGGGCGCCGCGTTCGACTTGGCCGCGCTCTTCGCCGGTGCCGCCTTGGCAGGCGATGGCTTGGCCGCCGGTTTCGCGGGCGCAGGCTTGGATTTCGCCGGGCTCGGCTTGGCCGGCGCAGGCTTGGCCGCCGGCTTCGGGACTGGCGCAGGCTTCGCCACCGGCTTGGGCGGCGCGGGCCTGGGCTTGGCCACCGGCTTGGGCTCGGGCTTCGGCTCGGGCTTGGGCGCCGGTTTGGGGGGCGCAGGTTTGGGCGCAGGCTTGGGTGGGGCCGGCTGCGGCGCAGGCGGCACCGGATCCGGCTGCGGCGCGGGCTCGGCCTCCTGCGGCGCGGGCGGTGCCGCATCCTCGGGCGTGCCCTCGTCGGGCGCGACCGATTCGGCGGGCGTCTCCGCCGATTGCGGCGCGGTCGCCTCAAGCGCCACGTCGGGCACCAGGCTGATGTCGATCGGCTGCTGGACGGGCTTGGGCGGCTCGGGCGTGTCGAGAAACCCGACCGACAACAGCGCGAACAGCACGACATGCCCGACCAGCGCGACGCCGAACCCGATCTTTTCGGAGCGATCCATCACCAAGGGCCCATCACCGCCGCGACATCAGTTGGGGGTGCCCTCGACCGTCACCAGCGCGACGCGGTTCAGCCCGGCGCGGTTGAGCTCGCCCATCACGCGCATCACCCGGCCGTAGTCGAGCTTGCGGTCCGCGCGCAACAGCACCTGCGGCTCGTTGCCGACCGCCCGGCTCGCCGCGATCGAGGCGAGCCGCACCGGCAGCGCGTCCTCGCCGATCTGGTCCTGGTCGATGAACACCGCACCCGTCGCATCCATCGAGATCTCGACGGGTTTCTGCTCCTGGTCCAGGGCCTTGGCACGCGCATCGGGCAGGTTCACCGGCACGCCCGCGGTCATCAGCGGTGCGGTCACCATGAAGATGATCAGCAGCACCAGCATCACGTCGACCATCGGCGTGACGTTGATGTCCGCCATCGGCGCGCGCCTTCCGCGACCGCGACCCGAAGGAAGGTTCATCGCCATCTACGCGCCTCCCGTGCGCAGCACCGGCCGGCCGCTCATCGCGCGCCGTCCAGCTGCCGCGACAGCGTCGCGTGGAAGCCGTCGGCGAAGCGGTTGAGGCTCGCCTCGATCCGGTTGATGCCGTGGCTGAAGCGGTTGTACGCGATCACCGCCGGGATGGCCGCGAACAGGCCGATCGCGGTCGCGAACAGCGCTTCCGCGATTCCCGGCGCGACGACCGCGAGCGAGGTGTTCTGCGCCGCCGCGATGCTCGTGAAGCTGCGCATGATGCCCCAGACGGTGCCGAACAGTCCGACGAACGGCGCCACCGATCCGACCGTCGCCAGCACGTTCAGCCGGTCCGACAGCGTGTCGATCTCGTGCGCGACCGCCGCGCCCATCGTCGTGGCGAGCCGCTCGCGCGTCCCGGCCTTGTCGATCGTGCCGCCCGCGGTCGACCGCCGCCACTCGGTCACCCCGGCCGCGAACACGCGCGCCGACGGCAGGTCGGTCTCGCTCTCGGCCTTGTAGAACACGTCGATGTCCTCGGCCTTCCAGAAGTCGCGCTCGAACCGCACCAGTCCCTTGCGCGTCTTGCCCAGCCGCCGCCAGAACGCGACGATCAGCGCCCAGGTCCAGACGCTGGCGAGCAGCAGCCCGATCATCACGCCCTTCACGACCAGATCGGCCTGTAGGAACAAGTGGATCGGCGACAATGTCGCGCTATCCATAGTCAGAACCGGATTCATGCTTCCCCCTGCCAGACAAGGCGTTCGTAGATGTTAGTCCATGCGCGCGGCTGGCGACGCGGCCGGCCGTTGGGGGCGATCAGCGCCGCCACCACGTCCGCCTCGGCCAAGACAAGCCCGCCGCACATGACTCGTTGATGAATGGCGACGCTGGCCGCGCGGACCTGCGTGATCCGTGAGACGATCACCAGCGCATCGTCGAGCCGCGCGGGCGCGGCATAGCGGATGGCGAGGCTTGCGATCGCATAGGAGCCCTCGCCCGCCTCGAACGCCGCGCGCTGGTCGATCCCGCCGACGCGCAGCATGTCCGACCGCGCGCGCTCCAAGTAGCGAAGGTAATTGGCATGATAGACGACGCCCGACAGGTCGGTGTCCTCGAAGTACACGCGCAGCGCGAACCGGTGCTCGCGCCCCGCAAAGCGCCCTCCCGCCGGTTGATCCTGCTCTGCGTCAGCCATTCCGGGGGCTGTTAACCCAAGCATCGCCGCGAAGAAAGCATTCGCGTCGCCCGGCCCGCGGTTTCGCACCCGCGCAGGCGGATACGCCTCGTCTTATTGCAGGACGCCCGGATCGACCTGCAGCTGCGGACGCGGCGCGGCGGGAAGCGGCGGCTGCGTGACGGGCCGGAGCTGCGCCTGCAACCCCGGCGTGGCGGGCGCGGCGGACGGCAGCGGTGCCACGCCGGAACCGCCGACCGGCACAGCGCCGTTGCTCGCAAAGATCACGCGCTGTGCCGGAAGCGGCTGCACCGCGGTGCCGCGCCAGGCGTCGAACGCACGGTAGAAATCGGTGAAGGGCTGCTCCAGCATCGGCAGCCGCGTCGCCGCAAAGCTCGCCAGCATCGGCCCCGGCACGCTCGCGCCCTCCGCCAGCACGCGCCCCGCCGCCTGACAGAACGCATCGCGCGACGGCGACTGCGAGAAGAAATTGTACAGCCGCGTCATCGAATCGTCGTAGCGATCCTGCCAGTCGCCGCCGCCCGCGCGATATTCCGCAGAATAGGTCGCCTCGGCCTTGGCCAGCACCGGCTTCTGCGCGGCAAGCATCGCGTTGTAGCCCGCGACGATCACCGCCTCGTCAGGTCCGCGGCACGCCAGCGCTGCGACGTTCAGCGCGGCGCGCAGGTGCCAGATCTTCGCGGATTCGGTCAGGTTGCGGTTCGGCGTCGGATAGGTACCGTCGGCGAGCACCGCGGGGATCTTCATCCCTGGAAACGCACCCTTGGGCAGCGGGGCCGCGACCGGCACCGGCGCGACCGGCGCCGGTGCGGGCGCCGCGACCTCGACCGGCTTCCGCGCGCACCCGGCGAGCAGGGCTGCGGTCACCGCAATCATCGCAAACTGACGCTTCATCGACTCAAGTCCTCGCTGTCCCCCGACCGAGACAGACCTGCCGCGATAAGGTTAACAGGGTATAAAACGCGTACGCGACTGCAACCCTAATGCGACGAACGGCACGATCGCAGCGTGTTAGGCCGGCGAAGGATCAGGCCGCGCGCGCCTCGAGCGCCGCCGCGGCCTGTGCCATCAGCTCGGCGATGATGTCCGCGACCGGCTCTTCCTTGGTGACCATGCCGACCGACTGGCCCGCCATCACCGACCCATGCTCGACATCGCCGTCGACTACCGCGCGGCGCAGCGCGCCTGCCCAGTAATGTTCGATCTGCAACTGCGCCTCGCCCATCGCCACGCGCCCCTCGTCGAGATGCCCCGCAACCTCGCGCTGCTTGGCCGAGAACAGCTCGCCCGCCGCATTCTTCAGCGCGCGGACCGGAATGACGGGAAGCCGCGCGTCGAGCTGGACGCTGGCGATCGCATCGCGCGCCGAGGCGCGGATGAACGCCTTCTTGAAATTGGCATGCGCGATCGATTCGGTCCCGCAGACGAACCGCGTGCCGAGCTGGACGCCCGCCGCCCCCATGTCGAGATAGCCCGCAATCGCCTCGCCGCGACCGATCCCACCCGCGACGAACACCGGCACCAGCTCGGCGATCTCGGGCAGCATCTCCTGCGCCAACACGCTCGTCGACACCGGGCCGATATGCCCGCCAGCCTCCATGCCCTCGATCACCAGCGCATCGACGCCGCTGCGGATCAGCTTCTTGGCCAGCGCCAGCGTCGGCGCGAAACAGATGACCTTGGCGCCGCCCGCCTTGATCGCCTCGAGGCTGCCCTTGGGCGGCAATCCGCCCGCCAGGACGACATGGCCGACCTTGTGCCGCGTGCACACCGCGATCAGCTCGACCAGGTCGGGATGCATCGTGATCAGGTTCACGCCGAACGGCTTGTCGGTCATCGCCTGAGTCGCGGCGATCTCGGCATCGAGCAACGCGGGCGTCATCGCGCCGCACGCGATCACTCCGAACCCGCCCGCATTCGAAATTGCGGAGACGAGGTTGCGCTCGCTCACCCACGACATCGCCCCGCCAAGGATCGCGACCTCGGACCCGAGGAATGCGGCGCCGCGCGCCATGCGACGCTGAAGCCGGTCGCTGCCGATGGTCATTACAAAACTCCCGTTCGTGGCGAGCGAAGTCGAGAAACCCCGCGCAGTATCCGTGACATATTTCCCGACAATGCTCGAAACGAACGGACGGTGTCCGTCAAGCCGCATCCTCGGCATCAAGCCCGTAAGCCGTATGCAGCACACGCACCGCCAGCTCGGTATAATCCTCTTCGATCAGCACGCTGACCTTGATCTCCGACGTCGCGATCGCCTGGATGTTGATGCCGCGCTCGCCGAGCGTGGTGAACATCGTCGAGGCGACGCCCGCATGGCTGCGCATCCCGACGCCGACCACGGACACCTTGGCGACGCGCGTGTCGTGGACCAGGCTCGCGAAACCGATCGCGTCCTTCGCCTTGTCGAGCACGTCGAGCGTCCGCGCCAGATCCGCCGAGGGCACGGTGAACGTCACGTCGGTCGACCCGGTCGAATGCGCGACGTTCTGGACGATCATGTCGACGTTGATCCCCGCATCGGCGAGCGGCGCGAAGATCGCCGCGACCGATCCCGGGCGATCGCTGACCTGCGTCAGCGTGATCTTCGCCTCGTTCTTGTCATGCGCGATGCCGGTGATGAGCTGGCGTTCCATATCGTCGATTTCCTCTTCGCCCACGATCAGCGTGCCGCGGTGTCCGTCACTGGTATCGCCATCCTCGAACGAGGACAGCACGCGCACGCGCACATTCTCTTTCATTGCCAGGCCCACCGACCGCGTCTGCAGCACCTTGGCGCCGACGCTGGCGAGTTCCAGCATCTCCTCATACGTCACCTTGCCGAGCTTGCGCGCACGCGGCACGATCCTCGGATCGGTCGTGTAGACGCCGTCGACATCGGTATAGATGTCGCAGCGATCGGCCTTCATCGCCGCCGCCATCGCGACCGCCGACGTGTCCGACCCGCCGCGTCCCAGCGTGGTGACGCGCTGGCCTTCCGCCACGCCCTGGAACCCCGGGATCACCGCGACGACGCCGTCCGCCAGACTCGCATCGAGCGCGACCGTGTCGATCTCGCCGATCCGGGCCGAGCCATGCGCGTCCGACGTGTTGATCGGCAGCTGCCACCCCAGCCACGACCGCGCCTTGCATCCCGCGGCCTGGAGCGCGATCGCGAGCAGCCCGCTCGTGATCTGCTCGCCCGCCGAGACGACGACGTCATATTCCTTCGCATCGTACAGCGACGACGCCTCGCGACAGAAGCCGACCAGCCGGTCGGTCTCGCCCGCCATTGCAGAGACGACGACCGCGACCTCGTTGCCCGCATCGACCTCGCGCTTCACGCGCGCCGCGACGTTGCGGATACGTTCGATCCCGGCCATCGACGTCCCGCCGAATTTCATCACGATACGGGCCATGGGCAGCGTAAATCCCTTTGGGTCGAAGCGGCGGCCCTGATAGGTAGCGCGCATGATACTGGCAAGTGACCGCAACGAAAGCGCAACAATCGATCCCCGGGAGGCCGCGCATTTCGGCACGATGGCGGCCGACTGGTGGAACCCCAAGGGCTCATCCGCGCCGCTCCACCAGCTCAATCCGCCCCGCCTGCGCTACATCCGCGACCGGGTCGACACGCACTGGCACGGTGACGGCACGGGCTTCACCCCGCTCGCCGGCCGGACCGCGCTCGACGTCGGCTGCGGCGCGGGGCTGCTCTGCGAACCGCTCGCGCGGCTCGGCGCCAGCGTGACCGGGATCGACGCCGCGCCCGAAAATATCGCAGCGGCAGAAATACATGCGGCGCAGAGCGGGCTCGCGATCGACTATCGCGCAAGCGGCGTCGAAGGGCTCGACGGCCAGTTCGACCTCGTCACCAGCCTCGAGGTGATCGAGCATGTCAGCGACCCTGCCGGCTTTGTCCGCGGCCTCGCGCGCGTACTGGCCGACAATGGCCTCCTGATCCTGTCGACCCCCAACCGCACGCCGCTGTCGCGGCTCGCGATGATCACGATCGCGGAAGGCACCGGCCGCATCCCGCGCGGCACGCACGACTGGAACAAGTTCCTCACCCCCGAAGAACTGACCGCACTGCTGCGCGACGCCGGCCTCCACGTCGTCCACACGCAAGGCCTCGGCTTCTCGCCGGCGACCGGCTTCACGCTCAGCGATTCGACCAGCCTCGACTATTTCCTGACCGCAGTAAAAGCCTGACCCTTGCCCCGCCCGGCACCACCCCGGCGGGCACGACCAACCCAGTCGGCAAAACCACCCCGGCGGGCGCTACCATCTCAGCAGGCGCTACCACCCCGGCGAAGGCCGGGGCCCAGTTGGGAAAGCCTGAGTAACGGAACGCGACCCTCAGCCATGACCGTCCCCCAACTGGGCCCCGGCCTCCGCCGGGGTGGAACCAAAGACTGCCGGGGTGGAACCAAAGACTGCCGGGGTGGAACCAAATAATGGAGCATAGCCCTCGCCACCCCTGTTCACCCGCGAAGGCGGGTGTCCAGTCTGGGCACCCGCCTTCGCGGGTGAACATCCTGTGGCTGACAGCCCTGGCGACGCTCTACATCGCGCTCGCCCTCCTCCGCCCCGTCGACCACGACGAAAGCCAGTATGTCGCTGCGGCCGTCCTCACCGCGCACGGCCTGCTCCCCTATCGCGACTTCGCCTATCTCCAGACCCCGCTCCAGCCCTTCCTCCTCGCACCTGTAGCGCTGATCGCCGGCGCCTGGACCTGGCCCGCGCTCCGCCTCACCAACGCGCTGCTCGGCCTCGCGAGCGTCGCGTTCGTCCACGCCGCTGCGCGCCGCACCGGCGCCGGCCCCGTTACCGCACGCCTCTGCGCCGCCTTGTTCGCGACCACCGACATCCTGCTCTTCAGCATCGGCACTGCGCGCAACGATGCGCTTCCCGCCGCCTGCCTCGCCGCCGCGCTCTGGCTGATCCTCCGCGAAGACCGGACCCGCGCCGGCGCGCTGACAATCGGCCTTCTGCTCGCCGCCGCGGTCGCCGCGAAGATCTCCTACGCCTTCCCCGCCGCCGCCTATGGCCTCTACGCGCTGGTCCATCCCCGCCACCGCGTCTGGCTGGTCGCGCTCGGCGCGCTCCCGGTCGTCGCGTTGGTCGGCTGGACCTTCGCGCTGTCGTCCGAAGGCTTCCTGTTCGGCACGCTGCATTTTCCCGCCCAGGCGCCCGCGGAATATTACGCGGCACGGCCCTGGAAGCTGTCTCTTGCCGCCAAGGCGCTCGATACGCTGAAGTTCCTCGCGCTCGGTGCCGCGCTTCCCGCCCTCGTCCTCGTCGCGCGCGCCGCGATCCGTCGTCGTCGCGTCACCCTGCCCGACCTGCTCGTCCTCGCCGGGCTGGTCGCCGCGCTGCTCCCGGTGCCGACCTGGCGGCAATATCTGCTGCCGATGCTGCCTCCGCTGTTCGTCGCGCTCGCCGCCGTCTGGACCGCGCAGCCGCCGACCCGCGCAACCACCCGGATCATGACGGTCTTCGCGCTGCTCGGCCTCGCGCCCACGCTCTCAGCGCTCGTCGAGCCAGGCCGCCTTTCGCTCGTCACCGCCATGCGCGAAGCCGCCACGCTGAGACGGACGCTCGACGCGCGCCGGATCACCGGCCCGATCGTCACGCTGTCGCCGCAGATCCTGCCCGCCGTCGGCCGCCTGCCCGATCCCCGCTTCGCCGCCGGCCCCTTCTACTTCCGCAGCCGCACCCTGCTCGACCCCGCGGCCGAGGCCCGGCTCCACCTCGTCGCGCGCGATCGCCTGCGCCTCGCCCCCGGCACCGTCATCCTCACCGGTGGCGAATCCGCCGCGACCGCGGGCGATTCGCAACTCGACGCCGCGCTCGAAAAAGCGGCATCCGGACCGGTCGCCGTCCCCGGCACCCGCTTCCGGCTGTCGGTCACGCCGCCAGCCGCCCCCGTCGCGCCGCGATCAGCCCGGCATAATAATCCACCAGTTCCACCGCATGCGCATGATCCGAGCGGACCTGCGCCGACGCCACGACCGCCGCGCGCCTGAGCATCCCGCGGTCGCGCGCGAACAGCCGCGCGATCGCCGCCGCCGCCGCGGTCGCATCGCGCGCGGTATAGAGCTCGCTGGCATGCCGGTCCGCAATCTCGGCGCACCCGCCCGTATCGGGCACGATCAGCGGCAGCCCCGACGCCATCGCCTCCGACGCGACCAGCCCGAACGGCTCGGCCTCCGACCCGTGGATCAGCGCGTCGCAGCTCGCCATGATCGCGGCCAGCCGCTCGCGGTCATAGACCGGCGCGAACATCCGGATATGCGGCGATCCGCCGATCCGCCGTGCGATCGCCTTGCTCTGGCTGCCCGTGCCGAACAGGATCAGCCCGATCGGCAGGTCGGTACCCGCGCGCGCGACCGCGTCGACGACCAGCGGCCAGCGCTTCTCGCCGTGATGCCGGCCCAGCCCGATCAGCAGCATCGCGTCCGCGGGCAACCCGCATTGCTGCAACAGCCGCCCCCGCAGCGCTTCGTCGCGCAGGCGTGGCGAGAAATGACCGCGCTCGATCCCCAGCGGCATCGCCGCGTCGATCCGCACGCCGCGCGCGCGCAAGCGTTTCTCCAGCGCGGGTCCGTTGGTGACGACCGTATCGAACCGCGTCAGGAACCGGTTCATGTACCGGCTGTACCAGCCGAACGCGCGCTCGATCCGGTCGTGGCTGGCAAACCCTGCGAACCAGCGCTGCGCATAGGCGGCGATATTGTCGTTGTGCATGAAGAAGGATTTCAGCGCGCGCTGCTGCCCGTCGGGCCCCGTCCAGTCGCCGACGAACCATGCGGGCCGCCACGGCGAACAGCATTCGACCACATCCGGATCGAGGTCGTCGAGCACCCGGTGGATCGCCGCACGGTCCCAGAACAGCCCGTAATTGCGGTCGAACGGCATCCCCGGCGACTTGAGGTAGATCACGCGCCCGCCACCCGGCCGCTCCTCGACGCGGTCCTCGCGGCCCGGCGCGACGACGATCAGCTCGTGCCCCAGATCGGCAAGGATCCCCATCTTCCGATCGATATAGGTGCGCACCCCACCGCCCGTCGGCGAGTAGAATTCGTTGACGTCGACGATCCGCATCTCAGCCCGCCCGCCCCCTCACTTGCCGTCCAGCGGGCCGAACCCGCCCAGCCCGCGCAGATATTGCGCGCGGATCGTGACATGCGTGAGTCCGGGCCCGACCTCGACGATCGCCTGGTCGACCTTGGGTCGCGATCGGCCGAGCCGGTCGCCCTTCACGAAGCCCGCGCCGTCCGACCAGACACTGAACTTGGCCCGGCCGTCACGGTCATGCGTGAACAGCAGCGCGTAGCGGCCCGGGTGCGGCATGCGGATGCACAAGGCAGTCGGACCGGTCGCGGGGGCCGGCACGCTGATCCGGCGAAACGTCTTGCCCGCCGCGATCAGGTCGCGGTCGCCGCGCAGGAAATCGGCCTCGTCGGGCGGATAGAGCTCGAGCATCAGATTGCCCTTGCGATCCTTCAGTCCGACGATCGTCGCCGCGATCGCCGGCCCTTCGTCACGCTCGCACGCCTGCGCGTCGCTCCCGAGCATCGGCTCCTGGACTGCCACCCGACCGCCGGCCCATGCCGGGGCGGCGCCCGCGATCAGCCCCGCCAGCATCATCCCCGCCCCAAGCAATCGGTTCACGCACGCGTCCTCATCGCGATCGCATGCCCGCTGAATATGACAATCAGAATGACGTGGACGAGCAGCGTCAGCGCGGCGGTGAACGCGACGAGCTCGGACAGCGCCTGGTCCTGCCCGATCAGCAGGATCGCGAAATTGGCGAACAGCAGGTCCTTGTTCGGCACCAACGGCAGCCGCGACACCAGCAGCCGCCCCGCCGCGAGGAACAGCCACATCGCGATCGACACGCCGGGCAGCGCGAAATGCCAGGCGAGCGCGATCAACAGCGATCCGCACATCAGCCGGATGCAGTGGATCATGAACACCCACCACAAGGTCGCACGCGGCAGCGAGAAGACGCGCCGCGAGAAGATCAGGAACGGCAGCGAGATCGCAAAGGTGATCGCCGCCGACCCCAGCACCGTCTTGAACAGGTCGGGCGGCAACAGGTCGCGGCTCAGCGGCAGCGCGATCGCCACCATCGCCAGCGTGATCGCGTTGCCCGCGATCGCCGACAGGATCGTCACGTCCTTCACCGCACCGAACGGCGACGCCACCATCCGCGCCTTCGCGCGCGCCCAGGCATAGAAATAGGCGTCGCCCGAATAGCCGAACACCACCTCGTTCGCGATCCGCTTCTTGATCAGCGCGACCAGCCCCGCGACCGGTATCCCCCACAACCGGCGGAAGATCACGTAATCCCCCGTCGGCGGCGACATGTAGAGCAGCGCGAAACACAGATAGAATCGCGGATCGGACGGCACCGACCGCGAGAGTCCGGCCAGCCCGTGCGCGAACAGCTCGCGCGCGAGCCCCGCGATCATCGCCAGCGTCAGCACCGCACCGATGATCGCCGGCCACCGGCTGCGAAAGGTCTTCAGCGGTTCGAGCCCGACGATATCAGCTCCCGCCTGCACCACCCCGGCCGCGGAACGACCCGGCGGGTTCCCGGCCGTCAGCGCGGAGCCCGTCATACGCGTACGCATCGAACGATCCTCGTCCTGTACCGCGCACCCGGCCTTTCCGGGCATGCCATCACGCCGCGCCAATAGCCGCCCCGCCGCCGGCTTGCACGTGAAGATCGAGTCATCCGTCCCCGAACCCGCGCGGTTCGCCGCCGCTTACCCTCTCGCCATCGCGCCCCGACCGCGCCATCTGTGCGCGATGCCCGGCGCTGACCACATCCTCACCTATGCAGACGACCTGTCCGGCGGCGGCGTCGAGCGCGCGCAGCTGCGGCTCGCGCGCGGCTGGCTCGCGGCGGGGCGTCGCGTCACGCTGGTGATCGGCGACCCGACCGGCCCGCTCGCCGCCGAGCTGCCCGACGGGCTCGAGGTCGTCCCCGGCACCGCGCGCACATTGCCCGGCCTCGTCCGCCGCACGGCCCCCGACATCGTCTTCTGCCCCGGCAACCATTATACCGGGATCGCCGCCTGGATCCGGCTCAGGCTCGGCCGCGCCTGTCCGCCGATCGTCGCCAAGATGTCGAATGCGCCCGACCGCGGCGACCATGGCCGCCTCCTCCACGCCGCGCACCGCGTCTGGCTCGCGCGTCACGGCCGGTTCCTCGACCATCTCGTCGCGATGACCCCCGCCACCGCGGTCCAGGCCGCCGCTGTAACGCGCATGCCGGGGCGGGTCAGCGTCATTCCCAACCCGCCGGCACTCGCAGCGCCGGGCGTGACGCTCCCCGTGCTGCCGTCGCGGTTCATCCTCGGCGTCGGCCGGCTCGAACCGCAGAAGCGCTGGGACCGGCTGCTCGCCGCAGTCGCCGCACTTGCCGATCGCGACATCGCGCTCGTCATCCTCGGCGAGGGCGCATGTCGCGGTGCGCTCACGGCGCAGGCGACCGCACTCGGCCTCGCCGCCCGCGTGCACCTGCCCGGCCATGTCGCCGATCCGCTCCCGGCAATGGCCCGCGCACAGGTCGTCGCGCTGACCTCGGACTTCGAAGGCGTGCCGGGGGTCCTGCGCGAGGCGCTGTCGGTCGGCACGCCTGTCATCGCGACCGATTCGAGCCATGCGATTGCCGAGATCGTCGACACCCCCGCACGCGGCACGATCGTCGCGCGCGACGACGGCCCCGCACTCGTCGCCGCACTCGACGCCTGGCTCACCTCCGGTACGCCGCGACCGGCACCCGTTCCGCAACCCGGCAGCGACTCGGCGCAGCGCTATCTCGCGCTGTTCGACACGCTCGTCAATCCGCGGCCTTCTCGTCCTCGCGGTCAGACCGGCGCTCAAGCGCGGTCTTGAGCATCGCGGTCATCGGATCGGCAAGCGCGAGGCCAAGGATCCCGAACAGCGCGCTCGCGAGGATCTGCGCCCCCAGCGTCAGCGCGGGCGGCAGGTCGACGGTGCGCTTGGCGACCATCGGCACGATCACATAGCCGTCGATCGTCTGCACCACGAAATAGGTGCCGATCGCCCAGTACCCGGTGTCGACGCCCGCGCTGAAGCCGACCGCGACCATCAGCACGCCGGTGACGATCGCACCGATATTGGGGATGAAGGCGAGGATGCCCGCGATGATCCCGAGCAGCATCGCCATCGGCACGCCGCCCACGGCCAGCGCGATCCCCGTCGCGACGCCCTCGACCGCCATGCCGAGCAACCGCCCGGCGAGCAACCGCCGCATCGTCTCGCCCATCGTCACCATCGTCCGGGCGAATTCGTCGCGCAGGTCGGTCGGCACCATCCACTGCACGCCGCGCGCATAGGTGCCCGGGTCCATCGCGATGAACAGCCCGAGGACGAGGATCATGAACAGGCTGGTCAGCGCGCCGATCGCGGTGCCGACCCACGATGTCACGCGCCCGACCGACCCCAGCGCCTGCTTGGCGATCCCGCTCACGTCCGACACGCCCGGCATCAGCCCCTGCGACGCCAGATAGCCCGTGAACCGGTTCGCCTGCAGCTCGAGCGTCGAGCGCAGCTGCGTGACCTGTTCGGTCACCTGCACGCCGGTCAGCACGAACGTGCCGATCATGAACACCAGCACCAGCACGACGACGATCAGCAGCCGCCATCCGCGGCTGATCGGCAGCACGCGCCCGAGCAACCGGACGCCGCCGTCGAGCAGCGACGCGAACACCACCGCGGCGAAGATCAGCAGCAACGGCTGCACCAGCACGATCGCCAGCGCGATCAGGCAGGCGAGCCCCAGCCAGATCGTCGCGCGCCGCACTTCGGTGCGCAGCGCCGGGTCGCGCATCTCGACCGGGCTGGCCTCGTCGACGCGCTTGGTCGCGCCGCTATCGTCGGCCATCTCAGTTCGCCGATACAGGGTGCAGCGACGTGCCCGCGCGATCCGACCGGAGCGATCCCCACCAGGTCAGCGGGTTGTAGGTCGCATCGCCGTCGAGGCTGAAGGTGATGAACTCCGCGCGCCCGCCCAGATTCTCGTACGGCACCGGTCCGCCAAGGCCGAGCTGCGTCAGCGCGAAGCGGCTGTCCGCGGACCGGTCGCGGTTGTCGCCCATCAGGAAGACATGAGCCGCCGGGATCGTGATCGGCCCGTAATCGTCGCCCGGGCTCCAGCCCATCTCGATCGTGTCGAACCGCCGGCCATTGGGCAGCGTCTCGGTGATCGTCGGCAGGCGACAGATCATCGCGCCGTCCGCCCGCGTCTCGCGCGCGCCGGGATATTCGTCCTCGCTGCACGGGCTGTTGGTGTCGACCGGGATCAGCGTGTCGTGGACGGGGCCGCGCTTCACCGGCACGCCGTTCAGGATCACCGTCCCGCCGCGCACTTCCAGCCGGTCGCCCGGCAGGCCGATCACGCGCTTGATATAGTCGTTCTGCGTCCCCGGCGGCGTCACGATCACCACGTCGCCGCGCGTCGGCAGCGACCCGAACAGCCGCCCCTTGATGAAGGGGATCTGCACGCTCCAGCTGTCTTCCTGCTGGCGAAGCACGACGCTCTTGAAGATCGCGACCGGGTTTGGGATCGTCGGCGACACGAACGACCAGCCATAGGCGAATTTGGTGACGACCAGCCGGTCGCCGATCCGCAACCCCGGCAGCATCGATTCGCTCGGGATGTAGAAGGGCTTGGCGATGAAGCTGTGGAAGCCGAGCACCACCAGCACCAGCCAGAATATGCCCTTCACTTCGCCCCACCAGTCGGTCCCGCGCCGCGCGGGTGCCGTCGTTATGGTGGGAGGGGAACCGTCGTTGCCCGGGGGCGGGACGGGTGTGGCGCCGACCCGCGATGCTGCCGGATTCTCGAGCGACTCTTTGCCGTCCAACGCCGCTTCCTTCATCGATCTTTATCCGCGGATAACAGGGGTATCGCTTCGATTATCACAAAGGCCTGCGCCCAGGGATGATCGTCCGTCATGGTCAGGTGCACGCGTGCGGCGTGGCCTTCGGGGGTCAACGCGTCAAGCCTCGCCTTGGCCCCGCCGGTCAGGGCCAGCGTCGGCGCACCGCTCGCGGCGTTGACGACGCCGATGTCCTTCATGAACACGCCCGCGCGAAACCCGGTGCCGACCGCCTTCGAAAACGCCTCTTTCGCCGCGAACCGCTTGGCGAGCGTCCCCGCCTTGGTAAACGGCCGCCGCGCCGCCTTGGCCAGCTCCACCTCGGTAAACACCCGCTGCTCGAACCGCTCGCCGAACCGGTCGACCGACGCCTGGATCCGCTCGATATTGCACAGGTCCGACCCCAGCCCGATGATCATCGCGACGCCTGGAGTCGGAAGGCAAGATATGTTCTCGCGAAGGTGCGAAGGCGCGAAGCGAGCGGGAGACGCGAGCCCGGGGCGGTCTTCAGACTCTTCGCGCCTTCGCGCCTTCGCGTGAACCCCATCTGCACGCTACCGCGCCGCATCCATAGCCTCGCGCATCCGCCGCACCGCCTCGCCAAGCCCGACGAACAGCGCCTCGCCCACCAGGAAATGCCCGATATTCAGCTCGCGCACCTGCCGGATCGCCGCGATCGGCGCGACATTGTCATAGGTGAGCCCGTGCCCCGCATGCACCTCGATGCCGTTCTTCGCCGCCAGCGCCGCCGCATCCTCCAGCCGCCGCAGCTCGACGCTGCGCGGATCGCCCGACAGGTCGGCGTAACGCCCCGTGTGCAGCTCGACGACCGGCACCTTCAGCCGCACCGCCGCCTCGATCTGCCGCGCATCGGGCTCGATGAACAGCGACACGCGGATTCCCGCCCCCGCCAGCGCGTCGACCAGCCGTGCCATCCGGTCATAATGCCCCGCGACGTCGAGCCCGCCCTCGGTGGTCAGCTCCTCGCGCTTTTCGGGCACGATGCACGCCGCATGCGGCCGGTGGCGCAGTGCGATGCCGAGCATCTCGTCGGTCGCCGCCATCTCCAGGTTGAGCGGGATGGTCAACTCGGTCGACAGCCGCGCGATGTCGTCGTCGGTGATGTGCCGGCGATCCTCACGCAGATGCGCCGTGATCCCGTCCGCCCCCGCCGCCGCCGCGACCAGCGCCGCGCGAACCGGATCGGGATAGCCCGCCCCGCGCGCATTCCGCACCGTCGCGACGTGATCGATGTTGACGCCCAGGCGCAGATGCGCGGTGCCGGGGGGGCTCATGCTGCCGCCCTGCTGCCGGGCTTGATCGCCGGAATCGCCGCGAGTTCGGGGGGCAGCGCATCCGCCGCATAGGTCGGCACGTCGAGCCGGATCAGCGGGAAGAACGGCACGCCAAGGTCCGCCGCGCCGTTCGACCGGTCGACCAGCGCCGCCGCCGCGACCGTCTCGCCGCCCGCGCGCCCGATCGCCGCGATCGCCTCCTTCGACGACAGCCCGGTGGTCACCACGTCCTCCATCATCAGCACGCGCTGCCCCGGCGCCAGCCGGAAGCCGCGGCGCAGCTCGAACACGCCGTCGGGCCGCTCGAGGAACATCGCCTCGACGCCCAGCGCGCGCGCCATCTCATGACCACAGATCACCCCGCCCATCGCCGGCGACACCACCGCGCTGATCGACGCGCGCAAGTCCTCCGGGATGCGCGCGACCAGCGCCTCCGCCAGCCGCGCGCCACGCCTCGGGTCCATCAGCACGCGGGCACATTGCAGATAGCGCGAGCTGCGCAGGCCCGAGGACAGGATGAAATGCCCCTCGAGCAGCGCCTCGGCAGCGCGGAATTCGGCGAGCACGTCGTCTTCGGTCATCGCGGGTCATCGCTCCAATGAAATCTGTCGCGCTGTACGATCGCGGCAAAGTCCACGCAATGACAACCGCCACCGCCCCCGCCACCGCCACCGCGCCGGCCGCCATACGCCCCGAAAGACTTGCCGGCCCGTGCAACAAATTCAACAAAGCCCGCACCGGGGTTGAGGCTCGCCCCGCCGCCGCCTATAGCCGAATGTCAAAATGATAAGCAGACATCCGCGCGTCCGTGATACGGGTTCGCACCAAACCGGGGTCAAGAAAAACGATGCGCATACTGGGGATGAGAGGATTGGCGATCGCAGCGGGGCTCGCACTGGCGAGTCTTGGCGGCGTCGCCGGGCAGGCTGCACCGGCTTCGCAGGCCGCCGCGACCGCGCCTGACACCGGCGCCGCGGGCGCTGCACCACAGGCCGCGGCCGGCCCGGCCGGGGTGTCGAACACCGCACCCACCAGCGCTGCCGCCCCGGCGACCGCGAATCCGTCCAGCCCGGCGCTCGCTGAGGATGGCGGCTATGCGATGGCCCCGACCCCCGGCGTGGGTCAGCCCACCCCCGGCACCGTCGGCCTCCAGCCACAGGTCACCAAGAACGGCGTCTTCGCGCACTGGATGCACAATGCGATCCTGATGCCGACGATCACAGCGGTCTCGCTGCTGGTGCTCGCTTTGCTCTTCTGGGTGGTGTTCCGCTATCGCCGCGCCGCCAATCCGGTGCCGTCGAAGACCAGCCACAACACCGTGATCGAGATCATCTGGACGCTCGCCCCGGTGATCATCCTCGTGCTGATCGCGGTCCCGTCGATCGGCCTGCTCTCCGCCCAGTTCAAGCCGGCGCCCGCGGGCGCGGTGACGATCAAGGCGATCGGCAACCAGTGGTACTGGACCTACCAGTATCCGGATAACGGCGGCTTCGAAGTCACCGCGAACATGCTGAAGGAGGCCAAGGACGTCGGCGCGGGCGAACGCGCGCGCACCGATGCCGACGGCCCGCGCCTGCTCGCGACCGACAACCGCATCGTCCTGCCGGTCGGCGTGCCGATCCGCCTCATCACGACCGCGAACGACGTGATCCACAGCTGGGCGGTCCCCGCCTTCTGGATCAAGCTCGACGCGATCCCCGGCCGCCTGAACGAGACGAGCTTCACGATCGACAAGCCCGGCCTCTATTTCGGCCAGTGCTCCGAGCTATGCGGTGCGCGTCACGCGTTTATGCCGATCGCGGTCCAGGCCGTCTCGCCCGCGCAGTTCGCGGCATGGGTCCGGGCCAAGGGCGGCACGATGCCGACCCCGGGCCAGGCCTCCGACAAGGTCATTCCACAGCCCGGCGCCGACGGCTCCGCGGCCAAGGTCGAGGAGGCGGCGGAAACCGCCAACGCCACCGGCCCGGTCGAAAACGTGACCACCGCAGCGCCCGCCACCACGCAGGGTGCCACCTCCAACCCGGCCGGCGCCGGCAACGCGGGACTCTAAGATGACCGACACCGCTCTCAACCCGTCGGCATTCGTCGCCCATGATGCGCACGCGCATCATCACGATGCCGATCACAAGCCCGGTTTCTTCGCGCGTTGGTTCATGTCGACCAACCACAAGGACATCGGCACGCTCTACCTGATCTTCGCGATCGTCGCGGGGATCATCGGCGGCTCGGTCTCGGGCCTCATGCGCGCCGAGCTCGCAGAGCCCGGCATCCAGTATCTTCAGGGCTGGGCCGGCATGCTCCATGGCGGCAGCGCCAGCCTCGACGAATCGCTCCACCTCTGGAACGTTCTGATCACCGCGCACGGCCTGATCATGGTGTTCTTCATGGTCATGCCGGCGATGGTCGGCGGGTTCGGCAACTGGTTCGTGCCGATCATGATCGGTGCGCCCGACATGGCGTTCCCGCGCATGAACAACGTGTCGTTCTGGCTGCTGATCCCCGCCTTCACGCTGCTGCTCGCCTCGCCCTTCTTCGGCGGCGCAGGTAACGGCTGGACGCTCTACGCTCCGCTCTCGACCTATGGCGAGCCCGGGCCGTCGACCGACATGGCGATCCTCGCGCTCCATCTCGCGGGTGCCTCGTCGATCCTCGGCGCGATCAACTTCATCACCACCATCTTCAACATGCGCGCGCCGGGCATGACGCTGCACAAGATGCCGCTGTTCGTGTGGTCGATGCTCGTCACCGCGTTCCTGCTGCTGCTCGCGCTCCCGGTCCTCGCGGCCGCGATCACGATGCTGCTGACCGATCGCAACTTCGGCACGACGTTCTTCGATCCGGCCGGCGGCGGCGATCCCGTCCTCTACCAGCATCTGTTCTGGTTCTTCGGCCATCCCGAAGTCTACATCATGATCCTGCCGGGCTTCGGCATCGTCAGCCAGATCATCTCGACGTTCAGCCGCAAGCCCGTCTTCGGCTATCTCGGCATGGCCTATGCCATGGTCGCGATCGGCGTGGTCGGCTTCGTCGTCTGGGCGCACCACATGTTCACCACCGGCCTGTCGGTGAACACCAAGATGTACTTCACCGCCGCGACGATGGTCATCGCGGTCCCCACCGGCATCAAGATCTTCTCGTGGATCGCGACGATGTGGGGCGGCTCGATGAGCTTCAAGACGCCGATGGTCTGGTCGATCGGCTTCATCTTCATGTTCACCGTCGGCGGCGTGACCGGCGTCGTGCTCGCCAACGGCGGCATCGACGACTACATGCAGGACACCTATTACGTGGTGGCGCATTTCCACTACGTGCTCAGCCTTGGCGCGGTGTTCTCGCTGTTCGCGGGCTTCTATTACTGGTTCCCGAAAATGTCGGGCAAGATGTACAACGAGTTCCTCGGCCAGCTTCACTTCTGGGTGTTCTTCATCGGCGTGAACGTCATGTTCTTCCCGATGCACTTCCTCGGCCTCCAGGGCATGCCGCGCCGTTACCCGGATTATCCCGACGCCTACGCACATTGGAACTATGTCGCGACGGTCGGCTACATGATCATGGCCGCGGGCATGGCGATCTTCTTCGTCAACCTGATCTGGTCGCTGATCGCGGGCAAGAAGGCGGCGGACAATCCCTGGGGCGAAGGCGCCACGACGCTCGAATGGACGATCTCCTCGCCCCCGCCCTATCACCAGTTCGAGACCCTGCCGAAGATCGACTGAGGGCGGATCAGGGCCATCAGGCCCCCGCCCGGCCGGCGCGGCAACGCCGCGTCCGACGACACGGGACTTGCTCCCGTGTCGGGGCCAGCCAGAAAACGCCTCGGGGCAACCCGGGGCGTTTTTTCATATCCGCCGTCCTCCCCCAAACCGTCATCCTGACGGACGTCAGGACCCAGAGCCCGGCCGGACAGCGCTCATTCGAAAATTGTCCCACCCCGGCACGCCCCGAAATCCCCCGCTAGCCAAATCCCGCTCGGGTCCCCAAACACGGCGCATGCCGACGCTCCAGCACCTCGCCGTCTCGATTCTCGGCCTGACCCTCGCCGGCGGCACCGCGATCGCACTCACCGGCGCCCGCCCCGTGACCGCGACCCAGGACCCCGCCGCACCCCGCACCGCTCCGAAGGCCCGCCCCGCGGCACCCGCCCCGAAACCCGCCGCCCCGGATCCCGCCGCCTACACCGTCAAGCGCATCCTCCAGATCCCCGGGCCCATGCGTCAGGGCGACCATTACTGGGACGAGACCGGCGCCCCCCAGGGGCCCGTCGTCGTCACCGTCGACCTCGCCGCGCAGACCGTCTCGGTCTTCCGCGCGGGCTATGAGATCGGCACCGCGGTCATCATCTACGGCGCGGACGAGAAGCCGACCCCGCTCGGCGTCTTCCCGATCACGCAGAAGGACGCGGATCACGTCTCCAACCTCTACAATGCGCCGATGCCGTACATGCTGCGGCTGACCAATGACGGCATCTCGATCCATGGCAGCGATGTCGGCGACGGCTATGCCACGCATGGCTGTATCGGCGTGCCCAGGGCGTTCGCGAAGCGGATCTTCGACGCGGTGAAGCTCGGCGACCGCGTGATCGTCACCGATGGCGAGCGACTCGACCTCGGCCAGCCGATCACCGCCGCCTGATCGGCGTTCGCCACCATACCGGGGTTTCGATTTCCCGAGCAGAACCATCGCTTTCCCCGAACGGCAGGGTCGCGTATAGGCCTGCGCAACCATGACCACTGCGACGCCCCTGCTTCCCCCCGCCGAATGGCGCGACTTTCTGGCGCTGACCAAACCCCGGGTGATGACGCTCGTCGTGTTCACCGGGCTGTGCGGCATGCTCGCCGCGCCCGTCGGCATCCATCCCGTGATCGGCTTCACCGCGATCCTGTGCATCGCGCTCGGCGCGGGTGCGGCGGGGGCGCTCAACCAATGGTATGAATCCGATATCGACGCGGTGATGCGCCGCACGCAGAAGCGCCCGCTCCCCGCCGGCCGGATGGACCGTCAGGCCGCGCTGCATTTCGGCGTCGGGCTCGCCAGCTTCTCGGTCCTGCTGATGGGGCTCGCGGTCAACCTCGCCGCGGCCGCGATCCTGACCGTCTCGATCCTGTTCTACGTCCTCGTCTACACCGTCTGGCTCAAGCGCCGCACGCCGCAGAACATCGTCATCGGCGGTGCGGCCGGCGCCTTCCCGCCGCTGATCGGCTGGGCGGCGGCGACCGGCGACGTCGCGCTGCTCCCGCTCTTGCTGTTCGGGCTCGTCTTTCTGTGGACGCCGCCGCATTTCTGGGCGCTCGCGCTCTTCGTGAAGACCGATTACGCCAATGCAGGCGTGCCGATGCTCCCCGTCGTCGCGGGCGAGCGCGTCACCCGGACCCAGATCGGCCTCTACACCATTCCGATGGCGCTTGCCGCGGTGCTCCCCTGGCCGCTCGGCCTGGTCGGCAATTTTTACGGCATCGTCGCGACCGTCCTGACCGGGATCTTCGCCTGGCTCGTGGTCGTCGTCGCGACGCGCACGACCGGCACCGATGACGCGATGAAGCCCGAGCGGCGCTTGTTCAAATATTCGATCCTGTATCTCTTTGCGATGTTCGGCGCGCTCGTCGTCGATAGGTGGCTGGCATGAACGACGACAAGACCCGCGAAGACCTGATCCGCCGCCGCCAGATGGGCCGGGCCAAGGTGATGGCGCTGCTGCTCGGCGCGTTCGTCATCCTCGTCTTCGCCATCTCGATCGCCAAGATCCAGGCGGGGATGCCGCACTGATGCGGGTCGAGCGCACCACGCGAACCGCCCTGCTCGCGGTGCTCGGCATCTGCTTCATGACCGGGCTCGCCTTTGCCAGCGTGCCGCTCTACCGCCTGTTCTGCCAAGTCACCGGCCTCAACGGCACGACGCAGCGCGGGCTCGTCGCGCCGGGCGGGACCGATCGCCAGATTCGCGTCGATTTCGACGCCAATGTGAACCCGAAGCTGCCGTGGAAGTTCGCGCCCGAAAACCCGTCGGACACGATCGCGGTCGGCGCGCGGGACATGGCGTTCTTCACCGCGACCAACACCTCGGACCGGCCGATTACCGGGACCGCTACGTTCAACGTAACGCCCGCGCAGGCCGGCAAATATTTCACCAAGATCCAGTGCTTCTGCTTCACCGAGCAGACGCTCAAGCCCGGCGAGACCGCGCGGATGCCGGTGATCTTCTTCGTCGATCCGAAGATCCTCAAGGATCCCGACGCGGCGGATATCCAGACGATCACGCTCAGCTACACGTTTTACCCGGTGGATTCCGCGAAAAACGCAAGCTAGGACAGTCGTAAAGAACATAGGGGAGTACCATGGCCGGCGCCAAGAACCACGATTATCACATCCTGCCGCCCAGCGTCTGGCCGCTGGTCGGGTCGATGTCCGCACTCGTGATGGCGGTTGGCGGCGTCATGTGGATGCATGGCGGCCATGTCGACAAGCCCAATGGCGGCGGCTGGATCTTCTTCATCGGCCTCGCCGGGCTGCTCTTCACTTTCTACAGCTGGTGGGCGCAGGTCATCGCCGAGGCGCGCGCGGGCGATCACACCCCCGTCGTCCAGCTCCACTTCCGCTACGGCATGATCCTGTTCATCGCCTCCGAAGTCATGTTCTTCGTCGGCTGGTTCTGGGCGTTCTTCGACTTCTCGCTCTTCCCGACCGCGATGAGCATCGTCGACGGCCAGGTCGAACGCGCCGCCGAAGGTGCGGCTGCGGTCGCCGCGCAGTGGCCGCCCAAGGGCCTCACCGTCATCAATCCGTTCGAGCTCCCGCTGCTCAACACGCTGATCCTGCTGACGTCCGGCACCACCGTCACCTGGGCGCACCACGCGCTGATCCACAACCAGCGCGGTGGCGAGAAGACCGGGCTGTGGGGCATGATCGGCGTCGGCAACCGCGACGGCGTGCTCAAGGGTCTGTGGCTGACCGTCATCCTCGGCGCGCTGTTCAGCGCGATCCAGGCCTACGAGTACATGCACGCGCCCTTCCCGTTCAAGGGGATCAACTATGGCGCCGCGTTCTTCATGGCGACCGGGTTCCACGGCTTCCACGTCCTCATCGGCACGATCTTCCTGATCGTCTGCCTCGTCCGCGCCTATAAGGGCGACTTCACCCCCCGCCAGCATTTCGGCTTCGAGGCCGCGGCCTGGTACTGGCATTTCGTCGACGTCGTCTGGCTGTTCCTGTTCGTCACCGTCTATGTCTGGGGCGGCTGGGGCGCCCCCGTCCACGGCGGTTGAGCGTTCACGCCACCATCCCTGCCTACCACCCCGGTAGGCACCACCCCGATAGGCCCCACCCCGGCGAAGGCCGGGGCCCAGTTGGGAAGGCCGCGGTAACGACGCGCTACCCTGCGTTAGCAACGTCCCCCAACTGGACCCCGGCCTCCGCCGGGGAGGTGGCCCTTGCCGGTAAGGCGATGCCGCAAGCGATATGCAGCACCCGCCCCCTGTTCTCCCGCAAAGGCGGGAGCCCAGCCTGGCTCCCCGCCCCCGCGGGGAGCCACACCGGGCAAGGCGACCGCGCATGACCCCCGACCCCTACCCCCTCGCCTCCGCCCCCCCGATCGCCCAGGTCGCGCTCAAGGGCCTCTGCCCGCGCTGCGGCAAGCCCACCCTCTTCGCCAGATGGGCCGAATTCGCCGACCGCTGCTCCAATTGCGGCCTCGACTTCAGCAAGTTCAACGTCGGCGACGGTCCCGCCGCGTTCCTGACACTGATCCTCGGCGCGATCGTCGTCGCGCTCGCGATCACGCTCGAGCTGACGCTGCACCCGCCGCTCTGGGTGCACATGCTGGTCTGGATCCCGTTCACCGCCGCGGGCGTCATCCTGTCGCTCCGCGCCGCCAAGGGTGCGCTCATGTCCGCCGAATATCGCAACGCCGCGCGCGAGGGTCGCAGCCAGCCGTGACGACCACCCGACGTTTCCCCGTCCTCCCGACGCTGCTCGTCGCGGTCGCGGTCGCGGCGATGATCGCGCTCGGCCTGTGGCAGCTGCTCGACCGCCTCCCCAAAAAGGAGGCGTTCCTCGCCCAGCTCGCCGCCAACCCCGCGCGTCCGCCGATGGCGTTCCCGAGTTTCCCCGACGAGACCCTGCTCTTCCGCCGCGCGACGGGCGTCTGCCTCGAGCCGACCGCGATCCGCCTCGCCGGCGCGGGCAAGGCGGGCTTCCGCGTCATCGCCGACTGCCGCACTGGCGCCGAGGGCCCCGGCATGATCGTCCAGCTCGGCACGACGCGCGATCCGAAGCTCAAGCCCCAATGGCCCGGCGGCGCAGTTTCGGGCTATATCACCCACGCCCCCGACGGCCGCTCGCTGATCGGTTCGCTGTTCGACCCGACCCCGGCGCGGCTGATGCTGGTCGCCGACACGCCGCCCGCCGGCCTCGCCCCCAATGGCAGGCCCGACATCGCCTCGGTCCCGAACAACCATCTCGCCTATGCCGGCCAGTGGTTCTTCTTTGCCGCCATCGCCGCGATCATTTATGTCCTGGCACTGGCCAAGCGCGGCAAACTTGTGTCGAAAGCTGCGTCCCGCTAACCGGCTTGGCCATGCGTTACATCAGCACCCGCGGCTCGGCCCCCGTCCTCGATTTCGAAGCGGCGACGCTCGCCGGTCTCGCATCCGATGGCGGCCTCTATCTTCCCGAGACATGGCCGACGATGACCCGCGACGAGATCGCAGCACTCGCCGGCCTCTCTTATGTCGACACCGCGGTCGCCGTCATGGCGCCGTTCGTCGGCGACGCGATGACCCGCGACGAGCTGAAGGCGCTCTGCGACCAGGCCTATGGCCGCTTCTCACACGCTGCGGTCGTCCCGCTGGTCCAGCTCGACCACGACCAGTGGCTGCTCGAACTCTTCCACGGCCCGACGCTCGCGTTCAAGGACGTCGCGCTCCAGCTGCTCGGCCTCTTCTTCGAACGCTTCCTCGCCGGTACCACCAAGCGCCTGACGATCGTCGGCGCGACCAGCGGCGACACCGGCTCGGCCGCGATCGACGCGGTCGCGGGGCGCGAGGGCATCGACATCTTCATGCTCCACCCCGCCGGCCGCATCTCGGACGTCCAGCGCCGCCAGATGACGACGGTGCTCAGCCCCAATGTCTACAACATCGCCATCGAAGGCAGCTTCGACGACGCGCAGGCGCTCGTGAAGGCGATGTTCAACGACCCCGGCTTCTCCGACCGGTTCGCGCTCTCCGCGGTGAACTCGATCAACTGGGCCCGGCTGATGGCGCAGGTCGTGTACTTCTTCTACGCCGCGGTCCGCCTCGGCGCGCCCGACCGCGCGGTCGCCTTCTCCGTGCCCACGGGCAATTTCGGCGACGTCTTCGCGGGCTATGTCGCCGCCCGCATGGGCCTTCCCGTCGCGCGGCTGATCGTCGCGACCAACGTCAACGACATCCTCCACCGCGCGCTCAGCAGCGGCGACTATTCGAAGACCGGCGTCGAACAGACCCCGACCCCGTCGATGGACATCCAGGTCAGCTCGAACTTCGAACGCCTGTTGTTCGACCTCGGCGCCCGCGACGGCACAGCACTCGCCGCGCAGATGGCAGGCTTCGAATCCTCGGGCGCGATGCGGCTGACCAACGCGCAGTCGCAAGGGGCGGCGGCGCTGTTCCAGAGCGACCGTGTCGATCTCGACGACATGACGCTCGCGATGCGCTGGGCACACGAGCATGCCGGCCAGGTGATCGACCCGCACACCGCGATCGGCCTCGCCGCCGCGCTGCGCACCGAGGTGCCGCCCGGCACGCCGATCGTCACGCTCGCCACCGCGCATCCCGCCAAGTTCCGCGACGCGGTCGAGCGCGCGACCGGCGTCCGCCCTTCGCTCCCCGCACGTGTCGGCGACCTGTTCCAGCGCGAGGAACGCTACGTCACCTTGCCTGCCACCTTCGACGCGATCACCGCCTATATCGCCGACCGCGCAAAGCCGTCGGCATGAAGACGCTCGACACCCTCATCGGCGAACCCTGGGCCGATTACGGCCTGATCGACTCGGGCCACGGCAAGAAGCTCGAACGCTATGGCCGCTTCCGCTTCATCCGCCCCGAACCACAGGCGATGTGGGCCCCCGCCTCGACCGACTGGAAGGCGCAAGGGGAATTCGTCCCCGGCTCGGACGAGGATGGCGGCGGCCGCTGGGAATTTTCGGAACCCGTGCCCCGCGAGGGCTGGACGCTCAAGTGGAACGAGGTGTCCTACACCGCGCAGACCACCCCCTTCCGCCATCTCGGCTTCTTCCCCGACATGGCGCCGGTGTGGAGCTGGATGCGCGAGCGCGTCGCCGGGCTCGACAGTCCGGAATGCATGAACCTGTTCGGCTATACCGGCGTCGGCACGCTCGCGATGGCGACCAAGGGCGTCCGCATGGTCCATGTCGATGCGTCGAAGAAGTCGGTCGAGGCGGCCAAGGCCAATGCGCGGCTGTCGGGCATGGCCGACGCGCCGATCCGCTGGATGACCGACGACGCCGCCAAGTTCGTCGCGCGCGAAGTGCGGCGCGGCCGTCGCTATGACGGCATCCTGCTCGATCCCCCCAAATATGGCCGCGGTCCCGAGGGCGAGGTCTGGCGGCTCGAGGAGGATCTCCCCCGCCTCATCGCCGACTGCCGCAAGCTGCTCGACGAGAATTCGCGCTTCCTGTTCCTCACCGTCTACGCGGTCCGCATGTCCGCGCTCGCGATCGGCGAACTGCTCAACCAGGTCTTCGCCGACCTGCCCGGCAAGGTCGAAGCCGGCGAACTCGGCGTCCGCGAGGAAACCCGCGGCCTCACCCTCCCCACCGCCATCTGGGCCCGCTGGTCCCGCGACTGAAGCTGGACCAGCCTCACCGTTCGTGCTGAGCGAAGTCGAAGCACCTGCCCCAACCCCAACCTACTCCATCCCCGCCCGCATCGCCGCCCCCGCCACGAACGGTGCCCCCGCCACCAGCACCAGGCTCACCGCGCCGAGCAGCTTGAACGCCCCCGCCCCGCCGCCCGGATCAAGCGCCCCCGCGCCAAAGATCAGCAACGGCACCGCGAGCGGCAGCATCACCAGCCCCGCCACCGCACTCCCGCCGCGCAACCCCGCGACCAGCGCCCCCGTCGCGACCGCGAGCGCGGCGAGCCCCGGCGTCCCGATCGCCAGCCCGATCTCGACCCGCACCAGCGTCGCCCCCGACAGATCGAGCAACCCCGCCGCGATCACCGCCGCCAGCATCAGCGGCGGCGCGAACGCCACCCAGTGCGCGACGACCTTGCAGGCCGCGACCAGCGCCAGCGACACCCCGCGCACCCGCAACTGATCGAGCACCCCGCTCTCCAGATCGGGCCCCACCAGCCGCTCGACCGGCAGCAAGGCCGCGAGCAACGCCGCCGCCCAGATCACCCCGCCCCCGACCCGCGCGAGCACCGCCGCATCGGGCCCGATCGCGAACGGAAACAGCACCGCGACCAGCAGGAAGAACGCGACGACCAGCGCCGCCCCGCCCCCCGCATAGCCGCGCCGCACGTCGCGCAAGGTCAGCGCCAGCATCACGCCGCCTCCTCACCCGCCAGGTTGATCGTCTGCGCCCCCGGGATCGCGAGCGGCAGATGCGTCGCGGCAAGGACGATCCCGCCCGCGTCCCGGTGCCGCGCGATCAGCGCCTCGAGCCGCCCGAGCGACGCCGCATCGAGCCCGTTGCCCGGCTCGTCGAGCAGCCAGATCGGCGCGCCCGACGCGACCACGCGCGCCATCGCCACCCGCCGCCGCTGCCCGGTCGACAGCATCCGCACCGGCACCCCCGCCAGTGCCGCGAGCCCGACCGCGTCGAGCGCCTGCGCCACCGCCGCCGCGTCCGCCCCGTCGAGCGCCGCCCAGAATGCCAGCCCCTCGCGCACCGTGCGCTCCGCATCCAGCGCCGCCGCCTCGGCGAGCAGCGCGATGCGCCCGGTCGCCGTGGCCTCACCCGCGGCGGGCGGCAACAGCCCCGCGGCGATCCGGATCAGGCTCGATTTGCCGACGCCGTTCGGCCCCGCGACGACCGCAGCCTCGCCCGCCGCCAGCGCGAACGACACGTCGTCGAACAGCCGCCGTCCGCCGCGGTCGCAGGCGACACGGCGAAACGCCAGGCTCACGCCGCGGCGTCTTCCAGCGCATGCATGTCGTCGTCGCTCAGCCCGAAATGATGCCCGATCTCGTGGATCGTGACATGCGCGACCAGATCGTCGAGCCGCACCCCCGTCTCGATCCATTCCTCGAGGATCGCCCGCCTGTACAGCGTGATGCGGTCGGGCATCGCGCCACTATCCATCGACGATTTCTCGCCCAGCGGCCGCCCCTGATACACCCCCGACAGGTCGAGCGGATGCTCGATGCCGAGCTCTGCCAGCGTCTCCTCGTCGGCGAATTCCTCGATGGCGAAGACCACGTCGCCCAGATGCACGCGAAATTCGGCGGGCAGCCGCGCGATCGTCGCGCGCCCGATCGCCTCGATCGCAGCCGCATCGGGCGCGAGCCCCTGCGTATCACCATGGATTGTCGCTTGCCCGCTCATGGCTCCAGCCATACGCGTTGGCGATCCATAGCTGCAAGGGTACGCGAATGATCGAGGCACTGAACGAGACCGAGCGGGCCGAGGCGCTCGATGGGCTCGACGAGTGGGATTATGACGATGGTCGCGACGCGATCACGCGGACGATCGTGTTCGCCGATTTCGTCGAGGCATTCGGCTTCATGACCCAGGTCGCGCTGATCGCCGAGCGCGCCAACCATCATCCCGAATGGAAGAATGTCTGGAACCGCGTCGAGATCCTGCTGACCACCCACGACGCCGGCGGCCTCTCCCCCCGCGACATCGAAATGGCCGAAGCGATCGACGCCATCGTCGGCGACTCTTGACGATCCTCCCGTCATCCTGACGAAAGTCAGGACCCAGAGCCCCAAACGGCAACGCCCGTGACTCTGGGTCCCGGATCAAACCCGGGATGACGGAAGGCCCCCTACCGCTTCACACTCCGCCGCATCCGCTTGCGCAGCGACCCCGGCATCCAGCGCGCGGCGAATGCCATGCGGTGCGCGGTCTTGCCGACATAGGTGTGGACCGCATTGCCGTGCACCGCCGCCCAGGCCGCGTCGGCGACTGCCTCGACCCCGGTCAGCTCGAGCCCCGCGCCCGTCACCGTTTCGCGAATCGACCGGTTCGATCCCCCCGCGGTCGTGTTCAGCAGCGGCGTGTCGATGAAGCTCGGCACGATCGCGCGCACCTTGATCCCGTCGCCCGCCCATTCGCCGTCGAGCGCCTCGGTGATCGCGCGCACCCCGAACTTGGTCGCCGAATAGGGCGCCAGCCCCGACGAGCCATAGATTGCCGACGCCGATGCGGTGTTGAGCAGGCACGATCCCGGCGTCCGCTTCAGATAGCCATGACCGATCTTCGCGCCGTTCAGCACGCCGACCAGATTGACCCCGACCACCCGGTCGATCTCGGCGAAATCGGTCGTCGCGAGCGGCCCGCCAGAGCCGATCCCGGCATTGTTGAACAGCACGTCGAGCCGCCCGCCCGTCACGGTCGTGAACGCGTCGAGCGACGCCACCCACGCGTCGCGGTCGCGTACGTCCATCACATAGGTCGACGCCCCCTCGGGCAGCAGCGCCGCGGTCTCCGCCAGCCCCGCGGCGCTGACGTCGGCCAGCCCGATCCGCCAGCCCTTGCGCGCGAACAGCAAAGCGGTCGCGCGGCCGATCCCCGATCCGCCGCCGGTGATGAATATGCTCTGCTGGCTCATGGCCGATCCTCTCCGTTTGATTTTGCGGTATGTTTCCCGCATCCTGCGCCCAGATGCCAGATCAATCTCCAGCGCTCGCTTTCGAACGCGTCACCAAGGCTTACGGCGCGACGATCGCGGTCGATGCGGTCTCGCTCGACATCGCGGGCGGCAGCTTCGTCGCGCTCGTCGGCACCTCCGGATCGGGCAAGTCGACCCTCCTCAAGACGATCAACCGCCTGGTCGAGCCGAGCGAAGGCCGCGTCCTGCTCGACGGCACCGACGTCACGGACGGCCCCGCACCCGCACTGCGCCGCCGGGTCGGCTATGTCTTCCAGAATATCGGCCTGTTCCCGCACATGACGATCGCCGAGAACATCGCGATCGGGCTGCGCATCGCCGGCCGCGGCGACGAGGCCGATGTCGGCGCGCTGCTCGATCTCGTCGACCTGCCGCGCGGCATCGCCGGGCGCCTGCCCGACGCGCTGTCGGGCGGCCAGCGCCAGCGCGTCGGCATCGCCCGCGCGCTCGCACCCGGGGCAAAGCTGCTGCTCCTCGACGAGGCGTTCGGCGCGCTCGATCCCGTCACCCGCGACGCACTCGGCACGCGCATCCGCGAGCTTCACGACCGGCTGGGCCTCACCACCATCCTCGTCACGCACGACATGGCGGAGGCGTTGCTGCTCGCCGACCGCGTGCTCGTCATGAAGGCCGGGCGGATCGTCGCCGATGCGACCCCCGCAGCCCTCGTCGCGGGTGAGGGCGGCGACGACGCCCAGGCACTGGTCCAGGTCCCGCGCGCGCAGGCCGACCGCCTCCGGGCGCTCGTCGCATGAGTGCGTTCCTCGACGCGCTGACCCGCGTGCCGCCGCTGCTCGCCAGCCACGTCCTGCTGTCCGCGGCGGCGCTGCTGCTCGGCATCGCGATCAGCCTGCCGCTCGCGATCTGGTCCGCGCGCAACGCCGCGGTCGCGCGCGTCGCATTGGGCTTTGCCAGCCTCGTCCAGACGGTCCCCAGCCTCGCGCTGCTTGCGCTCTTCTATCCGCTGCTGCTCAGCCTCTCCGCGCTGGTCGGCGGCGGGATCCCGGCGCTGGGCTTCCTCCCCTCGCTGATCGCGCTCACGCTCTATGCGCTGCTGCCGATCCTGCGCAACGCGGTCGCGGGGCTGCAGGGGCTCGATCCCGCGGTGTCGCAGGCCGCCGACGCGGTCGGCATGACCCCCGCGCAGAAGCTCCGCCTCGTCGAGGCTCCGCTCGCCGCCCCCGTCGTCGTCGCCGGCATCCGCACCGCCGCGGTCTGGACGATCGGCGCGGCAACGCTGTCGACCACGGTCGGCCAGCCGAGTCTGGGCGACCTGATCTTCGCCGGGCTTCAGACGCAGAACTGGGCGCTGGTGCTTGCCGGCTGCGTCAGCGCGGCGGCGCTCGCGCTCGCGGTCGACGCACTGATCGGCGGGATCGAACAGGGCATCCGCGCGCGCCGCCGCTGGCTGTGGATCGCGAGTGCCGCGCTGCTGGTCGCCGGCACCGCGCTCGCCACCGCGCCGCTCTGGCCCCGCGGCGGCGGCGACCGGACGGTCGTCGTCGGCGCGAAGAACTTCTCCGAGCAATATATCCTCGCGCGGCTGATCGGCGACCGGCTGACGCGCGCGGGCTACACCGTCACCTACCGCGACGGGCTGGGCTCCGCGCTCGTCTTCGGTGCGCTCTCAGGCGGCGATATCGACGTCTATGTCGATTATGCCGGCACGATCTGGGCCAACGAGATGAAGCGCAGCGACCTGCCCGAGCGCACCGCGATGGTCGCCGATATCGGCGCTTGGGCGAAGAGCACGCACGGCGTCGGCCTGGTCGGCACGCTCGGGTTCGAGAACGCCTATGCCTTTGCGATGAAGGCGGACGTGGCGCGCCGCCAGCGCATCGCGAGCCTCGACGATCTGGTGAAGGCCGCGCCCGGCCTGACGCTCGGCAGCGACCTCGAATTCCTCGAACGCCCCGAATGGGCGGCGGTGAAACGCGCCTATCCGCTCCGCTTCGCGCGCACCACGCCGTACAGCCCGACCTTCATGTACCGCGCACTGCAGAGCGGGAAGGCGGACGTCATCTCCGCCTTTTCCTCGGACGGCCGGATCGCCGCGGACAAGCTGACCGTGCTCACCGACCCGCGCCACGCGATTCCGGGCTATGACGCGATCCTGATGGTCGCCCCCGCGCGCGCGAACGACGCGCGCTTCACCGCCGCACTCCGCCCGCTTATCGGCCGCATCCCGGTCGAGGCGATGCGCACCGCCAACTACCAGGTCGACCGCGACACCGACAAACAGACCCCCGAAGCCGCCGCCCGCTGGCTCGCGACCAGGATCGGCCTGTAATCACATTCCGTCATCCTACCCCCCTCCCGTCATCCTGACGAAAGTCAGGACCCAGGGCCCAGCAGCGCCGCCCTCCGCGGCTCTGGGTCCTGACGTTCGTCAGGATGACGGGGCGGATGACGGCCTCAGAAAAACAACTTCCGCAAACTCAGCCGCACCGTCCGCCCCGGCGGATCCAGATAATCCGGCTGATAGGTATTCGGCACCGCCCCGCTCGCATCGGTCACCCGCTGACGCGTGTTGAACACATTGTCGACCGACAGCGTGACGCGCATCCCGCGCAGCCACGGCCGCGCCTTCACCCATTCGAGCCGCTGCCCCAGATCCGCGAACAGCCGCACGTTTGCGGTCGCCAGCCCGCCGAAATTGAGCGTCTCGGGCGCCGCCGCGGTCCCGCCATCGACCCGGGTGCCTGCCGCGTAATTCGCCGACAGCCGCGCGCCCAGACCATTGTTGCTATAGCCCGCCTGCGCCTCCAGGCTGTGCCGCGCCGACCCGCCATTATTGCCGATCGCATCGCCGTCGAGCAGGTTCAGGCTCGGCCCGCCCTCCGCGACCAGCACGCGGTCGGTAAAGCGCCAGGTGTGATACAGCGCGAACTGGACACGCCCGCCGCCCTGCCCGCGCCCGCCACGCCCGAAGCCGCCGCCCCCGCCGCCCGGACCACTGCCGCCCGGACCGCCACGTCCTTCACCCGGCCCGGCGCCTTCGCCCCGCGGTCCTTCACCCCGCGCGCCTTCACCCCGCGGCCGCCCGCCGCCCGGCGGCTGCATCCCGGCAAACGGATTGGGCCCCGTCCCCGCGCGAAACGCCTCGAGCTCGCGCTGGATCTTCGACTTCAGCGGCGCGGAGAAATTGATCCCCCAGCGCAGTTCGGAGCGTTCGCTGCGCGCGAAATTGATCGGCCGCCGGTCGACCTGCAACAGCGCCCCCGTCGCATCGCGGACGAACCGGTCGGGGAACGCCGCCTCGATCGCCGCGGTCGCGGCCGGAAAGGCGGCGATCGGATTGTCGGTCCGGCTGTCGACATAATTGGCGGTCAGCGTCACCTCGCGCCCCGCCCAGGGCTTCACCGTCAGCCCAAGCTTGGTCACGCGGTTATTGTCCGCGCTCAGCCCGGGATTGCCGCCGCTGATCGTCGTCACCGTCGCGGTCGTGCCCTGGACATAATCGAACACGCGGACATTGGGCGTCGTGATCGACGGATTGCCCAGCTGCTGCGCGGTCGGCGCCTGGTCGGTGTCGGTCACCGACGCGATCAGCCGCACCGCCGGGATCGGCGCCCAGTTCGCGCCATAGCCGAGCGTGGTCAGCGTGCCGAAATCCGACAAATGATCCTGCGCCAGGTTGAAGTTCGCCGACAGCGTGCCGAGGAACGGCAGCACGTCCTTCGACCGGCTCGCGATCGGCAGGTCGACATTGACCTGGCCGTTGACCGTGTCGCGCGCCACCTGTCCGCGCTGCGCGAACCCGCCGCGATCCGACCGGCTGTCGAAATCGGCGGTCTCCGCGCCCAGCTTGAGCGTCGTCGACACGTCGCCCGCGGGCAGCGCGAACAGCCGGCCATTGGCGACCGCGTCGATCCCGCCGATGCTCTGCGTCGCATAGGCGCGATTGCCCGCCGCCGCGCCGATATCCGCCGCGGTCAGCGCGCCCAGCGGCACCGCGGTCGGATCGCCCGCCGCCAGCCGCGCATTGAACGCACCCGCATCGACGCCGGTATCGGTGAAGGTCTGCGTGTCGCTGCGATCGTAATTGCCCGTCACCGTCCAGCGCCACGTGCCGGCATCGCCGTTCAGCGTCGTCCCCAGATGCGCCGCGATCGACGACGCGCGCTGCGCCAGCGGCAGGAAGCCCGGATCATCGAGCGCGCGGTTGATCCCGCTCCCGTCCGCCAGCGTCAGCGCCGCCACGGGCAGACCGTTCAGGCTGCGGCTGTCGGTCGATTCGAGCCGCCCGTTGATCGTCGCGCCGACATTGCCGAAGATGTTGCGCGCATAGACGCTGTTCGCGGTGAAGGTGCTCGTCTGGCCCTGCAGCGTGCGGAACGGCGTCGGATCGACGACCGTGCCGCCCGCTCCCACCGCCCCGCTGCCGTTGCCCCCCGCGATCGGCACGATGTCGCGCTCCGCCTCGGTCAGCGCCGAACTCGACGTATATTCGGCGTGGAGGTTGACCCGCCGGTCGCGTGCGATCGTCAACAGGTCGAGCTTGGCCTGCGGCGTGTTCGTCCCCCCCTCGGTCGGCATCCGATCGATCGCCTCGGCGGTCACCGCGCGAAAACGGCGGCGCAGCACGAAGTTCACGACCTTCTGGTCCGCGCGATAGCCATATTTCAGCGCGACCTCCTCGGGCAGGATCTCGACGCGCTGGATCGCCTCGGTCGGGATGTCGCGGATTTCGGAAAAGCTCGAGATGCGCCGCCCGTTGAGCAGCACCACCGGCGCGCCCCCGCTGCCGCGCCCGCTCGTCGTCTGCGGGCTGAGTTCGGCGAGCAGGTCGGACACCGAGCTGACGCCGTAGGAGCGGATGTCCGCCTGGCCCAAAGTCTGATCGGGCGGAATGTCGCCGACCACCGATCCGGGCAGCTTGCGCGATCCGGTAACGACGATCTCCTCGCCCTCGACGCTATCCTCCGGCTCGGCGGCGGCGCCGTCCGTCTGCGCGCCCTCTGTCGCCGGCGCCGGCGCAGGCGCCTGTTGCGCCGCCGCCATCGCCGGCAGGCTCACCGCCAGCATCAAACCCAGTGTACGCATAACCCTGACATCCCATCGACCTGACCCCGGCACCTAGGGGCCAATTGTCGCAGGATTATGCCGCTTCACCGCGCCGCGTCGGTCGGTCCGGCCATGACTCCGGCGGCCCCGACGGCAGGCGGCGTCCCGATCAGCTCCATCCGCGTCGTCGTCGCGCCCAGATCGATCCCCGCCTCGCGGAACTGGCGCAACAGCGTGAACAGCAGCGCGCTGCGCACCGGATAGGCATCGCGCGGGCTCGCGACATAGGCAAAGCAGTTGAGCTTCGCGCGGCCGCCATCGACCGAATCGATGAACACCTTCACCTCGGGATCGTCGAGCACCTCGCTCTGGTCGGCAAAGGCGGTGAACAGCATCGTCCGCACCGCGTCGAGATCGCTTTCGATCGGCACCGAGAATTGCAGCTGGATCCGCCCGATCGGCGCGGCCAGCGTCATGTTCTGGATCGTCTTGGTGATCAGCTCCGAATTGGGGACGATCAGCGTCGATCGGTCCGCGACCTGGATCTCGGTCGACCGCACGTTGATCCGCTTCACATCGCCCTCCTGGTTGCCGATCCGCACCCAGTCGCCGATCTTCACCGGCCGCTCGGCGAGCAGGATTAGCCCCGACACGAAATTCTGCGTGATCGCCTGCAGGCCGAAGCCGATGCCCACCGACAGCGCGCCGAGCACCACCGCCAGCTTCTCCATCCCGATCCCGAGCGCGGCGAGCGCCCACAGCACCGCGGCGATGATCCCCGCATAGCGCGCGACCATCGTCACCGAATTCTGTGCGCCCGCATCCATCGCGGTCGTCGGCAGGTAACTGTTGACCAGCCAGTGCTGCAGCCCCCGCATGATCGCCAGCGCAACGAACAGCACCGCGATCGACCGCAGCACCGCGCCCGGCGATATCGTGATCTCGCCGACCGTAATCCCGCCCGCAAGCGTCCCGAACAGCTCGAACACCGACGTCACGCCCGCCCCGAACGGCGCCATCACCGCGCCGAACGCCAGCATGATCAGCATCAGCCGCAGCACCGCCGACAGCAGGACGCCGATCTGGTCGACCGTCCGGTTGCCGACCCCGAACCCGCTGTTCGCGCTGCGGCCGATCCGGTTGCTGCTCGACAGCGCGGCGCGGCAGGCGTCGTCGGTGAAGGTCATCATCAGGTACAAAGTCGCGCCGACGATCGCCCCCCACACCATCCACTGCGCGGTCTTCAGCGCGAAATTGACGTATCCGGTCAGCGTCGCGACGAACGCGACCAGCACCGCCAGCCACACGACCAGCGCGACGATCGCGAGCAGGCTGTTGCGGGCGGGTTTCTCGGGATCGGGCTGTGCCGCCGCCCTCAGTCGCCCGAGCGCGACCAGCACGCCGGCGATCAGCGCCAGGTGGAGCAGCGCGATCAGCGCGTTCGCCGCGGTCGACGCCGCCGCACTCGCGCCGACCAGCGCGTTGGCGGTGATCAGCAGCTGGCCGAAGAACACCAACCCCGCCGCTGCCCAGGTGAAGGGGCGCAGCGTCTGCGCCGCGCTGTCGCCGATCGGCAACAGCCGCCAGCTCGGCTGCGCGCGCAACAGCAACGCGCCGCCCAACGCCGACAGGAAGGCCGCAAAGAACGACAATCCGACAAAACGCGTCGCGATCTGGTCGAACGCGGGCGACAGCAAGGCGGACCAGCGCAGCGACTGAACGAACGCCAGCGCGGCGAATCCGGGCAACATCGTGCCGATCACCACCAGCCACAGCGCATAGGCGGACCGCCGGATCCGCCCCCCCGGCGCATGATCGGTCGCATAGCCGCGCCCCAGCCGGTGGAGCGCACCGCGCACCGGCACGAGCAGCACCAGTGCGGCGAGCAGCCCGGTCAGCGCGATCATCGCCGCCTGCATGTCGAACCGCTGCACGAACTGGCGCGCGCCGGTCGCCGCGAACCGGTTCAGCCGCGCGGTGTCACGCGGCAGGTGATCGACGATCGCGGTCCACAGCGTCGGCGACAGTGGCGACGCGCTGCGCTCGGACAATTGCTGGCCCAGCTCCTCCGCCTCGGCCGCACCGATATCGTCGATCTGCTGCTTGGCCTCGACCCCGATCAGCCGCGCGCGCTTGATCGCCGAATCGATCGCCGACTGGCTCTGCGCGAGCAATCGGCGCTGCTGGCGGATCTCGGGCGCCTCGACGACACCCGGCGTCGCCGCGCCCAGCTCGGTCACCCGCGCCTGGACCAGCGCCATTTCGGGCGTCAGCACCCGCACCGCCTCCGCCGCGGTCGCCTGCACCGCCTCCGCCCGCGTCCGCAACGCCTGCCGCGCCGCATCGTCACGCGCCTCGACCGCCGCATCGTCGACCGCCTGCAACTCTGCCGACGCCCGCGTCAGCCCCGCCGCCACCGACGCCACCTTCGCCTCGTCCTGCGCGACGGCAGGCAGAGCGGACACGAGCAGCAGCAACGCGGCGAAATAGCGGGGAACGATCATCCGCCCGGCTCTACAGCGTCACAGCCAAAAACGGGAGAGCCCGCCGCCCTAGTTCCCCGGCGAAGGCCGGGGCCCAGTTGGGAAGGCTGAAGTAACGACGCGCCGCGCTAGCCCAGCCCCGTCCCCCAACTGGACCCCGGCCTCCGCCGGGGTGGCGCACAATGCGTGCGGCGGTAGCCCCACCCCGCCACAAACCAAACCACCCCGGCGAAGGCCGGGGCCCAGGTGGGAAGGCTTGAGTAACGACGCGCAGCGCTAGCCAGCCACGTCCCCCAACTGGACCCCGGCCTCCGCCGGGGAGGTGGCCCCCCATGTTCTCCCGCGAAGGCGGGAGCCCAGTCTGGGTCCCCGCCTTCGCGGGGACACAAGGCCCACCCTCACGAAAACCCAAACGCCTATTCCAGCTCCAAAATCACCTGATCCACCGCCAGGCTGTCGCCCGCCGCGGCCGACACCGCCTTCACCACGCCCGTCTTCTCCGCGCGCAGGATATTCTCCATCTTCATCGCCTCGACCACCGCGAGCGCCTGCCCCGCCTCGACCCGGTCGCCCGCCGCCACGTCGAGCCGCACCAGCAGCCCCGGCATCGGGCAGATCAGGAATTTCGACAGATCGGGCGCGACCTTCTCGATCAGGTGCGCGGCATAGGGCGCGACCCGCGCGGGCAGCACGCGCGCGACATGGCTCGCGCCGCGCGTCGTCAGCCTGAACCCCGCGCGCGCCCTGGCGATGCGGATCGTGAGATGCTCGTCGCCCTCGACCATCACCATTCGGTCCCCCGGCGTATATTCGAGCGACAAATCGAGCTCGACGCCATCGACCAAAATCCCGTCGGTCGACACGCACACGTCGTGGTCGGTCCCGCCGATCGCGACAACCCAGTCCGCAGGCGGACGCAACCGCCGCCCGAGCTGCCCGTCGATCCGCCGCGCGCGGTCGGCCTCCGCGGTCGCGGCAAAGGCGGCGACGGCGGCAAGCGTCGTCAGCAACGCCGCATCCGCAGGCGCGCCGTGGAAGCCGTCGGGATATTCCTCGGCGATGAACCCGGTCGTCAGCGCGCCCGACTGGAAGCGCGGATGCTGCATGATCGCCGACAGGAAATCGATGTTGTTCCCCGGCCCCTCCAGCTCGAACGCGTCGAGCGCCGCGATCTGCGCCGCGACCGCCCCCTCGCGCGTCGGCGCCCAGGTGATCAGCTTGGCGATCATCGGGTCATAGAACATGCTGACCTCGCCCCCCTCGCGCACGCCGTCATCGACACGGACGCGGGGTTCGGCGGAGTCGACACCGTTCGTGCTGAACGAAGTCGAAGCACCCTCGCTCAGGGCGAACGGAAGGGGCGGATTATACCGAACCAGCCGCCCGATGCTCGGCAGGAACCCGCGATACGGATCCTCCGCATAGACCCGGTTCTCGATCGACCAGCCGTTCAGCTTCACGTCGTCCTGTGCGAACCCGAGCGGCTCGCCCGCCGCGACCCGGATCATCAGCTCGACCAGATCGAGCCCGGTAATCTCCTCGGTCACCGGATGCTCGACCTGGAGTCGCGTGTTCATCTCGAGGAAGTAGAACCCCTCGCCGCTCGTATCCGCGCCCGACACGATCAGCTCGACCGTCCCCGCCGAATAATAGCCGACCGCGCGCGCCAGCGCGACCGCCTGCTCGCCCATCGCCTTGCGCATCTTGGGCGTCACGAACGGCGACGGCGCCTCCTCGACAACCTTCTGGTGCCGCCGCTGGATCGAGCATTCGCGCTCGTTGAGATAGACGATGTTGCCATGCTGGTCGCCGATCAGCTGGATCTCGATATGCCGCGGGCTTTCGATGAACTTCTCGATGAACACGCGGTCGTCGCCGAACGATGCCAGCCCCTCGCGCTTGGTCGCCTCGAAGCCTTCGCGGACGTCCTGCTCGCTATAGGCCAGCCGCATGCCCTTGCCGCCGCCGCCCGCCGACGCCTTCATCATCACCGGATAGCCGATGTCACCCGCGATCCGCACCGCCTCGTCGGTGTCCGCGATCTCGCCCAGATAGCCCGGCACGACATTGACGCCCGCCGCCTTGGCGAGCTTCTTCGATTCGATCTTGTCGCCCATCGCCGCGATCGCAGCCGGCGGCGGCCCGACGAACGCGATCCCCGCCTCGGCGCACGCCCGCGCGAAGCTCTCGCGCTCGGACAGGAAGCCATAGCCCGGATGGATACAGTCCGCGCCCGTCTCCTTGGCCGCCAGCAGGATCAGTTCGGCCTTGAGATAGCTCTCCGCCGCGGGCGCTGGCCCCAGCCGCACGCTCTCGTCCGCCATCAGCACGTGCGGGCTGCGCACGTCGGCGTCGGAATAGACCGCGACGGTCTTGATCCCCATCGCCTTGGCGGTGCGCATCACGCGGCATGCGATCTCGCCGCGATTGGCGACCAGGATTTTCTTGAACATCTCTCGCCCTAAACTGTGCCGTCTCCCCGGCTTGGCGCCGGGTGCGGACGTGTATTTACTGGTACCAGATCATCGATTTGAGCTGCGCGGTCCGTGCCTTGGTCAGGCCGGTGCGGCAGCCGGCGACCGTCATCGCCTGCGCCGATCCGCCGGCATATTGCCCGCCCTCGATCACGCATTGCGTATCGCGGAACTTCAGCCACGCGCGCTGGCTTTCGAGCAGCGATCCCGCAAACCCGAAGCCACCGCCACGCGACGTGTCCTGCGCATCGCGCCGCTTCATATAGGCATAGGTCCGCTTCCACTGCGCGGTCATCGCCGCATCCGCCTGCGCATAGCCGGTGCCCGCGGACCGGGTCATCTGCGCCTGCGCCTGCATCGGCGCGGCGGCGATCAAAATTGCGATCAGCAGCATGTCTTGGCCTCGCGCATCGGCTCCGGCCCGACCATCGGCGTCATGCCGAGCTTCGCCAGCAACGCCGCATCCGCGCTGTCGCCCGCATTGCCCGTCGTCAGCAGCGTGTCGCCGGTGAAGATCGAATTCGCCCCCGCCATGAAGCACAGCGCCTGGGTCGCCTCGGACATGCTCTCGCGCCCCGCCGACAGCCGCACCATGCTCAGCGGCATCGTGATCCGCGCCACCGCGACGGTCCGCACGAATTCGATATCGTCGATCTTCGCGAGCGGCGTGTCGGCGAGCATGTTGCCGAGCACCGTCCCCTTGACCGGCACCAGCGCATTCACCGGCACGCTCTCGGGATGCCGCGGCAGCGTGGCGAGCGCGTGGACGAAGCCGACGCGATCGCTGCGCGTCTCGCCCATCCCGACGATCCCGCCGCAGCACACCGAAATCCCCGCATCGCGCACGTTGGCCAGCGTCTCCAGCCGGTCCTCGAAGGTCCGCGTGGTGATGACGTTGCCGTAATTCTCCGGCGAGGTGTCGATATTGTGGTTGTAGTAATCGAGCCCCGCATCGGCGAGCTGCTTGGCCTGCTCCGCGTCGAGCATGCCGAGCGTCATGCAAGTCTCCAGCCCCATCGCGCGCACGCCCTCGACCATCGCGACGACCTTCGGCATGTCGCGCGGCTTCGGGTTGCGCCACGCCGCGCCCATGCAGAAACGCTGCGATCCCGCCGCCTTGGCGTGCGCCGCGTCGGCGAGGACGGCATCGACGTCCATCAGCTTTTCCGCCTTCAGCTGCGTATCCGCGCTCGCCGACTGCGAACAATAGCCGCAATCCTCGGGGCACCCGCCGGTCTTGATCGACAGCAAAGTGCACAGCTGCACCTCGCTCACCGCATGATGCGCCCGGTGCACGGTCTGCGCGCGGTACATGAGTGCGTCGAACGGCAGGTCGAACAACGCCGCGATCTCCGCCCGCGTCCAGTCGGTCCTTGTGCCGTTCCCCGGCGAAGGCCGGGGTCCAGTTGGAGAGGTCGACGTAACGGAGGACTGTACGTCGTCACGACCGGCGCCCAACTGGGCCCCGGCCTTCGCCGGGGAAGTAACTTCGAGACTGTTCAGCATTATTCTGCGGCTTCCTCTTGCGGGCCCATATTATGGCCGAGGAGCTTCAACACGTCCTCGGCGGCCTGGATCAGGTTGGTGCCGGGTCCGAAGATCGCCTGGACCCCGGCATCACGCAGCGCCTGATAGTCCTGTGCAGGAATAACGCCACCCGCGATCACCTTGATATCCGCGCGTCCCGCCTCGCGCAGGTGGCCGATCAGCTCGGGGATCAGCGTCTTGTGCCCCGCCGCGAGGCTCGACGCGCCGACCACGTCGACGTCCTTGGCCAGCGCCAGCGCGGCGACCTCCGCCGGGGTCTGGAACAGCGCCCCCGGCACGATCTCGAAGCCCAGGTCGCCGAACATCGACGAGACGAGGTTCGCGCCGCGGTCATGCCCGTCCTGCCCCATCTTGGCGACCAGCATGCGCGGCTTGCGCCCCAGCCGCCGCTCGGTCGCCGCGACCCCGTCGGTCAGCCGCGTCCAGCGCGCATCATCCTCATACGCGCCGCCATAGACGCCCGACACCGGCGTCGGCTGCGTGCCATAGCGCCCGAACACGTCCTCCATCGCCGACGAAATCTCGCCCAAGGTCGCCCGCGCCCGCGCGCACTCGACCGCGAGCGCGAGCAGGTTCTCGGACCCCTTCGCCCCCTCGCGCAGTGCATCCAGCGCCGCCCGGCACGCATCCTCGTCCCGCGTCGCCTTGACGCGCGCGATCCGCTCGACCTGACCGGCGCGCACCGCGACATTGTCCACGTCGAGGATCTCGATCGCGTCCTGCTCGGCCAGCTTGTACTTGTTCACCCCGACGATCACGTCCTCGCCGCGATCGACCCGCGCCTGGCGTCCCGCCGCGGCCTCCTCGATCATCGCCTTGGGCCAGCCCGCCGCGACCGCCTTCGCCATCCCGCCCTCGGCCTGGATCCGCTCGATCAGCGTCCATGCGCCATCGACGAGGCTCTGCGTCAGGCTCTCGATATAGTAACTGCCGCCGAGCGGATCGACGACCTTGGTCATCCCCGTCTCTTCCTGCAGCACGATCTGCGTGTTGCGCGCGATCCGCGCGGAAAAGTCGGTCGGCAGCGCGATCGCCTCGTCGAGCGCGTTGGTGTGGAGCGACTGCGTGCCCCCCAGCATCGCCGCCATCGCCTCGATCGTCGTGCGCATGACGTTGTTGTACGGGTCCTGCTCGGTCAGCGACACGCCGCTCGTCTGGCAATGCGTGCGCAGCATCTTCGAGCGCTCGTCCTGCGCGCCCAGCTCCGTCATCGCGCGGTGCCACAGCACGCGCGCCGCACGCAGCTTGGCGATCTCCATGAAAAAGTTCATGCCGATCGCGAAGAAGAACGACAGCCGGCCGGCGAACTTATCGATGTCGAGCCCGGACGCGACGCCGTATTTCACATATTCCATGCCGTCGGCGATCGTGAAGGCGAGCTCGTGGAGCTGCGTCGCCCCCGCCTCCTGCATGTGATAGCCGCTGATCGAGATGCTGTTGAACTTGGGCATCTCGCGGCTGGTGTAGCCGAAGATGTCCGAAATGATCCGCATGCTCGGCTCGGGCGGGTAGATATAGGTGTTGCGGACCATGAACTCCTTGAGGATGTCGTTCTGGATGGTCCCGTCGAGCAGGTGCCGGGGCACGCCCTGCTCCTCGCCCGCGACGATGAAGAAGGCGAGGATCGGGATCACCGCGCCGTTCATCGTCATGCTGACCGACATCTTGTCGAGCGGAATCCCGTCGAACAGGATCTTCATATCCTCGACGCTGTCGATCGCGACACCGGCCTTGCCGACATCGCCCGTCACGCGCGGATGGTCGCTGTCATAGCCGCGATGCGTCGCCAGATCGAACGCGACGGAGAGCCCCTTCTGCCCCGCGGCAAGATTCCGCCTGTAGAACGCGTTCGACGCCTCCGCGGTCGAGAACCCCGCATATTGCCGGATCGTCCACGGCCGCCCCGCATACATCGACGCCCGCACCCCGCGCGTGAACGGCGCGAACCCGGGGAGGCCGGGGTCGGCGGTCACGTCCGCCGCGGTATAGAGCGGCTTGACGTCGATCCCCTCCGGGGTCGCCCAGGTCAGGTCGGCGCCCTTCACCTCTTTCGCGGCAGCGGCCTCCCACTCGACAAGCGTCGGATTTGGTTTGTGCGTATCATTCATACTTAAAACACCACCCCGGCGAAGGCCGGGGCCCAGTTGGAAAGGTCGAAATAATTGAGCGCAGCTCCAGCCAATCCGCCGCTGCCCAACTGGGCCCCGGCCTCCGCCGGGGTGGTGCGACAAACGGGTGCCATGGCCCCATGAACACCGGCCTGCCCGTCTGAACGGATGGAACTCGTCGCGCCAGTCATGCCCAAAACACCACCCCGGCGAAGGCCGGGGCCCAGGTGGAAAGGTCGAAATAATTGAGCGCAGCACCGGCCAATCCACCGCTACCCAACTGGGCCCCGGCCTCCGCCGGGGAACGAGAAGCGCGCGTCGTCACGTCCCCGTGAACACCGGCTTGCGCTTCGTCAGGAACGCGATCCCGCCCTCCATCGAATCCGCAGACCCGCGCGCCGCACGCTGGTTGACCGCCTCGGCCTCCATCGCGCCCGCATAATCGCTCGCATAGGCAGCCGTGATCGCGCGCCGCATCAGCCCCAATGCCACCGTCGGCATCGCCGCCAGCCGCTCCGCCAGCGCGAACGCCTCCGCGTCGAGCGCGTCGTCCGCGACGACCTTGTGCACCATCCCCCAGTCGAGCGCCTTGGCCGCGGGCACCCGCTCGCCCAGCATCATCATCTCGGTCGCCCGTGCGCGCCCGATCAGCCGCGGCAGCATCCACGACGCGCCGCCATCGGGCACCAGCCCGATATTGACGAACGCCTGGAGGAAATACGCGCTCTCGCTGGCGACGCAGAAATCCGCGGCAAGAGCGAGGCTGCACCCGATCCCCGCCGCCGGCCCGCGCACCGCGCTCACCACCGGCACGCCCAGATCGGCGATCGCCGCCATCGCCGGATTATAGCTGCCCGTCAGCGCCTGATAGGTCGCCGCACCCGGATCATCCGACCCCAGCGCCCCGCCACCGACATCCGCCCCCGAACAGAACGCGCGCCCCGCACCCGCGATCAGCACCGCCCGCGCACCATCGAGCGAGGCGACCGCGGCGGCGATCTCCTCGAACATCGCCGGCGGCGCCGCATTCAGCCGGTCGGGCCGGTTGAGCGTCAGCATCAGCACGTCGCCACGCCGCTCGCTCAGGATATGCTCATAGGCGGTCATGCCAGTCTCCCCCATCGATTACGCCCCAGTCGGCAAGCCCCACCCCGTCCGTTCGCCCTGAGCGAAGTCGAAGGGCACGCCCCACCCCCGCCGTTCGCCCTGAGCGAAGTCGAAGGGCCTGGGTCCCACGCGCTTCGACCACGCCCAGCACCAACGGACGAAGGATGCAGGGTCAATGATCCTCCCCCGGCGTCTCCATCAGCTCCACGAGCATGCCGCCAAAGTCCTTCGGGTGGACGAACACGATCGGCGTGCCATGCGCGCCGATCCGCGGTTCGCCGAGCACCGTCGCCCCCTTCGCCTTCAGCTCCACGACCGCGGCCGCGATATCGGGCACCTCGAAACACACATGATGCTGCCCCCCCGCCGGGTTCTTGCGCAGGAACCCCGCGATCGGCGAGCTGTCGTCATACGGCTCGATCAGCTCGATCTGCGTATTGGGCGCATCGATGAAGCACACTTTCACACCCTGCGCAGGCAGATCGATCGGCTCCCCGATCACAGTCGCGCCGAGCAGCACCCGGTACGTCTCGACCGACTTCGCGATCGACGGCGTCGCGACCCCGACATGGTTGAGGCGGCCGAGAGTCATTGCGCATCCTCCGCCGCGGGCGGCGCAGGCGGCGGCGGCGGCACGACGCCCAGCGTATAGCCGCACACCCCCAGCACCTGCCGGACCATCGCATCGCTCGGCGGCGCGACGAAATTGGCCTGCACCGCAAAGCCTGCGCCGTTGGTCGCCTCGACCCGCAGCGTCTTCGATTTCACCAGGAACGTCGTCAGCCGCGTGATCGCCACGGGATCGGTGATGTACGTCCCCGTCCCCGGAAACTGCCAGTTATAGGTAAAGGCCGGCCCGCCATCGAAGCGCACCGCGACCGGCTTGTCCGCGCCCTGCCCCAGCGACTGCGGCTGGATGAACTGGATCGACACGATCGACTCGGTGCCGACGTCGCACTTCACGACGAACCGCGACAGCCCGTCATTGCCCGTGACCGAGGTGGAGATGCTCCGCACCCCCGCCGCATTGGTCCGGTCGGCGAGCTTCCATGCGGGCGTTGCTGCGCTTGTCGCAGCCGCGGCTTGGAGAAGCAGAAGCGCGATCATTGCTCGATCCTCGGGGTCGGTCGTATCCCGGACCGCATTTCCTCGAACGTTTCCAGGCGGATCAGTCGTCCATTGATCTGGATGACCGAGTCGACCACGCGTCGCACCTGCCCGTTGGTCGCGGCAAGTTCCTCGTTCAACCGCTCGACCTTGCTGCGGAGCAGGATGACGGATTCGATCGTCCGCATCGCGTCGCCGATCATGCTCATGCGACACGCTCCGCGTCGAGCAGGCCGGCGTCGCGCAGCCTGGCGTCGATATCGGCGCGCAGACGCTGCTGCCCCTCGATCGCCGCATCGAGCGCGGCGTGCATCGCCGGGAGCGCCTCGTCGAGTTCATGGATCAACAGCTTGAAGCGGTCGTCCTCGGTCATGTCGCCCTCGACGACATAGCGCGAGGTCGCCTCGCGAACGACATGCCCCACGGACATGCCGTTGCTCGCCGCAAACGCGTCGAGCGCCGCCTTGTGATCGGGGGTGGTCAGAAACGTCACGCGTTCGGTCTGCATGTCACGACTCCTTCGCATGACATGATAATGTGCTTGGCATGACCCAACAAGCCGCCCCCTCAGAGCGGGATGTTGTCATGCTTCTTCCACGGATTCTCGATGCTCTTGCCGCGCAGCTTTCGCAGCCCCAGCGCGATCCGCCGCCGTGTCGAATGCGGCTGGATCACCTCGTCGATGAAGCCCTTGCTCGCCGCGACGAACGGGTTGGCGAAGCGCGCCTCATACTCCGCGGTCCGCTCCGCGATCTCCTCGGGCGTCTTGCCGCGGAAGATGATCTCGACCGCGCCCTTCGCGCCCATCACCGCGATCTCCGCGGTCGGCCACGCATAGTTCAGGTCGCCGCGCAGATGCTTCGACGCCATCACGTCATACGCGCCGCCATAGGCCTTGCGCGTGATCACGGTGATCTTCGGCACGGTCGCCTCGCCGTACGCGAACAGCAGTTTCGCGCCGTGCTTGATGATCCCGTTATGCTCCTGCGCGGTGCCGGGCAGGAAGCCGGGGACGTCGACGAACGTCACGATCGGGATCTCGAACGCGTCGCAGAAGCGCACGAACCGCGCCGCCTTTTTCGAGCTGTTGATGTCGAGCACGCCCGCGAGCACCATCGGCTGGTTCGCGACGAAGCCGACGGTCCGCCCTTCGATCCGCCCGAAGCCGGTGATGATGTTGGCCGCATGCGCCGGCTGCGTCTCGAAGAAATCGCCCTCGTCGACGACCTTCCGGATCAGCTCGTGCATGTCATAGGGCTGGTTCGCCGACGCCGGGATCAGCGTGTCGAGGCTCTCCTCGATCCGGTCCCACTCATCCGCGGTCGGCCGCTCGGGCACGCCGGTGCGGTTCGATTCGGGCAGGAAGTCGAAGAAGTCGCGCGCCGCGAGCAGTGCCTCGATGTCGTTCTCGAACGCATTGTCCGCGACCGACGTCTTGGTCGTGTGCGTCACCGCACCGCCCAGCGCCTCCTGCGTCACCACCTCGTTCGTCACCGTCTTGACCACGTCGGGGCCGGTCACGAACATGTAGCTCGAATCCTTCACCATGAAGATGAAGTCGGTCATCGCCGGGCTGTACACCGCACCGCCCGCGCACGGGCCCATGATCAGCGAGAGCTGCGGCACGACGCCGCTCGCCAGCACGTTGCGCTGGAACACCTCGGCATAGCCGCCAAGGCTGGCCACGCCCTCCTGGATGCGCGCGCCGCCGCTGTCGTTCAGCCCGATGATCGGCGCGCCGACCTTCATCGCGCTGTCCATCACCTTGCAGATCTTCTGCGCGTGGCGTTCGCTGAGCGACCCGCCGAATACCGTGAAATCCTGGCTGAACACGAAGACGAGGCGGCCGTTGATCGTGCCCGATCCCGTGACCACGCCGTCGCCGGGGATCACCTGGTCCTGCATGCCGAAATCGACGCAGTTATGCTCGACATACATGTCGAGCTCCTCGAACGATCCCTCGTCCAGCAGCACGTCAAGGCGCTCCCTTGCGGTGAGCTTTCCCTTGGCGTGCTGCGCTCCGATCCGCTTGATACCCCCGCCCACTCTTGCGGCTTCGCGGCGTCGTTCAAGCTCTTCGATCGTCGATGACATCGTCTCTCCGTCCTGCTGGGGGCTTTCACAGAGCGGGACGCAATGCGCAAATGCAATGTTGCAAACTTGTGCCCCCCATGTTTGCAAACTATGCCAGCAGCATGACCACACCCCCACGCCGCCTCTTCGTCGGACACCGGCTGCGCGACCTTCGCGGCACGCTCGGGATCAGCCAGGCGGCGATGGCGGTCCGGATCGGCATCTCGGTCAGCTATCTCTCGCAGATCGAGAATGGCGACCGCCCGGTCAGCGAAGCCGTGCTCGTCACGCTCGCACGCGAATTCCCCGCCGACTGGGGCAGCATCGACGCCGCCGACGACACCGCGCTGCTCGTCGCGACACTCGAGGCCGTCACCGACACCAGCGTCGCGGCGCCGACTCTGGACGAAAGCGCGATCCGCCGCGCGGTGAAGCACCAGCCCTTGCTCGCCCAGCGCCTCGTCGCGATGCACGACGCCTATCGCCGCGCGCAGGAGCAGTTGCGCGCGCTCGACGACCGTCTCGTCGCCGGATCGGGCGCGCCCGGGCTGCTCCCCTGGGAGGATGTCCGCGACTGGTTTCACGCCGCGGGCAATTATGTCGACACGCTCGATCGCCGCGCGGAGGAAATCGGCGAGACGCTCGGCAGCGACCGGATCACCGCGCTCGAGGCGCGGCTCGCGGCGCGCGGCGTCTCGGTGACAATCTCGGGCGCACTCGCCGCGCCGTTACGCGACTATGACGGCGCGACGCTGCGGCTCGACGGATCGCAGCCCGGCGAGACCACGCTCTTCTCGCTCGCGCATCAGGTCGCGCGCGGCGAGTTCGCCGATCTGATCGCCGACATCGTCGCCGCCTCCGACATGGCATCGGAAACCGCGCGCGCGCTGCTGACCGCGGGGCTCACCAATTACGCCGCGGGCGCGATCGTCATGCCCTATACCCGCTTCCGTGCCGAGGCACGCAGCGTCCGCCACGATATCGACCGGCTGCGGCGGATCTTCGGCACCAGCTTCGAACAGACCTGCCACCGGCTCTCGACGCTCCAGCGCCCCGGCGCGCTCGGCATCCCGTTCTTCTTCTGCCGCGTCGACATGGCGGGCAACATCACCAAGCGCCACTCCGCCACCCGCCTCCAGTTCGCGCGCTTCGGTGGCGCCTGTCCCTTGTGGATCGTCCACGAGGCGGTCGCGATTCCCGACCGCATCCTCACGCAATTGCTCGAGACCAGCGACGGCATCCGCTACGTCTCGATGGCCAAGGGGCTGGTGAAACCGTCCGAGACCTATACCCGGCCCGCGCGCCGCTATGCGGTGGCGCTGGGCTGCGAGGAAGCGAACGCGTCCGAATTCATCTACGCCGACGCGCTCGGCACCGGCGGCATCGCCACCCCGATCGGCGCCTCCTGCCGCATCTGCCTGCGCCCCGACTGCGACCAGCGCGCGTTTCCCC
>NZ_LMKZ01000001.1:520731-520908 GCF_001422525.1 Sphingomonas sp. Leaf30 | reverse complement strand
CGGCCGCCAGCGAAATCCGCGTCGACCCCAACCGCCGCGGCGCGGTGCCGTATGAGGTGGTGTGAGCGGCTAGACCACCTCCCCGGCGAAGGCCGGGGCCCAGTTGGGGGCCGGAAATAACGTGAGGCGACGCGGAGTCACGAGGGCCTTCCCACCTGGACCCCGGCCTCCGCCGGG
>NZ_LMKZ01000001.1:515545-520673 GCF_001422525.1 Sphingomonas sp. Leaf30 | reverse complement strand
GAGGTGGTGTATATGGCTGAACGCTCGCCCCGATCGAGCGACCCCAGACAGGCGCGCCCCGGACAGGCAGCAGCATCCAGCCCCAAGCCCCCAAAACCCGTCATCCCCGCGAAGGCGGGGATCCAGACCGGCAAACTAAGGTGACACCCACAAAGTCCAGCCAGTCTAGCTTCCCGCCTCCGCGGGAATGACGGCGGGTCTAGGCCCCTCAATCCTTCGGAAAGAACCGCTCCACCACGTTACTCGCCAGTCGCGAAGGCCGCAGCGTCTCCGCATCCAGGCAACACCAGCTCGACTTCACCTCGGCCAGCACATCCTCGCCGCGCTTGATGATCGTCTCGTAGAACGCCCGCGCGCCCTGCACCTTCTCGAGCAGCACCGTCGCGATCACGTCGTCGTCGAGGAACGCCGGCTTGCGGTAGGTAATCTCGTGTTTCAGCGCGACCCACAAATGCCCCGCCACCGCCTCGGCCGGGGCGAGACGCTGCCAGTGATCGATCACCGCGGCCTGTACCCACTTCAGATAGTTCGCGTTGTTGACGTGACCCATAAAGTCGATGTCGGCCGGCTCGATGCCGATGGCGTAGATATGGGGAATGGCTGTTGACACCCCACCTATATAGCATGGGCGCGGGCTTATAGCGATGACGACGCTGCTTCGACACCGACAATAAACGCTATTCCGGCCCGCGGCGCTTGTCCCTAGCATGATGCAACGCCGCCCTCTTGTGTTGCCTAAATACAACACCATCTCTGGCCAAAGACCACAGGGATACGCCCATGAACATCGACAAATTCACCGACCGCGCGAAAGGCTTCCTCCAGTCCGCGCAGACCGTCGCGATCCGCATGAACCATCAGCGGATCGCGCCCGAGCATCTGCTGAAGGCGCTGCTCGAGGACGAACAGGGCATGGCCGCCGGGCTGATCGCGGCCGCGGGCGGCGACGCCAAGCGCGCGACCGCCGAGACCGATCTCGCGCTCGCCAAGATCCCCGCCGTGTCGGGCTCGGGCGCGCAGACCACGCCGGGCATCGACAATGACGCGGTCCGCGTGCTCGACCAGGCCGAACAGATCGCGACCAAGGCGGGCGACAGCTTCGTCACCGTCGAACGCCTGCTCGTCGCGCTCGCGCTCTCGCTCAACACCGCCGCGGGCAAGGCGCTCAAGACCGGCGGCGTCACCCCCGAGGGGCTCAACACCGCGATCAACAGCGTCCGCCAGGGCCGCACCGCGGACACCGCGGGTGCCGAGGACCGCTATGACGCGCTCAAGAAATTCGCGCGCGACCTCACCCAGGCGGCCCGCGACGGCAAGCTCGACCCCGTCATCGGCCGCGACGAGGAGATCCGCCGCACGATCCAGATCCTCGCCCGCCGCACCAAGAACAACCCCGCGCTGATCGGCGAACCCGGCGTTGGCAAGACCGCGATCGCCGAAGGCCTCGCGCTGCGCATCGCCAACGGCGACGTCCCCGACACGCTCAAGGACCGCCGGCTCATGTCGCTCGACATGGGCTCGCTCATCGCGGGCGCGAAATATCGCGGCGAGTTCGAGGAGCGGCTGAAGGGCGTGCTCGACGAGGTGAAGGCTGCCGAGGGCGACGTCATCCTGTTCATCGACGAGATGCACCAGCTGATCGGCGCGGGCAAATCCGAAGGCGCGATGGACGCAGGCAACCTGTTGAAGCCAGCCTTGGCGCGCGGCGAGCTCCACTGCGTCGGCGCGACCACGCTCGACGAATATCGCAAGTACGTCGAGAAGGACCCCGCGCTCCAGCGCCGGTTCCAGCCCGTCATGGTCGGCGAACCCACGGTCGAGGACACGATCTCGATCCTGCGCGGCCTGAAGGAGAAATACGAGCTCCACCACGGCGTCCGCATCACCGACGGCGCGATCGTCGCCGCCTCAACGCTGTCGAACCGCTACATCACCGACCGTTTCCTCCCCGACAAGGCGATCGACCTGATGGACGAGGCCGCGAGCCGGATCCGCATGGAGGTCGAGTCGAAGCCCGAGGAGATCGAGAATCTCGACCGCCGGATCATCCAGCTCAAGATCGAGCGCGAGGCGTTGAAGCGCGAGACCGACGAGGCGTCGATCGACCGGCTCGACACGCTCGAGGGCGACCTCGTCAATCTCGAGGAACAGTCCGCCGAGCTGACGACGCGCTGGAAGGGCGAGAAGGACAAGATCAACGCCGAGGCGCGGCTCAAGGAACAGCTTGACGCCGCGCGCCTCGAACTCGACCAGGCGCAACGCTCGGGCGATCTCGCCCGCGCGGGTGAGCTCTCCTACGGCACGATCCCCGGCCTGCAGCGCCAGCTCGACGAGGCGGCGGGCGCGACCAAGGGCGCGATGCTGCGCGAAGAGGTCAATGCCGACGACATTGCCGGCGTCGTCAGCCGCTGGACCGGCATCCCGGTCGAACGGATGCTCCAGGGCGAGCGCGACAAGCTGCTCGCGATGGAGGCGACGATCGGCAAGCGCGTCATCGGCCAGGCGCATGCGGTCAAGGCCGTCTCGACCGCGGTCCGCCGCGCACGCGCCGGGCTTCAGGATCCGAACCGCCCCTTGGGCAGCTTCCTGTTCTTGGGGCCAACCGGCGTCGGCAAGACCGAGCTGACCAAGGCGCTCGCCGAATTCCTGTTCGACGATCCCTCGGCGATGGTCCGCATCGACATGAGCGAGTTCATGGAAAAGCACGCGGTCGCGCGGCTGATCGGCGCGCCTCCCGGCTATGTCGGCTATGAGGAGGGCGGCGTGCTGACCGAGGCGGTTCGCCGGCGTCCCTATCAGGTGATCCTGTTCGACGAGGTCGAGAAGGCGCATGGCGACGTGTTCAACGTGCTCCTCCAGGTGCTCGACGACGGCCGACTGACCGACGGCCAGGGCCGCACGGTCGATTTCAGCAACACGCTGATCATCCTGACGAGCAATCTCGGCAGCCAGTATCTCGCCAACATGGCCGAGGGCGACGACGTGTCGTCGGTCGAACCGCAGGTGATGGAGATCGTCCGGTCGCACTTCCGCCCGGAATTCCTCAACCGCCTGGACGAGGTGATCCTGTTCCACCGTCTCGGCCAGGCGCACATGGCGCCGATCGTCGACATCCAGGTGTCGCGCGTCGACAAGCTGCTCGCCGACCGCAAGATCACGCTCGACCTCACCGAAGCCGCCCGCGCCTGGCTCGGCCGCGTCGGCTACGACCCCATCTACGGCGCAAGGCCCCTCAAACGCGCGGTCCAGCGCTACCTCCAGGACCCGCTCGCCGACATGATCCTGCGCGGCGAGGTCAAGGACGGCGCCACCGTCCATATCGACGAGGGCGACGGGAAACTGGTGCTGGCGGTCGGGTGACATGCATCATGGGTGGCTGCCCGCCGGCCACCCATGATGCGCCTTTCGACAGCTGCTCGGAAAGCCCACGCCCCCGCGACATCGCTGACGCTGAAAACCGCGTTGAACGGAAGCCTGAGCGAAAATGGGGCGGCCCCTTGCGGAACCGCCCCTCGTTTCTGCCCTGACGCAGGACCTTAGAAGTTGACGCCGAACTGCAGGCGAACCGACCGTGGCGCCTGATAGGACAAGGGCTGTCCATATAGTGCGGATGGAACGCCGTTCTGCGCCGTCCCGACCTCTTGAAGGTCCTGAACCTGCTTCTGGTTCAAGACGTTGAACACCGACACACGGACCGTACCGTCGAACATATCCGTCGGGATCTTCAACGCGATATCGAGGTTGACGTTATACAGCCAGTCCGTCTGCAACACGCTTCCGCGCGGTGTCAGCTGACGGTTTGCGGCCGACGTCCCCGTCGTGATGACATTGCCGCTCCCATCGACATTGCAGTAATAACCCGCAGCACCATAGGCCGCCGCATTGCCGCCATCGACACTCACGGGCACCGTCCCGATGCAGCCGAATTTGCGCGGCGATTGCACCTGGACGTTCCCACCGACATTCAGGAAGTCGAACAGCTGGTAGCTGCCAAAGATCTTGATGTTGTGACGGCGGTGACCGGGAAGATAGCCATAGGCGCCGTTGACCAGCGCAGGATAATCGAATGCCGTCGTCAGGCCCGAATCGGCCTGCCCATTGTCGGATCGAACGCCGCCCTCGATGTTACCCACCAGTGATGCCAGGGTATAATTGGCAGACAGGCTCCACTTGCCGTCGAATTCACGCTCGAAGGTGAACGTCATCGACTTGTAGGTCGCCTCGGCCTGGGGAAGGCCCAGACCCGCAGCCGTCAGGGTAACCGATTTGCCGTTGAGTTCGGTATTGGCCACGCCTTCCGCGTTGGTCGCGTCGAGGACCACGGTGGCATCACGCCCCGGGTTCAACAACGCGTATTGATGCGCGCCGCTGAAGATGTCGCCACAGCCCGTACCCGCCGCATTGGTCAACGCGATGTTGTTGGTACGGCAATAATCCAGCACGCCAGCGTCGATATAGCCGTCTTCCAGCGACTGGTTCAGCTTTCGCTCGGTATAGAAGACACCGAACTTGATCCTGCCGCCGAGACGACGCTCGAACCCGAGGATATATTCGTCGCGCGACTGCGCCTGGAGGTTGGAACTGACGAGCGATGCGAAGGGCGGCGTCGTTCCATCGGAGTTGAATTTGCAATTCGCACCGCCGGCCCGATCGGACTCGATAGCAAGGACCGGACAGGGTGATCCGTCCGCAATCTGGATCGGAGCGCCGATGATCGGCGTCTGGTTGGCATTGACGCCCGTCAGCACGTTGTAGGTTGTATAATCGAGTTCGGCGCCGGCGAGACGGACGTTCGTGTTCGTCGCAACCGGCAGGTAATAGCGGCTGAACGACCCGTAGACCTTGGTGCTTCCATCACCGATCGGATCGAAACTGAAGCCCAGACGCGGCGCCCACAGATCGTCCGACTTGTAGAAGGTCTGACCTTCACCGTTCTTGTTGGTGAACTTGTCGTTACGGACGCCAAGGTTGAGCGCCAGCCGGTTTTCGAAGAGCGACCAGCTGTCCTGCAGATAGAATGCCTCGCCCTTGGTCGTGAACGTGCCACCATTGCGGAAGTAACGACGCGTTACATAGGTCGTGTTCGGCGTCGTGACGAAGTCATCGCCCGCGGCACCCGAATTTGCAT
>NZ_LMKZ01000001.1:502351-515465 GCF_001422525.1 Sphingomonas sp. Leaf30 | reverse complement strand
CCCGCCACGGATGTGATGATTGCCCAGCAGGTTGAAATAGAGGTCGGCATCGGCACGGTAGAATTCACGGCGATCGAATGCCGTGCTCGTGTTGGCCGTCGGGTTGCCGATCTGTACGGAGGCGCCGCCGCGTGCGTCGAGGATCGACGACTGATCGAGGGCGGAGGACTCCGTCGTGTCGCGGTTATAGCTCCGGCCATACGCGCCCGACAGCGTCAGCCAGTCGGTGAAGCGCCCGGTATACCGCCCGACATAGTTTTCGCCGCCGATTCGATACAGCGTCGTGGACGCGTATCGGCCGGGGTCATTCGTGACAGGATTGTACCGGCCGCTCGTCAGGCCGAACAGCGAGGTGCCGAAGATCCGCCGCTCGGTCGTTGCGGACGTATTGAAATAGGTGAATTCAAGCCGCTGCCCGTCAGTGATGACAGCGTCGATCTTGCCACCGTAGAACGGGCTCGTGCTGCGATCCTTGACGAACTGCGTGCCCGTCGCGATCGAGCGCAACCCGGCATTCGCGGGTACGTTAGGCAGCTCGACGGCATAGGCCGGAAGGGCGGCAGCGCTTCCAATCGTACTCCGCCCGGTCGAACCAAGCCCGGCCTCCGAGTCGCGCGACTGATAAAGACCATAGAAGAACAGATGATCCTTGATGATCGGTCCGGACAGCTGTGCCACAAAGTCTTTTCGCTCGACATAGGCCGAGTCGTTGTCGGTAGCGTATGTATTGCGTGTGTCACTGCGCAAGTCGTCCGGCGAGAAGTTGAACAGGACGCCGCCGTGAAACTCGTTCGATCCTGACTTGGTGGTGGCATTGATGAAGCCGCCCGTCATGCGACCGAATTCGGCGGAGATGCCGCCATTCTTCACTTCGACCGTTTCATAGAAGTCGAACGGGACCTCGACGCCACCGATACCGTTGCGGAAGTTGGTGATGTTCAGCCCGTTGATGAAATAGGTATTCTCCGAAACGGACGAGCCTGCAATCGACGGCACCGAAGCCGCGAGCAGGCTGCCGCCGACGCCGAATGCCGTGTCACCGGTCGTCGTGCCTGGGGCAAGCTGGACGATCGAATTGATGTCACGCCCCACCGGCACGCGCGTGGCCAGTTCACCCACGTTGATCACGGCGCCGGTGGTGTTCCGATCGAAGTCGACGACCTGGACGCGACCAGCGGTGACCACGATGTCACCGCCCGCCGCCGCGCCAGCAGTCGCCAGCGTGAACTGGTTGGCCGCGCCGGACTGGGTCAGCGAAACCGCGCTATCGGTAAACGCCTCATAGCCGTCGGCCGTGATCGTGAACGTGTACAGGCCCTGTTGCAGGGCGGGGACGCGAAACGTTCCGTCATTGCCGGTCACGGCCGTGCTGGTGGTGCCCTGCGCATTGGAGGTGACCGTCACCGTCGCGCCCGCCACCGGCTTGCCGTCGGTCCCGCGGATCCGGCCGGTGGCGTTCACCTGGCTGTAGTCCTGCGCCACGGCCGGTGCCGCGACGGCGGTCATGCCGGCGCCGGCGCCCATCAGCGCAAGCGCCTGGAGTGCGCTGCCGCCGCACAAAGCCTTACGCACAATATGTAAAGTGCTGTTCACGTTGGCTCATCCCTTTTGTCGATCCGGGCGTCCGTTGTGACGGTCCGCATCCGAAATCTTGCACCCCCCACCGCGCACATCGCGCAGCGCCCCGGGGACATGTTTGAAAGATGAGACGACCCGCCGAGCCTGTAAAGTCGGCATTCATCGTACATACAGATTTGCAACGCTGCTGTGCTGCAAATAACACAGAGCGGGCGTCATCATTGACTATTACGCCTCTTTTTTACGCAGCACTTTGCCTCGGCGTATAATTATTAGGCGAACATTCATTTTGGTTGCACCACTCTTACGTCGACGCGCGATCATCTTGCGGTGAGGCAACCGGCGGTCGGCACTCGCGATCGCTCGCCGCGCCGCCTCGAAAAAAAAGGGGGCGGCGGATCCAAGATCCGCCGCCCCCTTTCGGCATTCCGGTAAAAGCCCGGTTTAGAAGCCGAACTTCACGCCCGCGCGGAACTGACGACCGTAAATGCCCTCGGCCGCCTGGACCGGGTTGTAGAGATACGCACCATAGGTCGCCGGATCGATCGGCGGCAGGTCGTTGAGGATGTTCAGCACGTTGAAGTAGAAGCTGAACCGGTCGGTGACCTTCACCGTGCCGACCATGTCGACGGTGATATAGCCGTCGACGTCTGCCGGCAGGTAATCGACCGCGAGACCGCCATCGCCGCGGACGCCGCCCTGGTCCTCTGCCGACAGGTTGTAGCCCGCGACATAGTTGACCGTACCGCTCAGGCTGAACTCACGCACGTCGATCGTGTTGGTGACGTTCGCGCGCCAGCGCGGCGTGCCCGACCCTGCGGTCAGGTTGTAGTTGCCGAGCGTGCCGACATACTTCTCCTTGCGACCACCCGGGAAGGTGGTGCTGAGGTCGAGCAGCAGGCTGCCCTCGCCCGAGATCGTGTAGCGAACGTCGTCGGCCAGGTCGAACCGTGCGCTGCCACCGAAATCGATGCCCTGCGAATGGATCGTGTTGGCATTGACCAGCTGCGACGCGACCAGGCCGACCCGCGGCGTGGCGTTCTCGAAGCCGACGCCGACCGCGTCGGGCGTGACGGTGAAGCCCTCGGGGATGGCCTGGCCCGAATAATAGGCCGCCAGCGCGTCGCCCGCGGTCAGCGACGTGATCGCACCGGTCTTCTTGATGTCGAAGAAGTCGACCGTGAACGACACGTTGCGGATCGGCTCGAAGACGATGCCCGCGGTGAAGCTGCGCGACTTTTCAGGATCGAGATTCTGGCTGGCCAGCGTCGTCGAGCCATAGCTGCCCTGCCGGATATAGGTCGGGCACGACGCGAAGGTCGCGACCGTGCAGCCATATTGCGCAAGGTAGCCGTCGTTGAACAGCGTCGCGTTGTTCGTCACATAGCCCGTCGTCGGCAGCGCATTGGCCTCGCCGAAGCTCGGAATGCGGAAACCGCGCGACCAGGTGCCGCGGATCGCCAGCTGGCGGAACGGCGTGAACTTGGCGCCGACCTTTGGCGAGAAGTTGCTCTGGCCCGACGAATAATGATCGTAGCGACCCGATGCGTTGACCAGGAACTGGTCGACGATCGGCAGCTGCAATTCGCCGAATGCCGACGACACGGTGCGGTTGCCGCTCGTGCCGAACGCGTTGATCGAGAAGTAGCGCTGGGTCGGGCCGTTGATGTCCGGGTTGGCCGATGGCGCATCGATCGCCTCGTAGAAGATCGATCCGCCGACGGCGATCTGGGCGGGGCCGCCCGGCAGCTCGAACAGCGCCTTCGTGACCGACGCCTGCAACTGGTACAGGTCCGAGCTCGAATCGGCGATGTTGGTCGGCGTCAGATAGTCCCGCGTCGCCTGCGTGTTCAGCGCAGGGTTGACGAAGTTGTAGCTGCCGTCCGCGATCACATCGAGCAGATGCTGGATGTAGACATAGCCCGCCTGCGTACGACGCAGGTCGCTGTGCATCGCGGTCGCATCGACGCGGTAATCCCAGCCGCCCTCGATCGTGCCCTTCACGCCGGCCGCCGCGCGATAGACGCGGTTGCGGGTCGAATTGGACGTGACCGTGTCGGGCAGCGTGCCGATCAGCAGCGCGTTCTGGCCCGCGGCCGCGAACGGGTTGTTCGGGTTCAGCGTGCCGTTTGCGGCGTTGCAGACCGCGGTCCCGCGTGCGCAGACATAGACCGGCAACGACAGCGGTGTCGAACCCGGCGCATACTGAACGCCTGCCGACGAGGTCGAATATTGCTGGAAGTTGATGCCGGCGGGTGCGTTGCCGCGGATGACCGACGGGTCACCGCTATAGCTCGAGGACGACTGCTGGAAATTGACCTGGAAATAGGCCTCGGCATTGTCGCCGACCTTGGCCGTGAACTTGGCCGATCCGCCGAAACGCTCGATGTTCGGCGCGACGACGCCGTACTGGCTGACCAGGTCCTGCTGGCAGACGACGCTGGCGATCGCGCCGTTGTTCGCCTGCGCGCGGTCCGCCGCGGTGGTCGCATAGGGGTTGCCGTTGAGGCAGCCCGGCGTCAGCAGCTGGAACTGCGACCCGCCGACGGCGGTCGCGCCGTTGGCCGGGCGCACGAAGAAGTTCGCGCCAGCGACCGGACCATTGTTCGGCAGCAGGCCGTCGCCGCCGATCCCGTTGACGATGTTGTTCGGGCCGCCGGTGCCGACGCCGCGCTGGTCGGACGAGTTGAACGGGGCCGCCAGATCGCGGTTATAGACCGCCTCGCTGCGGTAATAGAAACCGCTGACATAGGCGTTATAACCCTTTTCATCGAGATCGCCGGTGCCCGCGGTCAGCGTCAGGCGCTGGTTGGCGGCGACGCCGCGCTGGCTGATGCCCGCCTCGGCGCGGCCGCTGACGCCGTTGAACGCGCGCTTGGTGATCACGTTGACGACGCCGGCGATGGCGTCCGCGCCATAGCTCGACGACGCGCCGTCGCGCAGAATCTCGACCCGGTCGACGATGTCGTCGGGGATCGTGTTGAGATCGACGAAGTTGCGCGTCGCGTCATCGGCGAGCGGATAATAGGCGGCGCGCAGGCCGTCGAACAGCACCAGCGTCGAGTTGGTCGACAGGCCGCGCAGCGACACGGCCGACGCACCACCGGCGAACGCGCCGTTGGCGGTGAACGAGTTGGTCAGCGCGGGGCCGTTGTTCGCTGCGAGCGACTGGATCCCGCCCTGCACCGTGTTGATGCCGCGCGCATCGAGATTGGCGGTGCTGAGCGTCGTCACCGGCGACGGCGTCGCATTGTCGGTCTGGCGGAACAGCGAGCCCGTCACCACGATCTCCTGCGCGCCGTCCGATGTCGCGCCCTGCGGATCGGTCACGGTCTGCGGCTGGGTCGTCGGCTCGGCGGCCTGCGTCTCGGCATTCTGCGCCGCTGCCGGCAGATCCTGCGCATAGGCAGGCAGGATCGCGAGCGGCACGGCTGCGGCGAGCAGCAGCGCCTTGGTAGTCAGGGAAGTCATTACGGTCGTGGTCCTCGCTTGAACCCCGCAGGCCGTCATGACGGTCCTGACCGGGATAGTGCCAAGCCCCCCTTCGATCGCGGGTCTCGCGATCCCCAAAGAGACAGGCCAGCAAGATGCCCGCTCTATGACCGGGTTGTAAAGAAAAAGGTCAGTCTCGATACTAGTTTGACAGAGCCTGTATCGAAAAAGACACAATCGCTGTCATTGTTGCAAGCCGCGGCATGCCGGCAAACCATTCCGCTAACATCTTGTAATAAAATTAGGCATTCTTCCTACCGCATCACCCCAGCCACCAGCAACGGATCAAGCTTCGCATCCCCCCAGCGCAAACTCCAGTGGAGATGCGGCCCCGTCGCGCGCCCGCTATTCCCCACCGCGCCGACCGGCTGGCCCTGCGTCACCCGGTCGCCCGGCTTCACGTCGATCCGCGACAGATGCAGGAACGCGCTGTTCAGCCCCATGCCGTGGTCGATCATCAGCAGATTGCCCTCCAGCGTGAAGGGGTGGTCCGCGGCCAGGATCACCACGCCGTCCGCGGGCGCGACCACGGTCGTCCCGGTCGGCCGCGCGATGTCGATCCCCGAATGATAGGAGCCCGCCTCGCCATTGGCATAGACGCGCTGCGACCCGAACAGCGTCGAGATCCGCCCCGTCACCGGCCAGACGAACGCCTGACGCCAGCCGTCCGACACCGCCGCGATCCGCCGCGCCGCGACGATCTGCGCCAGCTCGCCGGGGCGCACGCGCGCGAATTCGGGCGCGGGGACCGGATATTTGGGCAGGCTCGTCAGCCGCGAAATGTCCCAGCCGCGCGCCGCGATTCCCAGCGACTGCTGCACGACGCGCCCGTCCGCCAGCGTCGCGACGAGCATCGCCTGCGTGCCCGCATCGCGGTCGAACCCCGCGACGAACCGGCGATCGGGCGCGACCGTCACCGCCCGCCCGTCGAGCGTCAGCGCGCGCGTCCCCGCAGGCGCGGTGCCCAGGATCAGCCCGCCCTGGCTCAGCGTCCCGGTCCAGACGAACCCCGTCGCCGCCGCAGCGACCGGGCTCGGCACGGTTTGCGCGGTGCCACCCGAAGCGAGCAGCACCAACGGCAACAGCAGTCCGCGGATCACCGCGGTTTCATCGCCTCGGCGGCGCCCGCCGCGGTCGCATAGGCCTCCTGCCGCTCGACGCTCCAGTAGCGCAGATCCTCGAGCAGGATGCGGTGGCCGGTGACCGCGCACACGACATGATCCCCCGGGCTCAGCACGCGAAACCCGTTCGCCATGTAGTGCAGCTTGGCGGCGCGGTCGGAATTGGACATCAGCATCGGGTTTCTCTCGTCGTCGCAGGGGGAAGGATCAGAACAGGGTCGGCTGGCGCGGCGGCGTGGCCGAAGGGGACGGGGCTGCAGGCGGAGTCGGCCGGCTCACCGGCTTCGGCTTGACGACGACCTCGCCCTCACCCCCATCGACGGTGGCATCGACCATCCCGTCGCGGAAATGCAGCGTCAGCGCCCCCGCTGCACGCGCCGCCGCCGCGGACGCGAGCGTCGTGCCCCCCGGAGCCCGAGACGTCACCCGCGCATAGCCACGGTCGAGGATCGCATCGGGGTTGAGCGACTGGACCAGCCGCCACGTCGCATCGAGCCGTGCGCGCGCGCCCTCCAGCTTGCGCTCGAGCGTCGCCGGCCGCAGCGCCGCGCCCGACCGGTCGAGGCTCCCGCGCGCCAGCGTCAGCCGCCGCTCGAGCCCGCGGTCGAGCCGCTGCCCGGCATCGTCCGCACGCTGCCGCTGCGGCCCGAGCAGCTGGTCGCGCTTGGGCAGATGCCGCGCGAGCGCATCGAGCCGCTCGCGCCCGCGCTCGACATAGCGTCGCGCACACCGCTCGGTCCGGTTGCGGTGGCTGTCGATCGTCAGCCTCAGGTCGGCGAGCACCGGCACCGCGATCTCGGCCGCCGCGGTCGGCGTCGGCGCGCGCAGGTCGGCGGCATAGTCGCACAAGGTCGTGTCGGTCTCATGGCCCACCGCGGAGATGATCGGGATCGAGCAGGCGGCGACCGCGCGCACGACGACCTCCTCGTTGAACGACCAGAGATCCTCGACCGACCCGCCGCCGCGCGCGACGATCACCAGGTCGGGGCGCGGCACCGGGCCGCCGGGCGCGATCGCGTCGAAGCCGCGCACCGCCGCGGCGATCTCGGCGGCCGATCCCTCGCCCTGCACCTTGACCGGCCAGACGATGACATGCGTCGGACAGCGATCCTCGAGCCGGTGAAGGATGTCGCGGATCACCGCGCCCGTCCCCGACGTCACCACGCCGATCACCTGCGGCATGAACGGCAGCGGCTTCTTGGCGGCCGCATCGAACAGCCCCTCGCCGCCGAGCTTCGCCTTCAGCTTCTCGAGCAGCGCCATCAGCGCACCCGCGCCCGCCAGTTCCATCCGGTCGATCACGATCTGGTATTTCGACCGCCCGGGATAGGTCGTCAGCTTGCCCGTCGCGATCACCTCGACGCCGTCCTGCGGCACGAAGGCGAGCCGTGCCGCGCTTCCCTTCCAGATCACGCCGTCGATCACCGCCTGATCGTCCTTCAGCGCCATGTAGCAATGCCCCGACGCGACGCGCTTCCATCCCGAAATCTCGCCGCGCAGGCGGACATGGCCGAATTCGCCCTCGACCATCCGCTTCAGCTTGAACGCGAGTTCGCCGACCGACATGGCGAGTGCGTTGTCGCCGGCGACCGGCTCGGCTACCAGCCGCCCCATATCGCTCGCCAGCATGTCGCTGGACACGACGTCATCGGAAAAGGGATCGGGCATGAACGTCCTGCTGTTGGGCTCGGGGGGCCGCGAACATGCGCTCGCGTGGAAGCTGGTGCAATCGGCCAGCTTTTCTCCAGGCCTCGATACGCTCTATGCCGCGCCGGGCAACCCCGGCATTGCCAGCCTTGCGACGCTCGTGCGTCTCGATGCGACGGATCACGCGTCGGTCGTCGCCTTCGTCCGCGAGAAAGCCATCGGCCTCGTCGTCATCGGCCCCGAGGCGCCGCTCGTCGACGGCCTCGCCGATAGCCTGCGCGCCGCCGCCATCCCCGTCTTCGGTCCGTCGAAAGCCGCCGCGCAGCTCGAAGGGTCGAAGGGCTTCACCAAGGATCTGTGCGCGCGCGCAGGCATCCCGACCGCGGGCTATGTCCGCGTCGCGAGCCGTGCCGACGCCGACGTCGCGCTCACCCGCACCTTCTCGCTGCCCGTGGTCATCAAGGCCGACGGGTTGGCGGCGGGCAAGGGCGTCGTCATCGCCTTCACCCGCGCCGAGGCCGACGCCGCGCTCGACGCGCTGTTCGCGGACGGCGAGGCGGAGGCGGTGATCGAGGAATTCCTCGAAGGCGAGGAGGCGAGCCTCTTCGTCCTCACCGACGGCACCACGCTGATGCCGTTCGGCTCGGCGCAGGATCACAAGCGCGTCGGCGAGGGCGATACCGGCCCCAATACGGGCGGCATGGGCGCCTACAGCCCCGCCCCCGTCCTCACCGCCGCGCTCGAACAGCGCGCGCTCGACGAGATCGTCGCCCCCACCATCGCGGCGATGGCGGCGGACGGGATCCCGTTCAGCGGCGTCCTCTATGCCGGCCTCATGCTCACCGCGCAGGGCCCCAAGCTGATCGAATACAACGCCCGCTTCGGCGATCCCGAGACGCAGGTGCTGATGATGCGGTTCGAGGGCGACCTGATCGCGACGATGCTCGCGGTGGCAGAAGGCCGCCTCGCCGACCTCCCGCCTGCCCGCTTCAGCGCCGCCACCGCGCTGACCGTGGTGATGGCGGCGCAGGGCTATCCCGGCACGCCCAAGGCGGGCGGCGCGATCATCGGCCTCGATTCGGCGCGCGCGGCGGGCGGCACCGTCTTCCACGCCGGCACCCGGCTCGAGGATGGCGGCCTCGTCGCCGCGGGCGGCCGCGTCCTCGCGGTCACCGCCACCGGCGACGACCTCGCCTCCGCCCAGGCCAACGCCTACCGCGCGGTCGAGGCGATCGATTTCGCAGAAGGCTTCTACCGCTGCGACATAGGCTGGCGCGAACTCACGAGATAACCCGAAGCAAAAAGCCCCTCCCCTTCAGGGGAGGGGTTGGGGGTGGGGCGCATCCCCAACCGCACCACCAGCGATAGCGCCGAGAACCACGCATTAAGTCTCGCCCCCCCCGACCCACCCCGCTACTATAGGCAAATGAACGAAACTTCCGCGACGTCCGCCTCGGGCGACAGCCTGCTCCCCGACGGCATCACCACGCTGACGACGATCCATTTCGCGATCATCGCGGTGCTCGCGCTCTTCGTGATCGCCGGGCTGCTCTGGGGCATCAAGGCCAAGCGCAGCCGCAAAAAGGCGTCGCGCGACGTCATCGCCAACGCCCGCGAAGCCGGCGTCGAACCCGCACCCGAGCCGACACCCGATCTCCCCGCCGCGCCGACGCCCGCCGCCCCAGCTCCCGAAACGCCCCCGGCCCCAACCCCGAAACCGACCCCCGCGCCCAGCCAGTCGCAGGTCCAGACCGCCCCGAATCCGACCCCCGCCCCGATTCCGGTCGCGCGTCCGGTCGCGCCCGCGCCCGCGCCCGCGCCCGCTCCCGCGCCAACCCCCGCACCGCTGTCCGACGAACCGATCGCCGCCGCCAGCTTCGACGCCAACCCCGCCGCCGAAGCCGCCACCCCGACCGAGACGCCAGCCCCAGCACCCACTCCGACCCCGGCTCCAACCCCGGCGATCGACCACGCAGCCGCCCCCGTCACCCAGCTCAAGGGCCTCGGCCCCAAGGTCGCCACCCGCCTCGCGGAGCTGGGCGTCACCACGGTCGGCGACATGGCCGCGCTCTCCGAAACCGAAGCGCAGAACATCGACGCGCAGCTCGGCGCCTTCACCGGCCGCATGGGCCGCGACCGCTGGATCGAACAATCCCGCCTCCTCGCCGCCGGCGACAAGCCCGGCTTCGAAGCGGTCTTCGGCAAACTCTGACACGCAAGCCGCGCATCAGCGGCCTGCTTCATCCCGACAGGCTATTTCCGACCGAGCGTCTTGATCGCCGCATTGCACCATGCGGGGTCCTTCGGATGCTGGCTGCCCTTGCCGATCCGGCTGATGAGATACGGCTCGTCGGCGGGGTTGGCCTTGGCCACGGCAAGGAACGTGTCCATGTCGGCCGGTGCGATGAAGCGCGAACAGCGACCCGCGATTTCCATCGTGTCGCCCAGCCCACGAAGCGGGGCGGACACCGTCCGGTCATCCGCCGGCCGCACGATCACGGGTGGCGCCATCTGCCCCGAGGCAGCTTGCAGCAATAAGACAAAGGCTATGGTGGTCATGGCCGACACTAGCACGAACATCCGCCACCGCCCGCGTTGACGCGGACGCTGCCTCACGCACCGTTAACGAATTTCATCCACGACAAGGAAAACCAATAAGGCGGCGGACAGGCTATGCAGCAACCACGATACGGGATGGCAAAGGGGCTGCTGATCCTTGCGTATCTATGTCTGGGTCCAATCGTCTGCGCTACTGTCGCCTTCGACAAGCCTGTCATTATCCTGGCGGTCGGTTCGGCCGTTGGCGTGTTCCTTGGTCCCGTCCTGCACCGTCTGGCAAACAGCGAGCATGCGGAAACCGTCGTACACGAGGAGGTCGACGCCGAAGCAAGGATCGCCATCCTCGTGTGCGCAATCCTGTTCGTCGCCCTGTGCGTCTACGTCATCTATAGCTCGTGGTATGACTACCAATCGCTTCGCGACGTCCCGATCTACGGGGTCGGAATGATCTATGCGCCGTCTCTTGTAGTCGGAATCGCGGTTTTTGCCTGCGTGCGGTACGTGTCGCGACGGCTTAAAATCTCGGGCAACCGCTAAGCGTCGAAACAATGAGCGCACGGGTAAATCAACCGGGTCGGTGATCCGGCGCGTTCAAGCCCCGCACCCCCCCAGCCTCAAACCTCGCTGACGAGCAGCTTGTCGATCCGTCGCCCGTCCAGATCGACGATCTCGAACTTCCACCCCTGTTCGACGAAGCTCTCGCCCTCGCCCGGCAAATGGCGGAACACCGCGAGCGCCAGCCCTGCGACGGTTGCGTAGTCGCGGTCCTCGGGCAGGTCGATACCCAGCCGGTCGGCCAGCGCATCCGCCGCCATCGTGCCGGCGACCAGCAGCGAACCGTCGTCGCGCACCACCACCGACGGCGAATCGTCCGGGTCGGCATCCGACTTGAACTCGCCCGCGATCGCCGCGAGCAGGTCGGCCGGCGTCACGATCCCCTCGAAATGCCCGTATTCGTCATGGATCAGCGCCATCGGCACCTCGGCCTGGCGCAGCGCGATCAGCGCGTCCATCGCGTCGATCTGGTCGATCACCACCGGCGCCTTGCGCATCAGCACGTTGAGGTCGAGCGGCTCGCCGCGGAACAGCGCGGCGGCGATGTCGCGCGCCTGCACCACGCCGCGCACCCGGTCGATCGACCCGTCGCCGACCGGCAGCCGCGTGTGCTGCGACGCGAGCAGCGTGTCGCGGATCTCGTCGGCATCCCAGTTGCAGTCGAGCCAGTCGATATCGGTCCGCGGCGTCATCACCTCGCGCACCGGCCGGTCGGCGAGCCGCACCACGCCCGAGATGATCGAGCGCTCATGCTCCTCGATCACGCCCGACTTGGACGCCTCGGCGACGATCAGGTGGAGCTCCTCGGCGGTGACGTGCTCCTCCGATTCGCGGTTGAGGCGCAGCGCCTTGAAGATCAGCGCGCTCGTCGAATCGAGCACCCACACGATCGGCGCGGTGATGATCGCCAGCCAGCGCATCGGCCGCGCCATGAACGCGGCGATCGTCTCGGGCGATCGCAGCGCGAACTGTTTCGGCACCAGCTCGCCGATGATCAGCGAGGCATAGGTGGTCAACCCGATGACGATCGCGAAGCCCGCGGTCTCCGCGGTGCTCGGGCTCAGCCCCAGCGCCTGCAGCCGCGCCGCGGTCGGCGTGCCGAGACTCGCACCCGAATAGGCACCCGCGAGGATCCCGATCAGCGTGATGCCGATCTGCACGGTCGACAGGAACTTGCCGGGGTCGGCGGCGAGCAGCAGCGCGGCGCTCGCGCCTTTCCGCCCGGTCCGCGCCAGCGCGTCGAGCCGCGCACGCCGCGACGACACGATCGCAAGCTCGCTCATCGCGAACACGCCGTTCAACGCGACGAGCGCGAGGATGATCGCGACGTCGATCCAGGGGAAGGGGGGAAGCGGTGCCATTGGCTCTATCGTCTCTTGGCGCACATTCGCGCGCTTCACAACCGGTCTCGACACTTATCGTCATCGGGCGTTCAGTGCGCAGGTGGAACAATCGCCGAATATGCCGGGTTATCTGCGGCATGATCAAAAGGGACAGAGACATGAAGGCCAAGGGTATATTCATCGGCGCAGCGCTCGCCGCACTCGTCACGACGTCGGCCTGCACGACCGATCCGGAGACGGGCCAGCGCACGATCTCGAAGACCGCGCTCGGCGGCATCGGCGGCGCGCTTGGCGGCTATCTGCTCGGCGACATCGTCGGTGGGCGTAACGACCGCACCGAGAAGCTGCTCGGCGCCGGCATCGGCGGCCTCGCGGGTGCGGGCGTCGGCGCCTACATGGACAAGCAGGAGCGCGATCTGCGCGCACGCACCGCAGGCACCGACGTCCAGGTGATCCGCCAGGGCGACGACCTCGTCCTCAACATCCCGTCGGGCATCACCTTCGCCTATGACAGCGCGACCGTGCAGCCGCAGTTCCAGCGCACGCTCGACCAGGTCGCCTCGACGCTCGGCCAGTATAACCAGACCTATATCGACGTGTACGGCCATACCGATTCGACTGGCAGCGACTCCTACAACCAGACCCTGTCGCAGCGCCGGGCGACCTCGGTCGCGGATTACCTGTCGAGCCACGGCGTCCAGTCCGCCCGCATCGGCACCCGCGGCTATGGCGAAAGCCAGCCGATCGCCTCGAACGACACCGACGCCGGCCGCGCCGCCAACCGCCGCGTCGAGGTCAAGATCGTCCCCATCACCCAGA
>NZ_LMKZ01000001.1:465288-502310 GCF_001422525.1 Sphingomonas sp. Leaf30 | reverse complement strand
CCCCATCACCCAGAACGACCTCCGCTAACCCCCCCCGTCCGCCCGCCCCCTCCGTCATCCCGGCGAAAGCCGGGACCTAGGGTGCGGGCGGACTGGCAGTAGAAGAAGGGGGTTCGCGCGGAGACGCGGAGGCGCAGAGAGGGTGTGCACGTCGCGAAGCGACCACCCGATCACGTCCGACAGAGCTAAAGGTCAGGGTCTCCCGACCGAAGGGCCGGATGCACCCCCTCCGCGCCTCCGCGCCTCCGCGTGAACCCACTCTTCTTAATCACCCCGTCATCCCGGCGAAGGCCGGGACCCAAGGCCACAAGCGCAAACCCGCATGGCCCTGCACTCCGGCGTCAGCCGGAAGGACGAGCACGCGCCACAAGACAGAAGAAGTTTGGTTCACGCGGAGGCGCGGAGGCGCGGAGACGGTGTGGACGTCGCAGAGCGACCGCCCGATCACGTCCGGCAGCGCAAAAGGTCAGGGTCTCCCGACCGAAGGGCCGGATGCACCCCCTCCGCGCCTCCGCGTCTCCGCGCGAACCCATTCTTCTTCTACGGACGCCGCCCCCGGAAAAACCCCGTCAGCAACGCGCCAGCCTCCCGCTCCCCGATCCCCGCATACACCTCAGGCCGATGATGGCACGTCGGCTGCCCGAAGAACCGCGCGCCATGTTCGACCGCGCCGCCCTTCGCATCCGCCGCCCCGTAATAGAGCCGCGCGATCCGGGCGTGTGCGATCGCCCCCGCGCACATCGCGCACGGCTCCAGCGTCACCCACAGATCGCAGTCCTCCAGCCGATCCCGCCCCAGCACCTTCGCCGCCGCGCGAATCGCAAGCATCTCGGCATGCGCGGTCGGATCGCACAGCGCGCGCGGCGCATTGGCCGCGGTCGCGATCACCTGCCCGGCACGCACCACGACAGCGCCGACCGGCACCTCGCCCGCTGCCGCGGCATCGCGCGCGGCGTCGAGCGCGCGCCGCATCGGGTCGGGGATCGGAAACATGCCCCGCCCTGCCCTGCCTTCCCCATCAGGTAAAGCCACAGCGCAGGGCGGGCGCGGATCAGTTGGCGGGCACCTGGCCATTGTCCGCCGCGGTCCCCGGCTTGTCGACCGAGATCGTCGGCACCGCGACCGTCTTGGTCTCGGTCCCCAGCCGCACCTTGGCAACGTCCGCCTCGAATTTCGGCGTCTGAATCGCGCCGGCACGCGTCTGGTCGATGTTGATGATCCCGAAATACATCAGAGCGACGACGGCGAGCAGCGCGATCGCGACCAGAGACAAGAGCGTACGCATGGAATTCCCCTTATATAAGGCCACGACCCAATGCGGGCGTCGACCGGTTCGATGGCGTAACAACGTCGATCAACCCCGCGCGGTTGCACGCCCCGCTCTGCCGCCCCGTTCGCCGCATCCACGCAAGCGCCGATCGGCAAAAACGGGTGAATCGGTTGACGCGGCCGCGCTTGCCGGGTATCCGCGCGCCTTTCCGGGGTTCCTCCCGACACTTGATAGGTAGACAGATGTCGCGCATTTGCGAACTGACCGGCAAAGGCCGGATGGTCGGGAACAACGTGTCCCACGCCAACAACAAGACCAAGCGTACGTTCCTGCCCAACCTGCAGAACGTCACGCTGATCTCCGATTCGCTCGAGCAGAGCGTTCGTCTCCGCGTCTCGACGCACGGCCTGCGTTCGGTCGAGCATAATGGCGGCCTCGACAACTGGCTCGTCAAGACCTCGGACGACAAGCTCTCGCTCAAGGCCCGCCGCCTGAAGCGCGACGTCGTCAAGAAGATCGCCGCCGCCGCCTAACCCGCGCGACTGCGACACGGCCCCGGCCCGCGCTCCCACCGGAGCGCGGGCCGTCGGCGTTTGTGCGCCCGTCGCAACGAAACGCGCCGCCGAACCCGTTCCACCCCCTCTCCGTTCGTGTCGAGCGCAGTCGAGACACCGCCATCCCCGCGCGCCCCCCGCCGTTCGTGTCGAGCAAACCCCTCCCGTTCGTGTCGAGCGAAGTCGAGACACCACCGCTAGCCCCGCTCGCCCCCCGCTACCCCTCCAGCCGAAACTTCAGCAACAGCGTCCGCTCCAGCACGGTCTCGTTGTCGTCCGACACGATCCACACCACCGTGTCGTCCCCCTCGCGCCCCACCGCGATCCCCTCGAAATTGTCATGCACCAGTGGCGCCGCCAGCCGGGCGATCTCGCGCCCCCGCACCACCGCCCCCGCCCGGATCGCCCCCGATTCGATCACCGTCACGGTGTTGGAAAACGCAAACGGCGCCGCAAAGGCGCGATTGAGCACGATCAGCCGCCCGTCGGGCAGCTCGGCGACATCGACCGGACTGAACCCCGTCGGCGGCACATAGGTAAAGCCCACCCCGCGCGCCGTCAGCGGGTCGCCCGCAAACAGCAGCCCCCGCCGCCCGGTCCCGCGCCCGACCCCGCCCGCGCTCGTCCGCACCCGCGGCCGCGCAGTCTCCGACAGCACGACGAATCGCCCGTCGCGCAGGCGCACCATGCTCTCGGGCCCGCCATTGTCGGGCCATTCGCGCATCGCCCGCGGCCGGACCAGCCCGTCGAATCGCGCCAGCAGCGTGCCGTCCGCCCCCGCGGCATAGCGCCCGACCGCGTTCCAATATTCGAACCCGACCCAGGCGGTCCCCGTCGCGGCATCGATCGTCAGCGATTCGCTGTCCCGGTCGCGCTTCGACCAGCCCTGCCCGGGACCACCCGGCAGCGCGGCAAAGCCGATCCCCGCGGGCCGCCAGTCGTCACCGATATGAAAGCGGACGATATTCCCGCCATCGCTCAGCAACGTCACCTGTGTCCGCGAGGCCCTGCGACGGACCGCGATCGAGGAATACCCGCCGAACGCCGAATCGCGACTGCGCAGCACCACCCCGCCCAGATAGGTCAGCCCGCCGAGCCGCCGCCGCGACGGATCGGCCGGATCGATCCGCACCCGCGTCGCGGTCATGTCCGCCGCCGCGCCCAGCAGCGGCAGCCGCGACGTGCCGCTCCATCCGGGCACCAGCAGGTACACGCTCGCCAGCACGAACAACAGGGTCGGGAAACGCCGCACGCCCGCCCCATAGCCGCTGCCGCGCCCGGGGGCACCCGCTTCCAGTCAGGCGCGCGCGATAGGGCGCGGGACCGGAGTCGCGCCTGAACCGTTGATAACGAACGCATTCAGGCTCGGCTCAATCCGACTCGACCATAAGGCTGTCATCAGGATCGAAGGGCCCGCCACCGGCGCACTCCCCCAGGTCCCAAATGGGAGACGTTTGATGTTTAAGACCTTCACCCTCGCCGTCAGCGCGCTCGCAATGGGCACCGCGACCCTGGTCCCCGTCGCCGCCGAGGCACAGCGCTACGGCTACGAGCGCGGCTATGACCGCGGTTACGACGGGCGCGGCTATGACCGTGGCCGGGGCTATGACCGCGAATATCGCGGCAACGACCGCCGCTACAACTACCGCAACGACCGCAACAACCGTCGCGGCTGCGACAACACCGGCGGCACGATCGTCGGCGCCCTCGCCGGCGGCCTGCTCGGCCACACGGTTGCCGGTCGCGGCAACGGCACGATCGGCGCGCTGCTCGGCGCCGCCGGCGGCGGCCTCGCCGGCAACGCGATCGATAAGTCGGACAACCCGCGCTACTGCCGCCGCTAAGCGCGAAAGCGCGGGGGCTCGCCAAGCCGAGCACCCGCGCCACCCAGTTCCTCCAGTTCCCTCGCGTAGCGTATCGAGGGCAGAGGCCGGTTTCCCCCCGGAAGCCGGCCTCGTGTTCGTCCGGCGCCGCGCACCGCGCGGAACCGGACCGGCCGGCGAGTGGCGCCCGCGCCAACCCGGCCGACGGCTTTGCCGACGGCAGGCCTGCCTACGCCACCATCACGCCCACCCCGTCATCACACCCCTCGTCCGTCATCCCGACGAAAGTCGGGACCCAGGGTTCCACCCGCAACGCCCGTGACCCTGGGTCCTGACTTTCGTCAGGATGACGGCTAATTTTTGGCAGGGGTGATCGACATCCCACTCCCGTCATCCTGACGAAAGTCAGGATCCAGAGCCCAGGCCACCGTCCCCAGCGACTCGCCCAAACCCCACGCCGCCGGCAAAGCCGTCGGCCGGACCGGGTTGCACCCGTCCGCCGGCCGTGCCGGTTTGGGCCCGGCTGCCCCGCAGCCGGGCCCAAACCGTTAATACATATGCTGCCCGCCATTGATGCTCAGCGTCGAGCCGGTCACGAACCCGCCCTCTTCCGAGCACAGGAACACCACCCCGCGCGCAATCTCGCTCGCCTGGCCAAGCCGCCCGACCGGGATCTTCGCGACGATCTTCTCGAGCACGTCGGCCGGCACCGCCGCCACCATGTCGGTATCGATATAGCCCGGCGCGATCGCGTTGACCGTCACCCCGGCCCGCGCGCCCTCCTGCGCCAGCGCCTTGGTGAAGCCGTGGATGCCCGATTTCGCCGCGGCGTAATTGACCTGACCATATTGCCCAGCCTGCCCGTTGATCGAGCCGATATTGACGATCCGCCCCCATTTGCGCGTCCGCATGCCCGGGAACACCGCCTTGGCCATGTTGAAGCAGCCGCCCAGATTGGTGTCGATCACCGCCTTCCAGTCGTCATAGCTGAGCTTCAGGATCGTGCCGTCGCGCGTGATGCCCGCATTGTTCACGACGATGTCGACATCGCCCAGATCGGCCGCGACCTTCGCACAGCCCGCCTGGCACGCGTCATAATCCGCGACATCCCATTGATAGACCGCGATTCCCGTCCGCGCGGCAAACGCCTCGGCGCGTTCGGCATTGCCCGCATAGGTCGCCGCCACGGTCAGCCCGGTCTTCTGCAGCGCAAGGCTGATCGCCTCGCCGATGCCACGCGTTCCCCCGGTTACGATCGCGACGCGTGCCATGCCTTCTCTCCCGCCATACGTGTTTTACCGGAGGCTAACCGCGGCGCGTCCAACCTTCAAGCTCGCGTGCGAGCAGCCGCTCAAGCATCGCGATTCCCGCAGGGCCGTCGTTCAGGCACGGCAGATAGGCAAAGTCCTTGCCGCCCGCCCCCTCGAAGCTCTCGCGCCCGCGAATCGACAATTCCTCGAGCGTTTCCAGACAGTCCGCCGAAAAGCCGGGGGCAAAGATCGCGACCTTGGTCTTCCCCGCCTTGGCCAGTTCGACCAGCGTCTCGTCGGTCGCGGGCCCGAGCCATTTCTGCGGCCCGAACCGCGACTGGAACGCGACCGTCAGCTCGCGCCCCATCGCCGCGCTCAGCAGCCGCGCGGTCTTCTGGCAGTGGCAATGATAGGGATCGCCCATCTCCAGCGTCCGCTTGGGCATGCCGTGAAAGCTCGCGACGATCGCATCGGGGACGAAATCGAGCGCGGCGAGCGACGTCTCGAGATCGGTCTTCAGCGCATCGATATACAAGGGATCGTCATAATAAGGCGGCAGCGTGCGCAGCGCGGGCTGCCAGCGCAGCCCCGCCAGATGCGCGAACGCCTTGTCGTTGGCGGTCGCGGTCGTCGCCGCGCAATATTGCGGATAGAGCGGCGCGAGCAGGATCCGCTCGCAGCCCGCGGCCTGCATCGCGCTCAGCCGCTCGGCGATCGCCGGCCGGCCATAGCGCATCGCCCAGTCGACCATCACCTCGGGCCCGAACGAATCCTTCACCGCCGCCGCCTGCAACCGCGTGATCGCGGCGAGCGGCGATCCGTCCTCGCGCCACACCTGGCTGTACGCATGCGCCGATTTCTTCGGCCGCGTGTTCAGGATGATGCCGCGCAGGATCGGCTGCCACGCGATCGCCGGGATCTCGACGACGCGGCGATCCGACAGGAATTCGCCGAGATAGCGTTTGACCGATCGCACGTCGGGGCCGTCGGGCGTCCCCAAGTTCATCAGCAGGACGCCGATCCGGGGCTTCGGAATCGCGGGATGGTCGGGGGGCAGGGTCATGTCGAGGGTCTTAAAGGCAAATCGCGCAGACGAAAGCCCGTTGCGGAGAAGATTGCGTTGGCGATCGCCGGCGCGACCGCAGGCACGCCCAGCTCGCCGACCCCGCCCGGCGCCTCGTCGCTGCGGATCAGCTCGACGGTGATGTCGGGCGTGTCCGCCAGCCGCGGCAGGTGCAGGTCGCCAAAGCCGCGCGCATCGGCCAGGTTGCGCGTGAAGCCGGTCGTCGCACCCAGCGCGGTCGCCAGCCCGAAGATCAGCCCGCCCTCGATCTGCTGGCGGACCAGATCGGGGTTGATCTGCACCCCGCAATCGACCGCCGCGACCAGCCGCTCGACCACCGGCCGCCGGTCCGCGCCGAGATGCGCCTCCGCCAGCACCGCGATGAAACTGCCGCGAAAGGCGTGGGCCGCGATCCCCTGGCCGCTGCCGGGGACGCCGCCATTCCACCCGCCCAGCGACGCCGCGGTCGACAGGCACCGCGCGAGTCTTGCGCCGCCGCCCAGCATGCCGATCCGGTAGGACATCGGCTCGGTCGCGGCGATCCGCGCGAGCTCGTCGACGAACGTCTCGGTGAAGAACGCGGTATAGCCATGCGCGCCGCCGCGCAGCGCGCCCGTCGGCACGCCGATCTCGGCGGCATGATGCACGACCGCCACCGCCGGGATCGCATAGGCGGGCAGCGCACCGCCGACCGCATGCGGATCGCCCCGCGTCAGCGCGGTCGCCGCCCGGCTCGCAATCCCCGGCAGCACCCGCGCCGCGATCTCCGCGCCGGTCGCGGGCGCCGCGATCACCGTGCGCCAAGCGAGAATCCGCCCGCGCGCATCGAGTCGTGCCGCCAGCCGCGCCGCCGCCGCGGGCCGATAGCGGTCGTGCATCAGGTCCTCGGCCCGCGACCAGACCAGGCTGACCGGACGCTTCAGCCGCACCGCCAGCACCGCCGCCTGCGCCGCCGCGTCATGCTCCAGCGCGGCGCCGAACGCCCCGCCGACCGGCATCGGATGGATCACCACCTGCGCCTCGTCGATCCCCGCCGCGGCCGCCGCCGCCGCGCGCGCGGGCCCCGGCGCCTGAGTCTGCAGCCACAGCTCGAGGATCCCGTCGCGGTATGCCGCGGTCGCGCTGCGCGTCTCGATCGCCGCATGCACCGCGGGCGCGACGCGGTAGGCGGCGGTCACCACCCCCGCCCCGTCGAGCAGCGTGCCGATCTCCCCGCTCTGCGCCATCGTCGCCCCCGGCGTCTCGAACGCGGCGTCGAGCGCGGCGGCGATCGTCCCGCTGTCGACCAGCCGCCCCCGCGTGGAAAAGCGCGGCGCCATCGCGGACAGCGCCTGCTGCGCCGCCCAGCCGGTCGTCGCCACCGCCGCGACCCAGGCCGGCGTCTCGACGATCTGCAGGACGCCGCGCACGCGGTCCGCGGCGGCGCGGTCGACCCCGATCAGCCGGCTGTCGCCGACCGGTCCCTGCCGGATCGCCGCATGGACCATGTCGGGCAGGCGGACGTCGCCGGTGAAATTGGCGGATCCGTCGACCTTGGCAGGCGTGTCGATCCGCGGCACCGACCGCCCCGCGAGCGCGCCCGCGCCCGGCCCGCCGATATTGGGGTCGTCCGGCAGCGTCTCGCGCGCGGCGTCCTCGGCCAGCGCGGCGAAGCGGATCCGCCGCGTGCCCTGCACGACGAACCCCGCCTCGGTCCGGCAGTCCGCCCAGTCCGCATCCCAGCGCCGCGCCGCCGCCTTGCACAGCAGCACCCGCGCCGCCGCGCCGGCATCGCGGCACGCCGCCTCGAACATCCGCACCGAACTCGATCCCGCGGTCAGCATCGGCGCGGGGCCGGCGACCGCTGCGGGAACCACGCCCGGCATCCCCTCGAACAGCGCGTTCAGCCCGACCGGATTGGCATAAAGCGGGTTGAGCGGCGCGGGCTCGACGCCCACCGTCCGCCAGTCCGCACCCAGCTCGTCCGCGACGATCTGCGCCAGCGCGGTATAGACGCCCTGCCCCTGTTCGGCCTGCGGCACCGCGACCGTGACATGCCCGTCGCTGCCGATCTTCAGCCACGCCCCGAACGCGCTCTCCCCCGGATCCGCCACCAGCGTCGGCGCATAGTCGCGCGGCCACAGCCCCCAGGCCACGACCAGCCCGATCCCCACGCCGCCCCCCGCCAAAATCCCCCGCCGACTGATCATCCCGCGCCCCTACCCCGTCTCCCCCCCGCGGTGAAGGCGCCGCAAACCGCCGGATGCGGGGAGCGGGGAGCGCGCACCACCCCCCACCCGTCATCCCGACGAAAGGATTGGATCATCCGCCCGCACCTCATCCCCCTCCCGTCATCCCGACGAAAGTCGGGACCCAGGGTAACAGGCCACAACGCTGCTGGGCTCTGGATCCTGACGTTCGTCAGGATGACGGGAGTGGGTGGGTCATCCGTCCGCCCCTCAACCCCCTCCGTCATCCCGACGAACGTCGGGACCCAGGGTAACAGGACGCAACGCCGCTGGGCCCTGGGTCCTGACTTTCGTCAGGATGACGGGAGTGGGTGGGCGTGCCGGTGCCTCGCTCCGTCCGTCATCCTGACGAAAGTCAGGATCCAGAGCCCCGAACGCCACCCCGGCCGACGCCCCGCCGGCCGAAGGCACCCCCTCAGACCATCCCCCGATACCGCTCCCGGATCGTCACCTTGTCGATCTTCTCCGTCCCCAGCCGCGGCAGCGGCGCGTCGGCGATCCAGACCCGCTGCGGCACCTTGAACGCCGCGATATGCTGGTGGAGGAACGCGCACAGATCGTCCGGCGTCAGCGTCTCGCCTTCCTGCAGCACCACGACCGCGCCCGGCACCTCGCCGAACCGCTCGTCCGCCAGCCCGAACACCGCCGCCTCGGCCACCGCGGGGTTCTGGTACAGCGCCGCCTCGACCTCCTGGCACGAGATATTCTCGCCACCGCGGATGATGATGTCCTTCTTGCGGTCGACGATGAACAGATAGCCGTCCTTGTCGAGAAACCCGATATCGCCCGTCCGGAAATAGCCGTCCGCGGTGAACGCCGCCGCGGTCGCCTCGGGCCGGTTCCAATATTCCTTGAAGTTGCACACGCTGCGGATGCCCACCTCGCCGCGCACGCCCGCGGGCTGCGCACGCCCGTCATCGTCGAGGATGGCGAGGTCGACCAGCGGCGCGCTCGCCCGCCCCGCCGAATTGGGCTTGGCGATATAATTGCTCCGCCAGTTACCCGTCCCCACCGCATTCGTCTCGGTCAGGCCGTAGCCGATCAGCGGCGCGCTGCCGCCCATTTCCTCGCCCAGCCGCCGGACATGCTCGACCGGCCGCGGCGCGCCGCCCGCGGCGAAATCGGTCACCGTCGACAGGTCATAGTCGCCGCGATCGGGATGGTTGAGGATCTCGAAGCTCATCAGCGGCACGCCGACGAAATAGGTCACGCCCTCCGCCTCGATCAGCCGCATCGCCTCGCGCGCATCCCATTTGGGCATCAGCACCAGCTTGCGCCCCATAGCGAAGCTCTGCAGGAACACCGGCACCTCGCCGGTGATGTGGAACAGCGGGATCGTCAGCAGCGTGACCGGCTGCCCGACCGGCGGATTGCCCTGCGCGGTGGCGATGCCGAGCATCATCATCGCCTGCCCCAGATAGTTGAAGATCGCCTGGATGATCGCGCGGTGATCGCACAGTGCGCCCTTCGACTGACCGGTCGACCCGCTCGTGAACAGGATCGTCGCATGGTCGTCGGGGCCCAGCGGCGGCAGCGCGACGCCGACCGGGTCCTCCTTCAGCAGCACGTCGAGCGCGATTCGCAGCGGCTGGGTGTCGTCGATCCCGATCACCGGCGTCGCCAGCCCGGCGATCTGCGCCAGCCGCTTCACGCGCGGCGGATCGGCGAACACCATGTTGCAGTCGACGTCGCGGATCGCAGCCTCCAGCTCGTCCGACTGCCACCAGCCGTTCAGCAGCGTCGCGACCCCGCCCGCCATGATGATGCCCATGTACAGCACGATCCACGACGGCGAATTGCGCATCGCGATGCCGATCCGGTCGCCGCGCTGGATGCCGTGCGCAGACACCAGCGCGCAGGCGACGCGCTCGGCGGCGTCCTCGACCTCGGCGAAGGTCAGCCGCTCGTCGCCTGCGACAAGGAACACCTGGTCGCGGTGCTCACCGGCATAATGCGCGAAATAGGCGTTGAGCGCGGGCGGCGCGACCGCGATCGTCGGCAGCGTCACGCCGAACCGCTCGATCGATCCGAGCCCAAGCATCCCCCCGGGCGCGGTCAGCGCCGCCATCGTCGAATCCATCGCCGCGTCTAGCTCGGTCCGCATCTCGCTCTCCCATTGCTACGACGACCCCGGTCTTATCGCCTTGGTCTTATCGTCACCGCTCATTATGCAGGCGCGAACGCGTGGGGAAAAGCCATTGATCCTGTCGACCTTAGCCGCCGTAGCCGGTGGCCTGCCTAGCCCCGCTACGGGCCAACATATCCGGTTCGAGGACCTGGGGCTCCACCCCGACGTCTTCTCGATCGGCTTCTTCACGCTGCGCTGGTACAGCCTTGCCTATATCGGCGGGATCCTGCTCGGCTGGTGGTATCTGCTGAAGCTGCTTGCCCAGCCCGGCGCACCGATGGCCAGGCGTCATGCCGACGACCTCGTCTTCTACGCGACGCTCGGCATCATCCTCGGCGGGCGGCTCGGCTATGTGCTGTTCTACGCGCCCGAGATGATCCTGCGCCCGTTGCGCATCCTCCGGCTCTGGGACGGCGGCATGTCGTTCCACGGCGGCGTCATCGGCGTGTCGCTCGGGCTGATCCTGTTCGCGCGCAAGCACAAGCTCAACTGGCTGCGCGTCCACGATTATATCGCCTGCTGCGTGCCGTTCGGGCTGTTCTTCGGGCGGCTCGCCAACTTCGTCAACGGCGAGCTCTGGGGCAAGCCGACCGACGTCGCCTGGGGCATCGTCTTCGCGCGCACCGTCCCCTTCGGCATGATCGAACCCGCCCGCCACCCGAGCCAGCTCTACGAGGCGGGGCTCGAGGGGCTCGCACTGTTCGCGCTCCTCTGGTTCGCCTTCTGGAAGACCAAGGCGCGCTATGATCCGGGCAAGCTCGTCGGCCTGTTCGTGCTCGGCTACGGCCTCGCGCGCTTCACCGTCGAATTCTTCCGCGAACCCGATTCGCAGCTGCGCGCCTTTGCCGAGAAGACCGGGCTCCACATGGGCCAGTGGCTCTGCGTGCCGATGATCCTCGGCGGCCTCTTCCTGATCCTCACCGCCGCCCGCCGCCGCATCCGCGTCGAACCGATCGCCGGCTCGCAGAGCGTCGCGTAACGGACACACCCCTCACCCCCACCCCGGCGAAGGCCGGGGCCCAGTTGGGAAGGCCCAGGTGACGAGCGTGCTGCCCCCCGTCATCACCGTCCCCCAACTGGGCCCCGGCCTCCGCCGGGGAGGTAGAGAAGTACATGATGACTGACACCGCACCCGACACCGCCCTCCCCGAACGCCTCGCCCGCGCGATCACCCTCGCCGGTCCCGTCCCCGTCGCGCAGTACATGGCCGCCGCCAACGCGCACTATTACGCGACCCGCGACCCGCTCGGCACCGCGGGCGACTTCACCACCGCGCCCGAGATCAGCCAGATGTTCGGCGAGCTCCTCGGCCTGTGGTGCGCCGACCTGTGGGACCGCGCCGGCCGCCCGGACGTCGCCTGGGTGGAGCTCGGCCCCGGCCGCGGCACGCTCGCCGCCGATGCCTTGCGCGCGATGGCCAAGGCCGGCCTGACGCCCCCCGTCCATTTCGTCGAGACCAGCCCCGCGCTCCGCACCGCGCAGGCCGAGCGCGTCCCCGCCGCGACCTGGCACGACGCGATCGACACGCTGCCGACCGAGCTTCCGCTGATCGTCGTCGCGAACGAATTCTTCGACGCGCTGCCGATCCGCCAGTTGCTGAAGCGCGAGGACGCCTGGCACGAACGCCTCGTCGCCGCGCAGGACCTGCTGTTCCTCCCGATCGCGGGCAAGCCGCTTCCCGACGCCGTCATCCCCGAGCCCTTCCGCGACGCGCCCGCCGGATCGATCCTAGAAACCGCCCCCGCCGCGGTCGGCATCGTCCGCGCGCTCGCCAAACGCCTCGTCGCACAGGGCGGCGCGCTGCTCGCGATCGATTACGGCTATGAAGGCCCCGCGCTCGGCGACACGCTCCAGGCGGTCCGCGCGCACGCCTTCGCCAACCCGTTCGAATCGCCCGGCGAGCACGACCTGACCGCGCATGTCGATTTCACCACGCTCGCCGCCGCCGCGCAGGCCGATGGCGCGGTCGCCTGGGGCCCCGTCGCACAGCGCGACCTGCTCGGCGGGCTCGGCATCGACACGCGCACGTCCGCACTTGCCAAGGCCTCGCCCGACCGCGCCGAGGCGCTCGCCGCCGACCGCCGCCGGCTGATGGACGACATGGGGTCGTTGTTCAAAGCGCTCGCGATCACGTCGCCCAGCTGGCCCAACCCGGCCGCCTTCGCATGATCACCTACCGCGACGCGCGCCCCGCCGACGGCCCCGCGCTCGCCGCGATGGCACGCGCGTCGTTCACCGAGACGTTCGGCACGCTCTACCGCCCGCAGGATCTCGCCGCCTTCCTCGACCAGGCGTTCGGGCCGCAGGGCCTGCCGTCGCAGATCGGCGACCCCGCCTTCCGCATCCATGTCGCGCTCGACGAGGGTGCGATCGTCGGGTTCGCGAAGACCGGCCCGGTCGCCTTCCCCGGCGACTGGCCCGCCACCGCGGTCGAGCTCTACCAGCTCTACGTCCGCGCCGACCAGCACGGCGCCGGCGTCGGCCCCGCGCTGATGGACTGGGCGCTCGCCACCGCGCGCGCCGACGCCCGGACCGAGATGATCCTCAGCGTCTATGTCGACAACCACCGCGCCCACCGCTTCTACCAGCGCTACGGCTTCACCGAGATCGGCCGCTACGTCTTCATGGTCGGCGAGAAGGCGGACGACGACCGCATCATGCGCCTGGCGCTATGACGCGGCACCTCCACCCCAACCTCCACCCCGGCGAAGGCCGGGGCCCAGTTGGGAAAGCCCCGGTAACGACGCGATGCCCCCCGTCACAACCGCCCCCCACCTGGACCCCGGCCTCCGCCGGGGAACCGCAGCACGCCGGTGCCTCACCCCCAGACCCCCACCCCGGCGAAGGCCGGGGCCCAGTTGGCACGTCCCCGGTAATGAAGCGCCGCCCCCCATCACAACCGTCCCCCAACTGGACCCCGGCCTCCGCCGGGGTGGCGCCAGAGCTTAAGCAGGACACACGCGCATGACTGACACCACCGCCCCCACCCCCATCCGCGCAAAATCGCTCGCCCCCATCCCCCACGGCTTCCTCACCCGCACCGGCGGAGTCTCGACCGGCGCCTATGCCAGCCTCAACACCGGCACCGGCTCCGACGATTCCCCCGCCGCGATCGCCGATAACCGCCGCCGCGCGACCGACGCCGTCCTCCCCGGCGCGCAGCTCGTCGGCCTCTACCAGATCCACTCGGCCGAGGCGGTGACGATCACCGCCCCCGTCGACGACACATTCCGCCCGCGCGCCGACGCGCTCGTCACCGACCGCCCCGGGCTCGCGCTCGGCATCCTCACCGCGGACTGCGCGCCCGTCCTCTTCGCCGACAGCGAGGCGGGGATCGTCGGCGCCGCGCATGCCGGCTGGCAGGGCGCGCTCGGCGGCGTCACCGATGCCACCCTGCTCGCGATGGAGGCGATCGGCGCGCGCCGAGACCGGATCGTCGCAGCGGTCGGCCCGTGCATCGCGCGCGCCAGCTACGAGGTCGACACCGGCTTCCTCCGCCGCTTCTGCGAGGCCGATCCCGAGAACGAACGCTTCTTCGCGGATGCCCGCACCGACCATTACCAGTTCGATCTCGAGGCCTATGTCGTCAACCGCCTCGCCGCCGCGGGGGTCGGCCGGGTCGAGGCGCTCGGCCGCGACACCTACACCGAAGACGACGCCTTCTTCAGCTATCGCCGCGCGACCCATCGCGGCGAACCCACTTATGGTCGCCAGATCAGTATCATCGGCCTCTGACGCCTCCCCAAACCGGTTGCGCATCGCTAGGCTCGCCGCATCGGCCCGCACCAGACGGGTCATGCAGGAGCCCAGAATGTCCGATACCCCGACCCCCACCGGCATGCCCGCCGAGACCGAAGCCGACCTCACCGGCGTCGCCGCGCGCGTCGCCCCCAAGCCCGAGGTCGAGAAGATCGGCGGCCGCAAGCTGAAACCCTCGACGCTGATGATGGGCCATGGCTACGACCCGTCGCTGTCGGAAGGGTCGCTCAAGCCCCCGATCTTCCTCACCTCGACCTTCGTCTTCCCCAATGCCGCCGCGGGCAAGCGCCATTTCGAGGGCGTCACCGGCAAGCGTCCGGGCGGTGCCGAGGGCCTCGTCTATTCGCGCTTCAACGGCCCCAACCAGGAGATTCTCGAGGATCGCCTCGGCGTCTGGGAAGAGGCGGAGGACGCGCTCGCCTTCTCGTCCGGCATGTCCGCGATCGCCACCTTGTTCCTCGCGATGGTCAAGCCCGGCGACACCATCGTCCATTCGGGGCCGCTCTACGCCGCGACCGAGACGCTGATCGGCCGCGTGCTCGGCAAATTCGGGGTCAAGTGGCTCGACTTCCCCGCCGGCGCCACGCGCGAGGAGATCGACGCGGTGATGACCGAGGCCGCGACCGGCAATGTCGCGCTCATCTATCTCGAAAGCCCCGCCAACCCGACCAACGCGCTGGTCGATGTCGAGGCGGTCGCCGCCAGCCGCGACGCGATATTCGGTGACGAGAAGCCGCCGATCGCGATCGACAACACCTTCCTCGGACCGCTCTGGTTCCAGCCGCTCAAGCACGGCGCGGACATCGTCGTCTATTCGCTGACCAAATATGTCGGCGGTCATTCGGATCTCGTCGCGGGCGGCGTGCTCGGCACCAAGGCGCACATCAACACGATCCGGACGATGCGCAACACGATCGGCACGATCACCGATCCCAACACCGCCTGGATGCTGCTGCGCAGTCTCGAGACGCTCGAGCTCCGCATGAGCCGCGCGGGCGAGAATGCGGCCAAGGTCTGCGCCTATCTGCGGCATCACCCCAAGGTCGAGCGCGTCGGCTATCTCGGCTTTCTCGCCGACGAACCCGGCGCCGAGCGTCAGGCCGACATCTATCGCCGCCACTGCACCGGCGGCGGCTCGACCTTCTCGCTCTACCTGAAAGGCGGCGAGCGCGAGAGCTTCGCCTTTCTCGACGCGCTCAAGATCGCCAAACTCGCGGTCTCGCTCGGCGGCACCGAAACGCTCGCCAGCCACCCCGCCGGCATGACGCACCTCTCGGTCCCCGACGCGCGCAAGCAGGCTTTGGGCATCACCGACAATCTGGTGCGCATCTCGATCGGCGTCGAGGATGCCGACGACCTGATCGCGGACTTCACGCAGGCGCTCGAAGCGATCTGAGCCTAACCTTGTTCTCCCGCGAAGGCGGGAGCCCAGACTGGGTCCCCGCCTTCGCGGGGAAACACCCGGACCGGGCGCCCCGCCTTCCCCCTTCTCCCCTTCCCGTCATCCTGACGAAAGTCAGGATCCAGAGCCCAGCAAACCCGCCCTACCCGAACCCGATCCGAACACCGGCTGGCCCCAGCGCCCCCCACCCGTTAAAGCGCAACGGATGCCGATCTTCACCCCCATCCCGCAGGACGATTTCGTCGCCGCGATCCACACCCTCGCCGCACAGCTGCGCGCGGACGCCGACTGGACTCCCGATTTCATCATCGGCATCGGCCGCGGCGGTCTCGTCCCCGCGGTCTTCCTCAGCCACGCGATCGGCCTCCCTACGCTCTCGGTCGACTATTCCAGCCAGGTCGAGGATTTCGCCGACCAGCCGCTCGTCAAGCTCGCCGCGCGCACCCAGTCGGGCGAACGCCTGCTCTTCCTCGACGACATCAACGATTCGGGCCGCACGATCACCCATCTGCGCACCGCGCTCGCCGCCGCGGGCGCGACGCCCGGCGCGATCCGCTTCGCGACGTTGATCGACAATCTCAGCTCCGCCGAACGCATCGACTACACCGCGCGCACGATCGACCGCCGCGACACCAAGGACTGGTTCGTCTTCCCCTGGGAAGCCGTCGCCCCCGCCACCACGATCGAACACGACGCCGCCGAAGTCCCCGACCGCATCGCCTGACGCGCGGCACCCGCCACCCCTTCCCGTCATCCTGACGAAAGTCAGGACCCAGGGTTACAGGCTCCGCGCTTAATGGCTCTGGATCCTGACTTTCGTCAGGATGACGGTGGAGGGACGTCCGACGCCCGAAGCCTCACCCGTCGCTCGCCCGCTCGATATCCGCACCGACCGCGCTGAGCTTCTCCTCAAGCCGCTCATACCCCCGGTCGAGATGGTAGACCCGCCCAACCGACGTCTCCCCATCCGCCGCGAGCCCAGCCAAAATCAGGCTCATCGACGCGCGCAGGTCGGTCGCCATCACCGGCGCGCCGACCAGCTTGTCGACGCCGCGCACCACCGCGGTACGGCCGCGCACCTGGATGTCCGCGCCCATCCGCGCCAGCTCGGGCACGTGCATGTAGCGGTTCTCGAAGATCGTCTCGGTCAGCACGCTCGCGCCGTCCGCCTTGCACAGCATCGCCATGAACTGCGCCTGCATGTCGGTCGCAAAGCCCGGATAGGGCGCGGTCGACAGCGTCAGCGGCTGGAGATGCCCGTCCGACGCGACGCGGATGCCGTCCTTGGTCGGGGTAACGCTCACCCCCGCCTCGACCAGCGCGTCGAGCGTCGCGCCCATGTCCGACGCGGTCACGCCGGTCAGCTCGAGGTCGCCGCCGGTGATCGCCGCCGCGCAGGCATAGCTGCCCGCCTCGATCCGGTCGGGCATCACCGCATAGGTCGCGCCGTGCAGCCGGTCGCGACCCTCGATCGTCAGCGTCTCGGTGCCGATCCCGTCGATCGACGCGCCCATCGCGACGAGGCAGCGGCACAGGTCGACGATCTCGGGCTCGCGTGCGGCATTCTCGATCACGCTGGTCCCGCGCGCGAGCACCGCCGCCATCACGACATTCTCGGTCGCGCCGACCGACACGATCGGGAAGCGATAGCGCCCGCCCGTCAGCCGTCCGCCCGGCGCGGTCGCCTTCACATAGCCCGCCGCCATCTCCAGCTCGGCGCCGATCGCCTCGAGTGCGCGCAGATGCAGGTCGATCGGCCGGTTGCCGATCGCGCAGCCGCCGGGCAGCGACACCGTCGCCTCGCCACCGCGCCCGAGCAGCGGCCCGAGCACGAGGATCGACGCACGCATCTTCCGCACGATGTCGTAGGGCGCCTCAGTCGAGGTGAGATTGCCCGCGCGGATTGTCATCACCCGCCCGAAATCCTCAGGGCGCGTCCCCTGGATCGCGGTCGACGCGCCCAGCTGGTTGAGCAGATGCCCGAACCCGTCGACGTCGGCCAGCCGCGGCAAATTGCGCAGCGTCAGCGGCTCCTCGGTCAGCAATGCGCAGGGCATCAGCGTGAGCGCGGCGTTCTTCGCGCCGGAAATGGGCAGGCGCCCGGTCAGGCGGTTGCCGCCGCGAATGAGAATACGGTCCATCCCCGGCTGTCTATCGCCCCGCACGATCCGCGCAAGCCCGGCCGCATGGCGGGCCTGCGTCCGCAGGCGCGCTTGGCGGTCAACCAAATGTGGCTCATACCGGCCCTATTGATCGACTTTAATGCGTAAAATCGAGGGCTTTGCTCTTTGGGGCGCGGACGGGGAGCCGATTAGAGTGCCGCACAGCTGCTTCGCCGAACGTCTCGGCGATTACATCACCTTGACCGAGAGCGAGACCGCGGCACTGACGCGCCTCGAGGAGCGCCCGCGCGACCTGCGCCGCGGCACGATCCTGCTGCGCGAGCACGACCCGATGGCCGAGCTCTTCATCCTCCAGCGCGGCATGGCGATGAGCTATGTCCTGCTCGACGACGGCAGCCGCCAGATCCTGCGCTTCCTGTTTCCCGGCGACATGCTCGCGGTCTCGGCGCTCGTCTACCGCGACTCGCCCGAGACGATCGTCGCGATGACCGACCTGACCGTCTGCCCGTTCGACCGGACGCTGATGGCCGGGCTGCTGACCGAACATCCGCGGCTCGCCGCGGTCATCATGGTGATGAACCAGATGGAAAAGGTCGCGCTCACCGACCGGCTCGCAGCCCTCGGCCGGACCTCGGCCAAGGTCCGCGTCGCCGCGCTGCTGCTCGAGATCCGCAACCGCATCCGGCTGACCGGACAGGCCGCGACCACCGATTTCGCGCTGCCGCTCACGCAGGAGGAGATTGGCGACGCGACCGGGCTGACCGCGGTCCATGTCAACCGCATGCTCCGCCAGCTCGAGGAGGACGGGCTGATCGCGCGTGGTGCTGGCCGCGTGTCGTTCACCGACGAGACCGCGCTGCTGCGCGCCGCCAATTATGTGAACCGGTTCGACGGTCTCGACCTGCGCTGGCTCCCGCCCGCGCGCTGACCCGCCGGGCTCAGTGCCGGGCCTAGCACCCGACGCGCCCTCAAAACCGTGCGATCAGGCCTTTTCGAGCGTGCACTGCAGCGGGTGCTGGTTCTGCTGCGCGAAATCCATCACCTGGCTGACCTTGGTCTCGGCAACCTCGTAGCTGAACGTCCCGCACACGCCGACGCCCTTCTGGTGGACGTGGAGCATCACCCGCGTCGCCGCCTCCATGTCCATGCGGAAGAAGCGCTGCAGGCACAGCACGACGAATTCCATCGGCGTGTAATCGTCGTTGAGCATCAGCACGCGGTACGGCGTCGGCTGCTTGGTGCGCGACCGCGTCTTGGTCGCGATGCCGACATTTCCCCGGTCGTTGCCGCCGGAATCCCCGGTGCCGTCGGAGTTCCCGTCTTCGGCACGGATCCCGTCTTCAACACGGCTATAGCGTCGCTCGGTCATCGTCATCGGAACCAGTATTTTCGGTGTCAGCGCCATGACGTGAAAATATGGCACCTGATGGTCGAAGAGCAAGCCCCGCCCGCTAAAAGGGCAACCTATGAGGCCCGGCAAAAGGGCCCGTCACAAGCGCCCGCCAGCAGCGCCCACGCAAAAGGGGCAGGCAAGGGATCCCCTGCCTGCCCCTCCCGTCTCGCGTCCGGCGGGGGACGGCGCCCGCGGCGCCGACCCCGGTCACCGGCTCAGTTGGCGATCTTCAGCTTCTCGGTCGCCAGCGCGACCCGGTTGGACAGAGGCTGCGTGATCTCGCCCGCCATCTTCATCATCATCTCGGTCGAACGCGCGCTGTCCGCGATCAGCGTGTCGAACGCGGTGCGCATGTAATCGCCCTGCAGCTTCATGAACTCGGTCGGCGACTTGGCTGCGGCGAGCGTCTTCATCGCCTCGGTCGCGCCCTCGAACGACGCCTTGGCATAGGCCGAAACCTCATGCCCCAGCGTCTCGGCGCCCTTGGCGGCGATCTTCGACGATTCGACGATCGCCTCGATATTGCCCTTGGCGAACGCATTGGCGTCCTCGAACGCAGCCGCGCTCTTCTCCATCGCGCCCTTCGCGCGGGTCGAGAGGTCGGCGAACATTGCCTGGGTCTTTTCGATCGTGCCGGTGTCGAAATTCATCATGCCATCCTTTCCTGTACGCGCCGCTCCGACGGGAACGACGATGTCTGCTGGTGTCGAAACGGGTGTTGCAAGCGGCACCGCGACGCCGGTCACGGCGGGCGGCACCTCGTCGGTGCTCACAGGCTGCGCGTCGTCGGACGCGGCGGGCTGCGCCTCGTCGGGGCTCACGGGCTGCGCGGCAATGTCCGCCGCAGCAATCCCCGCCGCCCCCTCGACCGGGGCGACCGCCATCTCGGGCGCAGTCTCGGGAGGCGCGACGGGCGCGGTCTCGGGCGGTGCGATTTCGAGGGCTTGCACGGTTGCCGGAGCAGGCTCGACAATCGGGGTAGGCTCCGTGACCGGGGCCGTCTCAACCGCCGCGACCATCTCGGCCGGGGGCAACGCGACGGGCTTGGCGACTCGCTTGGCTCGCGCCGGCGCGACGGATTTGACCGTCCCGCGATCGCCCGACTTCGAACCAGACCCCCGCATCACATCTGCCCCCGCCTTATCGTGTTGCGTCGCAATATATCACAGTTGCAACGCCCCGACAATCGTCATTGTGCAGTGCAATATATTCCCCGATTCAACGTGTTGGTTAACGGGCGCTGGACGCGGCCTGCGCTCACCGCATCCGCACATAGTCGCCCGGCGACTCGCCAAGCGCGGGCAGCGCGCCTTCGCCCGGGATCCGCGCCCCCGTCGCCGCGACCGTCTCGTCCCCCATCGCGCGCAGCCACGCGACCCAGTCGGGCCACCAGCTCCCCTTGGTCTCGACCGCCGCGGCGACGAATTCATCTAGGCTCGCCGGCGTGTCGGTGCTGGCCGGATCCAGCGTCCAATATTGATATTTCCCCGCGGCGGGCGGGTTGACCACGCCCGCGATATGCCCCGACCCCGCCAGCACGAAGCGGACCGGCCCCGACAGCGCGGTCGTCAGCTTCCACACGCTCGCCGCCGGCGCGATATGATCCTCGCGCCCCGCCTGGACATAGGCGGGCGTCGTCACACGGCCGAGGTCGACCGGCGTGCCGTCCACCACCATCGCGCCCGGCTCGACCAGCAGATTGTCGCGGTACAGGTCGGTCAGATAGGCCTTGTGCCATTTCGCCGGCAGATTGGTCGTGTCGCCGTTCCAGTGGAGCAGGTCGAACGGCACATAATCCTTGCCGAGCAGATAGTTGTTGGTGACGTAATTCCAGATCAGGTCGCGCCCGCGCAGCAGGTTGAACGTCGCCGCCATGTAGCGCCCGTCGAGAAACCCCTCGGGCGACAGCGTGCCGAGCAGCGCGATCTGCTCATCGTCGATGAAATGCGCGAGCTCGCCCGCATCCGCGAAATCGACCTGCGCCGTGAAGAAGGTCGCGCTCGCCACCCGTTCCGCCTGTCCCCGCGCGCTCAGTACCGCCAGCGTCGCGGCCAGCGTCGTCCCCGCCACGCAATAGCCGATCGTGTGCACCGCGGGCACGTCGAGCAGGCTCCGCACCGTCTCGATCGCCTCGATCTGCGCGGCGACATAATCGTCCCAGATCACGTCTTTCATGCTCGCGTCCGCGGACTTCCACGACACCATGAAGACGCTCAAGCCCTGCTCGACCGCCCAGCGGATGAAGCTCTTTTCGGGGTTCAGGTCGAGGATGTAGAAGCGGTTGATCCACGGCGGAAAGATCACCAGCGGCGTCGTCTGCACGCGCTCGGTGGTCGGCGCATAATGGATCAGCTCGTAGAGCGGCGTGCGCAGCACGACCTTGCCCGGCGTCATCGCCAGGTTGCGGCCCAGCTCGAAACTGCCCTGTGCGGTGTGGCTGAGCTGCCCGCGGCCGATGTCCGCCATCATGTTCTGCAGGCCCTGCAACAGGTTGGCGCCGCGCGTCTCGATCGTCTTCTCGATCACCTCGGGGTTGGTCAGCGCGAAGTTGGTCGGGCTCATCGCATCGACGAAGCCGCGCGTCGCAAAGCGCAGCTGCTCCTTCTGCCGCGGCTCCAGCCCCTCGACCGCGTCGACGCTGCGCAGCATCTGGTCGCCGATCGTCTGGTAACTCTGCCGGATCAGGTCGAACACCGGCTCGCGCCACTGCGCCGCCTTGAACCTCTTGTCGGTCGCGGGCCCGGGCTCGGGCGGGGGCGCCGCGCCGCCCCCCGCGGGCACCAGCATCTGCTGCCACAGCGCAAAGCCGTCCCGCCAGAAATCGCGCACCCGCGCAATCGTCGCCGGATCGTTGAACCCCGGCACCACCATCGCCTCCGGCACCGCCGCATCGAGCGGCGCGGTGATCGCATCGAGCCCCTGCGCCATCATCATCTGCTGCGCCCGCCCCATCACCCAGGTCCAGTGCTGCAACTCGGCCAGCGTCGGTGCGGCAATCCCCGGCGTCTCGGACATGGGCAACCTCTCCTTTTGCCCAAGCCTAACCCACTCCCCCACCCGGCGAAAGCACCCAGCCATCCTCCCCTTCCGTCATCCCCGCGAAGGCGGGGATCCAGACTGGCAAACGCCGCGACTCATCGGCAAACGCATAGACTATGGATCCCCGCCTCCGCGGGGATGACAAAGGGCGGGCACGCCGCCTCCACCCCCCACCTTTCCCACCAGAACCCAAACGCGGTGGATGACGCCCCCCGCGGCATACGGTACAGCACCCCTTCCTCCAGCTCGGGGCCGATCATGTCCGACGATTTCTACCGCATCAAACGCCTGCCACCCTATGTCATCGCCGAAGTGAACGCGATGCGGGCGGCGGCGCGGGCGGGCGGCGAGGACATCATCGATCTCGGCATGGGCAATCCCGACCTGCCGCCGCCCGAGCACGTCATCGCCAAGCTCGTCGAGGTCGCCAGCAAGCCCGGCGCGCACGGCTATTCGCAGTCGCGCGGCATTCCCGGTCTCCGCAAGGCGCAGGCCAATTACTATGGCCGCCGCTTCGGCGTCGACGTCGATCCCGAGACCGAGGTCGTCGTGACGATGGGCTCGAAGGAAGGGCTCGCCAGCCTCGCCACCGCGATCACCGCGCCCGGCGACGTCGTGCTCGCGCCCAACCCGTCCTATCCGATCCACACCTTCGGCTTCATCATCGCCGGCGCGACGATCCGCGCGGTGCCGACCACCCCCGACGACGCCTATTTCGAGAGCCTCGAGCGCGCGATGGCGTTCACCGTGCCGCGCCCGTCGATCCTCGTCGTCAACTATCCGTCCAACCCGACCGCGGAGGCGGTCGACCTCGCCTTCTACGAACGGCTCGTCGCCTGGGCGAAGGAGAACAAGGTCTGGATCATCTCCGACCTCGCCTATTCCGAGCTCTATTATGACGGCAATCCGACCCCCTCGATCCTCCAGGTCAAGGGCGCCAAGGACATCGCGATCGAGTTCACCTCGCTCAGCAAGACCTATTCGATGGCGGGCTGGCGGATCGGCTTCGCGGTCGGCAACAAGACGCTGATCGCGGCGATGAGCCGGGTGAAGAGCTATCTCGACTACGGCGCCTTCACCCCGATCCAGGCCGCCGCCTGCGCCGCGCTGAACGGCCCGCAGGACATCGTCGCGCGCAACCGCGAGCTCTATCACAAGCGCCGCGACGTGCTGGTCGAAAGCTTCGGCCGCGCCGGCTGGCACATCCCCTCGCCGCGCGCCTCGATGTTCGCCTGGGCGCCGCTCCCGCCCGCGCTCGCGCATCTCGGCAGCCTCGAATTCACCAAGCAGCTCCTCACCCACGCGCACGTCGCGGTCGCGCCCGGCGTCGGCTACGGCGAGAATGGTGAGGGCTATGTCCGCATCGCGATGGTCGAGAACGAACAACGCCTCCGCCAGGCCGCGCGCAACGTGAAGCGCTACCTCCAGAGCATGGGCGTCAACACCCCCGCCCAAGGCGCCGGCTGACCCGCCGCCCCCAGCCGTCATCCTGTGACGAACGTCAGGACCCAGAGCCAAGCAGCACGCCGCCCGTGGCTCTGGATCCTGGATCAAGTCCAGGATGACGGCGTGGAGAGACGCGCCCCCCGAAAGGTTGACGCCACCCCCCGCCCCAGCCATCCCCCAAAGCCATGACCCGCCCCGGCTTCGCCTTCTCCACCAGCTTCCGCGTCCGCTACGCCGAGATCGACGGGCAGAAGATCGTCTTCAACTCGCGCTATCTCGAATATGCCGATGTCGCGATCACCGACTTCTGGGACTGGAGCGGGATCGCCGCCGCGGTGCCCGGCTGGGACGACACCGAATTCAACGTCCGCCGCACCGAGATCGACTATCTCGCGCCCTTCCGCCTCGGCGACACGATCGCGGCGCATGTCCGGATCGAGCGGGTCGGCACGTCGAGCCTCACCAAGCGGATCGAGCTGACGCATGCCGCTACCGGCGCGCTCCACACCGTGATCATGATGGTCAGCGTCCATGTCGATCTCGCGACCGGCCGCCCCGCGAGCCTGCCGCCCGCGATCCGCGACCATATCGCGCGGCTCGCCACTCCCGCCTGACCGCTCAGTCCGTCGCGCCGATCTCCCCCGGCAGCGCCCAGATCAGCTCGCCCCGGCCCAGCACGCGGCCGTCATGCGCGCGCACCGCGACCTGTTCGATCGGCTGCCGGTCGCGCGCGTCGACCAGGATCGGGAAGGCCGGGATCCGCGTCTCCCACCGCTCGCCCCATTGCCGGAGCGCGATCATCGTCGGCAGCAGTGCGAAACCCTTTTCGGTCAGGGCATAGGCGATCTTGCGGCGATCCTCGGGCAAGGGCCGCCGCGCGAGGATCCCGTGCTCGACCAGCCGCGCGAGCCGGTTCGCCAGGATGTTGCGCGCGATGCCCAGCTCGGCCTGGAATTCCTCGAAATGATGCAGCCCGTTGAACGCCGCGCGCAGGATCAGGAACGACCAGCGCTCCCCCATCGCCTCGAGCGCCGCCGGCAGGCTGCATTCCCGCAGCGGCTCGCGCAAAATCCCCCGCGAAATTCCCCGCGAAGTTCCCCGCGAAATCCCCCCCGAAATCCCCATCGTCCCGGCTCCCCCCGACCCCGGTCTAGCCTATCGCATTCCGCCGCGCGATGCGCTCATCGAGTGCGTCTATCACGGTGACCGGACGCTTTTGGTTGCAAAGCAACACGCTGCGGCCCCATCTATGTTCCGTGTTGCGCCAATATGAACTCGTCGATCGAGTCCTCGATTACGATCCCGATGCCGACGAGGCCCTGCTGAACCGCGCCTATGTGTTTTCGATGCAGGCGCACGGGTCGCAGAAGCGTGCGAGCGGCGATCCCTATTTCAGCCATCCGATCGAGGTGGCGGGCATCCTCACCGATCTGCATCTCGATGACGAGACGATCGCCACCGCGATCCTCCACGACACCATCGAGGATACCGTCGCCACACCCGAGGAGATCACGCGGCTGTTCGGCCCGTCGGTCGCGCGGCTCGTCGACGGCGTCACCAAGCTCAGCAAGATCGAGGCGCAGACCGAGAACGAGCGCGCCGCCGAAAACCTGCGCAAGTTCCTGCTCGCCATGTCCGACGACATCCGCGTGCTGCTGGTGAAACTCGCCGACCGGCTGCACAACATGCGCACGCTGCATCACATCGCCAAGCCCGAGAAGCGCCGTCGCATCGCCAAGGAGACGATGGACATCTACGCGCCGCTCGCCGAGCGGATCGGCATGTACGAGTTCATGCGCGAGATGCAGACGCTCGCCTTCGAACAGATCGAACCCGAGGCCTCCGAATCGATCAACCGCCGGCTCGAGCAGCTGAAGGACGGCGACGGCAACCGCATCGCCAAGATCGCCTCGGGGCTCAAACTCGTGCTGTCGCGCGCCGGCATCGAGGCGGAGGTCGCGGGGCGCGAGAAGCATCCCTATTCGATCTTCCGCAAGATGTCCGAACGGCACATCAATTTCGAGCAATTGTCCGACGTGATGGCGTTCCGCGCGATCGTCCCGACCGAGGCGGACTGCTACGCCGCGCTCGGCATCATCCACCAGCGCTGGCCGATGGTGCCCGGCCGGTTCAAGGATTACATCTCGACGCCCAAGCGCAACGGCTATCGCTCGCTCCACACCAGCGTGATCCATGCCGACAATGCGCGTATCGAGATCCAGATCCGGACCGAGGCGATGCACGCCCAGGCCGAATTCGGCCTCGCCGCGCACTGGGCGTACAAGCAGAAGAGCGGCGGCCAGACGATCGGCGGCGGCGAGCATCAGGTCAGCTGGATCCGCGACCTGGTCGAGATCCTCGACACCGCCGAAAGCCCCGAGGAGCTGCTCGAACACACCCGGATGGCGATGTACGCCGACCGCATCTTCGCCTTCACCCCCAAGGGCGAGCTGATCCAGCTGCCCAAGGGCGCGACGCCGATCGACTTCGCCTATGCGGTCCACACCGATCTCGGCGACCAGGCGGTCGGCGCGAAGATCGACGGCCGCGTCGTGCCGCTCTCGACCGTGATCGAAAACGGCAACCAGGTGCAGATCCTGCGTTCGAAGGGCCAGTCGCCGCAACCGCACTGGCTCAACGTCGCGACCACCGGCAAGGCGCTCGCCGCGATCCGCCGCCATCTGCGCCACAAGGAGCGCGTCGAGCAGGAGGCGCTCGGCCGCACGCTGTTCGACGACATCGCCTCGCGCCTTCCCGCGCCGATCGGCCCCGACGCGACCGAGCCCGCGCTCAAGCGGCTCAAATTCGCCGACGAGGGCGCGCTGATGGTCGCGATCGCGCGCCGCACCGTGTCCGACGAACAGGTGATGGAGGCGCTGATGCCGGGCTCGACCGGCGCCGATCTCGGCCATGCGGTCGCGCCGCAGTCGAGCGCGATCTCGATCAAGGGGCTGACGCCGGGCGTCGCCTATGACCTCGCCACCTGCTGCCACCCGGTGCCGGGCGACCGCATCGTCGGGCTGCGCCGTCCCGATGCGGGGATCGAGGTCCATGCGATCGACTGCCGCGTGCTCGCCGAACTCGCCGAACGGACCGAGAACGAGACCGACTGGGTCGACGTCGCCTGGGGCGAAAAGACCGAAGGCGCGGTCGCGCGCATCTCGGTGATGGTCAAGAACGAGCCCGGCTCGCTCGGCGTGGTCGCGTCGATCATCGGCACGCACATGGCCAACATCATCAACCTCCGCCTCGACACGCGCGACACCAGCTTCCACACCAACGAGATCGACGTCGAGGTCCACGACATCCAGCAACTCATGCGCCTCATGGCCGGCCTCCGCGCCGCCGACGCCGTCAACACCGTCGAACGCGTGTAAGGGAAAGCGGCCCGCCCCCCGCCGTCCTCACCCCAGTCCCCGACCCCCTCGCCGTCAACCCCGCGGAGGCGGGGATCCAGACTGGCGACCGCCGGCGATCCATCACCAACCGCATAGCCTATGGATCCCCGCCTCCGCGGGGATGACGGCGCGGGCAGACACTCCCTCACCCCGCCCCCGCCGACGAAGCGCGCGAACGTGCCCCCCACCCCACCGTCATCCTGACGAAAGTCAGGATCCAGAGCCAAGCAGCGCGACGCCCGTAACCCTGGATCCTGGGTCGAGCCCAGGATGACGAAAGGGGAGAGCCACCCCTCCCCCGTCATCCCCGCGCAGGCGGGGATCCAGACTGGCTACCGCCGGCGATCCATCACCAACCGCATAGACTATGGATCCCCGCCTCCGCGGGGATGACGACGCGGCAGGACACGCCCCGTCACTCCCACGCCCCCCGCGCTTGCCCCGCACAATTCCCCGGCTACTATCCACCCCAACACCCCGGGGGACCCATCACATGAACCGTCGCGCCTTCCTCTCGTCCGCGAGCATGCTCGCCACGCTCGCCCTCCTCCCCCGCGCCGCCCTCGCCGCCGGCGCCACCCCCGGCGACGCGAAGCTCGACGCGCTCCTCACCTCGATCTTCGACGCGAACCTCAAATACGCCCCCGAATTCGCCACGCAGCTCGGGCTCGACAAGGGCGCGAACGCCGCGCTGAAAAGCCGGCTCGGCGATTACACCCCCGGCGCGGTCAGGGCGAACCTCGCGCGCACCACCCGCACGATCGCGCAGATCGAGGCCGTGCCCCCCGCCATGCTCTCCGACGCCGGCCGCCTCAACCGCGAGGTCGTGCTCTATTCGCAAAACCAGCAGCGCACCGCCGCCGAAAAATTCGGGCTCGGCTCCCCCACCAACCCCTATGTCATCAGCCAGCAGGACGGCGCCTATTTCGACGTCCCCGACTTCCTCGACAGCGCGCACACGATCAAGACCGCCGCCGACGCCGACGCCTATTGCGCGCGCCTCGACGCCTTCGCGACCGCGCTCGACGGCGACACCGCGACGCAGGCCGAGCGTGCGAAACGCGGCCTCGTCGCCCCCGGCTTCTCGCTCGACCTCGCGCTCGGCCAGATGGCGGCGCTGCGCGCCCCCGCGCCCGCGCAAAGCGGCCTCGTCACCTCGGTCGCGACGCGCACCAAAGCCGCCGGGCTGACCGGCGACTGGGACCGCCGCGCCACCGCGCTCGTGACGGACAAGGTCTATCCCGCGCTCGACCGCCAGATCGCGCTGGTCAAGCAGCTCCGCACCACGGCCCGCGCCGAGGCCGGGCTCTGGGCGGTCCCCGGCGGCGACGCGATCTACGCCGCCGCGCTCGCCCAGGCGACCACCACCAACTTCACCCCCGACGAGGTCCACAAGCTCGGCCTCGACCAGGTCGCGCAGATCGGCGCCGAACTCGACACCATCCTCAAGGCGCAAGGCCTGACCAAGGGCAGCATCGGCGCACGCCTCGCCGCCTTCAACGCCACCCCGGCACAGCTCTATCCCGACACGCCCGCCGGCCGCACCGACCTCATCGCCGGGCTCAACACCGGGCTCGCCGCGATGCAGGCCAAGCTCCCCCAGGCGTTCATAAACCCGCCGTCCGCCCCGCTCCAGATCCGCGCGGTCCCGACCGATATCCAGGACGGCGCCTCGAACGGCTATTACCGGCTCGCCGCGCTCGACGGGTCGCGGCCCGCCATCTACTTCATCAACCTGAAAAGCGTCGCCGACTGGCCCAAATACACTTTGCCCTCGCTCACCTATCACGAGGGCGTGCCGGGGCATCATCTCCAGCTCAGCCTCGTCGCCGGGCTCGACACGCCGCTGCTGCGCAAATTCTCGTTCTTCGGCGCCTATGTCGAGGGCTGGGCGCTCTACGCCGAACAGCTCGCCGACGAGCTTGGCGGCTATGCCGGCCCGATCGAACGCGCAGGCTATCTCCAGTCCTTCCTCTTCCGCGCCGCGCGCCTCGTCGCCGACACCGGCATCCACGCCAAGCGCTGGACGCGCGAACAGGCGACCGACTATTTCGTCGACACCGTCGGCTTCGCCCGCCCCCGTTCGCAGCGCGAGATCGAGCGCTACTGCACGATGCCGGGCCAGGCCTGCAGCTACAAACTCGGCCACATCAGCTGGCTCCGCGCCCGCGACACCGCGAAGAAGATCCTGGGCGACAGGTTCGACGTGAAGCAGTTCCACGAAGTGCTGCGCGACGGCGCCGTCCCCCTCACGATCCTCGAACGCCTCGTCGAAGCCCGCGCCACCGCGCTGGCCAAGGCCTGACGCTTAATCCTCCCCCAAGAACAAACGATGACGCCGCGCGCGGGGGCGGCTAGAGAGCGGGGATGCACCGTCCCGCGCTCTCCGTCGTCGTCCCCTGCTACAACGAGGCCGCCTGCCTCGACCTCCTCCACGCGCGCATATCGGGCGCGGCGCAGAGCGCGGTCGGTGAGGATTACGAGATCGTACTGATCAACGACGGCTCGCGCGACGACAGCTGGTCGGTGATGCAGCGTCTCGCCGCCGCCGATCCCCGGCTCGTCGCGATCAACCTGTCGCGCAACCACGGGCATCAGCTCGCGCTCACCGCCGGGCTCGACCTGTGCGCGGGCGAGCAGATCCTGATCATCGACGCCGATCTCCAGGATCCCCCCGAGCTTCTCCCCCAGATGCGCGCCGCGATGGCCGAGCAGCAGGCCGACGTCGTCTACGCGGTCCGTCGCCAGCGCGCGGGCGAGACGGTGTTCAAGAAGGCCACCGCCGCCGCCTTCTACCGCCTGCTGACCAAGATGACCGACACGCCGATCCCGGTCGACACCGGCGATTTCCGGCTGATGAGCCGGCGCGCGCTCGACGCGTTCCTGTCGCTACCCGAACAGGCGCGCTTCATCCGCGGCATGGTCGCCTGGATCGGTTTCCGCCAGGTCCCCTTCGCCTATGACCGCGCCGAGCGGCATGCGGGCGAGACCAATTATCCGCTCGCCAAGATGATGCGCCTCGCCTTCGACGCGGTCACCGGCTTCTCGACCGCCCCGTTGCGCTTCGCCAGCCATGCCGGCCTCGCGCTCACCGGCGTCTCGCTGCTGCTGTTCGTCTACATCGCGATCGGCTGGCTCTCGGGCAGCGCGGTGCAGGGCTGGACCTCGACGATGCTGGTGACGGTTTTCCTCGGCGCGGTGCAGATGTTCGTGCTCGGCATGATCGGCGAATATCTCGGCCGGCTCTACGTCGAATCCAAGCGCCGCCCCCTCTACATCGTCGCCGACATCGCCGGCCCCATCCAGGGCAAAGCCACCCTAGGCTTCCGCGCCGAACCGACCGAAACCCCCGTTACTTAAAAAAGCCCCTCCCCTTCAGGGGAGGGGTTGGGGTGGGGCCCCACCCCGCAAGCACCGGCTCGCAAAGCCCCCCGTTCGTGCCGAGCGAAGCCGAAGCACCCCCCGGCACGCACCCCATACCTGAGCCCCCACCCCGGCGAAGGCCGGGGCCCAGCTGCGAAGGCCAGAGTAACGAAGCGCAACCGCCGTCACAACGGTCCCCCAACTGGACCCCGGCCTCCGCCGGGGAGGAATTGGAGAGACGTCACGGGCGAAACCCACCCAACCGCAGCACCGCCCCCACCCCCCGTTCGTGCTGAGCGAAGCCGAAGCACCCCCCGGCACGCACCCTACACATGAGCCCCCACCCCAGCGAAGGCCGGGGCCCAGCTGGGAAAGCCAGAGTAATAAAGCGCAGCGCCCGTCAGCACCGTCCCCCAACTGGACCCCGGCCTACGCCGGGGAGGGATCGCAGAGGGATCGTGCGAACCACACCCAACCGCTCCACCGCCCCACACCCCCGTTCGTGCTGAGCGAAGTCGAAGCCTCACCCCCTACCCAGGCACCGCCAGCGTCACGATCGAAACCCCCGGCGTCATCGGCACGCGCCCGACCAGATGCCGCTCTAGCCGGAAGATCCGCTCGAACAGCGCATTCAGCGGCTTGGCGGGCGGCGAATCGTCGCTGTCGTCGCGGCCTGACAGCCGCCCGGCGATCCGCGCCGCCGCCGCCAGCGGGAACAGCAGCGAATTGAAATAGCCGAGCTTGTCGGGCTTCAGCCCCGCCGCCGCGATCGCCGTCTTCAGCGTCGCCTTCGAATAGCGGCGATGGTGATGGTTGACCGTGTCGTGCGCGCTCCACAGCCACTGGTGGGCCGGGACCGCGATCAGGATCTTGCCACCGGGCGCGAGGCACTGCGCCATCGCCTTCAGCGCCGCGACGTCGTCCGCGATATGCTCGACCACGTCGAGCACCGCGATCAGGTCGTAATGCCCGCGCGGCACCCCCGGCAGCTCGGGGAGCGGCGCCGCCCCGACCGGCTTGCCGAGCCGTGCGCTCGCGATCTCGCGCGCCGCCGGGTCGATCTCGATCGCGTCGATCTCGCCGAACCCCGCCAGCATCGGCAGGTTGTGCCCGGTCCCGCAGCCGATCTCGAGGATCTTCGCATCCGCCGGCAGGCCGCCATAGCGTGTCAGATAATCCGCCAGGATGTCGCGGCGCGCGCGGTACCACCAATGCGTGGAATCATGCGCGGCCATCCGGTCGTAAACGATGCGGTCCATCAGCAATCGGCCATAATCAAGAGAATACCCAGAAGCGGTTGAGCACGAACGTCACGATCGCGGCAAGGAACACCGCGGGGACGAGCGGCACCCACGGATGCAGATGGAGGAACGCGGTCCCGACCCAGGTGATCAGCGCGTTGAGCGCGAGCCCCGTGCCCTGCACCAGCACGAACTTGACGTGCTTCGCCCCGCCCGGCTCGGCGGCATGCCCCTTGAAGCTCCACCGGCTGTGCAGGAAATAGCCCGCGGTCACCGCCACCGCAAAGGCGAACGGCACCGCCGCGACCGCCTGCTCGGGCGGAAACACGAACTTGGTCAGCGGCAGATAGACGAGCGAATAGATCACGCTCGACAGCCCGCCCGCAATCCCGAAGCGGAAGAGCTGGCCGAGCACGCCGCTCGCCCGCATCTGGTCCATCTGTCGCCTGATCGCCTGCATGCCCGCCTTGTTCTTTACACGCGCGTCGATACAGCGGCGCTCAACGTCACGCCCCGCGCATTAGTCCGCGCGCGGTCAGGAGGAAAGCGTTTTGGATCAGCCCCACCAGTCCCCATGGCAGCGGGGGCGCGACCTGCTCGATCGCCACTGGGTCGCGTTGACGCTGCTGGCATGGCTCGGCGTCGCCGCCTGGTCGCTGGCCGACCGCTGGGGTCAGGTCCGCTGGCTGTCGCTCGGCGATACCGACGACAATATGCGCCTGATGCAGGTCCGCGCGTGGCTGGACGGCCAGGGCTGGTACGATCTGCGCCAGTACCGGATGAACCCGCCCGCGGGCTTCGACATCCACTGGAGCCGGATCGTCGACCTGCCGATCGCCGGGCTGATCCTGTTCTTCCGCCTGTTCACCAGCAACAGCTGGGCCGAACGGCTCGCCTGCGGGATCGCGCCCTTGCTGCCGCTGTCGATCGCGATGCTCGGCATCGGCGCGACCGTGCGGCGGCTGATCCACCCGCTCGCCTGGCCGCTCGCGATCCTGTTCCTCGTCGGCGCAACCGCGACGATGCTGATGTACATGCCCGAACGCATCGACCATCACGGCTGGCAGCTCGCGATGCTCAGCCTCACGCTCGCCGGCCTGTGCGACCCGCGCGCGAGACGCGGCGGCGCGCTGGTCGGGATCGCCAGCGCGGTGTCGCTGTCGATCGGGCTCGAACTCCTCCCCTATGCCGCGATGGCCGGCGCGATCATCGCCCTGCGCTGGGTCTGGGACCGCGCCGAGGCGCCGCGGCTCGCGGTCTATGCGCTGACCTTGGGTGGCGGCAGCACGCTCGGTTTCGCGCTCTTCGCCTCGAACGCGAACCAGGCGATGCGCTGCGACGCGCTGACGCCCGTCTGGCTCAGCGTGATGATCGCGGCCGGAATGCTCCTCTTCCTGCTCGCGCGCTTCGGCCCGGCATCGCGCGGGGTGCGGCTCGCGCTCGCGGTCGCGGCGGGCGCGGCGATCGTGATCGGCTTCGCGCTGATGTTCCCGCAATGCCTCGCCCGGCCCGAGGGCGTCTCGCCCGAGCTTCAGCGCAACTGGCTGAACAATGTCCGTGAGGCGAAACCGATCTACAAGCACAGCTGGCGCACCGGCGTCGCGATCGCGACGCTGCCGGTGATCGGCCTGCTCGGCGCGCTGTTCGCCGCATGGCGCGCACGCCGCCGCCCGAGCGCGATCGGCTGGGTCGCGGTCGCGCTGTTCACCACCTTCGCCGTCCTGATGCTGTTGTGGCAGGTCCGCGCGGGTCCCGCCGCGCAGATGCTCGCGGTCCCCGGCGGCGTCGCGCTTGCGTGGGCGATCGTCCCCCGGCTGCTCGGCCACCGCTCGATGCTGGTGCGCGTGCTCGGCACCGCGGGCGCGCTGGTGATCGTCTCGGGCTTCTTCGTCGGCATCGCGCTGAAGTACGTCCCCGTGGGCAAGCCCAAGGGCTATGAAAAACGCGTCAACATGGCGACCGGCAACTGCCTGCGCACCACCGTCCTCCTCGCGCTGAACAAATACCCCGCGCAGACGATCTTCACCTTCGTCGACATGGGCCCGCGGCTGATCACGATCACGCACCACAATGCGATCGCCGGCCCCTATCACCGCAACGGCGCCGCGATCCTCGACGTCCAGCACGCCTTCGGCCGCACCCCCGACGAAGCCCACGCGATCATCAAGCGCCACGGCGCGACCCTGTTGCTGCTCTGCCCCAACGCCGCCGAATCGACCAACTACAAGGCCCGCAGCCCCAACGGCTTCTACGCGCAGATGGCAAAGAACAAGGTCCCGGCCTGGCTCACCCCGCTCCCCCTCCCGGCCAAATCCCCGCTGCGACTCTTCAAGGTCGACTGACCCCGCCCCCAACCGTCATCCCCGCGAAGGCGGGGATCCAGACTGGCAAAGGCTGCGAGTCATCAACAACTGCATAGACGATGGATCCCCGCCTCCGCGGGGATGACGTAGCAGGGGGTGGGCACACCGTCTCCTCACCTCCCCCCGTCATCCTGACGAAAGTCAGGATCCAGAGTTACGCGCGGTATCGGTTTTGGCTCTGGATCCTGACTTTCGTCAGGATGACGGCAATCGGCGCACCGCGCACGCCGACCCCAACCTACCGCAACACCACCGACAACCCATCCAGCACGAACTGCACCGCCAGCGCCGCCAGCAGCACGCCGAGCAGCCGCGTGATCACCGCCTCGATCTTCGCCCCCAGGATCCGCATGATCGGCCCCGCCGCGAGCAGCGCGACCAGAGTCAGCAACAGGATCGTCACCATCGCCGCCAGCACCACCGCCGAGCGCTCGATCCCGCTGTTGCGGCTCATCAGCAGCATCACCGACGCGATCGAACCCGGCCCGGCGATCATCGGCATCGCCATCGGGAAGATCGACACGTCGTCGGCTTCGGGATCGCTCGCGACCTTGGCGGCGCGATCCTCGCGGCGTTCGGTGCGCTTTTCGAACACCATTTCCAGCGCGATCAGGAACAGCATGATCCCGCCCGCGATCCGGAAGCTCGCCAGGCTGATCCCCAGCCCCTTGAGTAACGCCTCGCCGAACAGCGCGAACACGAACAGGATCGCCGCCGACACGCCGACCGCGCGGAACGCCATCGCGCGCTTCTGCGCCGCCGACGCGCTCGCCGACAGCCCGGCATAGATCGGCGCGCAGCCCGGCGGATCGATCACAACGAAGAAGGTGATCAGCGACGAGATATAGAGCTCGATCATGCGCCGGCCCGGTCGAGCGCCGCCTCGTCGATCGCGACACCTTCGCGCCGCCCGGCGGACACCAGCGTATTGCGCAACAGGCACGCGATCGTCATCGGCCCGACGCCGCCGGGCACCGGCGTGATCGCGCCCGCAACGCCGGCCGCGCTCGCAAACTCGACATCGCCGACCAGCCCGGCCTCGGTCCGGTTGATGCCGACGTCGATCACGGTCGCGCCGGGCTTCAGCCAGTCACCCTTGATCATCTCGGGAATCCCGACCGCGGCGACGACGATGTCCGCGGCGCCGACATGCGCGCGCACGTCGCGCGTCCGGCTGTGCACCACGGTCACCGTGCAGCTCTCGCGCAGCAGCAATTGCGCCATCGGCTTGCCGACGATGTTCGACCGGCCGACGACCACCGCCTCCATCCCGCTCAGGTTCGGCACGACGCTTTTCAGCAGCATCACGCAGCCGAGCGGCGTGCACGGCACGAACCCCGCCGAACCCGTCGCCAGCCGCCCCGCATTGATCGGGTGGAAGCCGTCGACATCCTTGTCGGGATCGATCGCCGCGATCACCGCCTGCTCGTCGATATGCTTTGGCAGCGGCAGCTGGACGAGGATCCCGTCGATCGTCGGATCGGCGTTCAGGTCCGCGACCAGCGCGAGCAGCGCCTCGGCCCCGACATCGGCGGGCAGCCGGTGCTCGACGCTCACCATCCCCGCCTCGCGCGTCGCCTTGCCCTTCGATCGGACATAGACGTTGGACGCAGGGTCCTCGCCGACCAGCACGACCGCGAGCCCGGGCGCGCGGCCCGCCACTGCGGCAAAGGCGGTGACGCCGGTGGCGATACGGGCCCGGAGGCCGGCGGCGAAGGCCTTGCCGTCGATGATGGTCGCACTCATGCCCGCCGTCCTAAAGCGCGGCGGCGATTTCCGCCAGCGCAGGCGTGTCGCCCGCGACATGCAGGCGTTTCAGCCGCGCGGTCTCGCCCGCGACGATCCTGACCGCGCGCTTGGGCACGCCGAAGCTCTTGGCGACCAGCGCGATCAGCGCGGCATTCGCGGCGCCATCGACCGGCGCCGCCGCCAGTCTCGCGGCCAGATGCTCCGGCGTCCCCGCCGCCAGCGCATCCCGCCCGCCGCGCGGCGTCACGCGGACCGCGATCGCCAGACCGCCGTCCACCGCACGCCAGGCGGCCGGTTCGTTCACAGCCCGGGGGCGAGCAGGCTCTGCGCAATGTTGGGCACGACGATGTTGGTCAGGATGTACAGGATCAGCAGCACGACGAGCGGCGACAGGTCGAGCGTGCCGAAATCGGGCAGAATCCGCCGGATCGGCCGATAGAGCGGCTCGGTGATCCGCTGCAGCGCCTCCCATACCGACCGGACGACATTGCTCTGCGTGTTGATGATGTTGAACGCGATGAGCCACGACATCACCGCCTGGATCATGATGACCCACCAGACGAGGTTGAGCAGCAACTGGACGATCTGAAGAAGGGCGAGCAAGGCAAGGGTCTCCGCTGGTGTATGCCTTATATAAGGCAGCGGACCGACAACGAGAACCCCGCCCGCCCCAAACAACCCCCACCCGTCATCCTGACGAAAGAAGAGCGTCCCCCTGCCCCAACTCCGTCATCCTGACGAAAGTCAGGATCCAGAGCCAAGCAGCACCACGGCCCGTGACCCTGGATCCCAGGTCAAGCCCGGGATGACGGCAGAAAGCCCCCTACCGCGCCCCACCCCGCGCACTCACCAGCGTCCCCGCCCCCTGCCGCGTGAAAATCTCCAGCAGCATCGCATGCGGCACGCGCCCGTCGATGATCACCGCCGCGTCGACGCCCGATCCGACCGCCGCGACGCAGGTCTCGAGCTTGGGGATCATCCCCCCCGTGATCGTCCCGTCGGCGCGCAGCTCGGCGATCTTCGCCGGATCCAGATCGGTCAGCAGCTCGCCCTGCTTGTCGAGCACGCCGACCACGTCGGTCAGCAGGAAGAACCGCGCCGCGCCCATCGCCGCGGCGATCGCGCCCGCCATCGTGTCGGCGTTGATATTGTAGGTGTGGCCGTCCGCACCGATCCCGATCGGCGCGATCACCGGGATGATGTCCGCGGCGATCAGCGTGTCGAGGATCGTCCGGTCGACCGCGATCGGCTCGCCGACGAACCCCAGGTCGACATGCCGCTCGATCCCCTGCAGCTTGTCGGGCTCGCGCCCGTGCCCGACCTTCTGCGCGAGGACGAGGCCGGCGTCCTTCCCCGAAATCCCGACCGCGCGGCCGCCCGCCTGGCCGATCCAGCCGACGATTTCCTTGTTGATCGATCCCGCCAGCACC
>NZ_LMKZ01000001.1:410641-465173 GCF_001422525.1 Sphingomonas sp. Leaf30 | reverse complement strand
CCCCCAGCCGCTTCAGCATCGAGCCGATCTGCGGCCCCCCGCCATGCACCACGACCGGGTTGATCCCGACCGCCTTCAGCAGCACCATGTCCTCGGCGAAATCGCGCTGCAGCTCGGGGTCGCCCATCGCGTGCCCGCCATATTTCACGACGAAGGTCTTGCCGGCATAACGCTGCAGATAGGGCAGCGCCTCGGTCAGCGTCTCGGCCTTGGCGAGCAGGGCGGGATCGGGCGTATGATCGGTCATCCCGCCCCCTTAGCCAGTGCAGCGCTTGAACGAAAGCCGCGCTGCCCCCCTTCCGTCATCCTGACGAACGTCAGGACCCAGAGCCAAGCAGCGTCACCGTCCGCGACCCTGGGTCCTGACGTCCGTCAGGATGACGGACTAGATCAAACCCGGTCCAGCCGCCGCCCCAGCCGCACGAAGAAGGTGATCGCGAACGGCACCAGCACCACCGACAGCACCACCTTGGTCAGCATCTGCCCCGCCATCAGCTCGACGATCGGCCGCGCGCCGAGGAACGAGATGGTGATGAACAGCACCGTGTCGATCACCTGCGACACGATGCTCGCGATCATCCCGCGCAGCCACACCAGCCGCCCCTCGCCCCCGACCGGCCCCGCCAGCCGCGCGAAGATCAGGACGTTGAGCGTCTGCGAGATCCCGTAGGAGATCAGCCCCGCCATCATCATCCGCGCGCCCTGCCCGACGACGACCGGGAAGGCGTCGACCGCGGGCGGGTACATCCCCGGATCATGCGGCAGCGCGAGCACCAGCTGGATCAGCGCCGCCGACACCAGCAGCGGAATGAACCCCAGCCGCACCAGGAACGTCGCGGTCTTCTGCCCGTGCAGTTCCGAAATCGCGCTGCTGATCACCACCAGCAGCAGGAACGCGAAGATCCCCGCCTCGACCGCGAGCGGCCCGAGCGCGACCTGTTTCACCCCCAGCACGCCGGCGATGCACACCATGCCGCCATAGAGGACAGAGAAAATGAAGAGCGAACGCGGGAACGCGGGAAGGTCTGTGGTCATCGCGCCGGACGCTAGCGAAATGCCGCGCGCCGTCAAATGCCTAGCCCCCATGAAACCGCGCCGTGAAAGCGTGCAGGCGTCAAATGACTGGCGAGCACGGCGTACCCGTGTCATGTCGGCCGCTTGCGCAGCCGGGGGGCCGCGTGTGTCACCGTACCAAAACGCAGGGCGTCCATGGAAAGACTGATCATCGGCCTTGCAGGCATCGCCGTCATCCTCGGCATCGCGGTGCTGCTGTCGAGCGACCGCCGCGCGATCCGGCTGCGGATCGTCGGCGCCGCCTTCGCGCTCCAGGCGGGCATCGCGATCCTCGTGCTCTATTCGAGCTTCGGCAAGGTCGTGCTCGGCAGCATGTCGGGCGGCGTCGCCAATCTGCTCGGCTATTCGCAAAAGGGCACCGAATTCCTGTTCGGCAAGATGGCGACCCCCGAGATCGGCGGCCAGAGCTTCGCGATCGCCGCGCTCCCCGTCATCATCTTCTTCGCCAGCCTCGTCTCGATCCTCTATTATCTCGGCATCATGCAGTTCGTGGTGCGCTGGGTCGGCGGCGGCATCGAGAAGGTGATCGGCGTGTCGAAGGTCGAATCGCTCTGCGCGGCGGCGAACATCTTCGTCGGCCAGAGCGAATCGCCGCTCGTCATCCGCCCCTATCTCGCCGGCCTCACCCCCGCGCAGCTCTTCACCGTGATGACCAGCGGGATGGCCGGCGTCGCGGGTACGATCCTCGCGGCCTATGCGTCGATGGGCATCCGCATCGACTATCTCCTCGCCGCCAGCTTCATGGCCGCGCCCGGCGGGATCCTGATGGCGAAGATCATCATGCCCGACCGCGTCACGCCGCCCGAGGGCGAGCTCGCGCTCGGCGACCTGCCCGGCGAATCCTCCGCGGGCGAACCCATGCCGCAGGCGACGCATGACGAGGAAAAGCCCGCCAATTTGATCATGGCCGCCGCCCAGGGCGCGCAGACCGGCGTCCGCCTCGCGGTCGCGGTCGGCGCGATGGTGCTGGCGTTCGTCGCACTGGTCGCGCTCGCCAACGGCCTGCTCGGCGGGCTCGGCAACATGATCGGGCTGCCGGGGCTGAGCTTCCAGGGTCTGCTCGGCTATGTCTTCGCGCCGATCATGTTCCTCCTGAACGTGCCGTGGAGCGAGGCGGGGATCGCCGGCGGGCTGTTCGGGCAGAAGATCGTGCTGAACGAATTCGTCGCCTATATCTCGCTTGGCACCCAACCCGGGCTCAGCCCGCGGACGATCGCGGTGATCACCTTCTCGCTGTGCGGCTTCGCCAATTTCTCGTCGATCGCGATCCAGATGGCGGTAACCGGCAGCCTCGCCCCCAACCAGCGCCCGATGATCGCCAAACTCGGCCTCCGCGCCCTCGCCGCCGGCAGCCTCGCCAACCTCATGTCCGCCGCCCTAGCCGGCCTCCTGATCAGCTAAAAATACCCCTCTCCCCTCGGGGGAGAGGGAGGGGCCCACGCAAAGCCTGGGAGGGTGAGGGCACGCGAGGCTCGAGACCCCTCATCCCAACCACCCCTCACCCTCCCGTCGCCTAAAGGCTCCTCCTTCCCTCTCCCCCAAGGGGAGAGGGACAAAAAAACCCCTCTCCCCCCGGGGGAGAGGGAGAGGCCCACGCGAAGCGTGGGAGGGTGAGGGCACGCGAGGCTCGAACCCTCACCCCCTCACGGCAGCATCACCGTATCGATCACATGGATCAGCCCGTTCGACTGGCGCACATCGGCGATCGTGATCCGCCCCTTGTGCCCCTTGCCGTCCATGATGCCCCAGCCGCTGCCCGACTTCATGAACATCAGCGGCTCACCCTGCACGGTGGTGTAGCTGGCCGTCCCGCCATCCGCCTTGGCTTTCGCGGCGATGTCGGCGGCCATGATCGTCCCCGGCACGACATGATAGGTCAGCACGCCCGCCAGCTGCGCCTTGTTCTCGGGCTTGAGCAGCGTATCGACCGTCCCCGCGGGCAGTTTGCCGAACGCGGCATTGGTCGGCGCGAAGACCGTGAACGGCCCCGGTCCCGACAGCGTCTCGACCAGGTCGGCGGCCTTGACCGCGGCGACCAGCGTCGTGTGATCCTTCGAATTGACCGCATTCTCGACGATCGTCTTGGTCGGGTACATCGCGGCGCCGCCGACCATCGGGTTGGTCTGCGCGGCGACCAGCGCGGTGCCGCTGACGGCGACAGCGGCGGCAATGATCGTGGTACGAAACAGGGGGGTCATGACAGTCTCTCCTGATCGGCGCCGATGATCCGGCTGCCGCGGCGAAGATACGGCCACCCCGGCCGCAACGATGCACACGCTTTTTTACATTCCGGTGCGCAATGTTTCCCAGGCGGCAATCTCTTCGTCATGCCGCCGCGCAATCACCAGGTCGCCCGGTTCGCCGGACTCGAGATCGACCGTCACCGACCCGGTCCATTCGACCGTCGCATTGCCCGACAGCGTCACCATGCCGTCCGCCCCCGCCTCGGCGCGGACCAGCCCGCCGCGGTTGAACACCGTCGTCGGCGTGTCGTACGCGATCCGCCCCGTCAGGCACGCGGCAAAGGTCGACGCCGCCATCGCGCTGCCGCAACTGTCGGTCAGCCCGACCCCGCGCTCATGCGTGCGGACGAACAGGTCGGTCCCGCGCACCTCGACAAAGCTCACATTGGCGCGGTTGGGCAGCCAGTCGGGCGCCGCCTCGCAGGCCTCGCCGACGCGGACCAGCTCGGCATCGTCGACCGCCTCGACGAACGCCACCAGATGCGGGTTGGGCATCGCCACCGCGGTGAACGCGCGCGTCGAGGGCAGTCCGGCCAGCGGCGCCTCGACGATCTGGTCCGCATCGACATGCATCGGCCACGCCGCGACGTCGAGCGACGCCGGCCCCGCGGTCTCGCGCACCGTGAACACGCCCGGCGCAATCTCCGCGTCGCGCACGACCAGCGCATCGCTCGTCTTCAGCCGAGCGGTCGCGCGCGTCAGCCCGGTCGCGGCGAACCCCGCGCGCGCGACGCAGCGCAGCCCGTTGAGGCAGGTCTCCGATTCGCTCCCGTCCGAATTGAACATCCGCATCCCGAACGCACGCCCGTCCTCGTCACCCGCGGTCAGCAGCAGCAGCCCATCGCCGCCGACCGGCCCCGCGCGATCCGCCAGCGCGCGTGCGACGCGCGCCCAGTCCGCATCGCCCAGCGACAGCGCACGCGCGTCGATCAGCGGGAAATCGTTGCCGGAGCCGTGACATTTGATCAGATCGAAGCGCATGCCGCGCCCTTAACCCCGTCGCCGCGCAAAGGCGAGCCGCGCCCCCCATCCCCGCCCTCATAATGCCCGCCCGCATAATGTGTCGCGAGCCGATCGAGCGCGAGCGTCAGCACCAGCCGCCCCGCACGCGCCGGCCAGGACAGCGCGCGCTCCGCCGCGGGCAGCCCCTCGCCCGCGCACACCACCCGCCACAGTATATCCGCGAGCCCCGGCCCCGCCGCCGCGATCGCCGCGTCGAACCGCCGCTTCGCCGCGATCTGCGCGACGGTCGGGTCGAGCGTGTCCTGCCCGCCGCCATCAACCCGCGGCGTCCAGCGCATCGTCACGCTCGGCGCGATCGACGCGGTCTCGTACGCCGCCCGCAACCGCTCGCCCGCCGCAAACTGGCGCGCATCGATCAGCCCGCGCGACCGCAGCCAGGTCAGCGGCGACTCCGCCCGGTTGACCGTGACGCTCCGCCCGCCACGCGCGACACCTTCCCGCTGCACCTCCCGCTCACCGACCCTGTCAGCTTCACGCTCACCTTCCCTGTTGGCATCCCGCCGCATGCCCCGCCCGTCGATCGCGACCTCGATCAGATCCTGCATGCGCCGCCCTTTCCATTTGCCGAGTCCCGATTGTCTTGCCATATTCGACCAGAAATTGCAAGAAAAAACAACCTATCTGGTTTGTGCAAGCGACGGAGCCTGTCGATGATCACTGCTATCCGTGCCGTCCGCCGCGCCAAGGGATTGACGCTCGACGACGTCGCAAGGCGTTGTGATCCCCCGACAACCGCGCAGACGATCGGCCGGCTCGAGACGGGGACGCGGACCGTGTCGGTCGGCTGGCTCAACCGGATCGCCGCCGCGCTCGACGTCGCCGCGGTCGATCTCGTGACGATGCCCGAACGCGCCGATCTGCCCGTCGTCGCGATCCTGGATTCGACCGGAATTCAAGCCCCTACCCGCCCAAACCTCGCCACCCCGCCGCATGTCGAGCCGGGTCAGGTCGCGGTCACGGTGGCCGCCGGCGTCGGTGACTACCGCACGGGCGACGTGCTCTGGTGCACCACGCTCGGCCCCGACGAATTCGAGAGCGCGCTCTACCGCGACGTGCTCGTCCCCCGCCCCGCCGGTCGCTTCGCCTTTGGCCGTCTGGTCGCGCTAACCGACGGCAGTCCCACGCTTATTCCGGTCGGCGACGATGCCGCGCCCCAGCAGATCGAGCGCCCCGTCTGGATCGCCCGCGCGGTCCGCCTGATCCGCACGCTCTGAGTCGCCGCCCCGCATTGACGGCCCGGAGGCGGCGGGCCATCGCTGCCGCATGATCCGCGGTTTCTTCCTTTCGCTCGGCCAGCTCGGCGATCCGCCGGTGCTGCGCGTCTTTGCCAAGTCGATGGCGGTGACGCTGCTCGTCTTCGCCGCGCTCGGCCTGCTCATGTGGCTGGGCGCAAAGGCGATTTTCGCCGCCTGGCTGGGCAGCGACCAGGCCGGGATCGCCGCCGCGGTCGCGCTGTTCCTGACCATCCTCGCGGTCTGGATCCTGTTTCGCGCGGTCGCCATCGCGGTCGTCGGGATCTTCGCCGACGATGTCGTCGCCGCGGTCGAGGCGCGCCATTATCCCGCTAGTCTCGCCACCGCGCGGCCCGTGCCGTTCGCGCGCAGCCTCGCGATGGGGCAGCGCTCAGCGTTCCGCGTGCTGCTCGTCAACCTGTTGATGGTGCCCGTCTATATCGGCCTGCTCGTCACCGGTGTGGGGACCGCGGCGGCGTTTTTCGTGGTCAATGGCTGGCTGCTCGGGCGCGATCTCGGCGATATGGTCGCGGCGCGCCACATGGACGCCGCGGCGATGCGGGGCTGGCGTGCGACGACGCGGGCGTCGCGGTTCGTGCTGGGTCTTGCGAACACCGCGCTGTTCGTGGTTCCGATCCTCAACATCGCCGCCCCCGTGCTGGGCGCGGCGATGGCGACGCATTTTTATCACGGGACGCGCGCAGCGGTGCGCGCCCGGGGGACCAGCTGATGACGAGATCACGTGTCAACGCGTTGAAAGGCTTCGCAATCTCGCGGTCCGCCCCGGGCCTGGCGATCGCCCTCGGCCTCGCGCTCGCCGGCTGCGCCGCGCCGGTCGCGACCGCGCCGGTCGGCCGCCCCGCCATCCCCTATACCAGCGTCGGGCTCGAACGCGTGATCGGCCAGACCGCCGCCGGCCTGACCCGGCTGTTCGGCGATCCCGACGCCGATGTCCGCGAGGGCGCGGCGCGCAAGCTCCAGTTCCAGAGCGGAATTTGCGTGCTCGACGCCTATCTCTACCCCGCCGGATCGGGCGAGCCCAAGGTCACCTATATCGACGCGCGCGAGCTCGACGGCAGCACGATCGACCGCGCGAGCTGCGTCGCCGCGCTCACCCGCCGCGACGGCGGCCGCTAGGCCGCTCAGGGCCCGGGCGGCGGCCCCGTTTCGGTCGCGCCCGCCGCGCCGACCGGGATCCGCGTCGCGGGCAGCGCCGCCTGGCATTCGGGCGGCGGTGCCGGGGGCCGGCGGTGGAGATGATCGATCTCCGCCTGTCGCCGGTGCAGGTAGAAGGCGCGCGACGATGCATAGGGATCGCCCGCATCGTCATGCAAACACTTGAGAGTTTCGTCGAAATCGGCGCGGTGGTCGAGCGCGCCGAGCACGCCGGCCGGCACCGTATAGCTCGCATCGGTGAACGGCGACCCGATCGCGGTCGGCAACAGCAACCGGTCGAGCGTCCCGCCGATCAGGTCGCGCACCGTCGTCGGCCCGACCAGCGGCAGGAACAGGAACGGCCCGTTGCCGATCCCGTGATACCCCAATGTGTTGGCAAAGCCGTTCGACCGGCGCGGCAGCCGGAACGGCCGCTTCTTGGCGACGTCGATGACCCCCGCCGCGCCGACCGTCGAATTGATCACGAACCGCCCGACCGTCTCCGCCGCCTTGCCCGGCTTGAACTGCAGCAGGAAGTTCACGAACACGATCGGCTCGCGCAAGTTATAGAGAAAATTGTGAATACCCTTGCGGATCGGGCTCGGCACCTTGCGCTTGTAGACCCGCGCCACGGGTCCCACGACCGCGCTGTCGACCGCCTGCGTCGCCCCGAACGCCTGGGCATTGACGCCGCGGAGCGGATCCCCCGCATCACGCGACTGCCCGACGACGACGATGTCCTTCTGCGCGTTCGGCTCGGCGGGCACGGGCGCTGGAACCGGGACAGTCTGGGGCGCTGCAACCGGCGCTACGGGCACCACGGGCGGCGATACCGGCACGACGGGCGATTCGGGCACGCGCTGCTCGTCCGCGACCACCGTCGACGGCGCAACCGGGACCGGTGCGACGGGCAGCGGGTCGACGGCCTGCACCGCCAGCGCGGCGACCATCGTAGCAGTGGAAAATGCCAACATATGCAATCATCGCCCCTTGGACCGCCACCGCTGTCCGCATTGCCCCCGCAAGGCAAGTCTCGAATGCGCGCCCCTACACCGGCGTTCGTGAATAATTTCCCCTGTCGCGCGTCACTTGGCCCGCGTCAGCTTAAGTTCGCCCGGTCCCATTCCGCGCGGACGCCATCGTCATTTTCGCCGCCACGACGATCCGCTTTCTCGGCCGCGAATCGCACCGCGTCGAGTCGCGACAAGGCCCACACCGCCGTCCCGCGCACGACCGGCGCCGGGTCGCCCAGCAACGCCGCGACGCCCTCCGATAATGTCGCGTCATTACTATTCCCCGCCGCGATCAACGCGTTACGCACCATCTTGTCGCGCCCGATCCGCTTGATCGGCGATCCGGCAAAGACCTGGCGGAATCCCGCATCGTCGAGCGCGATCAGGTCGGCAATCTCGGGCGCGACCAGCTCGGCGCGCGGCGCGAAGGCGAGATTGGCGTTCGCGGCGGCGGCGAACTTGTTCCACGGGCACACCGCCAGGCAATCGTCGCAGCCATAGATGCGGTTGCCGATACCCGCCCGGAATTCATGCGGAATTACCCCCGCATGCTCGATCGTCAGATACGAGATGCAACGCCGCGCATCGAGCCTGTAGGGCGCCGGAAACGCATCGGTCGGGCACGCGCGCTGGCACGCGTCACAGCTCCCGCACAGATCCCGGCCCGCGGCGTCGCCCTTCAGTTCGAGCGTCGTGTAGATCGCACCGAGGAACAGCCAGCTGCCCTCTGTCCGGCTGACCAGATTGGTGTGCTTGCCCTGCCACCCCAGCCCCGCCGCCTCCGCGAGCGGCTTCTCCATCACCGGGGCAGTATCGACGAACACCTTGAGATCGAACGGATACTCGACACCGACCGCGTCGCTCGCCAGCCACCGGCCGAGCGCCTTCAGCTGCCGCTTGATGACGTCGTGATAATCTGCGCCCTGCGCATAGACCGAGATCCGGCCGACCTCGCCTTGCTCCGCCAGCCGCAGCGGATCGTCCTTCGGCGCATAGCTCATGCCCAGCGCGATGACGCTGCGCACCGCGGGCCACAGGCCGGCGGGGCTCGCCCGCTGCGCGCGCCGCTCCTCCATCCAGATCATGTCGCCATGCCGCCCTTCGGCTAGCCACTGGTGCAGCCGTTCGCCCGCCAGCGGCGCCGCATCCGCGCGCGCGATCCCGCACGCCGCAAAGCCCAGTTCGGCCGCCTTGGCCTTCACGCGTGATTCGAGGTCGGATGGCTTGTCGTCGGGCACGTCCGCCCGCTACCACAGCCGCTCGGCTTGAAGGAAGTTTGCGCGTGGGCGAGGAATGGGCGGTCAAGGCCGGCGGGCTGGTCAAGCGCTTCGGCGACCGGCGGGTGGTCGACGGCGTCGACATCGCCGTGCCGACCGGCGCGATCTACGGCGTGCTCGGCCCGAACGGCGCGGGCAAGACCACGACGCTGCGCATGCTGCTCGGCATCATCGAACCCGATGAAGGCCACCGCACGCTGCTGGGCTTCGACAGCCCGCGCGACGCCTCGGATCATGTCGGCTATCTGCCGGAGGAACGGGGACTTTATCCCGCGATGAAGGCGCGCGAGGCGATCGCGTTCATGGGCGCGCTGCGCGGTCTCGACTGGAAGACCGGGCGTGCGCGCGCGGTGACGCTGATGGAGGGGGCGGGGCTCGGCCATGCGGTCGACGAGAAGATCCGCAAATTGTCGAAGGGCATGGCGCAGCTCGTCCAGCTGCTCGGCTCGGTCGTGCATCAGCCCGATCTGCTCGTGCTCGACGAACCCTTTTCCGGGCTCGATCCGGTCAACCAGGAACGTCTTGAAAAGCTTATCCTTGTCGAACGCGATCGCGGCGCGACGATCCTGTTCTCGACGCATATCATGAGCCATGCGGAACGGCTGTGTGACCGGCTGGCGATCATCGCCGGCGGCAAGCGCCGGTTCGAGGGGACCGTCGACGACGCGCGCGGCGTCCTGCCCCAGCGCGTGCATTACACCCCGCACCGCCCCGACCCCGCGATCCGCGGCGTGCTGCCCCCCGACGCGCTGCCCGATCGCGACGGCTGGCGGTTCGAACTGCCGGGCGGCGGGATCGAGACGCTGCTGGTCCGGCTGATCGACGCAGGATACGGCATTTCCGGGCTCTCGATCGAACGCCCCGGGCTGCACGAGGCGTTCGTGCGAATCGTCGGCCAGCAGGAGGCGCAACCATGACCCGCTTCCGCCGCACGCTGCGCCAGACCTTCACCATCGCCCGCCGCGATTTCACCGCGACCGTCTTCACCCCGATCTTCCTGCTCTTCCTGTTCGCGCCGCTGATCATGGGCGCCTTCGGGGCGGTCGGCGGCCTTGGCGCGGCCAGCGTCACCGACGGCGCGCAGGACAAGGCGCAGATCATCGCGATCCTCCCCGCCGCCGAGTCGCGCATGATGGCCGAGGCGGATACGCGGCTGCGCGGCATCTTCCGGCCAGGCGAGGGACCACCCGACCTGACCACGCAGCCGGCCGCCGCCGATCCGGCGGCACAGGCGCGCAATGCCTTCGACCGCAACGATATCGACGCCGCCGCAGTCCTTTACGGCCCGCTCGCGGCGCCACAGATCCTCTATGGTCCCCGCGGCGACCGCGCCGCGGGCTATCTCGCGACGCTCGCGCAGACGACGCTGGCGGCGCAACAGGCAGGCGGCACGCTGCCCCCGATCGACGTGACCAAGACCCGGATCACGCGGTCGCGCGGATCGGTCGGCGGCCAGCATCAGTCGGCCTTCTTCGCGGTGTTCGGGATCTTCTTCCTGACGTTGTTCCTCTCGGGCCAGGTCGTCGGGACGATGGCCGAGGAACGCAACAACAAGGTGATCGAGGTGCTCGCCGCCGCGGTCCCGCTCGAATCGGTGTTCTTCGGCAAGCTGATCGGCATGTTCGGCGTCGCGGTGCTGTTCGTCGCCTTCTGGGGAACCGTCGTCGGACAGGTCACGACATTGCTTCCCGCAGGCGCGGCGGCGGCGATCGGCGATCTCCGTCCCGCAGTCGGCGGCCCGATGTTCGCGCTGCTCTTCGCGGGCTATTTCACCATGGCCTATCTGCTTCTGGGATCAGTGTTTCTCGGCGTCGGCGCGCAGGCCTCGACGATGCGCGAGATCCAGATGCTGTCGCTGCCGATCACGATCCTTCAGGTCGCGATGTTCGGCCTCTCCTCCGCCGCGGTCTCACGCCCCGGCAGCTGGATCGCGACGCTCGCCGAGCTGTTTCCGCTTTCCTCGCCCTTCGCGATGGCCGGGCACGCGGCCAATTCCCCCGAGCTCTGGCCGCACGTCGCGGCGCTGGCCTGGCAGGCCCTGTGGGTGACGATCTTCATCGTCGTTGGCGCACGACTGTTCCGCCGCGGCGTGCTCCAGTCAGGCAGCGCGCGGCCCTTCTGGCGCCGCGCGAAGCCCCACTGACACAGGTTGTTGACATCGCTGTCAGTACTTGGTCTCCTGCCCGAAAACAGGAGAGTGATGGGTGGCGACGCTTGCAGGCGAAATCACGACGGCTCCGATCAGCGAGCGCGTAACCAACGGGGCGGCAACCGGAAAACAGCCTATCGACCCGCTCGATGTCAGTCGCGCGGACCTCTACCGCGACGATGTCTGGCACGCCCCCTTCCGCCACCTTCGCGCCCATGCCCCGGTCCACCATGTCGCGAGCTCGGATTACGGCCCCTATTGGTCGGTCTCGAACTACCGGGGGATCGTCGAGGTCGAATCGCTGCCCGACCTCTATTCCTCCGAAGCCGGCGGCATCACGCTCGCCGATTTTGACCGCGATCGCGACGTCCGCATGCCGATGTTCATCGCGCGCGATCGCCCGATCCACACCAGCCAGCGCCGCACGGTGGCCCCCGCCTTCACGCCGAGCGAGATGACCCGCATGGCAGCCGACATCCGCCGGCGCACCGCGGAGATCCTCGACGGGCTCGACTGGAACACGCCGTTCGACTGGGTCGACCGCGTCGCGATCGAACTGACGACGCAGATGCTGGCGATCCTGTTCGATTTCCCCTGGGAGGATCGGCGCAAGCTGACCCTGTGGTCGGACTGGGCGGGCGACATCGAACTCGTCAAGAACGAGGAGACGCGCAAGCAGCGGCTCGCGCATATGTTTGATTGCGGGGCCTATTTCCAGACGCTCTGGAACGCCAAGATCGACCGGCCGCCGACGCCCGACCTGATCTCGATGATGATCCATTCGGATGCGATGGCGCATATGGAGCATCACGAATTCATCGGAAACCTGATCCTCCTGATCGTCGGGGGCAACGACACGACGCGCAACTCGATGTCGGCGCTGGCCTATGGCCTCGACGCGTTTCCCGACGCCCGCGCCATGCTCGAAGCGGATCCGGCGCTCATTCCCAACGCCGTGAGCGAGATCCTCCGCTGGCAGACACCGCTCGCGCACATGCGGCGCACCGCAACGCAGGATACCATATTGCAGGGCCAGTCGATCAAGGCCGGCGACAAGCTGGCCCTTTGGTATCTCTCGGCGAATCGCGACGAAAGCGTGTTTGGCGACGATGCCGACGCGATCCGCGTCGACCGTCCCAATGCGCGGCGCCATCTCGCCTTCGGCCACGGCATCCACCGTTGCGTCGGGGCGAGGCTCGCCGAGATGCAGCTCGCGATCCTGCTCGAGGAAATGGCGAAGCGCCGCATGCGGATCAACGTGGTCGGCGCCCCCACCCGGGTCGCCGCGTGTTTCGTCCACGGCTATCGTTCGCTCCCGGTCGAGATCAGCCGCTACTGACTTTCATCGCCCGCCTCCGCGCGCATCCTGTTCGCGGCAAGGTTCGTACTTATATCATGACCATGACACACACATCGCCCGATCGCCGCACGTTCCTCACGCTCGCCGGCGCCGGCGCGGCGGGCTTTGCCCTCTGGGGCTGCTCGTCGCAGTCCGCCCAGGCCGCCGAACGCTTCGAGGTCACACTGAGCGACGCGCAGTGGCGCAAGAAGCTGTCGCCGGATGCCTATAACGTGCTGCGCAAGGAAGGAACCGAGCGACCCTATTCGAGCCCGCTCAACGGCGAACATCGCGCCGGGATCTTTTCCTGTGCCGGCTGCGCGCTGCCCGCCTTTTCGTCAAAGACCAAGTTCGAGAGCGGGACGGGATGGCCGAGCTTCTGGCAGCCCTTGCCCAATGCCGTGCGGACCCGGGTCGATTCGACGCTCGGGATGGCGCGGACCGAGGTGCATTGCCGACGCTGCGGCGGGCATCTCGGCCATGTGTTCGACGACGGCCCCAAGCCGACGGGAAAGCGCTATTGCATGAACGGCGATGCGCTGACGTTCCGGGCGATGGCGGCCCGGTAATCGCTTAACTGGTTCAGCCCGCGTCGTTTACGAGCGTGAAGATGCCGCGCGGGTCGGTCGGGCCATGCTGCACCGTGGCGAGCTGAGCGGCGTTGGCGCGCTGCGTCGCGCTGGGCGCGCTGACCATCTGGAGCGACGGCTGGGCGGGGGCGTCGAGCATCTCGCCGCGCGGTGCATGGCCTGAATAGATGAAGCCCTTGGTCGGATAGGCCGAGGTGCCGAGATCGCCCTGCGGCCCGTACCAGACCTTGACCATGCTCCAGTCACCCGCGTCGGACACGTCGATCGCGCGAACATTCGTTTCGATCGCACCGCGACGCGACCAGTTGGCATGGGTCAGGAGCACTTCGCGGTCGCTGACGACCTTCGAGACCATCGCGACATGGCCGACGCGCATCCGCGAGGTCGGCGAGAAAGCGAGGACGGCACCGGCCTTTGGTGCATGGCCCCGCTCGTAGCGGCCCTCGGCCTGGCTCCACCAGGTGTTCGCGTTGCCGCGGATCTCGATGCCCGACACCGAGCGGGCAAAGGTCACGCACTGCCAGAACTGGGCCGCTGCCGGTGTGGCCGTCATCAGGCCGCACGATACCACCAGCGCAAAACGCGCTGCTAACGCCTTGAAATTCATCGAGACCCCCCGGTCAAAACCCGTTCGTCACAGCCTGGCTACGGGAGGTTCGATTTAATTGAAAGTCGCCGCGGAACCATATCCGACGAAGCGTGTTGTCGCGCCGACGAGCCCCTTTTTTAGCCGACCATGCCGCCCTTTTCCGATGTTCTGCCGCTGATGCAGCGGACACGCGCATGCGGGCCGGGATCGTTAGTCCCGCACCCATCAAGAGAGCGCAGTAGGGCCGGCTTTGCGATGACAGTACGGCGCACCACCTCGTCAAACCACGGCAATTCGAAAAACGGGTTTGCTACGCGCGGCGCGCGGCGATACCAGTCGCAAAAATCTCTGGAGGATGCCGCATGGATACGACCACCCTGTTCCGTCTCGACGGCCGCGTCGCACTGATCACCGGCGGCAGCCGCGGCATCGGCAAGATGATTGCGGCGGGCTTCATCGCGCAGGGCGCGAAGGTCTATATCTCGTCGCGCAAGGCGGATGTCTGCGAAGCCGCGGCGGCCGAACTCGGCCCCAACTGCATCGCGCTGCCGCAGGACGTCTCGACCGTCGCCGGCTGCAAGGCGCTCGCGGCGCAGTTCGCCGAGCATGAAAGCCAACTCGACATCCTCGTCAACAATGCGGGTGCGGCCTGGGGCGTGCCGTTCGAGGAGTTTTCGGAGGTCGGCTGGGACAAGGTCATGGACCTCAACGTCAAATCGCCCTTCTTCCTGACCCAGGCGCTTCACGCGGCGCTCAAGGCCTCGGGCTCGCGCGATCGGCCGGCCAAGGTCATCAACATCACCTCGATCGACGGCCAGCGCCTCAACCCGTGGGAAACCTACAGCTATCACGCGTCGAAATCGGCGCTGATCTACCTGACCAAGCGCATGGCCGCGCGGCTCGTGACCGATTCGATCAACGTCACCTCGATCGCCCCCGGTGCGTTCGCCAGCGACATGAACAAGGCGGCCCGCGATCACGGCGACGCGGTTGCGCAGGGGATCCCCGCTAAGCGGGTCGGCGTCGACGAGGACATGGCCGGCGCCGCGATCTATCTCGCCAGCCGTGCCGGTGATTACGTGATCGGCGAAACTATCACCGTCGACGGCGGCCTTGTCCACGCCTCGCTAGGCACCAGCATCGACGCCTGAGCAAAAGCCCTCTCCCCTCAGGGGAGAGGGAGGAGCCCGCCGCGCAGCGGTGGGAGGGTGAGGGCACGCAGTGCATTCGCTCCCCTGCCCTCACCCCCGCGCGCTCCCTCTCCCCGCCGGGGAGAGGGCTTGCCTGTCACCGGGCAATCCCACCCGCCGCGAGCACCGCCAGCGTCACCAGCTCGCTCGCCGTGCTCGTCATCGGCGCGACCTGCACCGGCTTCTCCATGCCGATCAGCATCGGCCCGATCACCGAATCGCCACCAAGCTCGCGCAGCAGCTTGGCCGAGATATGTGCCGACTGAAGACCCGGCATGATCAGCACGTTCGCCGGCCCCGACAGTCGCGCGAACGGATAATTCGCCAGCTGCTTCGGGTTGAGCGCCACGTCCGGCGCCATCTCGCCCTCATATTCGAACCCGACCTGACGACCGTCGAGCACCGTCACCGCATCGCGGATATTGTCGAGCCACTCGCCCTTCGGATTGCCGAAGTTCGAATAGCTCAGGAACGCGACGCGCGGCTCATGCCCCATGCGACGTGCGACCGCTGCGGTCTGCTCGGCGAAATCGGCGAGCTGTTCGGCGGTCGGGCGCTCGTTGACCGTGGTGTCGGCGATGAACACCGTGTGGCTCTGCCCGACAAGCAGATGGATACCGAACGGCGTCTTGCCCGCGGCCGGATCGATCACGCGGTAGATCTGGCGCATCGTCTCGCCATAGGTACGCGTGATGCCGGTGATCATCGCATCGCCCTCGCCGAGCTGCAGCAGCAGCGCACCGAAGATGTTGCGATCCTGGTTCACCATCCGCTCGCAGTCGCGCCGCAGATAGCCGCGACGCTGGAGGCGGGCATAGAGCAGCTCGACCATCTTCGGCACCAGCGGCGAGACGCGGCTGTTGTGCAGCTCGAAGCTCTCGGGGTCGGTGACGCCCAGTGCACGCAACCGGTCCGGCACGTCGTCGCGGCCGACCAGCACCGGCGTGCCATAGCCGCCCTCCTTGAACGCGATCGCCGCCCGCAGCACGACCTCTTCCTCGCCCTCGGCGAAGATCACGCGCTTGGGATGCGCCCGCGCGCCCTCATAGGCCATCGACAGCACCGAGGTGGTCGGGTTGAGACGCGCACGCAGCGACTGGCGATACGCCTCGATGTCGAGGATCGGCTTGGTCGCGACGCCCGATGCCATTGCCGCCTTGGCGACCGCGACGGGAACGACCTCCATCAGCCGCGGATCGAACGGCGCAGGGATGATATAGGCGGGGCCGAAGCTGTGGCTGACGCCGTATGCCAGCGCGACCTCCTCGGGCACACGCTCGCGCGCCAGCTCGGCGATCGCATTGGCCGCGGCGATCTTCATCGCGTCGTTGATTCCCGTCGCGCGGACGTCGAGCGCGCCGCGGAAGATGAACGGGAAGCACAGCACGTTATTGACCTGGTTCGGATAATCCGACCGGCCCGTCGCGACGATCGCGTCGGGACGCGCAGCCATCGCCAGTTCGGGGCGGATTTCGGGCTCAGGATTGGCCATCGCGAAGATGATCGGCGCGGCCGCCATGTCCTTGACCATCTCGGGCTTGAGCGCGCCTGCCGCCGACAGGCCGAGGAACACGTCCGCGCCGACCAGCGCCTCGGTCAGCGTCCGCGCGCTGCTCGTCGTGGCATGCGCCGACTGCCACTGGTTCACGTCGTCGCGACCCTGATAGATCACGCCGGTACGGTCGCACATGATGACGTTGTCGGGCCGCACGCCCATCGCCTTCATCAGCTCGGTGCACGCGATCGCCGCCGCGCCCGCGCCGTTGACGACCAGCTTGATGTCGCCAAGCTTGCGCCCGGTCACGAGGCAGGCGTTGATCAGCCCGGCCGCACAGATGATCGCGGTGCCGTGCTGATCGTCATGAAATACGGGGATATTCATCCGCTCGCGCAGCGTCTGCTCGATGATGAAGCACTCGGGCGCCTTGATGTCCTCGAGGTTGATGCCGCCGAACGTCGGCTCCATCAGCTCGACCGCATCGATGAAGCGATCGACATCCTCGGTCTTCAGCTCGATGTCGATCGAGTCGACGTCGGCGAAGCGCTTGAAGAGCACCGCCTTGCCCTCCATCACCGGCTTCGACGCCAGCGCGCCGAGATTGCCCATGCCGAGGATCGCGGTCCCGTTCGAGATCACCGCGACCAGATTGCCCTTGGCAGTATAGTCATAGGCGGTCGAGGGATCGTCGGCGATCGCCTGCACCGGAATCGCCACGCCGGGCGAATAGGCGAGCGCGAGGTCGCGCTGCGTCGCCATCGGTTTGGACGCAATGATCTCGAGCTTCCCGGGACGGCCTTCCGAATGGAACAGCAGCGCTTCGCGTTCGGAGAACTGGAGATTATTGTCGTCGGACATAAGCGGGGCCTCGGGGGTATCTGCATGGGGAGCCCCTGCCTTTACGGAACGCGTGGCTGTTCGTCACCCCTTGGGAACCCTTCGCAGTGCTATTGGACGTGCGGGCGGTTTTCGCTACCCCGCGCCGATGTCCACTCCCGCCGCTACCCCGATGATGACGCAGTATCTCGGCCTCAAGGCCGAGGCGCAGGATTGCCTACTGTTCTACCGCATGGGCGATTTTTTCGAGCTGTTCATGGACGATGCGCGCATCGCCGCGGCGGTGCTCGACATCGCGCTGACTGCCCGCGGCGAGCATGAGGGCAAGCCGATCCCGATGTGCGGCGTGCCGGTGCACGCGGCCACCGCCTATCTCCAGCGGCTGATCAAGGCCGGGCACCGCGTCGCGATCGCCGAACAGGTCGAGAGTCCGGCCGAGGCAAAGGCGCGCGGCGGATCGAAGGCGCTGGTCGCCCGCGCGATCGTCCGCGTCGTGACCGCGGGCACGCTGACCGAGGAAGCCTTGCTCGACGCGCGCAGCGACAATTGGTGCGTGGCGATCGGTGAAGCCGGGGGATCCGTCGCGATTGCCGCGGCCGACGTGTCGACCGGCCGGTTCGAGGTCATCGACGTCGCCGACGACGCGGTCGGGGCCGAACTTGCGCGACTTGCCGCGGCCGAGATCGTCGTCGCCGAGGCGAGCGGTTTTGCAGAGGCCGCCACGACGCTGCGCCCCAGGAGCGATTTCGACAGCGGTGCGGGCGAAGCGCGGCTCAAGCGAATCTACGGCGTCGCGACCCTCGACGGCTTCGGGCAGTTCGGGCGGGCCGCATTGGCCGCGGCCGGCGGTCTGGTCGCGTATCTCGAACATAATGCGAAGGGCGCGCTGCCCTTCCTGCGGCCGCCGCGAATCGGGCGGGCGGCACAGGTGATGGCGATCGACGCCGCGACGCGGGAAAGCCTCGAACTGACCTGCACCACCGGCGGCGTCCGCAAGGGAAGCCTGCTCGACGCGGTCGATCGTACCGTCACCGGTGCCGGTGCGCGGCTGCTCGGTGCCGATCTTGGCGCGCCCCTGATGGACAAGGCCGCGATCGACGCGCGGCTCGACCTCGTCCGGTTGTTCCATGACGACCAGGCGCTGCGCGAACGGTTGCGCGCGACGCTGCGCGCGCTGCCGGACATCGGCCGGGCGCTTGGCCGCCTCGCTGCGGGTCGAGGATCACCGCGCGATCTTGGCCAGTTGCGCGACGGTCTCGACGGCGCCTGGAACCTGGGGGAGCGGCTCGATGCACTTACCGATCCGCCGCGCCTGCTCAGCGACGTCGCACCGCTGTTGCGCGGGCATGGCAGCCTGATCGACCTGCTCAAGCGTGCGCTCGTACCATCGCCACCGATCGAAGCCTCTGACGGGGGGTATATCGCGGCGGGATATGACGCCGCTCTCGACGACCTGCGCGATACCGGCGCTGGGGGACGCCGCGCGATCGCCGCACTGGAGGCCGAGTTTCGCACCTCGACCGGCGTGTCCGCGCTCAAGATCCGCCACAATGGCGTGCTCGGCTATCATGTCGAGGTCCCTGCACGAGCTGCCGATTCGCTGATGAAGCCCGACAGCGGTTTCACGCACCGCCAGACCCTCGCAGGTGTCGTACGCTTCAACACGCCCGCGCTGCACGATGTCGCAACGAAAGTGTCGCAGGCGGGTGCGCATGCCACGGCGGCGGAGTCGGCCCATCTCGAGGATCTTACCGCGCGGGCGCTCGCCGGCCGCGAGGCGATCGCCGCGACTGCCGACGCGCTCGCCCGGCTCGATGTCGCCGCCGGTCTCGCCGAGCGCGCAGCCGAGGGGCAATGGTCGCGCCCGATCCTGGTCGACCATGCCTGTTTCGAGATCGAGGGAGGCCGGCACCCGGTCGTCGAGGCCGCCGTCGCCAAGTCGGGCGACCGGTTCGTCGCCAACGACTGCAACCTGTCGGAATCCTCGCGATTATGGCTCGTCACGGGCCCCAACATGGGCGGCAAGTCGACCTTCCTGCGCCAGAATGCGCTGATCGCGGTCCTGGCGCAGGCCGGAAGCTATGTGCCGGCGACCAAGGCTACGCTGGGTCTCGTCGACCGCCTGTTCAGTCGCGTCGGCGCGTCGGACAATCTCGCGCGCGGCCGCTCGACCTTCATGGTCGAAATGGTCGAAACCGCCGCCATCCTCGCACAGGCGACGCCGCGGAGCTTCGTGATCCTCGACGAGGTCGGTCGTGGCACCTCCACCTATGACGGCCTCGCGATCGCCTGGGCCGTGGTCGAGGCGATCCATGAGGACAATCGGTGCCGCTGCCTGTTCGCGACGCATTATCATGAGCTGACCCGGCTCGCTGAACGCTGCGAGGCGCTGTCGCTGCATCACGTTCGCGCGCGCGAGTGGAAGGGCGAACTCGTCCTGCTCCACGAACTCGCCGACGGGCCGGCGGATCGCAGCTACGGCCTAGCCGTTGCGCGCCTCGCCGGCATGCCGCCGGTCACTGTGCAGCGTGCCAAGGCGGTGCTAGCAAAGCTGGAAGCCGGGCGTGCCAAAACTGGCGGCCTGGCGGCGGGGCTGGATGATCTTCCGCTGTTCGCGGCCGCCGCGCAGATCGAGGAGGTGGCGTGCGACGTGCTGCGCGAAGACCTGGCGAAGCTCGACATCGATGCGATGAGCCCACGCGACGCGCTCGACGCGCTCTACCGGTTGAAGGCGCTCGCGACCGAGGGCTGAGCGCAAACCCGGCGAAAACCACTGTATCGCCGATACTTGCCCCCGGCCTGCAATCCCATCGCGCGGCGTCCTAGTATCACATGCAAGACGGATGCTACGCGCCGGCAGAATCATTGGAGCATGGGCTTTGGGCGGACACGGGCACGGGCATGCGGGACACGGGCACGAGCATGCACACGGGCATGCGGGGCATGGGCACGGACATGCACACAGCCATGCGCCGGCATCGTTCGACCGCGCGTTTGCGATCGGGATCGGACTCAACGTGGCGTTTGTCGCGGTTGAAGCCTTGGTCGGATTGCGGATCAACTCGGTTTCGCTGCTCGCGGACGCCGGGCATAATCTGTCTGATGTGCTTGGCCTGGTCGTCGCCTGGGGCGGGACGATGCTCGCGCGAACCGAGCCGACCAAGCGCTTTACCTATGGGCTGAAGGGATCGACGATCCTTGCGGCGTTGACCAATGCGCTGCTGTTGCTCGTCGCGCTCGGGGCGATCCTGCTGGAGGCGACACAGCGTTTCGCAGACCCAACGCCCACGGCGGGCCTGACCGTATCGATGGTGGCCGGGATCGGCATCGCGGTGAATGCGATCACCGCCTGGATGTTCGCGCGCGGTCGCAAGGGGGACGTCAACATCCGTGGCGCCTATCTGCATATGGCCGCGGACGCGCTGGTATCGGCGGGGGTCGTGATCGCGGGCGTGCTGATCTGGCAGACCGGGATCTCATGGATCGACCCGGCGGTCTCCATCGTCATCGCGGTCCTGATCTTCTGGCAAACCTGGGGATTGCTGCGTGAAACCGTCGAAATGGCGCTGTCCGCGGTACCGCGCGGGATCGAATTCGACCAGGTCGACGAGGCGCTATGCACCCTGCCCGGCGTGACGGCGATCCATGATCTGCACATCTGGCCGATGAGCACGACGGAGCCCGTCCTGACCGCGCACCTCGTCATGCCGGGCGGCCATCCCGGCGATCCGTTCCTCACCTCGACCCGCACGATGCTGCAGGAGCGTTTCGGGATCGGCCATGCCACGTTGCAGGTCGAGACGGGCGACGGTCAGCCATGCTCGATGACGCGCCACACGGTGATATGAACCTTTGGGGCGTTGCGGGGGTTATCCTAGTATAGTTCTGGAGTAATACCCGATGAAGAAGCATTTTATCGCTGCGCTCATGTCCGTTGCCGTCGTCGCCCCCGCTATAATGCCTGTCGAAGCCGCCGCTCAGCGTCATGACGACCGCCGGGGCCATGACGACCGCCGGAACAACGACTCGCGCCGCGGCAACGACCGCAACTGGCGCGGCGACGATCGCAACTGGGATCCTTCGCGCAGCTATCAGAACGGCAATTACCGCGAGCGTCGTCTCGGCCGCAATGATCGCATCTATCGCGGTAACGATGGCCGGGCCTATTGCAAGCGCAACGATGGCACGACCGGGCTCGTGATCGGTGCACTCGGTGGCGGCGTTCTTGCCAATCTGATCGGCGGCGGCACGCTCGGAACGCTGGCGGGTGCCGGTGGCGGTGCACTACTCGGACGGTCGGTCGACCGCGGTAACGTCAAGTGCCGCTGAGCTTTTTTGCTCTGTAAATGAAGATACGGCGGCCGAGCGATCGGCCGCCGTTATTGTGTCTGCCTCAGCCGGTTGAACTTAATAAGCGCGAGCCACCGCAAACTCGACCGCTTCGATCATCGCGTCCTTCGCCTCGCCATTGGCAAAGCCCGCGATCGAATCGATTGCCCGCTGACCATAATGCCGCGCCCGCGCAAACGTGTCGTCAATCGCGCGGGTTGCCCGGATCAGACGCACGGCATGCTGCAGGTCGGCGTCGGTGTCACGACGCCCCTCGACCGCATCCTTCCAGAATTGACGATCCTCGGCCGATCCGCGCGCATAAGCGAGGATCACCGGCAGGGTCATCTTGCCTTCTCGGAAATCGTCGCCCGCATCCTTGCCCATCGTATCCGCATCCGAGACATAGTCGATCGCGTCGTCGACAAGCTGGAAGGCGATCCCGAGGTTGCGGCCATAGGCGTCGAGTGCCGCCTCTTCATTCTCGGGCCGATCGGCCACCACGGCAGCGATTCGGCAGGCGGCAGCGAACAGCGCCGCGGTCTTCGCGCCGATGATGTCGAGATAGCGCTCCTCACCCAGATCGACGCGACGCGCCGCCGTCAGCTGATTGACCTCGCCCTCGGCGATGACCGCGCTGGTCGACGAGAGGATCTTGAGCGCCTTCAGGCTGCCCGCCTCGACCATGAGTTCGAAGCTGCGGCTGAAAAGGAAGTCGCCGACCAGTACGCTGGCAGGATTGCCCCAGATGATGTTCGCGGTGCGGTTACCACGCCGCAGGTCGGAGCCATCGACGACGTCGTCATGCAGCAACGTCGCGGTGTGGATGAATTCCACGGCCGCCGCGAGCAGGTGATGCTGCGTCCCGGCATAGTCCAGCAGCTGTGCACTCGCGAGCGTCAGCATCGGGCGCATCCGCTTGCCCCCGCCCGCGATCAGATGACCCGCCAGTTCGGGGATCAACGGAATATCGGAGGTCATGCGCGCGACGATCACCGCATTGACCTGATCCATGTCGGTGGTGACGAGCTTGACCATCGGGTCCAGCGAAGGCTGTGGCCCGGGATTCGAACGAGGGGAGTCGAGGCGGTGGACGGTGGCGCTCATCTGCCCGTGCCTCTGACGGCTACCGCCTCGCAAAGCAACCCTTGCCGGCTCGGCAAACCCCCACCAAAAGGCAGGCGACGGCAATAGGTGGAGGTTACACGATGCCCGACGACCTGCTGAGCGGCTATCGCCAGAGCATCGACAACATCGATGCGGCACTGATTCATATGCTTGCCGAACGGTTTAAGGTGACGCAGGCGGTTGGCCGGCACAAGGCGGAGCACGGGCTGCCGGCTGCCGATCCCGGACGTGAGGAGCGTCAGATCGCGCGGTTGCGCCGGCTCGCCGAGGAAGCTCAACTCGATCCGGAATTCTCCGAAAAGTTTTTGCGGTTCATCATCGACGAGGTGATCCGCCACCACCAGAAACTTTGCCAATGACGCGCTGGGCGGTGGTGGCCGATTGAAAGGTTCACGGCATCGCCAAGGGCGGCCGACATCCCCGCCAGGCCGCACTTCCCGCATATTTGCGTCAGCACAGCTTTATCGACCTGCACGCGCCGGTCGGTTAGGGGAGCGCGATGAGCTTCCTCCTCGCTATCGAAGGCGCCGACGGCGCCGGTAAGGCCACGGCCTCCGCACTGGTCGTCGACCAGTTGCAGGCCGCCGGGCGCAGCGCCGCGGTCATTTCGTTCCCGCGCTATACGGACACAGTCGGCGGCTGGGCGCTGGGGGCGATGCTCGCGGGCACACTGCCACGCGGCACGTCGCCAAAGGCCGCCGCCGTGCTATACGCGCTCGACCGGATGGAATCGCGCGATCACCTGATGGCAACGATGGCGGCGAACGACATCGTCGTGTTCGACCGCTATACCGCGTCGAACATGGCGTATCAGGCGGCGCAGGTGCCGATCGACGAAGCGGATACGATGATGGCCTGGATCGCGAATCTCGAGACGCGCAGCTTTGCCCTGCCGACGCCTGATCTGTCCGTCTACCTCGATACGCCGGCAGACATTGCACGCGGGCTGATCCGCCAGAAGCGCAAGCGCTCCTATACCGACGATGCGTTCGACGCGTATGAAGCGGATACCGGGCTCCAGGACCGCGTCCGCATCAACTATGCCGCGATGGCGGCGGCAGGGCTGCTGGGCCGCTGGGCGACCGTATCGACGGTCACGGCCGGCGCGTCGCGACCGCCAGCGGACATTGCACGCGATATCGTTGCATTGCTGCGCTGAACGCCCCGGAAGGAGACCGGCATGGCCGTCACCGATATTGCCACGCGTACCTATGATCACGGCTTCCGGCTCGATCCGATCGTCCGCAGCCTGCTCGATACCGATTTCTACAAGCTGCTGATGTTGCAGATGATCCGTCACCTGCATCCCAAGGTGCAGACGACCTTCACCCTGATCAACCGCACAACGAGCGTGCGGCTGGCGGACATCATAGACGAAAGCGAACTGCGCGCGCAGCTTGATCATGCGCGTAACGTGCGGTTCGGGAAGAAGGAGCTGATCTGGCTCGCGGGAAACAGCTTCTATGGCCAGGATCGCATGTTTGCGCCCGAATTCCTGCAGTGGCTCGCCGCCTTCCGGCTGCCCGAATACGAGCTGCGGACCGTCGACGGGCAGTTCGAGCTGCGCTTCGAGGGCTGCTGGGCGGAAACGACGATGTGGGAAATCCCCGCGCTCGCGATCATCAATGAATTGCGCGCGCGCGTGGCGGTCCGCGATCGCGGACGTTTCGCGCTCGACGTGATCTATGCCCGTGCGAAGGCCAAGTTGTGGGACAAGGTCGAACGGCTGAGGGATCTGCCCGATCTGGTCTTGTCCGACTTCGGTACGCGCCGCCGCCATGGCTTCCTGTGGCAACGCTGGTGCGTCGAGGCACTCAAGGAAGGGCTTGGCAGCCGTTTCATCGGCACGTCGAACGTCTTGCTGGCGATGGACAACGATCTGGAAGCCATCGGCACCAACGCGCATGAATTGCCGATGGTCTATGCCGCACTGGCCGACGACGACCGGGGGATAGCGGATGCCCCCTACCGGGTGCTCGATGACTGGCGACGCCATTATGGCGGCAATCTGCTGATTGCGTTGCCCGACGCGTTCGGAACGAGCGCGTTCCTCGCCAACGCGCCCGACTGGGTCGCCGACTGGACGGGCTTCCGCCCCGACAGTGCGCCGCCGATCGCCGGTGGCGAAGCGATCATTGCCTGGTGGAAGGCACAGGGTCGCGACCCGAAAACGAGACTCTTGATCTTCTCGGACGGCATGGATGTCGACACGATCGAAGAGACCTATCGGCATTTCCACGGCCGGGTGCGGATGAGTTTTGGCTGGGGAACCAACCTGACCAACGATTTCCGAGGATGTGACCCCGATGGCATGGCCGGACTCGAGCCGATCTCGCTGGTCGCCAAGGTGACGCAGGCCAATGGACGCCCGGCGGTCAAGCTGTCGGACAATCCAGCCAAGGCGACCGGCGATCCGCGCGAGATTGCCCGGTACCTGCGAATCTTCGGTGACGAGGGCCGCACGAACGCGAAGGTCGCGGTCTAGACCCTGCGCCACCGCCCTAAAATGGCCATGCCCTGCCGCCACGGGTAGCGCCCATGGCTGTTTCGCGATTCCCCCTCGGCGCGTCGATTACCCGGTCGAGACGCATCGCGCTGCTCTTCGCCGCGCTCCTGCCGCTCACCCCCGCACAGGCCGACCCTGCAGCCTTCGACCTGTCCGGTCCGGCGCTGAACGTCATGGTGACGCACGGCGCGACGACGTTGCCGATCGGGCAGGTGCCCAATCTCAGCGAAGGCGACCGGATCACCGTGAGTGCGGATCTACCCCGTGATCAGGGTGTCCATTACCTGCTGGTGGCCGCATTCCTGCGCGGCGCGACCAATCCACCCCCCAAAAACTGGTTCACGCAGGCCAAGACGTGGGAGCGCAAGAAGAATACCCTCGACCTGACCGTGCCCGCGGGCGCACGGCAGCTGATCCTCTTTCTCGCGCCGGAAACCGGTGGGGGTTACGACTCGATCGTCGACGCCGTCCGCAAACAGCCCGGCGCGTTCGTCCGCGCCTCGCAGGAGCTCAATCAGGCGTCGCTCGACCGCGCGCGGCTCGACACGTTCCTGGACTCGATCCACCGCCTCGAGCGCACGCATCCTGAACGGATCGAGGCCGTATCGCCGGTTCTGACCCGCAGCCTCTCGATCACGCTCAAGGCCGAATGCCTCGAACAGGCGATTGATCTCCAGGCGGCCTGCCTGACGCAAAGCCGCAGCTCGCTGCTACTGGCTGACAGCCACAGTGCATCGCTGACCGAAACCCTCGTCGGCGCCCCCACCGATCTGGCGTTGCAACTCGCCGCAACACCCGAGGCCGGATACGGCTATTACAGCTCCTATATCGGCGTCGTTCGCGATCTTGCCCGGATTTTCGGTGCATTCCAGTCGACCCAGTTCCAGTATATTCCCGCCCTCGGCCGCGCGGCAGAGTCGCGCCTGTCGCTGTTGCTGAACGCCGCCCCCTCCTTTGCAAAGCCCAAGTCGGTCATGGTCGCGGCGCTTCCGGCGATCGAGGCGCCCGAGCCGCCGCCGCTGCGGACGATCGCGCCCGGTCGCGCGCTGTGTCGAGCACGAGAGGGTGTGCTGCTTCCGGTCGAAGGCGCGCCGCTGATCTATGCCACGCGCTATGCGCATGCCATGGCGGTCCGCGTGACGCGGGCCGACGGCAGCACGCTCGATCTGCCGGTCAGCGCCGATGTCGAACGCGGGGGGTTCCTTCTCGCCGGCCCGGGCAGCGACGGCGGCGACGTGCGAGCCGGTTTTGACGCCACGCTTCATGGCGTATGGGGCTTCACCCCGTTCGACGGTCCACGCTTTCGCATCCAGAGTCCGCGCGCGAACAGCTGGCGCGCGATCGAGGGCACCACGGTGATCGCCGGACGCGATAACAGCCTGACGATCGAGGGCGGAGCAGCCGCCTGTGTCGAGGACATCGCACTCGCCCGCACCTCCGGCACGACCGAGCCGCTCAAATGGGCAGCATTGCCGGATGGCCGGATCACCGCAACGATCCCGAAGGCGCAGATCGCGGCGGGGCAAATCAGCCTGCTCATCCGTCAGCAGGGAATCGCAGATGTCGATACGATCACCGTGACGGCCTTGACGGAGACGGGGCGGATCGACGCGTTCACGCTGCACGCCGGCGATCTTCATGGTGTCCTGACGGGCACGCGGCTCGACACCGTCGCCTCGCTGAGCGTCGATGGCGCGGTATTCAGCCTTGGTGCGGTGGTACGAACCGGCAAGGCCGACGAACGCGTCATGACGGTCGACGCGCCTGCCCCAGTCACCGGCTGGGCCGCGGGCCAGGATCGATCCGGGCGGGTGACGCTGAAGGACGGGCGCGTGCTGCCGGTCGCCGTGCATGTCGCTCTAGCGCGGCCTTCGGTCACACTCATCGACAAGACCATCGCCCCGGCGGCGCACGCAGCGTCGCTGCCGATCACATTGCCGTCGAGCACCGTCATGCCGCTCGATGCCAGCCTGACCTTTTCGATCCGCGGCGCGGGGGCGACCCGGTTCAGCGGGCGCGAACAGGTCGAGATCGCCACGGTCGACGGACGCGCGTCGACGGTCATCGCCGCCGCGAACGGCTACCGCGTCCAGACCGCACAGGTCGCGATTGCGACGATCGAACCGGCCAAGGCGCTGGGCGTATCGGCCTATGGCCCGCTGCGCTACCGCCTCCTGCAGGACGGTGTGGAAAGCGACTGGGCGCCACTCGTCACCCTTGTCCGCCTGCCGACCATCACGGGCTTGACATGCGACAGGGGCGCGCCGCGCTGCCTGCTGAACGGTGACGCGCTGTATCTGCTCGCCGCGGTTGGCGGAGACGCGCAGTTCACCGGCGCTGCGGCAATTCCCGACGGCTATACCGCCAGTACGGTCGCAATTCCGCGCCCGACCGACACGCTGTTCCTCAAGCTGCGCGACGACGATTCAGTCGTTGCAACCGCCAAGCCGAACGTCGTCGACCGCTAGCCCAGCGAGGCGTCGAGCCTTGTCACCGATCCTTTGGCTCGCGTGAGAGGCGGGCCATCAGGATCGCGGCGCGCTTGGCCTGACGGCGAATGCTCGCAAGGTCGACCGTCTCCCCCGGTGCATGATCGCCGCTGCTCGCGGTTCCGAGCCCGATCAGCCCGTCGACATCGCCCGCAACGAACGCAATGTCGCCCGCACCCCGCTTGAGCGGATCGAGCGCAGCCATCTCGGGCAGCCCCATGTCGCGATTGACCAGATTCAATCGGTCGAGCAGCGCGCGATTTCCCACCGTCGGCGGCATGGCGGGATACCCGCTTTCGAACCGGATCGTCGCATTCGTGCCCGGCGCATGCGCCGCAACGATCCGCTCCATCTTCGCACGGACCCGCATGGTCTGACCTTCGCTCAGGGTTCGGAAGTCGCCACGGGCGACCGCGGTTGCCGGAATGATATTGCCCTTGCCCGTCGCGCTTGCTCGGACGCCGTCGCTGTCGAGCGCCGCCGTCGCACCGCCTGCGACCACGCCCGTATTGAACGTCAGGTTGGGTTCGGGCAGATCCTTGCGAAATGCCGCCAGGATCCGGGCCATCTCGTTGATGGCGCCGTCACCATAGGCGTCCGAAAAGATCAGCGACGAGTGCCCGGTCTTGCCCGACGTGGTGAGCACCCATCCGTTCGACGACCGTCGCGCGATCGATCCCATGTCGCGACCCTCGACGACCGACAGGCCTTCGAAGTCGAGCGCGATGTCGGCGCGCTTGCCCGCTGCGATCAGATCGCCCCGCGCGATCGCCACCGGGTCGCCCGCATCTTCCTCATCGCCGGTCAGCACGATCTCGATATCGGCGGCGTCCAGCAGGCCGGCGGCCTTCATCGCCCGCAGCGCCGACAGCATCACGACGATCCCGCCCTTGTCGTCGCCCGCGCCTGGCCCCGTCGCGCTCTCGCCTTTGCGTTCGAACCGTTGAAACGGTGAATCCTGCTCGAAGACGGTGTCGAGATGACCGATGAGCAACAGGCGTTTGGCGCCAGGCTTGCCCGGGTGCCGCGCGATCAGATGTCCCGCCCGCTGCGTCTGTGGCATCGGTTTCCAGGTCACTGCAAAGCCGAGTGGTTCGAGCTGCGCACGGACCATCGCACCGACCTTGGCGACCCCTTCGAGATTCATCGTGCCGCTATTCTGGTCGACGAGCGTCTTGAGCAGTGCGATCGAGCGCTCATGCTCGGCGTCGACGGTCGCAACCGCCCGCATTTCTGCCGGCGTGAGGCGCGCCTGCGCTGCCCCTGCGAGAAGGATACCCCCGACCACCGTCGCGACCCACCAGAATTTCTGTCGTGCCATAAGCGTCTCAACTCCCTTGGCAGCATGAAAGCGGGGTTCGGCCGCCGCGTCCAGTGTCGGGAGATATGGTGGGCGCTGACGGGTTCGAACCGCCGACCTACTCGGTGTAAACGAGCCGCTCTACCAGCTGAGCTAAGCGCCCTCCCGGGATGAAACCCTGAGGTCGGGGTTCGATGCCAAAGCTGCGGCGTCGGGGCAAGCCCCAAAGCGCATGCGTTCAGGCGATCCGCAGCTCGTTGCGCAAGACTGCGCCGAAATAGCCGCGCATTGCGTCGCGCGCGGGCGGCGACAGCGCCATATAGGCGCGGCGGCGATCATGCGGATCGGGCTGACGTTCGAACAGCCCGCTATCGGTCATGCGCGCGATCCAGCGCAACGCCGTCGTCGGCGCGACGGCTGCGGCGATGCACAGGCTCGATACCGACACACGGCGCCGCTCGAGATCGGCGGCGTAGAGATCGAGCAGCATGTCCCAACCCGGATCCTCGAACAGCGTGCCGCCGAAAAACTGGTCGCGAAGCCGCCGCGCGCGGATCGCGCGTCGAATGTCGGTCGCGTCGTGTTGCGTCGCCCCGGGCGCCGCCTGATAGGCGACCGATCGATCGCCGACGATCGCCGGGGGATCGGACGGTCGATCATGATCTGCCTGTGTCAGCCGGGCAAGCGCCTCGGCGATGCGCCCGACCTCCGCGCTCAGGCGCTCGAGCCGGGCCCCGTCGCTCTCACGCGTGACGTCGAAGACCCCGGCGGGCTGGCGCGATCGTTCGATCGCGATCGCCACCGCGGCCACGCATTCGCCGATCCCGGGATCGACGAGCAGCGATGTCGCACCGCCCAGCGTCAGCGCGGTGACCGCGTCGATCTGGTCCGCCCGCAGCGCCACCACCAGCGCAGCATCGGTATCGGCGGCCCAGCCCACGATCTGCGCCATCCGTTCGGCGCGCAGCGGTGCGTTGATCCCCACCGTATCGACCAGAATGATACGCGGTGTCGCGGACCGATCGAGTGGGACGTGCCAGTCGATCCGGGCAATCAGGCGCCCGCCCAGCGCATCCAGCGCGGTCGCGAGCCGATCCCCTGCCCCCGCACCGCCAAGGTCCGCAATCAGAACCGCAGCGGCACCGCCATCATAGCGTATGTCCGCCGATAGCGCGTCGATCGCCGTCATTGCCGCATCCCCCGCCAGACGCGATTAGGCCATGGATCGTACCGGATTCACACGCCAAATGGGTCGGTTCTCGGCGGATCCGGCGGACAGGCAGACGCCGTCAGTCGAGCGCCTTGACGATGTCTTCGACCATCTTCTTCGCATCCGCCAGAAGCATCATCGTATTGTCGCGGTAGAACAAGTCGTTGTCGACCCCGGCATAGCCGACCCCGCCCATCGACCGCTTGATGAACAGCACGGTCTTCGCTTTCTCGACGTCGAGCACCGGCATGCCATAGATAGGCGACGATTTGTCGGTCTTGGCCGCCGGGTTGGTGACGTCGTTCGCGCCGATCACGAAGGCCACGTCGGTCTGCGCGAATTCGCTGTTGATGTCCTCAAGTTCGAACACGTCGTCATAGGGCACGTTCGCCTCTGCCAGCAGGACGTTCATGTGGCCTGGCATGCGCCCCGCGACGGGGTGGATCGCATATTTCACGCGCACCCCTTCCGCCTTCAGCTTGTCGCCCATCTCGCGCAGGACGTGCTGCGCCTGGGCGACCGCCATGCCGTAGCCGGGCACGATGACGACCTGTTCGGCCTGGCTCATCAGGAAGGCGGCATCCTCCGCCGAACCGCGCTTCCACGGGCGGTCGCTGGCGGCTGCGGGGCCGCCGGCATCGGCAGACTGTCCGAACCCGCCGGCGATCACGCTGATGAAGCTGCGGTTCATCGCCCGGCACATGATGTAACTAAGGATCGCGCCCGACGAGCCGACCAGCGCGCCGGTGATGATCATCGCGGTGTTGTGGAGCGTGAAGCCCATCGCCGCGGCCGCCCAGCCCGAATAGGAATTGAGCATGCTGACGACCACCGGCATGTCGGCGCCGCCGATCGGCACGATCAGCAGGAAGCCGATGACGAAGCTCAGGGCCGTGATCGTCCAGAAGATCCACGGCTCCTGATTGGTGACGAAATAGGCGATCAGCCCGAGGATCGCGGCAAGCAGCGCGATGTTGATGACGTGGCGACCGGGCAGCATGATCGGCTTGCCGCCCATGTTGCCGTTTAGCTTCAGGAAGGCGATGACCGAGCCCGAGAAGGTGATCGCGCCGATCGCGACGCCCAGCCCCAGCTCGATCCGGCTGACCGGCCGGATGATCGCGACCGGATCGCCGAGCAGCGGGATCATCAGGTCCGAGATCCCGAATGCCTGCGGGTTGAGATAGGCCGCGACCCCGACCAGCACCGCGGCAAGCCCGACCAGCGAATGGAACGCGGCGACCAACTGCGGCATCGCGGTCATCGCGATCCGCCGGGCGGTCACGAGCCCGATCGCGGCACCGATGCCGATCGCGACGACGATCTCCCAGATGCCGACATTGAGATGCGTGACCAGCGTCGTGACGACCGCGATCGTCATGCCGATCATGCCGAACCGGTTGCCGCGCTGGCTCGTCGCAGGGCTCGACAGGCCGCGCAGCGCGAGGATGAAGCACATGCCGGCGACGAGATAGGCCAGCGCGACCCAGGGGTTCACGGCTACGTCATGCATCACTCAGTTCCCCTCGGATCCGTGACGGTCACTTGGCGACCGGCCGTTCCTTTTTCTTGTACATCGCCAGCATCCGCGCGGTGACCGCAAAGCCGCCGAAGATGTTGACGCTCGCCAGCACGACCGCGAGCAGCCCGAGATATTTCGCGACCGGCGATCCCGCCGCGGCGGACGCGATCAGCGCGCCGACGATGATCACGCTGGAAATCGCGTTGGTCACCGCCATCAGCGGCGTGTGGAGCGCAGGCGTCACCGACCAGACGACATAATAGCCGACGAAACAGGCCATGACGAAGATCGACAGGATCGCGATAAAGTCCATCTCAGCCCTCCTGAGCCCCGCGAATGTTGCGAATGTTGAGACGCAAACGGGGTTTTGTATCGTGCCGGGTCATGGCTGCAAACGCGGATTGACGACCGCGCCGTCGCGGGTCAGGCGGATCGCGTCGCCGATTTCCGCATCGAGCACCGGCCGCCCCGTCTCCTTGTCCCAGAAGGCACTGAGAAAGTTGAACAAATTGCGGCTGAACAATGCACTGGCGTCGGCGGCGAGCCGGCTGGGGACGTTGCGATGGCCGACGATCCTGACGCCGTTCACCTCGACGATCTCGCCCGCGACCGCACCCTCGACATTGCCGCCCTGTTCGACCGCGAGATCGACGATCACCGAGCCGGGCTTCATGCTCGCGACCTGCGCGGCCGAGATCAGCCGCGGCGCGGGACGGCCGGGGATCAGCGCGGTGGTGATGACGATGTCCTGCTTGGCGATGTGCCCGGAGACGAGCTCGGCCTGCGCGGCCTGATATTCGGGGCTCATCTCGCCCGCATAGCCGCCCGTCCCCTCACCCTCGATCCCCGCGACGCTTTCGACGAAGATCGGTTTCGCGCCGAGCGACTGGATCTGCTCGCGCGTCGCGGCGCGGACGTCGGTGGCAGAGACCTGCGCCCCGAGCCGGCGCGCGGTCGCGATCGCCTGGAGCCCGGCGACGCCGACCCCCATCACGAACACGCGCGCTGCGCTGATCGTCCCTGCCGCGGTCATCATCATCGGAAAGGCGCGGCCATATTCGGCCGCGGCGTCGAGCACCGCCTTGTAGCCCGACAGGTTCGACTGCGAGGACAGGATGTCCATCGACTGCGCACGGGTGATCCGCGGCATGAACTCCATCGCCAGCGCCTCGAGGCCCGCCGCGGCATAGGCATCGACCCGGGCGCGCTCGCCAAAGGGATTGAAGCTCGCGACGACCCAGGCGCCGGGCGCGGCGCCCGCCAGCGTTGCCGGATCCGGCGCCTGCACGCCGAGCACGATGTCCGCACCCGAAATCGCCGCCGCCCGTTCGGTGACACTCGCCCCCGCATCGGCATAGGCCGCGTCGGCAATCGACGCGGACTGGCCGGCCCCTGCCTCCACCGCGAGCGTTGCGCCCAGCGCGACGAACTTGCGAACGGTTTCGGGCGTCGCGGCAACCCGCCGCTCGCCGTCCACCTGCTCCTTGAGGACGGCGATCTTCATCGGATCAGGAAATCAGCCAGATGACGATCGCGACGATCACCGCACAGGCGATCGCGCCGATCTTCATCACGCCGATGACGCTGTCATAGGTCGCAGCATGACCCTTGATGTTTGCATCGTCCGCCATGATCCGTCCCTCGCCATTCTGTTATCGGTGCGACCTTATCGGGCCGGTGCCCCAGCCTCAACCCCCGCGCTTCCAAACCCCGGCTTCACGCCGTCGTGCAGCCGCCGCGACACGGTCGGAGCGCATCGCAACCGCCTCAAAGCGATATTTAAGTCGCCCTTTACCTGAAAACGCTAAAGACTGTCCGCAAACGGGACAGGATTCGCCATGACGCGCAACGGGCAGCGCCTGCTACTACTGATCGACAACGAGCCTGCACAACGGCGGCTGGTGTCCGCACTGGCGTCGCGTGGCGGCTGGCGGACCGTGTTCGCGAGCGACGGCGAGATGGCGATCGCCACGCTCGGCACGCAGGACGGGATGCAGCTCGACGCGATCATCCTCGACCATTCCGCACCGCATGAGGACGCATCGGCGGTGATCGCCGAGCTGCGCAATCGCCGCCCGGCACTGCCGATCCTGATGCTGACCGCGAACGGATCGGTCGAGCATGCGGTGAACGCGATGCGCGCGGGCGCGACCGACTTCCTGGTCAAGCCGCTCGCGCCCGACCGGCTGCTCGCCTCGCTCGACGCGGTCGTCGCCGGCACGACCGCGGGCGAGCTGCGCCCGCTGACCGAGAAGATCCCCGCGCTGCTCGCCTTCGACGAGATCGTGGGCTCGTCGCCCGATTTCCGCGCCGCGCTGGCGATCGCCGCCAAGGCCGCGCGCGGCCGCGTCGCGATCCTGCTCGAAGGCGAAAGCGGGGTCGGCAAGGAGGTCGTGGCCGAGGCGATCCATGCGGCGTCGCCGCGTGCCAAACGCCCGATGATCAGCGTCAATTGCGGCGCGATCCCCGCCAATCTGGTCGAGAGCGAGCTGTTCGGGCACGAGGAAGGCGCGTTTACCGGCGCGTTCGAGCGCAAGATCGGCCGGTTTCGCGAGGCGGACGGCGGCACGCTGTTCCTCGACGAGATCGGCGCGATGCCGATCGACGCGCAGATCAAGCTACTCCATCTGCTCGATACGGGCGACGTCCATGCACTCGGTGCGCGGCATCCGCAGCAGGTCGACGTCCGGGTGATCGCTGCCAGTAACACGACGCTGATCGACGAGGTCGAGGCGGACCGGTTTCGCGAGGACCTCTATTACCGGCTGAACGCGGTGCAGGTGACGATCCCGCCGCTGCGCGAACGGACCGGCGACATCCCGGCGCTTGCCCGACACCTGCTCGCGCGGATCGCGCAGCAGCCGGGACTGCGTCCGCTCGGCATCACCGACGATGCGCTGGCGCTGCTGGTCCAATATGACTGGCCGGGCAATGTCCGGCAGATGCAGAATGCGCTCTTCCGCGCCGCGGTGCTGTGCGAAAGCGATGCGCTGACACGGGCTGATTTCCCGCAGATCGCGGCGCTCGGCAGCCGCCGCCGGCCCGAGCCCGCCACCGCGGCCGGCGGCGGTGGGGTGACGCTGTTCAGTGCCGACGGGCATCTGCGCACGCTGGAGGAGATCGAATCGGACCTCATCCGGCTGGCCATCGGTCATTATCGCGGGCGGATGACCGAGGTTGCGCGGCGTCTCGGGATCGGGCGGTCGACGCTGTACCGCAAGCTCGCCGAGCTCGGGATCGACAACGTCGCCTGACCCCGGGCGACGTTACCTTAAAATCGGATCAGGGGCGGCGACCTACCAGAGCACGCCCTTGACCGGCTTCAGCGGCTCGGGGGCCTCGTCGCCGATCGCCTGGAGCAGGTCGATCTCGATCGTCCGGCACATCGCGTTGAGCGGCACGTCGTGGATCGTGTCCGCGAACGGATCGACGAGATCGTCGCCGATCTGAAGCACCGCGAGGAACATCAGCCCTGCGATCGTCGAGCCGATCGGGGTTGCGAAGCCGAGCGTCTCGACCAGCCCGATCGGCAACAGGATGCAGAACAGCCGGGTGAAGAGCGTCGGGAAGAAGCGGTACTGGTTGGGCAGCGGGGTGTTCTTGATCCGCTCCATCCCGCCCTGCGCATTGGCGATATCGACCAGCAGCCGTTCGAACGACGCCTGCTGGATCGTGTCGATCCAGCCGTTGCGGCGGGCGATGTCGATCCGCCGCCCGGTGCCGTCGAGCAGGCCGTTGGCGGGATTGGTCCGCGCGAGGGCGAACGACGCCTCGTCCTCGGACAGGAAGCGCAGGACATCGGGCGCGACCGGCTGGCGGCGCAACTGACAGCGCAGCGCGTTCACATAGGCGATCTGGCGCAGGACGATCGTCCGCTTGAGATCATGGCCTTCGGGTTCGGGCAGCAGGTTGCGCGTCATGCGGGCAAGGCTGCGCGAGGCGTTGGTCATCAGCCCCCAGAGGCCGCGGCTTTCCCACCAGCGCTGATAGGCGGAATTGTCGCGAAAGCCGAGGAACAGCGCGAGCGCGGTGCCGAACAGCGTCAGCGGCAGCGACGGCGCATGAAAGGGCAGGACATAATAGGTGATGGTCACCACGACGTCCCAGACAAAGAGCCCGAGCAACGGGCGCCAGACTTCGCTGAGGATCTGGCTGAGGCGCGGTGTTGCGGTAACGATCAAACGAAAGGCTCCTTGCTGACGCCTTGTCTAATGCGCGATCGCGCATTTCGCTGCAATGCGGCGATATTCCGCCCCGAACATGTGACCAGAAGATCGGCGCGGGGTCAGCCGCCGACGAGTGCGAGGTCGCGCATCCCGCGCCAGACGCGCAACGCCTGGACGGTCTCGGCGACGTCGTGGACGCGCAGGATCTGGACGCCCGCCTCGACGCCCTTGAGCGCGAGCGCGAGCGATCCGGCGAGCCGGTCGCCGACCGGGGCCTCGTTCGACAAAGCGCCGATCAGCCGCTTGCGGCTCGCCCCGAGCAGGATCGGGCAGCCGAGCCCGTGAAACATCGCGAGGCCGTTGAGCAGCGCGATATTATCGGCGAGCGTCTTGCCGAAGCCGATGCCGGGATCGACGATGATCCGCGTGCGATCGACGCCGCCCGCGACGACCGCGGCGATCCGCGCCTCGAGCCAGTCGAACACGTCGGTGACGACGTTTGCGTAGCCGGTCCGCCCGTGGCCGCCCTCGCGCGGGTCGGGCGAGTGCATCAGCACGACCGGACAGCCGCTGGCGGCGACGACCTCGAGCGCGCGATCGTCCCACAGCAGGGCGGCGACGTCGTTGACGATATGCGCGCCGGCGGCGAGCGTCGCCGCCATCACGCCGGCCTTGCGCGTGTCGACCGAGACGATCGCGCCGGCGCGGGCGAGCCGCTCGACGACGGGGACGAGCCGGGCGATCTCGTCGCCTTCCCAGACCGCCGCCGCACCGGGGCGGGTCGATTCGCCGCCGACATCGATCATCGTCGCGCCGGCCGCGGCCATGTCGATCCCGGCGGCCGCGGCGGCGGCGGGGTCGTCGACATGCTTGCCGCCGTCGGAGAAGCTGTCCGGGGTGACGTTGAGAATAGCCGCGACGAGCGGCTGGTCGAAGCGCAGCATGCGCTCGCCGAGCTGGAGGGGCGCACGCGGCGCGGTGATGAGCGCGTGAAGATGCGCCGCGCGCTCGCCCTGCGTGGCGACGTCGGCGACGGGGATCGTGCGACGGGTCCCGCGCTCGATCACCTCATAGGCGGCGAACCACTGCATCCCGCCCGCGAGCCGCGCGACGCTGCCGTCGGGATGGCCGATCGGGGTGTCGACGAACTGGACGGGGCGGAGGTGGAGGCTGGTCATGCCCCCCTTTTCCCCAAATCCGCATGCCGTTCAAACGGCTAATCCCGTTCGTCCCGTATAGGCATCGAGCACGTCGAGATGCCGTATCGAGGGGCATGTACCTCGATACGAGCCCTCGACTACGCTCGGTCTCTACTCGGCACGAACGGCAATTCGCTAGACCGTCGTCGCCAGCAAATAGGTCTGGCGGAGGTCGTCGATCGGTTTCAGCCCCTTGTCGCTCTCGTAATGCCAGAAGCTCCAGCCATTGCAGGCGGGCGCGTTCTGGAGCGTCGAGCCGAGCTTGTGGATCGAGCCGATCGTGCCGCAATCGCTGAGCAGCGAGCCGTCCGCGCGGATCGTCGCGCGCCAGCGGCGCTTGCCGTCGGTCAGCACCGTGCCGGGCGCGAGATACGCATTCTCGACGAGCACGCCGAACGCGACCTTGGGCTGTGCGCGCGGGCTCATCATCGTCGCCAGCGCGGATTCGTCGAGCGGCAGCGCGGCCTCGATCCGCTCCTGCGCCGCCTCGATATACTCGCCCTCGCGGTCGATCCCGATCCAGCTACGCCCCAACCGCTTGGCGACCGCGCCGGTCGTGCCGGTGCCGAAGAACGGGTCGAGCACAACGTCGCCGGGCTTGGTGCAGGCGAGCAGGATCCGGTAGAGCAGCGCCTCGGGCTTCTGCGTCGGATGGACCTTGGTGCCGTTCTTCTTCAATCGCTCGGGGCCGCCGCAGATCGGGAATTCCCAGTCGCTGCGCATCTGCAGTTCGTCGTTGAGCGTCTTCATCGCGCGGTAGTTGAAGGTGTATTTCGCCTTCTCGCCCTTCGACGCCCAGATCAGCGTCTCGTGCGCGTTGGTGAAGCGCGTGCCACGGAAATTGGGCATCGGGTTGGTCTTGCGCCAGACGATGTCGTTGAGGATCCAGTAGCCGAGATCCTGCACCGCCGCGCCGACGCGGAAGATGTTGTGATAGCTGCCGATCACCCAGATGCTGCCATCGTCCTTGAGGATCCGGCGCGCTTCCTTCAGCCAGGCGCGGGTGAAGCGGTCATAGGCGGCGAAGGTGTCGAACTTGTCCCACTCGTCGGTGACCGCGTCGACATGGCTGCCATCGGGGCGATAGAGCTCGCCGCCGAGCTGGAGATTGTAGGGCGGATCGGCGAAGATCATGTCGATCGAGTTCGACGGCAGCGCCTTCATGCGCTCGATACAGTCGCCGCGCAGGATCTGGTCGAGCGGCAGCGCGGGCTGCACCGCCGGCGCCGCTACCTTCTTTACCGCGCGCGGCCGCGCGATCGTGTCGATCAAACCCATGTTTTTGCGCCCCTTGTCGACCCCCATAGCTGCGGAATTGTCCGACTCCGTCAAGCAAAGTTTGATGAACGGCGCGCGCGTGCGAATCCGTCGGTGCGACCAAACGAGTCGCCGTCGCCCAGATGTTGAGTCGTGACAGACTCGCGCCTCAAGCCCTTGGGGTGTGGCGCGAAAGACTCAGCTCGTCGTTTCCTTCGCGAAAAGGCCCTCGCGCGTCAGATAGGCCGCCGCGACGGGGGCGAAACTGCGGCGATGAATCGGTGTGGGGCCATGATCGCGCAGCGCCTTCATGTGGTGCGCGCAGCCATAGCCCTTGTTCGAATGCCAGTTATATTCGGGGTGGACGTCGGCGGCGGCGATCATGATCAGGTCGCGCGTGTGCTTGGCGACGATCGAGGCGGCGGCGATCGACAGCGATTTCGCATCGCCCCCGACCAGCGGGGTGGCGGGGTAGCTCCAGCGCGGCAGGCGGTTGCCGTCGACCAGCACATGGCCCGGCGCGTGGCCGAGCTCGGTGGCGAGCGCGTCGACCGCGAGCGTCATCGCCTTCATCGTCGCCCAGTAGATGTTGAGCGTGTCGATCTCGTCGGGCTCGACGATGCCGATGCCGACGATCGCACAGCCCGTGAGCCGCGCGCAGAGCCGTTCGCGTTCCGAGGCGGAGAGCTTCTTCGAATCGTCGATGCCGCGGGGCACGCCCTTTGGCGGCAGGATCACCGCGGCGGCGACGACCGGGCCGGCAAGCGGACCGCGACCGGCCTCGTCGACGCCGGCGACGGGGCCGACGCAGAGCTTTTCATGTTTCATGCCGGGCATGTGCGGTCTTTCAGCTGGTCGAACGGGCTGACGCCGAGCGCGTGCCCCATCGGCCCGTGCCCTGCGCCAAGCCCCGGCGGCTGCGCAAGCGCGGCGCGGACGAACGCGATCGCGCGCGCGATGGCTGCGTCGAGCGACATGCCCTGCGCGAGGCCGGTGGCGATCCCGCTGGCGAGCGTGCAGCCGGTGCCGTGCGCGTGACGGGTTTCGATGCGGGGGTTGGTCCACCGCGTTTCGCCGGCGTCGGTGACGAGGCGGTCGGTGACGCGCGGGCCTTCGGCGTGGCCGCCCTTGATGAGCAGGGCGGGCCCGAGGGCACGTACCGCCGCCTCACCGCCGAGCGCTGCGAGTTCGGGGAGGTTGGGGGTGACGAGCGTGGCGATCCGCATGAGGCGGGCGAAGGCGGCGATCGTGTCGGGGGCGGCAAGTACCGAGCCGCTACTGGCGATCATGACCGGGTCGAAGATGATCGGTATCGGGTCCCGGGAGAACATTGACGTCAGGCGGTCGGCGACGGCGTTGGCAGTTTCTGCCGAGCCGATCATGCCGATCTTCACCGCGTCGACACCGATGTCGGCCACGACCGAGTCGATCTGCGCGAGGACGATGTCGGTGGGCACCGGGTGGACCGCCTGCACGCCGAGCGTGTTCTGCGCGGTGATCGCGGTGATGGCGGTCATCGCGTGGCCGCCGAGCATCGTGACGGTCTTGATGTCCGCCTGGATGCCGGCGCCGCCGCCTGAGTCCGAACCGGCGATGATGAGGAGTCTCGCGGTCATTGGCGGTGCCGGGCGGGGTTGGAGGTCATGGGTCGGGCTATGGCATAGTCGGTGCGGTGCGGAACAGGGAAGCGCGACATATGCGAGCATCCTCCCCGGCGGAGGCCGGGGCCCAGTTGGGAAACATTGATGGCTGAGCGCAGCGCTTCGTTACTCCCGCCTTGCCAACTGGGCCCCGGCCTTCGCCGGGGTGGTAGAGGTTTGGAGCGGGGTCTAGTGCCGCCGGCCCGAGGCGGGCCTTTGTGGCGGGGCGTCGCCGAACCGGGTCGGGCGGTCGAGAAGTTCGCCGCCGCAATTCGGACAGCGCTCGTCGAGCGCGTCCGCGCAGGAGGCGCAGAAGGTGCATTCGTACGAGCAGATGAACGCGCCGGGCGCGTCGGCGGGAAGCTCGGCGGCACAGCGTTCGCAGGCGGGGCGCATCTCGAGCATCAGGCGGCGACCTTGCGGACGGCGTCGCAGATCCGGTCGACGACGCGCCCGACCTGACCCGGATCATCGCCCTCCGCCATCACGCGGATCACGGGTTCGGTGCCCGACGGGCGGATGACGAGCCGCCCCTTGCCGGCGAGTTCGGCCTCGGCCTGCGCGATCACCGCTTTCACCGCCTCGTCGTCGAGCGGCTTGCCGCCGCCGAACCGGACGTTCTTCAACAGTTGCGGCAAGGGTTCGAACCGGTGGAGCACCTCGCCCGCTCGCGCGCCCGAGCGTTTGACCTCGGCGAGGATCTGGAGGGCTGCGACCAGGCCGTCGCCGGTCGTGGCATAGTCGCTGAGGATGATGTGCCCCGACTGCTCGCCGCCGACATTATAGCCGCTCGACCGCATCTTTTCGAGCACGTGACGATCGCCGACCTGGGTACGGACCAGCCCGAGCCCCTGCGCGGCGAGATGGCGTTCGAGGCCGAGATTGGACATCACGGTGGCGACGAGGCCGCCGCCCTTGAGCCGCCCCTGCCGCGCCCAGCTTGCCGCGATCGTCGCCATCAGCTGATCGCCGTCGACGATCGTGCCGGTCTCGTCGACGACGATCAGCCGGTCGGCGTCGCCGTCGAGCGCGATGCCGATATCCGCGCCGCTCGCGACCACCGTCTCGGCGAGCGCCTGCGGTGCGGTCGAGCCGACGCCGTCGTTGATGTTGGTGCCGTCGGGCGTGACGCCGATCGCGACGACGTCCGCGCCGAGTTCCCACAGCGCCGAGGGGGCGACCTTGTAGGCGGCGCCGTTCGCGCAATCGAGTACGATCCGCATGCCGTCGAGCCGCAGATTTTCCGGGAAGGTCGACTTGGCGAAATGGATATAGCGCCCCTGCGCATCGTCGATCCGGCGCGCGCGGCCGATCTTGCTCGACGCGACCAGCGGCACGTCGCCGTCGATCAGCGCCTCGATCGCGGTCTCGGCCTCGTCGGACAGCTTGAAGCCGTCGGGGCCGAACAGCTTGATCCCGTTATCGGCATAGGGGTTGTGGCTGGCGGAGATCATCACGCCGATATCGGCGCGCATCGACTGGGTCAGCATCGCGACCGCAGGCGTCGGCATCGGCCCGACCATCACCACGTCCATGCCGACGCTGGTAAAGCCCGCAACGAGCGCGGATTCGAGCATATAGCCCGACAGCCGCGTGTCCTTGCCGATCACGACGCGGTGGCGATGATCGCCGCGCAGGAAATAGGCGCCCGCCGCCATGCCGACCTTCATCGCCATCTCCGCGGTCATCGGCGATGCGTTGGTGGCACCGCGAATGCCGTCGGTGCCGAAATATTTCCTTGCCATCGTCAATGCTTTCCGTCCGGTATCGCTCTCTGGCATCGCTGATAGCGCGGTGGAACACGAAGGGCGAGCATGTCGCAGACTACACGGATACTCGCAGCGCTGTTCGGCGGCATCGGGATCGGCATCGCCGCGGCCGCCTGGTCGCCGGCCCACGCGCTCGCGGCGACGGCGGTGACACAGCCGATCGGCGCGGCCTGGCTGCACGGGTTGCAGATGGTGATCGTGCCGCTGGTCGTCGGGCTGCTCGTCACCGGGATCGGCGCGACGACCGAGGCGGCACGCGCCGGGCGGATCACGATGCGGGCGATGGTGATGATCGTCGTCATCCTGTGGAGTTCGACGATCATGTCCGCGCTGGTCATGCCGCTGATCCTCGATGCCTTCCCGCTGCCACGCGGGCTCGGCGCCGCGCTGCGCGCCGCGCTGACCGGTGCCGCCCCGGTCGGGCCGGTGCCGGGGATCGGCGCGTTCTTCGACACGATCGTACCGACCAACATCGTCGCCGCGGCATCGAGCGATTCGTTCCTGCCGCTCACCGTCTTCGCGCTGACGTTCGCCTTTGCCGTCACGAAACTGCCCGACGATCGCCGTCGCGTGCTGACCGGCTTCTTCCAGGCGGTCGTCGACGCGCTGCTGATCATCATCAAATGGGTGCTGAAGCTTGCGCCGATCGGCATCTTCGCGCTCGCCTACGGGGTCGGTGCGCGCACCGGGACGGCGGCGTTCGGCGCGCTGCTGCACTATATCGTCTGCGTCTCGGCGATCGGCTTCATCGTCCTGCTGAGCGCCTATCCGATCGGGATGATCGGCGGCCGGGTCAGCCTGGGCCGGTTTGCGCGCGCGGTCGCGCCGGCGCAGGCGGTGGCGATCAGCACCCAGTCGTCGCTCGCCTCGCTGCCGGCGATGCTGAAGGCCTCGACCGAGCTCGGCGCGTCGCCCGCCACCGCCGGGATCGTCCTGCCGCTGTCGGTCGCGGTGTTCCGCGCGACCAGCCCGGCGATGAACCTCGCGGTCGCGCTGTACGTCGCGCACTGGCTGGGGCTGCCGATCGGGCCGGGACAGATGGCCGCGGGCGTCGCGACCGCGGCGATCACGACGATGGGATCGATCTCGCTGCCCGGCACGATCAGCTTCGTCGCCTCGGTCGCGCCGGTCGCGCTGGCGATGGGCATCCCGCTCGAAGTGCTCGGCCTGCTCATCGCGGTGGAGACCATTCCCGACCTGTTTCGCACGGTCGGGAACGTGACGATGGACACCGCCGTCACTATCTCCGTCGCGGCGCGGTCCGATCACGGCGGCGGCGCCGAGGAGATTCCGCATGAAATATCGCACGCTCGGCCCTGATTTCGAGGTTTCCGCGCTCGGCCTCGGCTGCATGCCGATGGCCGGGGTCGGCAAGGACATGTACGGCAGCGCCCCTGCCGACGAGAGCATCGCGACGATCCACCGCGCGATCGAGCTGGGCGTGACGCTGTTCGATACCGCCGAAATCTATGGTCCGTTGATCAACGAGGAGCTGCTCGGCAAGGCGATCCGCGGCAAGCGCGACGGCGTCGTGATCGCGACCAAGTTCGGCTTCCGCTATGACGAGAACGGCATGACCGGCGTCGACAGCACGCCCGCCAATGTGCGGCGCGCGTGCGAGGGATCGCTCAAGCGGCTCGGCGTCGAGACGATCGACCTGCTCTATCAGCATCGCGTCGATCCGGGCGTGCCGATCGAGGAGACGGTGGGCGCGATGGCCGAGCTCGTCCGCGAGGGCAAGGTGCGGCATCTGGGGCTGTCGGAGGCGGGGCTCGACACGATCCGGCGTGCCGCGGCGACGCATCCGATCGCGGCGCTGCAGAGCGAATATTCGCTGTGGGAGCGCGGGGTCGAGGACGCAATCCTGCCGCTGTGTCGCGAGCTGGGGATCGGGTTCGTGCCCTATTCGCCGCTGGGGCGCGGGTTCCTGACCGGGCAGATCACTGCGCGGTCGGACCTGCCCGAGGGCGATTACCGCCGCAACGACCCGCGCTATTCGGACGCAAACTTCGCCAAGAACATGGAAATGGTCGCGGTGGTGAAGGCGATCGCGGACACGCATGGGGCGAGCCCGGCGCAGGTCGCGCTGGCGTGGCTGCTGGCGCAGGGCGACGACATCGTGCCGATCCCGGGGTCGAAGCGCCGCGTCACGTTGGAGGACAGCATGAAGGCGGCCGAGGTCACGCTGTCGGCGGACGATCTGGCGAAACTCGATGCGGCGGCGCCGAGGGGTGGCACGGCGGGGCCGCGCTATGGGGAGAAGGCGCTGTCGATGACGCGGATCTGAGAGATCCGCTAACCCCCTAGAATCGTCATCCCCGCGCAGGCGGGGATCCAGACTGGCAAGCCGTGGTCTATCACGAACTGCAGAGTGTCTGGATCCCCGCCTCCGCGGGGATGACGGATTATTGGGGATGATGCGTCGGCAGGTCCAGCGGCCTTACTGGACCCCGTGCATCCACTTCTTGATCAGCGGCGAGATCAGCAGCAGCAGCACGCCGATCCCCGCCGAGACCAGCCCGATCGTCCAGAACACGCCGGCATAGGTGTCGAGGCTGACCTTGAGATTGGTCACCTGCCCGCCGACCGTCTCGACGCTGGCGACCTGCGCGACGATGCCCGCGACATATTGCGCGACCGAGATCGACAGGAACCACACGCCCATCATCAGCCCGACGACGCGCGCGATCGACAGTTTGGTGATCATGCTGAGCCCGACCGGCGAGATGCAGAGCTCGGCGAACGAGTGGATGAAGTAGAGCCCGGCGAGCCACCAGATCGCGACCTTGAACGTCGGGCCGACCATGCTCGCGCCCCAGACGAGGAACAGGAAGCCGACGCCGACGCCGATCAGCGCGATGCCGAACTTGACCGGGATCGACGGCTCGATGCCCCTGGCCGCAAGCTTGGTCCACAGGATCGACATCACCGGCGCGAGCGCGACGATGAAGAACGCGTTGAAGAACTGGGTCTGCCCGGCCGAGATGCTGAACAGGCCGAACACGCTGAGATCGGTGTTGCGATCCGCGAACAGGGTCAGCGACGAGCCGGCCTGCTCGAACAGCGTCCAGAACACGACGTTGAAGACGATCAGCACCATCGCCGCGAGCATCATCTGGAACTCACGCCGCTCGCCATTGACGAACGACCAGATCAGGATGCCCGGCACCGCGACCAGGAACGTGCCGAACAGCAATTTGCCCATCAGCGACAGCGAGACGATGTAGCCGATGATCCCCGATCCGGGCACCGGCGGCTCGGCGTTCATCAGGTTGACGAATAGCAGGTAGAAGATCGGGATGCCGAGCAGCGCGAGCGCATAGATGCCGAGCGCGCGATCGGGGCCGCTGCGCACCGGCGGCTCGCCATATCCGTTGAGTTTGCCGCCATCGAACTGGATCAGCGTCCACGAGAACAGCATGCCGATCGCCGCCAGCCCGAAGCCGGCCCACCAGCCGAACGCGACCGCGAGGAACGGGCAGAGCAGCTGCGAGAAGAGCGAGCCGAGGTTGATCCCCATGTAGAAGATCGTGAACCCGGCATCGCGCCGCTTGTCGCCCTGCGCGTAGAGCTCGCCGACCATCGTCGAGATGTTGGGCTTGAAGAAGCCGTTGCCGACCGAGATCATGCAGAGTGCGAGCAGCATGATCGTGACGTAGAAGCTGCTGCGTTCCGCGCCCGATTCAAAGCCGCCCTTTTCGACCGTGCGCGCGGTCGATCCGTCCGCCGCGAGCAGCGAGACGGTGCCGTCGTCATTGCCCTTGATCTTCAGCCTGTTCGCGCCGTCGACGAGGTAGCGGACCTCGCTGTCGGCCTGTTCGACGACCTGGATCTCGTAACGCTGGTTGGCGATCGTCGCATAGGGCTTGGCGGTCTCGCCACCGAAGCAGAGCAGCAGGTAGCCCATCGCCATGATGATCGCGCCGAACTTCACCGCGCGCTTCGAGCCGAGATACTGGTCGGCGAGATAGCCGCCGACCAGCGGCGTCAGATACACCAGGGCGGTATAGCCGCCGTACAGGCCGGTCGCCTCGCGGTCGCCGAACACGAAATGCTTGGTGAGGTACAGCGTGAGCAGCGCGCGCATGCCGTAATAGCCGAAGCGCTCCCACATCTCGGTGGTGAACAGTCGCGCGAGCTGGCGGGGATGGCCGAACCACGTCTCCCCGCTGGCGGGGTTCACATGGGTGATATCCGGCTCTCGCGGCGTATCCGCGGTCGGGGTGTCCACCATATTTTACGCTCCCTGAAACGCTGGGCCGCCGTCGAACGCGGCGGCTTCATTGCGGCCTTACCTAGCGGCAAAGCCGGGACTGTAAATATCGGTGGCCGCGCGACCGCCTGCTAAATCGCGGATGCGGCTGTAAATTGCCGCGCCCCGTGCCTATCTGCGGGGCGATGTTCAACGACACTTCCAGCCCGCTTTCGCTGCTTGCGACCCGCCGTTCGGGCAAGCCGCGCGACCTTGTCGCGCCCGGTCCCGATGCCGACCAGCTCGCGCAGATCCTGGCGATCGCGGCGCGCACCCCCGATCATGGCAAACTGGCGCCGTGGCGGTTCGTGGTGGTCGGCCAGGACCAGCGCACCGCGCTCGCCGCGCTGATCATCGATGCGTACCGCGTCGAGCGGCCGACCGCGTCGCGGACCGAGATCGAGGCGCTCGACCAGTTCGCGCACCAGGCCCCCGCGCTGGTCGTCGTGCTGTCGTCACCCAAGCCGAGCCATATCCCCGTGTTCGAACAGGAATTGTCGACCGGGGCGGCGTGCATGAACCTGCTCCACGCGGTGCATGCGCTGGGCTTTGCGGGCGGCTGGCTGACCGGCTGGCCGAGCTATTCGGACACGGTGCGCGATGCGTTCGGCGAGGGCCATGAGCGGATCGCCGGGTTCCTGTTCGTCGGCACGCCGTCGCGGCCGCTCGACGAACGGCCCCGCCCCGATATGGAACGTGTCGTCTCGCGCTGGCGGCCCTAGGACTCGACGAAATGGCCAATTGCTGTATTAAGGCAGCATGACAGCGCTCAGCAGCGAAGACAGCCCCGTATATCTCCGCCTCCGCGCCACGATCGCCGCCGGGATATTACGCGGCGACTATCGCGCGGGTGATCAGCTGCCCTCGGTCCGCGCCTTTGCCGCCGAGCACGGCGCCAACCCGCTGACCGTCGCCAAGGCCTATCAGACGTTCCAGGACGACGGCTATGTCGAGGTCCGGCGCGGCGTCGGCATGTTCGTCCTGCCGGGTGCTGCGGAGGCCCTGCGCGTGGCGGAACGCGAGACGTTCGTCACCACGCACTGGCCGCGCATCCTCGGGCATATCGACCTGCTTGGTCTCGACGCGCGCGACCTGCTGGCGCACGAGCGGGCCTGAGCCGCCCCGCGGGATGATCCCGCGCGGCGGGTGGCTCAGAACAGATTCAGCGCGGCGATGTCCTCGACGCTCAGGTCGATCCCGAACAACAGGCTCATGCGGATCCGGTAGACGCGCGGGTCGGTGATCTCGCCGCTCGCCGTGTCGGTGCCCGACCGCCGGCGATAGGTGCGCCCCATCAGCGACGCGAAGCCGTTGGGCAGGACGATGCTGGCGATCGCGGTCTGGGTGAAGCGGCTCGCGGGGGCGGTCGACGTCCAGTGATTGCCGAGCAGCAGGTCAGCGTCGAACACCTCGGCGATCGTGAAGCTGTATTGCGGCTGGAACCCGCCGCTCGCGCCGCGTCCGTCGGTGGTCATCGGATCGCCGTCGCGCAGCAGCATCCAGCCCTGTTCGCCGTGATCGCGGCTGATCGCCTCGAGCCGGAAGCGCGCGCCATCGGGCGCGGTCGCCTCGGCACCGTCCGCGAGCGGGAGAACGGGGGTGTAGCTGCCGCCGAAGCCGGTGTCGGCGATCCAGGCCTGCCCGTCGATCGTCACCAGCGCGAAAGTGTGCGTGAGCGGCGGCACTTCGGTCGCGGCGATCCAGACGCGGGCGAGCACCGGGCGGGCGGCAAAGCCCAGCTCGGCGAGCGCGTCGAGGAACAGCCGGTTATGCTCGAAGCAATAGCCACCGCGGCGCGCGGTCACGAGCTTGGCGAACACCGAGGCGCTGTCGATCGCGATGCCGCGGCCGAGCACGACGTCGAGATCCTCGAACGGGATGGCAAGCCGGTGCGCCAGCTGCAACCGGCCGAGGCCGATCGAATCGAGCGTCGGCCGCGCGGGCATGGCGACACGGGTCAGGTAAGCGTCGAGATCGAACATCGGTCGGGGGGTCCTCGTTTGGGTTTGCCCTTACCGTGCGTGTGGCGCGGCCGTCGAGTGCCGAAGGGCGGGTGGGGGTTGTTGGGGGGCATGGCCGCGGTTCTGGGGCGGGCGTGCGCCACGCGTACGTACGCCCCCCGCCGCCGCGTGCATACGTCCCCCGCCGCCGCCCCTCACCCCCGCCGTTCGTGCTGAGCGGAGTCGAAGCACCTGGGCTTGGGGCAGCCCTTCGACTGCGCTCAGGGCGAACGGGGTGGGTGTGGGAGCGGGGCGAATGGAAGCGGGGCCAACGGGGGTGGGGCGGACGGGGGTGAGTGTACCAGCCCCCGCCGTCATCCTGGGCTCGACCCAGGGCCCAGAGCCACGGACGCCTGCGTGCGTGCCTCTGGAACCTGACGTTCGTCAGATGACGGAAGGGGCGGATACGTGGCGGCGTTCGGACTTACGCCGCGAACAGCGCCGGTTCGATCGCGTAGAGCACCGCCGCGCTGGCGCTGGCGGCGGCGACGAGGCCCATGGCTTCGGGGACGACCTGCTCGAGGTAGAAGCGCACCGAGGCTGCCTTCATCCGTCCGAAATCGTCGGTGCCGGCGACCGCGCCCTGGCGCTCCATCAGCCAGCCGCAGGTCGCGACCGACAGCATCGTCAGGAAGGGATAGCTCGCGGCGAGCTTGTCGTCGGCATCCGCGGTGGCGAGGCGGCGGCCGATCGCGTCGCAGGCGTCGACGAGCGCGAGCAGCCGTTCGTCCCTGGCTTCCGCGCGGATGTCGGCGATCAGCGTGGCGAACGCGCCGCCATTGTCGAGCGCGAGCTTGCGGCCGACCAGATCGGCGGCCTGGATGCCGTTGGTGCCTTCGTAGATCGGCGTGATGCGCGCATCGCGGAAATACTGCGCGGCACCGGTCTCCTCGACATAGCCCATGCCGCCGTGCACCTGGATGCCGAGCGAGGCGACCTCGTTGCCGATGTCGGTGCCGTGCGCCTTGGCCAGCGGGGTGACGAGTTCGAGGCGGTTGCGCGCCGCGGCGTCGCCCATATTGGCGCGGTCGACCTGTCCGGCGGCATAATAGACGAGCGCGCGCGCCGCCTGGGTCTGCGCCTTCATCCGCAGCAGCATGCGGCGAACGTCGGGATGCTCGACGATCTTGACCGACTCCTTGTTCGGCGAGCCCGCGCGCGCCGACTGGACCCGGTCGAGCGCATAGGCGACCGCACCCTGGGTGGCGCCCTCGGCGACCTGCACGCCCTGGAGCCCGACATTCAGCCGCGCATTGTTCATCATCGTGAACATCGCGCGGATGCCGCCGAGTTCCGCACCGATCAGCTCGCCGACGCAGTCGTCATTATCGCCGAAGCTCAGCACGCAGGTCGGCGAGGCGTGAAGCCCCATCTTGTGCTCGATCGAGACGACGCGGACGTCGTTGAAGTCGCCGGGCGTGCCGTCGTCGTTCAGACGGTATTTCGGCACGAGGAAGAGCGAGATGCCCTTGGTACCCGCGGGCGCGCCGGGCGTCCGCGCGAGGACGAGGTGGACGATGTTCGGCGCCATGTCGTGATCGCCGAACGAGATGTAGATCTTGGTGCCCTTGATCGACCATTTGCCGTCACCCAGCGGGGTGGCGGTGGCGCGCAGCGCGCCGACGTCGGAGCCGGCCTGCGGCTCGGTCAGGTTCATCGTGCCGGTCCATTCGCCGGTCGCGAGATGCGGGAGGTAGAGCGCCTGCTGTTCGGGGCTGCCGTGATGCGCGAGCGCCTCGATCGCGCCGACGGTCAGCGTCGGGCAGAGCGCGAAGCCCATGTTCGCCGAGCCCAATGTGTCGAGCACCGCGGTCTGGATCGCAAAGGGCAGGCCCTGCCCGCCCCATTCCTCCTCGACGCCGATCGTGCCCCAGCCGCCCTCGACATAGTCCTTGTACGCCTGCGCGAAGCCGTCGGGCATGACGACGCCGTCGGGGGTCCATTTCGCGCCGACAGTGTCCCCTGCGCGGTTGAGCGGCGCCCATTCGCCTGCGGCGAACTGTCCCACGCCTTCGAGCACCGCGTCGACGACGTCGTCGCTGGCGGCGGCGAACCGGTCGGTGGCGGCGAGTTCGCCGATCCGCACGACGTGATCGAGCACGAAACGCTGTTCGGTGGTTGCTGGGGTGAAGGCCATGGCATCCTCTTATCGCTATGCTTTGCGCCCGCTATAGGCCTTCAGAATGACGCGTCCACACCCCCTGATTTTACCCTACGGCACCGCGGCGGTCGCGCAGGCGGCGGCGATGATTCGCGCCGGCGGACTCGTCGCGGTGCCGACCGAGACGGTCTACGGACTCGCCGCGGATGCGACCGACGCGCAGGCGGTGGCGGGGATCTATGCCGCCAAGGGACGGCCGAGCTTCAACCCACTGATCGTGCATGTCGCGGATCTTGCCGCGGCCGAACGGATCGCGGTGTTCGATGCGGATGCACGCGCGCTGGCCGCGGCGTTCTGGCCGGGGCCGCTGACGCTGGTGCTGCCGGTGCGCCGCGATTCGGGGATCGCGGCGCTGGTGACCGCGGGGCTCGACACGATCGCGATCCGGGTGCCGCGGCACCGCGCGATGCAGGCGCTGATCGCGGCATCGGGGCGGCCGCTCGCGGCGCCGTCGGCCAATGCGAGCGGGGGGATCTCGCCGACGACGGCGGCGCATGTCGCGGCGAGTCTGGGGGGGAACGTGCCGCTGATCCTCGACGATGGCGCGACCGAGGCGGGGCTCGAGTCGACGATCGTGGCGGGGCGGACGGTGTTGCGGCCGGGGCCGGTGACGGCGGAGTTGCTCTTAAGCCACCTCCCCGGCGGAGGCCGGGGCCCAGGTGGAAAGGTCGCTGTAACGAAGGACGATGGGCCTCACGATCGTCCCGCAACTGGGCCCCGGCCTTCGCCGGGGGGGCGTGCGGTTACGGCGCCCGGGCAGCTTGAAAGCCATTATGCGCCGAGCAAGTTGCTTCGGTTGAACGCGCTCTATGCCGAGCCCGAAGAGTGGCTGATCGGGTTTGGTGACGTAGCGGGCGACATATCGCTCTCTGCCTCGGCAAACCTCGTCGAAGCGGCCGCGAAGCTGTTCGACCTGCTCCACGCCGCCGATGCGAACGACCGTCCGAGAATCGCCGTCGCGCCGATTCCATCCGAAGGCATCGGCGAGGCGATCAACGACCGCCTCCGCCGTGCTGCGCACCGCTGACGCTCTCGTCATCCTTACGAACGTCAGGACCCAGAGCCACAGGCGGCCCCCCCGTAACCCTGGATCCTGACTTTCGTCAGGATGACGAGGTGGGGGGCGCCGCCTGTTCAGCCATGCTGGCGTTACGCGCTCACCGCGGCCTTCGACCGTGCGGCGAAGCTCTTGCGCAGCTTCTGCAGCTTGGGGGGGATCACCGCCATGCAATAGGGGTTGGAACGGCCCGAGGTTTCCCAATAATCCTGGTGATAGCCTTCGGCCTCATACCAGGTGGTCATCGGCTCGATCGTCGTGACGATCGGCTTGGCGCTGTCCGCCTGTGCACGCTCGAGCGCCGCCTGCATCTCGGCCTTCTGCGCGTCGTCGGCGGGGAACATTGCCGAACGATATTGCGTGCCGACGTCGTTGCCCTGCCGGTTGAGCGTCGTCGCGTCATGCGTCGCGAAGAAGATGTCGAGCAGGTCGCCAAGCTTCAGCTGTTCGGGATCGAACCCGATCCGGATCGCCTCGGCATGGCCGGTGTCGCCGCCGCACACCTGTTTGTACGTCGGATCAGGCACATGCCCGCCAATATAGCCGCTCTCGGCGCTCTCGACGCCGATCACGTCCTTGAACACGGCCTCGGTGCACCAGAAGCACCCGCCCGCCAGCGTTACATAATCCGTCATCACGATCTCCTTTCCGCCAAGATAGGAAGCCGCTACCCCGCAGCAAAGAGGAGACGCATGTGATCGACGGTCCAAGGCTTGATGGCAGGGTGATGGTAACGGGCGGCGCCGGCTATATCGGCAGCCATGCGGTCCTGGCGCTGCTCGACGCGGGGCACGAGGTGGTCGTGGTCGACAATCTGGTCACCGGCTTCGACTGGGCGGTCGATCCGCGCGCGACCCTGGTCGAGGCGAACGTCGCCGACGATGCGAAGGTCCGCGCGGCGATCCGCGATCACAAGGTCCGCGCGATCATGCATTTCGCCGGCTCGGTCGTGGTGCCCGAATCGGTCAGCGACCCGCTCAAATATTACCGCAACAACACCGCCGCCAGCCGGTCGCTGATCGAGAGCGCGGTGGCGGAAGGCGTGCCGCACTTCATCTTCTCGTCGACCGCGGCGACCTATGGCACGCCCGAGAAGGTGCCGGTCGCCGAGGGCGATCCGACGGTGCCGATCAATCCCTACGGCATGTCGAAACTGATGACCGAGGCGATGCTGCGCGACGTCGCGGCGGCGCACCCGATCAACTATGCCGCGCTGCGCTATTTCAACGTCGCGGGCGCGGATCCGCAGGGGCGCAGCGGCCAGTCGACGGTCGGCGCGACTCACCTGATCAAGATCGCGGTCGAGGCGGCGACGGGCAAGCGCAGCCATGTCGGCGTCTATGGCACCGATTTCGCCACCCCCGACGGTACCGGCGTGCGCGACTATATCCATGTCAGCGACCTTGCCGCCGCGCATGTCGCAGCGCTCGACCTGTTGGTCGCCGAGCCAGCGAAGAGCCACACGCTGAACGCGGGTTATGGCACCGGCTTCTCGGTGCTCGAGGTGCTCGATGCGGTCGACAAGGTCACCAACATGACGATCGACCGCCGGCTCGAGGGGCGCCGCGCGGGCGATCCGGCGATGCTGATCTCGGACAACAGCGCGATCCTTTCGACGCTCGATTGGCAGCCGCGCCATGCCGATCTCGACGGGATCGTCCGCGATGCGCTGGCCTGGGAACGCACGCTCGCCGAGCGCCAGCGCTAAAGACGGGCCCGATCAGGCGTCGGCGGGCGGGCGGCCAAAGGCGTGGCGCTCGCCGCCGATCGCCGCCCGGGCGTGCGCGGTGGCGAGCCACCAGCCAAGCGCCCACAGCGTTCCGAAGCTCCAGCCGGCGAGCACGTCGCTCGGCCAGTGGACGCCGAGATAGACGCGGCTGCATCCGATCGCCCCGACCATCAGGATCGCCATGACGAGGATGTAGCGCCGCGCTGCATTCGACACGGTGACCTGCGACGCGAGCCCGGCGAGCGTGAGATAGACGATCGCGCTGTTCGCCGAATGCCCGCTCGGGAAACTCATGTTCGACACCTGGACCAGATGGTCGACGATGTCGGGTCGCGGCCGGGCGACCTCGGTCTTGACCAGCGCGACGACCATCCCGCCGCTGATACTGGCGGCAAGTGTCGCCGCCGCGCTGAGCCAGAGCCGCTGGACCGCGAGCAGCCCCGCCGCCAGCACCACGATGATCGTCAGCACGACACCGCCGCCGAGCGCGGTGACGTCGGCGGCGACCTTGGGCAGCCAGGACGGTCCGCCCCAGGCGCGCAGGTTGAGGATGATCGCGCGGTCGAAATCGAACGGCCAGTGGCCGACCGCAATACCGATCAGCAGGACGAGCGCGATCGCGACCGCGCCGACCGATGCGCCCGCAAGCACCACCGGCAGGCGACGGCGATGCGCCTCGCCCGGGGTGGCGCCGCCGGGCGTCACGCTGCGATCACCGTCGCCACGGCCGGCCGACGCCGTCATGCGGAATTATTCCAGATCGCCCTCGTCGATGACGATCAGCGACGCGGACGGCTTCTTCATCGCGGCTTCGGCGCAGACGTCGACGATCTCGTCGCTGAAACGCTCGAACAGCTCGAGCGCGTCGTCCTCGGGCTCGTCGCCGCTGAGCTCCTTCAGCACGGCATATTTCACCGCGAAATCACGGTCGTCGCCGTCGATCTCGGCGGTGAACTCGACCTGCCGCTCGCGGTCGTTGTCGGTAAGGCTGTTCTGGTCGATTACGAGGCTGCTGGCCATGTCTTGAACTCCCGGGGTTACGCGATCGTCCCTGCCCTCGCCCCTCGTGCAGGGCAAGCCGGTAAAACGCGTTTTGCGCTTCGCCGATACAGGGTTGGTCAGGCAGCGATAACCCGTGAGCCCGGCCTTCGATCCGGGAAAGGTCCACGCCGCGGTGTTTCACCACCCCGAGCGATCAGGCGCCCCATTCCGGCCCGTCCTCGTCGCGGTAGAAGCCGTCGTCGCGGTCGGGTTCGGGCGGGGGTGGCGGCGGGCCGGGATCCGCGATCGGCGGCGGCAGCGAAGGGTCACCCCCGCCGAAGCGGATGCGGATATAGGCACCGCCCTGATGCATCGCCTGGAACAGCGCGCTCGACTCCTCGGCCTGCAGCCGCCGGCCGATCATCGGCGCGCGTTCGGCGCTGATATAGCCGAGCTGGATGTCGCGCTCACTCCACACGCCGACCGCATTCGAATCATGCGGATTCTTCGGTTCGCGGCGCAGGGTCACGCGGTCGCCCGGCGCACAGAGCAGGATTTCCATCCGCCGGTTGCTCCGGGTCTTGTCCGCATTGGGGAAGTCGATGCCGACGATCGAGGTGGTGAATTC
>NZ_LMKZ01000001.1:315245-410542 GCF_001422525.1 Sphingomonas sp. Leaf30 | reverse complement strand
GGGGGGGGGGCGAATCGGGGGCTTGCGAGAGGAGGAGGTGCCGATGGTGGGTCCGCCGGGGCTCGAACCCGGGACCTCTCGATTAAAAGTCGCTTGCTCTACCAACTGAGCTACGGACCCGTACATCGGCTGCGAGCCACTAGGGGCGCAGCCGCGGTCGGTCAACCTTGTGCGCGAGATGGCGGACGCTTTGCCCGGTCAGCGGGTCGCGCCAGCGCGGCGCGATACGCGCGAGCGGTGCCAGCACGAAGCCGCGGTCCCGATAGGCGGCGTGCGGCACGGTCAGCCCCGGCCCCCTCCAAGCACCCCCCGACCACAGGATGATGTCGAGGTCGATCACCCGCGATCCCCAGCGGCGCCCGCGACGCCGCCCGAACGCGGTCTCGATTCGCTTCAGCCGCGCGAGCAGCACGGGCGGCGAGTCGCGCGTCTCGATCAGCGCGACCGCATTGGCATAGCGCCGGATCGACGGCCCGAGCGGTGCGCTCGCGATGATCGGCGACACGGCGACGACACCGCCGACCGCGGCCAGCGCGGCGCGGATCGTCGCGGCGGGCGCGCCGTGGATCCCGCGCCGATTCGAGCCGAGCGCGATCGCATAGGTTGTCCGCTCCATCCGACCCGCCTAACGCACCGCGATGAACTTCGCACCCTCCCCGCTGCCCGAAACCGAGCCGCCGCACGACTGTCCCAATTGCCCGCGTCTCGTCGCCTTTCGCAACGAACTGCGCGCCGAATTCCCGACCTGGTGGAATGCCCCCGTCCCCGCCTTCGGCGATCCCGACGCGTGGCTCGGCATCATCGGCCTCGCCCCCGGCAAGCACGGCGCCAACCGCACCGGCCGCCCGTTCACCGGCGATTTCGCGGGGCAATTGCTCTACGATACGCTCGGCAAGTTCGGGCTGGCAGACGGCGTCTTCGCGGCGAAACCCGATGACGGGCTGAAGCTCAACGGCGCGATCATCATCAACGCGGTCAAGTGCCTGCCGCCGCAGAACAAGCCGACCCCGGAGGAAATCCGCACCTGCCGCCCGTTCGTCGAATCGCAGCTCGCCGAATTGCCCAAGGCACGGATCTTCATCGCGCTCGGCCAGATCGCGCACCAGACCAGCGTCAAGCTGCTCGGCGGACGCCTGCCCAAGGCGAAGTTCGGCCATCTCGCCGAGCATGTCATGCCCGACGGCCGCATCCTGATCGATAGCTACCACTGCTCACGCTACAACCAGAACACCCGCGTCCTGACCCCCGAGATGTTCGAAGCGGTCTTCGCACGGGCGCTGGAACTGCGGCGCAGCATCGCCGCAGCATAAGCTGCGTCAGACGTCCGCGACGAGCCGCCCGTAAAGATCGGGGCGGCGGTCGCGGAAGAAGCCGAACGCGGCGCGGTGGCGCTTGACGATGTCGAGGTCGATCGTCGCGGTGATCACGCCCTCGTCGTCGCGGCCGAGTTCGGCGAGGATATCGCCGCGCTCGTCGGCGATGAAGCTGGTGCCGTAGAAGGTCTGGCCATGCTCGACGCCGACGCGGTTGGCGGCGACGATCGGGACGACGTTGCTGACCGCATGCCCGACCATCGCACGCCGCCACAGCCGCGCGGTGTCGAGGCTGGTGTCGTGCGGCTCGCTGCCGATCGCGGTCGGGTAGAACAGGACTTCGGCGCCCATCAGCATCATCGCGCGCGCGGTCTCGGGATACCATTGGTCCCAGCAGACGCCGACGCCGAGCGTCGAGCGCCCCTGCGCGGCGGCATGCGGCCAGACCTTGAAGCCGGTATTGCCGGGGCGGAAATAGAATTTTTCCTCATAGCCCGGGCCGTCGGGGATGTGGCTCTTGCGATAGACGCCCTGCACCTCGCCGTCGGGACCGATCATCGCGAGGCTGTTATAGTGATGCGGGCCATCGGCCTCGAAGAAGCTGGTCGGGATCGTGACCTTGAGCGCCTCGGCGAGCGCCTGCATCGCGAGCACCGCCTTGTGCTCGCCGACGGGGGCGGCGTTGGCGAACAGGCCCTCGTCCTCGACACGGCAGAAATATTCGCCCTCGAACAATTCGGGCGGCAGGATCACCTGCGCGCCACGCGCCGCAGCTTCGCGGACCAGCCGCGAGACATTGGCGATGTTCTTGTCGATATCGGCAGTGAAACCGAGCTGGAGCGCGGCGACGGTGATCTCGGTCATGCGAATTCCTATAGCGTCACGCCGAAGCGCGCCGCGATTGCGACGACCGCGAGATAGAGAAGGATCGTCAGGACGCAACCGGCAGCGAGCGAAACCCAGAAGCCGACTCCGTGCCGCAACAGCGCCGGAATCAGCAGGAACATCGGCAGCGAGGGCAGCACGTACCAGAAGGTCGCCTCGGCATGCGCGGCCAGCCGGACGCGGTCGCCGGTGTCGTGCCACAGCCAGATCATGCCGAGCACCGACAGCAGCGGCAGCGACGCGACGAGCGCCCCTGCCGCCGGACTCCGCCGGGCGATGACCGCGATCAGCGCGATGATGATCCCGGACAGGACCGCGCGGACCGCGAAGGCGAGCATCAGCCGGGGATTTGCTGGCTGATGCAGTGGAAGCTGCCGCCGCCGGTCAGGATATGATCCGCACGCTGCCCGACGACCTGACGATCGGGGAAGATCGCCTGGATCGCCGCGACCGCGGCGTCGTCATTCTCCGCACCGTAGAGCGGCACGACGACGGCGGCATTGCCGATGTAGAAGTTCATGTAGCTGGCCGGGACGATCTCCTCGTCGCGCAGCACGCGGCCGGGCGACGGGATGCCGACCACCGTCAGGCCGGCACGTTCCGCATCGCGCTTCGCCAGCTGATAGACCTGCCAGTTGGGGTCGTTCTCGGCCGCCTCGGGGATCGCGACGCGGCCCTCGCCGACGAAGCGCGCGAGATTGTCGACATGGCCGTCGGTATGGTCGTTGACGAGCCCGTCGCCGAGCCACACGACCTGGCTGAAGCCGAGGTCGGACTTCAGCCGCGCCTCGATCCCCGCCTTGTCGAGGTCGGGGTTGCGGTTGCGGTTGAGCAGGCACTGCTCGGTCGTGACGACCACGCCGGTGCCGTCGCCATCGACCGCGCCGCCCTCGAGCACCCAGTCGAACGCCGCGAGCGTCTTGCCGCGGCTCTCGGCCAGACGGCGGCCGATCGTGTCGTCGCCGGGCAGGTCGTATTTGCCGCCCCAGCCGTTGAACACGAACTGGTGCGCGGTGCCGTCGCCGACGATGATCGGCGCGGTGTCGCGCAGCCAGATGTCGCCGAACGGCTCGACGACGACCTCGGCGAACGGCGCGAGCCGGCGCGCGGTGCCCGCCGACCCTTCGTCCGCGGCGACCAGGATCACCGTCTCGCCGCGGCCGTCGGCATGGACTGCGGACGCAAACGCGACGACCTCGTCACGCGCGGGTTCGAGATCGTCGAGCCACAGATCGGCATGGCTCGGAAAGCCGATCCACACGGCCTTGTGATGCGCCCATTCGGCGGGCGGGGGGAGTGTCGTCACTTACTTGGCTCCTGCGCGATCTTTGTCGCGGATGTTGCGAAATTCGGCGGTCTTGTACCAGTTGGGCCACAGCGCGGTGTCGTCGGCGAGCTTGCGGCCGAGCCCGTAATAGATCGTCAGATCCTCGACCGCACCCGACCAGTCCCATTTCGCGTCATATTCGTCCGCGGGCTTGTGATAGCGGTTGGCGACATAGTCCTCGCGCGCGGCATGGCCCGCCGCGGTGCCGCCGACGACGAGATCCTCGCCGCTGCCGCCGTCGAGCATCGGCACGCCGAGCTTGGCGAAGCTGAAATGGTCCGAGCGATAATAGCCGCCGCGTTCGGGGTTCGCCTCGACGCCGATCACGCGGCCCTGCTCAGCGACGAACGGCTTGACCAGATCCTCGATCTCCGACTTGCCCGCCCCCGTCAGCACGAAGTCCTTCACGCGGCCGTCGACGTTCAGCACGTCCATGTTCACGCCGCCGACCGTCCGCGCGAGCGGATAGACGGGATGCTCGGCATAATAACGCGAGCCGAGCAGCCCCGATTCCTCCGCGGTCACCGCGAGGAACGCGATCGAGCGCTTCGCCGGGCCGGCCTTCACATGCGCCTGTGCGAGCGCGATCAGCCCCGCGGTGCCCGTCGCATTGTCCGCCGCGCCATTGCAGATGTCGTCGCCACCCACCGCATCGCAGCGGCCGAGATGATCCCAGTGCGCCGAATACAGCACGTAATCGTTGGGTGCGGTCGTGCCCGGCAGCACGCCGATGACGTTCTTCGACGCCTGGCGCCGGATCGTGTTGGCAAAGCCGGTCGACAGCTTGATGCCGAGCGGTACCGCCCTGAAGCCCTTGACCTTGGCCGCCGCGGCGAGCGCGGCATAGTCCTTGCCCGCACTCGCAAAGACGCGTTCGGCGGCAGGCTTCTGCATCCAGCCGATGACCTGCGACTGGTCGAGATGATCGCCCTTCTCGTCGAGCTCGAGCTGCGGCCCGGTCCAGGACGACTGCACCACCGCCCAGGGATAGGCTGCGGGTTCGGTGTCATGGACGATGATCGCCGCGGCCGCGCCGTGCTTGGCCGCATTCTCGAACTTGTACGGCCAGCGGCCATACCAGGTCATTGCGCGGCCCTCGAAGGGCCCTTCGCGGCCCATTGTCTGCCAGTCGGCGTCGTTGATGAGGATGACGACGGTCTTCCCCTTCACGTCGACGCCCGCATAATCGTCCCAGCCCTTTTCGGGCGCGGTGATCCCGTAGCCGACGAACACGACGTCGCTGTTGGTCACGGTCGCGGTCGGCGCGACGCGGTAGGTGCCGGCGACCATGTCGGTACGATAGGCGAGGCTGACGGGGGCGGTACCGCCGGTGAAGACGAACGGCCGGACGTCCTTGGCGGTGATCTCGACCATCGGCACGTCCTGCGTCCAGCTGCCCTTGTTGCCGGGCTTCAGCCCCGCGGCCTTCATCTGCGCGACGAGATAGGCGACGGTCTTCGCCTCACCGGGCGTGGTCGGCGCGCGGCCTTCATAGGCGTCGGACGACAGCGTCTGGGTGACGGTCTTGAGCGTTTCGACCGAGATGGCGGGCGCGGTCTGCGCCGAGGCGGCGGTGCCGAGCAATAACAGAGACAGGATGGCAGCGCGCATAGGGATCTCCCGAGTGAATGCCGCGCGTTCTGGCAAAGCCGGACCGTGATGTCCACGCAACGAAAAAGGGCGGCCCCGGTGGGACCGCCCTTTCCTGTTCCGGACCGCGACAAGGCGGAGCCACGTCGTCGGACGTCGCCTGCGCGACGCCGGCCGGTCTCGCGTCGCTCGACTTAGCGCGAATAGAACTCGACGACGAGGTTGGGTTCCATCTTCACCGGGTAGGGCACTTCGTCGAGCGTCGGCACGCGCGTGAAGGTGACCTTGGCGGCGCCGTCGGTGGCGACATAGTCGGGGATCTCGCGCTCGGCGAGGGTCTGTGCTTCCATCACCAGCGCCATCTCCTGCGCCTTGGTGCCCAGCGTGATCTCGTCACCGACGAAGCAGCGACGCGATGCGACGTTGCACTTCACGCCGTTGACGCGGATGTGGCCGTGCGAAACGATCTGGCGGGCCGCGAAGATCGTCGGCGCGAACTTGGCGCGGTAGACGATCATGTCGAGGCGCTGCTCGAGCAGGCCGATCAGGTTCTGGCTGGTATCGCCCTTCATGCGCGCGGCTTCGAAATAGCAGGCGCGGAACTGCTTCTCGGTCACGTCACCGTAATAGCCCTTGAGCTTCTGCTTGGCGCGCAGCTGGATACCGAAGTCGCTGACCTTGCCCTTGCGGCGCTGGCCGTGCTGGCCGGGGCCGTATTCACGCTTGTTGACCGGCGACTTGGGGCGACCCCAGATGTTCTCGCCCATACGGCGATCGAGTTTGTACTTTGCGCTCTGACGCTTCGACATGATAAAACCTTTGCAAATGCAAACAACGTTGGTCCCGGTATCGCTCTGCTGGTCGTCATAGGACCCAAGGGTCCGGACAAGGCAGGGCCACCGCTTCACCGGGGTGCAGGGCCATTGCGAAGGCGGGCGCCTAGACGCCGCGCCTGCCAGAGTCAAGCTGGACAGCGTGCGGGCCGCTCGGCAAGAGGCGGCATGACTATCCTATCCGGCCCCGACTGTACCACCATGACCGAGGTCCGCGCGGGCGTCGACGCGCTCGACCGCGAGCTCGTCGCGCTGCTGGCCAGACGCTTTGCCTATATGGACGCCGCCGCGCGCATCAAGCCCGAGCGGGGGCATGTGCGCGACGAGGCGCGCAAGACGCAGGTGATCGACAATGCGCGGGCGGAGGCCGCGCGGCTGGGGCTGCCGGACGCGGCGATCGCGGATCTGTGGGAGGGGCTGGTCGAGGCGTCGATCGCGTATGAGCTGGCGGCGTTCGACCGGCGTTGAGTCTTCCCGTGCACGTCCTCTCCTACCCCGTTCGTGCTGAGCGTAGTCGAAGCACCTTCGTTTGGGGCATGCCCTTCGACTTCGCTCCGGGCGAACGGGGGGGCGGATGACCAACGGGGCCGAGGGCGATGCAACCGCCCCCTCCCCACCCCGTTCGTGCTGAGCGAAGTCGAAGCACCTTCGCGTGGGGCACACCCTTCGACTTCGCTCAGGGCGAACGGGGGGTTAGGAGAACGGGCCCGAACGAACCTCTCGCCCCCCGTCAGGCCCGCGGCTTCTTCCCCGCCAGCGACGAGAGCACGCCGCGCATCGTGCGGATTTCCTGGCTCGACCAGCCGGGCTTGGTCAGCAGCGTACGCAATGTCCGCCGGGTCGTCTGGATCTTGTCGGGCGGATAGAAGAAGCCCGCCCCCATCAGCATCGTGTCGAGCTGGCCGATCATCCCGTCGAGCTCCTCCTGCGGCGCGGGCGGCATGATCGGGTTGATCGAGGGCTGGCTGAGCTCGCGCTCCGCGGTCAGCCCCTTCGACCATTCATAGGCGACCAGGATCACCGCCTGGGCAAGGTTGAGCGAGCCGAATTCGGGGTTGATCGGCACGGTGATGATCGTCCGCGCGACCGCGACGTCGTCGGTTTCGAGGCCTGAGCGCTCGGGTCCGAACAGGATGGCGGAGCGGCCGGGCGCGGCGTGGATCTCGGTCGCGGCCTGTTCGGGGGCCACGACGGGTTTGGTGACGCCGCGCTTGCGGACCGTTGTCGCGAAGACCTGTGCGCAGTCGGCGGTGGCGGCGGCGACGCTGTCATAGACCTTGGCGTTCTGCAGGACGATGTCGGCGCCGCTCGCGGCGGGACCGGCCGACGGGTTGGGCCAGCCGTCGCGCGGGGATACGAGGCGCATCTCGACGAGCCCGAAGTTCAGCATCGCGCGCGCGGCCTTGCCGATGTTTTCGCCGAGCTGGGGGCGGACGAGGATTATGACGGGGGGCGGGGTGATTACACCATGTTCGACCGGCCGATCGGCGCGGTCTTCGGGGTCGGCTCGTCCTGGATCAATTCCTGCATCAATCATACTATTGTCCGTCACGTCGCCCAATCCACCTGTCTTATCCTGTCCCTGAAACTCGGTGCGCTCGCCCGCACCACCCCGTTCGTTCTGAGTAGGGGCTGAGCGTAGCCGAAGACCCGTATCGAAGGATTTGCGCGCGAGGAGGCGCACCGCGTCCCAGTCCCCTGCAGCAAGCGCTTCCTTCTTGGCGCGCGTCCACCCTTTCAGCTGTCGCTCAGCTTCCAAGGCTTCGCTCCGGCTAGGAAAATCCTGCGACCACATGAGCGTGACCGGGCGCCTGTTATGCGTGTAACCGGGAAGCTCGCCGCACTGGTGCTGCGCGATGCGAGGTTCGAGTTCATCGGTATGACCGATATAGTAACTGCCGTCAGAACAGCGGAGCATATAGGCGTAGAAGCTCAAACGACCTGTCCTTCGATACGGGCCTTCGCCGTGCTCAGTCCCTACTCAGGACGAACGGAAGGGAGGAGGACAGGTCGATAGGCTATAAGCGGCGTACGTTCCAGTATGCCCCACGGTGCGCGACGCAGTCCACGCGCCTATTCCGCCCGCCCGACCTCCTCGACACTCCCGGCAAACGCCTCGAAGTCCTTCGCCTCGCTGAAGTCGCGGTACACGCTGGCAAACCGGATATACGCGACCGAATCGAGCCCCTTGAGCCCGTCCATCACCATCTCGCCGATCCGCTTCGACGTGACGTCGTTCTCGCCGAGCGTCTCGAGCCGGCGCTGGATGCCGCTGACGAGCTTGTCGATCCGTCCCGGCTCGATCGCGCGTTTGCGCGTCGCGATCGAGAGCGAGCGGAGCAGCTTCTCGCGGTCGAATGGCTCCCTGCGCCCCTCGCTTTTCAGCACGAACAGTTCGCGCAGCTGGATGCGCTCGAACGTCGTGAAACGCGCGGCGCAGCCTTCGCACTGGCGCCGGCGCCGGATCGCCGCCCCGTCTTCGGTGGGGCGGCTGTCCTTGACCTGGCTGTCTTCATGTCCGCAAAAGGGGCAGCGCATTCAGACCTTCTTCTTGCCCTTGTAATAGGCATAGCCCGCACCCGCGAGCGCGCCGAAGATCGGGCCGATCACCGGCACCGGGATCGCGACGACCGCGCCGAGTGCGCTCCACTTGGCCATGCTCTTGCCGAGGCCGGGGGTCGCCTTGATGTCGTTCTGGATGTCATCGATCTTCGACATGCTCGTTATCCTTGATAGATGGGGAAGCGCGCGCACAGCGTGCGAACACGTGCCCGAACGTCCGCCTCGACCTGCGGGTCCCCATGCTCGCCCTTTTTCGCGAGCCCGTCCAGCACGTCGGCGACCATGTTGCCGATCTCGCGGAATTCGGCCGGACCGAAGCCGCGCGTGGTGCCGGCAGGGGTGCCGACGCGGATGCCGCTGGTCTTCATCGGCGGCAACGGGTCGTTGGGGATGCCGTTCTTGTTGCAGGTGATCCCTGCACGCTCGAGCGCCTCGTCCGCATCGCGACCGGTGATGCCGAGCGGGGTGAGGTCGATCAGCGCGAGATGCGTGTCGGTGCCGCCCGAGACGACGTCCGAGCCGCGCTCCTTGAGCGTCGCCGCCAGCACCTTCGCATTCTCGACGACCGCGGCGATATAGCTCTTGAAGTCGGGCTGCAGCGCCTCGCCGAACGCGACCGCCTTGGCTGCGATCACGTGCATCAGCGGCCCGCCCTGGAGCCCCGGGAACACCGCCGAGTTGATCTTCTTCGCGATGGCCTCGTCATTCGTCATGATCATGCCGCCGCGGGGTCCGCGCAGCGTCTTGTGCGTCGTGGTCGTCACGACATGCGCATGGCCGAACGGCGTCGGATGCAGCCCGGCGGCGACGATCCCGGCGAAATGCGCCATGTCGACCATGAAATAGGCGCCGACCTTGTCCGCGATCGCCCGGAAGCGCGCGAAGTCGATGACGCGCGGATAGGCCGAGCCGCCCGCGATGATCAGCTTCGGCTGATGCTCGACCGCCAGCGCCTCGACCTGGTCGTAATCGATCAGGTGCGTTGTCGCGTCGACGCCGTACTGGATCGCGTTGAACCACTTGCCCGACTGGGCGGGCTTGGCGCCGTGCGTCAGATGGCCGCCGGCGTCGAGGCTCATGCCGAGGATCGTGTCGCCGGGCTTGACCAAAGCGAGCATCACCGCGCCGTTCGCCTGCGCGCCCGAATGCGGCTGGACGTTGACGAAGCCGCAACCGAAGATCTGCTTGGCGCGCTCGATCGCGAGCGTCTCGACCGTGTCCGACGGCGCGCAGCCCTGGTAATAGCGCTTGCCCGGATAGCCTTCGGCATATTTGTTCGTGAAGACCGAACCCTGCGCCTCGAGCACCGCCTTGGAGACGATGTTCTCGCTCGCGATCAGCTCGATCTGGGTCTGCTCGCGCTCGAGCTCCGCCTCGACGCCTGCGAAGACGGCGGCATCGGCATCGGCGAGGCCGCGGGTGAAGAAGCCGTCCGGCTGGACGTCATGGAGCGTATTGGGCTGGGTGCTCATGCGGGGACCTTTGCGGAAGTCCGGTCGACGGCGGAGAGCTTGTCGACACGGTGTTGATGACGGCCGCCGGCGAAATCGGCGGACAGGAAGGCTTCGACGCACGCCTTTGCCATTTCCTCGCCGATCAGGCGGGCGCCCATCGCGATGGCATTGGCGTCGTTGTGGATCCGCGCGAGGCTCGCCGACAGCGGCTCGGAGACGAGCGCGCAGCGGCAGGCGGGATTGCGGTTGGCGGCGATCGAGATGCCGATGCCCGAGCCGCACAGCGCGATGCCGCGCTCGGCGCGACCGTCCTCGATCGCGGCGGCCAGCGCATAGCCGTAATCGGGATAATCGACGCTCGCGGTGCCCTCGGGCCCGAGATCGAGCACGTCGTGCCCGGCCTCGCGCAGCCACGCGGTCAGCACCGCTTTCAACGAAACGGCGGCGTGGTCGGACGCGATGGCGATGCGCACCTGGCGTATTCCTGTGATCGGGATCGGGTGCCCAGCCCTTTACCGAGCCGAGCCGGGATTTGCCACACCTGTTCGCGAAGGCGGCGCATAGAGCCTGACGATCCCCCGCCGCCAGGGGGGAGGATTGCAATGACCGCCCTGCCGCCTGCAAAGAGAACCCCATGAAAGCTCTCGCCCTAACCGCCGCCCTTGCCGCCTTCGCCCTCGCCGCCTGTTCCGGACCGGCGCCCGAGACGCGCGGTGACGCGAGCATGACGTCGGCGGGGGCGACCGAGACGACGCGCCCCGAAAAGGTCGTCGCAGAACCGACGCGTGACCTGTCGGGGCGGTGGATCGGCGTCGAGGGCATGATCCTCGACGTGACGCCGGCGGGCGAACCGGGGCAGTTCCGGCTCGCGATGCAGTGGGACCTCGACCACAAGGGGGTGTTCGACGCGCGCGCGGTGGGCGACACGATCGTCTTCACGCGCGACGGCGTGCGCGAGATCCTGCGGCCGACGAACGGCGACGCTACGGGTCTGAAATATCTGGCCGGCAAGACCGACTGCCTGACGGTCAAGACGGGCGAAGGCTATTGTCGCCGCGGATCAACGCGCTAGTGTCGGCCGCGTGACCCTGTCCAAGCCCCAGGCGGATGCCGCCCGCGCCCATCTCTCGAGTGTCCTGATCCGGACCGGCGAGGAAGACCGTGACGCCTTCCGCGAGCTCTATGCGCTGACCCAGGCGAAGCTTTTCGGGATCACCCTGCGTATCTGTGGCAATGCTCAAGCCGCGGAGGATGTGCTGCACGACGTCTATCTCACGATCTGGAAGCGCGCCGGCGGCTGGGAACCCGGGCGTGCGAGCCCGATCACCTGGCTGGCGACGATCGCGCGCAACCGTGCGATCGACTGGCAGCGCGCGCAGGGCGTCCGCCGCGCCTCTCCGATTGACGATGCGCCGGACATTGCCGACCCGCAGCCGAGCGCCGAGGCGCTGCTGCTCGACGACGAGGCGACGCGGCGGTTGCACACCTGCCTCGAGAGCCTCGAACAGCAGCAGCGCGACGTGATCCGGACCGCGTTTTTCGATGGCGTGACCTATGCCGAGCTCGCGCTGCGTCGCGCGGTGCCGCTCGGGACGATGAAGAGCTGGGTGCGGCGCGGGCTGGCCCGATTGAAGGATTGCCTCGGTGGCTGATCGTGATCCGCTTGCGGGCGAATTCGCCCTGGGCCTGCTCGAAGGCGACGAGCGGGCGGCGGCGGTGCGTCGCCTGCTCGCCGAACCCGGTTTCGCCGCCGATGTCGAATGGTGGCGCACACAGTTCGCGGCGCTGTTCGACCTGTGGCCCGAGCATGACGCGCCGCCGCAGCTCGCGGCGCGGGTCGAGACGAGCCTCGACGCCCTCACCCGCCAATCGGGTCGCGCGGCCGACGGCGTGACCACGCTCCGCAGCGGGGCGCGGTCGCCCTGGCCGTGGCTGGCGGCGGCGAGCAGCGCGGTCGCCGCCTGTCTGCTGCTGTTCATCGCGGTCGAGCCGCGGTCGGCGCCACCGGTGTCGCAGCCGATCCCGGCGGCGCGGCCGAGCAGCGTGCTGGTCGCGATGCTGGGCGATGCCAAGTCGCCCGTTGCCGCGGTCTACGACCCTGCGACCGGGGCGCTGCGCGTCGCGGCTGGCCCCGGCGTGCCCGATGCGCGTGTCGCGCAGCTCTGGGTGATCGGCGGCGACGGCGTGCCGCATTCGCTCGGGCTGCTTGCCGCGCGGCCGACGGTGCTGGCGCCGCGGGGCGCGGATCGCGGCCGGATCGCGCCGGGCGCGACGCTGGCGATCTCGATCGAACCGTTGGGCGGCTCGCCGACCGGGCTGCCGACCGGTCCGGTCGTCGCGACCGGCGTGGTCGCGCGGGTCTGATGGCACCCGCGCCCTCCGGTGGCATTCCGCCAATCGCGCGGCTGCTCGGGCTGTCGGGGCTGTTGCCGCAGATCGGCGCGGTCGCGCTGCTGCTCGGTAACGATCCTGCGAGCCGGTTTTCCGCGCTGGCGGTCGCCTATGCCTATGCCGCGCTAATCCTCAGCTTTCTCGGCGGGCTTTGGTGGGGGCTGGCCGCGCGTACCGAGGGGGCGCCGCGCTGGCTGTGGTTCGCGAGCGTGGCGCCGTCGCTGATCGCGCTGGTGACCGCCTGGCCGTGGATGGTCGGGCTGCGCTGGCCGGGGCCGTCGCTGGTGGTGCTCGGGATCAGCCTGATCTGCGCGCTGCTCGTCGACCGGGCGCTGGTCCGCGCGGGGATCGCGCCGCCGGGGTGGATGGCGCTGCGCGTGCCGCTGTCGCTGGGGCTCGGTGTCCTGACCCTCGCGGCGGCGGCACTATAGGGCGGTCCGGCTCAGGCGGCCTTGCGCAGGTCCAGACGGCTCCAGATCTCGACCAGCGCGTCGGTCAGTTCGCGCATCATCGCCTCGGTATGCGCGGGGCCGGGCGTGAAGCGCAGCCGCTCGGTACCGCGCGGCACGGTCGGATAGTTGATCGGCTGGACGTACACGCCGTATTCGGCGAGCAGCACGTCGCTGATCTTCTTCGCCTTGACCGGATCGCCGACCATCAGCGGCACGATATGCGTGTCGCCGATCATCACCGGCAGCCCGGCATCCTTCAGCATCGCCTTCAGCATCGCGGCCGACGCCTGCTGCCCGTCGCGCTCGACGCTCGACGCCTTCAGATGCCGCACGCTGGCGAGCACGCCCGCGACGAGCACGGGTGACAGCGAGGTCGTGAAGATGAACCCCGGCGCATAGCTGCGGATCACATCGACGATCGTGCGATCGGCGGCGATATAGCCCCCCATCACGCCGAACGCCTTGCCGAGCGTGCCCTCGAGGATCGTGATCCGATGCGCGACCTGGTCACGCTCCGAAATGCCGCCGCCGCGCGCGCCGTACATCCCGACCGCATGGACTTCGTCGCAATAGGTCAGCGCATTGTAGCGATCGGCGAGATCGCAGATCGCCGAGATCGGCGCGATGTCGCCTTCCATCGAATAGACGCTCTCGAACGCGATCAGCTTCGGCGCGCTCGGGTCCTCGGCGGCGAGCAGTTCCTCGAGATGCGCGAGGTCGTTGTGCCGGAACACGCGCTTCTCGCAGCCCGAATTGCGGATGCCCGCGATCATCGACGCGTGGTTCAGCTCGTCCGAAAAGATGATGCAGCCCGGCAGGACCTTGGCGAGCGTCGCCAGCGTCGCCTCGTTCGAGACATAGCCGCTGGTGAACAGAAGCGCCGCTTCCTTGCCGTGCAGGTCGGCGAGCTCGCCTTCCAGGTCGACATGGTAATGCGTGTTGCCGCCGATGTTGCGCGTGCCGCCGGAGCCGGCACCGACATCGTGCAGCGCCTCTTCCATCGCCGCGATCACCTTGGGATGCTGGCCCATGGCGAGATAATCGTTCGAGCACCAGACGGTGATCGGCTTGGGGCCGTTATGCCCGGCGAAGCAGCGCGCGTTCGGGAACGCGCCCTTGTTGCGCAGGATATCGATGAAGACGCGGTAGCGGCCCTCGGCATGGAGGCGGTCGATCGCCTGCGTGAAGACGCGCGAATAATCGACTCGTGGGCCCGCAATGCCGTCGGCCGTCGTGGAGACATCCGTAATCATGACCTGGGGCACTACGCCTCGCTTTCCGTCTAATCCAGCGCAATACCGTTGTTACGGTGATCGCTTTCCTCGTCCTTGTAGAACATTGCCATGCTGCGCGCATGACGCAAGCGGGCATATTGTCCCAAGCCTTGCGTCAGAGCTGCTCCATCCGGGTGAACCCGTGCCGGGCGAGTGCGGGGGCGAGCGCCTGTTCGTCGGGGCCGAGTCGCGTGAAGACCGCGACCCCTTCGCCGGCGCCGGCCCAGGACTCCCCTTGCATCAGGTGGACGATCCGGCGCGCGATGCCGGGGCCGCCATCGACGAAGCGGATGTCCCGCGTCCCGGCGGCGGCGGCCAGCTCGGGGGCGACCAGCGGAAAATGCGTGCAGGCGTTGACGATCACGTCGATCGCCTCGCCGCCGGGTTGCGCGAACAGGCCGTCGAGGACGGCGGCATAGCGGTCGGGCGCGACCGCGCGGCCGTGGAGCTTGGCCTCCGCCATCTCGACCAGCGCCGCCGAGCCGTGGCGCAGGACGGTGCAGTCGGCCGCGAACCGCGCCGCGAGATCGTCGACATAGGCCTGGCGCACCGTCGCCTCGGTGCCCAGCACGCCGATCGTCCGCGTCACCGACAGCGCGGCGGCGGGCTTGATCGCGGGGACCGTGCCGACCACCGGCAGATCGAGCGCGGCGCGCACCACCGGCAGCGCGATCGTCGACGCGGTGTTGCACGCGATCACGATCAGCCGCGGCCGATACCGTTCCGCCAGCCGCCCGAGCAGCACCGGCACGCGCGCGGCGATCTCCGCCTCGCTCTTGGTGCCATAGGGAAAGCCGGCCGAGTCGGCGGCATAGACGAACGGCGCGTCCGGCAGGGCAGCGCGCGCGGGGCCGACGATCGACAAGCCGCCGATGCCGGAATCGAAGAACAGGATGGGGCGAACGTCCATCACCGCGCCTTAGGCGGTATCGGTGGTGGGTGACAGCCTGGCGGGAGGGCCGAAGGTTGGCAGGGGTGTCGCCCGTCGCCCGCACGGCGCTTCCGCCGCCCGCGCCTTACGGTATCCGCCCCCTTCTTCCGTCATCCTGACGGAAGTCAGGATCCAGAGTTACGGGCGCCGTCCTACCTGGCTCTCGATCCTGACTTTCGTCAGGATGACGGGGTGGAGATGTCCGGGCGCGCCCCGCAACGCCCACGGACGCGGCATTTGCCGTCCGCCGCGGGTCGTTTATAGCGGGGCGGAACGGGGGAGCTTTCTTGCAGACGGACATATTCTGGGTCGCGCCGACGCTGTCGCTGGCGCTCAGCTACCTGCTGGGGTCGATCCCGTTCGGCGTCATCCTGACGCGGCTGGGCGGCGCGGGCGATCTGCGGACGATCGGATCGGGCAATATCGGCGCGACCAACGTGCTGCGGACCGGGCGCAAGGGCCTTGCCGCGGCGACACTGCTGCTCGACATGGCCAAGGGGCTGGTCGCGGTGCTGCTGGTCGCGCATCTGTTCCCCGGCAACGCGCTGCTCGCGGCGGCCGGCGCCTTTATCGGCCATTGCTACCCGGTCTGGCTGCGGTTCCGCGGCGGCAAGGGCGTCGCGACGCTGATGGGAATCGTCGTCGCGCTCCACTGGCCGCTCGGGCTGGTCTATGCGGTGGTGTGGCTCGGCCTGCTCGGCACGCTGCGGATCTCGTCGGTCGCGGGCATCGCCGCGGCGTTCAGCGCACCGCTCGCCGCCGCGCTGTTCGGGCGCACGGATCTGGTCCTGCTGCTCCTCGCGCTCGCGCTGATCGTCGGGTGGAAGCACCGCGAGAACGTCCAGCGGCTGCTCGCCGGGACCGAGCCGCGGATCGGTGGCACCAGCCGGCCGCGCGGTGGCTGACACCGCGGTCGCCAGACTTCGGCTCATCCGTACGACCGGGATCGGACCGGTCACCTATCGCCAGCTGATCGCGCGTTTCGGCAACGCGCAGGCCGCGATCGACGCGCTCCCGACGCTGGCCGCACGCGGCGGCGGGCGCGTCCCGCGGGTCGCGGACCGGACGCTGGTCGACCGCGAGATGGCGGCGACGGCGCGGCTCGGCGCCCGCTACCTCTTTGTCGACGACCCCGATTACCCCCGCCTGCTGGCCGAGACCGAGACCGCGCCGCCGGTGCTGATCCTGCGCGGCGACATCGCGCATGCGACACGGCCGTGCATCGCGATGGTCGGCGCGCGCAACGCGTCGGCCGCCGCCTGCCGCTTCGCGCGCGAACTCGCGCATGCGCTCGCCGAGGCGGGCACGACGGTCGTGTCGGGCGTCGCCCGCGGCATCGACACCGCCGCGCATGTCGGTGCGCTCGGGAAGAACGGCACGGGAACCGGATCCGGCGGCACGATCGGCGTGATCGCGAGCGGTATCGACATCGCCTATCCGCCCGACAACGCCGCGCTGCAGGACGCGATCGCCGCGCACGGCCTGTTGCTCGCCGAACAGCCGCCCGGGACCGAACCCAAGGCGCGCAACTTCCCGTCGCGCAACCGCATCATCGCAGGGCTCTCGATCGGGACGGTGGTGGTCGAGGCGGTGCCTAAATCGGGCTCGCTGATCACCGCGCGGCTCGCCGCCGAGCAGGGACGCGAGGTGATGGCAGTGCCCGGCAGCCCGCTCGATCCGCGGGCGCAGGGGTGCAATCTGCTGATCCGCGAGGGGGCGACGCTGGTCCAGTCGGCCGCGGATATTCTCGAACAGATCCGCCCGTTCGACAGCCGCTCGGTCCGCTCGCCCGTCGACGCCTATACAGGTCAGGACACCGGCGGCGGGTATCCGGACGATGCGAGCGAGGCCGACCGGCGCGCGGTCGCCGACCTGCTCGGCCCCGTCCCCGTCGGGATCGACGAACTCGTCCGCCAGTCGCACCGGGCGCCCGCGATCGTCCAGCTGATCCTGCTCGAGCTCGAACTGGCCGGCCGGCTGGAACGGCATGCGGGCGGGCGGGTCAGCCTGATCTGGGCCGGGCCCGCCGGCTAGGCGCAACGCCGGTCGTCGCCAGCGCCAGCGCGATCGCCGCACGCTGTTTCCGGGCGAGCGCGTCCGCATCGTCGCAGGCCTGCTCGATCGTCGCGATCAATCCGTCGAGCTCGCGCTGATCGTCCTCGATCAGCAGCGGCGTGGTCGTGCGCAGCGCGGCCCGGCGCAGCGTCGCGATCCGTCGCGCCAGCACCGCGCTTTTGCCTTGCGCGAGGACGAGTGCCGCGGGGGTCATGCGACGCCCGCCGGATCCAACCTGACACTGGTCAACGTCGCAGCGCGGCAGGACGCGCTTTCCCGGTCGGGGGCAGTACAGCGCGGCAGAGGGCCCTGATATGTCATGCAATCCGCCGAAATGAGCGCCGATCGATGCGATCTTACACCAACAATTAACCTGATTTGGATCAACTATCCAGCATATGCTCTATCGACATCACTTCGACCAGTCCCGGGCGGGGACGCCATCCGGCCTGCACGATCCGCGCCCGCGATCGCGCACCGCGATGCCGCCACCGCGCCCGCCCTGCCTCTGACAAACGGGCGCGGGCGCCCTATCTGGCGCACTCATGCCGACCAAGCGCCTGCTTGACGGCACCACCCGAACGCCGTCACCCTCGTACGCGTACACGTAAGGATCCCGGTTTCCCCATGCAGCTTGTCATCGTCGAATCGCCTGCCAAGGCCAAAACCATCGAGAAGTATCTCGGCAGCGACTATCGCGTGCTGGCCAGCTACGGCCATGTCCGCGACCTGCCGCCCAAGGACGGCTCGGTGGATCCCGACGATCAGTTCGCGATGACGTGGGAGAATTACGCCGACAAGTCGAAGCAGCTGAAAGCGATCACCGACCTCGCCAAGACCGCCGACCGCCTGATCCTCGCGACCGATCCGGATCGCGAGGGCGAGGCGATTTCGTGGCACGTCCGCGAAGTGCTGCGTGCGCGCAAGGCACTGCCGAAGGAGGTCGAGCGCGTCACCTTCAATGCGATCACCAAGGCGACCGTCACCGAGGCGATGAAGAACCCGCGCGAGCTCGACGATGATCTGATTGATGCGTACCGCGCCCGCCGTGCGCTCGATTACCTCGTGGGCTTCACGCTCTCGCCGGTGCTGTGGCGCAAGCTGCCCGGCGCCAAGTCCGCCGGCCGCGTCCAGTCGGTCTCGCTGCGCCTGATCGTCCAGCGCGAGCGCGAGATCGACGTCTTCAAGCCGCAGGAATATTGGTCGGTGACGGCCGAGATGGAGCATGACGGCACCGCGTTCCAGGCGCGCCTGACGCAGTTCGAGGGCAACAAGCTCGACCGGCTGTCGATCGGCAACGAGGGCGATGCGCTGCGTGCCAAGCAGGCGGTGCTCGACGGCAATTTCTCGGTCCAGACGGTCGAGACCAAGCCTGCCACGCGCAACCCGCCGCCGCCGTTCACGACCTCGACGCTGCAGCAGGAGGCGTCGCGCAAGCTCGGCTTCTCCGCCGATCACACGATGCGGATCGCGCAGGGTCTCTACGAGGACGGCGCGATCACCTATATGCGTACCGATGGCGTGCAGATGGACGGCAGCGCGATTTCAGCCGCACGCCTCGCGGTCGCGAACCGCTTCGACGCGAGCTACGTCCCCGACAAGCCGCGCCAGTACCAGTCGAAGGCGAAGAACGCGCAGGAAGCGCATGAGGCGATCCGTCCGACCGATTTCGGCAAGGACAAGGCCGGCGGCGGCGATCATGCGCGGCTCTACGACCTGATCTTCAAGCGCGCGCTTGCCAGCCAGATGGCGTCGGCGCGGATGGAACGCACGACGGTCGAGATGGCCGACGGCACGGGGCGCAACATCCTGCGCGCGACCGGTCAGGTCGTGCTCTTCCCCGGCTATCTCGCCTTGTACGAGGAAGGCGCCGACGACACGCAGGACGAGGACGCACGCCGCCTGCCGCGGATGAAGGAGGGCGATGCGCCGGCCAAGAAGAAGGTCGACGCCGAGCAGCACTTCACGCAGCCGCCGCCGCGTTTCTCGGAGGCCAGCCTCGTCAAGCGGATGGAAGAGCTCGGCATCGGTCGTCCGTCCACCTATGCGTCGATCATCAAGACGCTGAAGGACCGCGCCTATGTGCGGATCGAGAAGAACCGCTTCTTCGCCGAGGAGTCCGGGCGGCTCGTGACAGCGTTCCTCGAGCGCTTCTTCGAGAAATATGTCGGTTACGACTATACCGCGGAGCTCGAGGAGGAACTTGACGACGTGTCAGGCGGCCGCGCGCAGTGGCAGTCGGTGCTCGACGCGTTCTGGCGCGATTTCAAGCCGCGCACGTCCGAGGTGATGGAGCAGCAGCCCAGCGCGATCACCGCCGAACTCGACACCTTCCTCGCGCCCTATCTGTTCCCCGCCAAGGCGGACGGCGGCGATCCGCGGCTCTGCCCGAATTGCGGCGAGGGGCAGCTCGCGCTGCGTGGCGGCAAGTTCGGCGCGTTCATCGCCTGCTCCAACTATCCCGAGTGCAAATACACCCGCCGCTTCGCGCAGCCCGGCGGTGACGCCGAGGCGGATGCGGGTCCGTCGACGCTCGGCACGCATCCCGACACCGGCCAGCCGATCGAGCGCAAGTCGGGACGCTTCGGCCCGTATCTGCAGATCGGCGAGGGCGAGGATCGCAAGATGGCGTCGATCCCGAAGGATATCGGCGAGCTCAACCTCGAATGGGCGGTCAAGCTGCTCTCGCTCCCGCGGACGGTCGGCAACCATCCCGAGACCGGCGAGCCGATCATCGCGACGATCGGCAAGTTCGGGCCGTATCTGAAGCATCAGGGCAAATATGCGCGCCTCACCACGACCGCGGACGTGTTCGAGACGGGCATGAACGCGGCGGTCGTGAAGCTCGCCGAAGCCGCGGCCGGCGGTGGTCGCACCGCGCGCGGGGCGCAGGCGCCGCTGAAGATACTCGGCAACCATCCGCGTACCGAGGCGGAGATCAAGCTGATGGAGGGGCGTTACGGCCCCTATGTCACCGACGGCACGACGAATGCGACGCTGCCCAAGTCGATCGAGAAGGACCAGCTGACGCTGGAGGAAGCCGCCTCGCTGATCGACGCGCGGGCCGCGGCGGCGCCTGCGACGAAGAAGAAGAAGGCGCCCGCCAAGAAGCCCGCGGCGAAGAAGGCACCGGCCAAGGCCGCGGCAGCCAAGGACGGGGAGGCGAAGACGGCGCCGGTGAAGAAGGCGCCGGCAAAGAAGGCGCCGGCGAAAAAGGCCGCGCCCAAGAAGAAGGCCGCAGCGGAATGACGCCCTGATCCTCCCCCGTCAGGGGGAGGATACAGACAGAAGGCTTACGCCGCGCGGCGCTGCGTCAACTGCATCCAGTCGCGCGCGGCGCGCTGCGCCACCGCAATGTCGCGCGGGCTCATGTCCTCGGCGATCTGTGCGCGGCATTCCTGCGCCGCGTGATTGCCCGACACCGCCGCCAGGTTGAACCATTTATGCGCCTCGATCAGGTCGAGCACGACGCCCGCGGTGCCGGTCGAATACACCATCCCGAGTTCGTAAAAGGCGTGCCCGTCGCCGCGCGCGGCATCGGCGAGGCGCCGTTCGATCAGGAAATTCTTGGTCTTGAGCCTGCCAGCCATTGTCGGTCCCCGCTGTTCCTGCCGACAGACTGGACCGACTCGGCCTGCTCAATGGTTAACGGGGCATTCCGTAGGATTGCCTAGTCGACCGCGATATTGTCGATCAGCCGGGTCGTGCCCATCCGCGCCGCCGCCAGCAGGCGCCGCGGGCGGCCCGCGCCGGGCTGTTCCGCCCCCGTCTGCTCGACGAGAGTCTCGGCATCCGCGAGCGCGACATAGTCGATCGCGAAGCCCGCGCCGACCAGCGCGGTCCGGGCGTCGTCGAGCACGGCGGCGACATCCTCGCCGCGGGCGATCGCGCGCGCGGCGACGCCGAGCGCACGCGGCAGGGCGACCGCCTGTCGGCGCTGGTCGTCGTCGAGATAGATGTTGCGCGACGACATGGCGAGGCCGTCATCGTCGCGCTGCGTCGGGACGCCGACGATCTCGATCGCAAAGTCGAGATCTGTGACCATCCGGCGGATGACGGCGAGCTGCTGGAAGTCCTTTTCACCGAAATAGGCAGCATCCGCGCCGACCTGGTTGAACAGCTTGGCGACGACGGTCGCGACGCCATCGAAATGGCCGGGACGCGCGGCCCCGTCAAAGCCCTCGCTCACCCCGGCGACGCTGACGTTGGTGGCAAAGCCGTCGGGATACATGACCTCGACGCCCGGCGCCCAGAGCAGGTCGCAGCCGACCTCGGTCAGCAGCCTGATGTCCGCCATCTCGCGCCGCGGATAGCGCGCGAGATCCTCGTTCGGGCCGAACTGTTTGGGGTTCACGAAGATCGACGCGACGACCTTCGTTCCCGGGCGTTTCGCCGCCTCGATCAGCGCGACATGGCCGGCATGGAGCGCCCCCATCGTCGGGACGAGCGCGACGCGCTGGCCGGCCGCGCGGAACGCGGCGACGCTTTCGCGCAGCATATTCAGGTCCCTGACGGTGTCCACGTGAAACTCCCACTCGATAAGTACGGTCGCGGCTTCTATGAAGGGCGTCACTCACGATCAATAAGGAAACGCGCGTTGGCCACGGGCCCGGATTCCCCTCACGCTTCGACGCACGTCATCGTGTTCGCCAACGAGAAGGGCGGCACGGGCAAATCGACGACCGCGGTCCATGTCGCGATCGCGCTGGCCGCCAGGGGCGCGCGGGTCGCCTGTCTCGACCTGGACCACCGCCAGCGCACCGTCGGCCGCTATCTCGACAACCGCGCCGAGACGATCAAGCGCACCGGCTCCGCGCTGCCGATGCCGCGTCACGCGACGCTGTCGGCGCAGACCGAGGACCAGTTCGAGGATCTGTGGCATTCGCTGTGCGCGGACTCGGATTTCCTCGTCGTCGACACGCCCGGCCGCGACGATCCGTTTGCGCGCACCGCCGCCGCGCTCTCGAACACGCTGGTCACGCCGATGAACGACAGCTTCGTCGATTTCGATCTGATCGGGCAGGTCGATCCCGAAACCTTCCAGGTGACGCGGCCGAGTTTCTATTCCGAGCTGATCTGGGATGCGCGCAAGCAGCGCGCCCGCGCGGACGGGACGACGATCGACTGGGTCGTGCTGCGCAACCGCCTCCAGCATATCGAGGCGCGCAACATGCGTCGCGTCTCGGATGCGCTGGTCCAGCTGTCGAAGCGGGTCGGATTCCGGATCATCCCGGGGCTCGGCGAGCGCGTCATCTACCGCGAGATGTTCCCCGCCGGGCTGACGATGATCGATGCGAAGGAATTCGGCGGCATGGGGCTGGCACACGTCGCCGCGCGCCAGGAACTGCGCGAGATGATGGCGGCGCTGCAGCTGCCCGAGCTGGTCGCCGAAACCGCGCCGCGCGCCGCCGCGCCGTCGTCGCCCGGCCCCGTGTCGGATGTCGCTGCATGACGGACCGCACCACGGTCCGCCGCAGGGCCGCGGCGTGACGTGGATCGCCACCGCACTGCTGATCTGGCTGGCCTGGCGGTATCTGCGCCCCAAGCCGAAACAGCGCGTGGTGACCGACGAGGCGGAAGCGCGCGCGATCCTGGGGATCGACGCGTACGCGGACGCCGATGCGATCCGTGGCGCGCACCGGCGGCTGATCGCCTCGGTCCATCCCGACCGCGGCGGCTCGACCGACCTGACGCGGCGGGTGAACGCCGCGCGCGACCTGCTGCTCAAACGCACGCGATAAGCCGACACAGAGACGTATGACGCATCAGTTCGACCCCAGCGCGCTGCGCGAATATGACGTTCGCGGGATCGTCGGCAAAAGCCTTGGCCCCGCGGACGCCACCGCGATCGGCCGGGGGTTCGCGACGCGCGTGCGCGGCATCGGCGGCACCCGCGTGGCGGTCGGCTATGACGGTCGCCTGTCCTCCCCTGCGCTCGAGGCGGCGCTCGTCGCGGGGCTGGTCGCGGGCGGTGTCGACGTCGTCCGGATCGGTCTCGGCCCGTCGCCGATGCTCTATTATGTCGAGGCGACGCTAGAAGTGGATGGCGGCATCCACGTAACCGGCAGCCATAATCCCGCCGAGTATAACGGCTTCAAGATGGTATTGCGTCACGCCCCATTTTTCGGTGACGACATCCAGGATCTTGCCGCGCTTGCCGCGTCGGGCGCGTGGAGCGAAGGCGCCGGCGTGGTCACCACCGCCGACCTGCGCGACGCCTATGTCGGCCGGCTGATGGCGGGCTATGCCGGCGGCGCCTTCCGGATCGGCTGGGATACGGGCAACGGCGCCGCGGGCCCGGTGATCGAGGCGCTGGTCAAGCTCCTCCCGGGTGAGCATCATGTGATCTTCGCCGAAGTCGACGGCAATTTTCCCAATCATCATCCAGATCCTACCGAAGAATCGAACCTTGCCGATCTGAAACAGCTCGTCACGGAAAACAACCTCGACTTCGGACTGGCCTTTGACGGCGATGGCGACCGGATCGGCGCCGTCGATGCGCTGGGGCGGGTGATCTGGGGGGATCAGATCCTGTCCATCTTAATTGAGCCCGCGCTGCGCGAGCATCCCGGCGCAGCGATCGTCGCGGACGTGAAGTCATCCCAGGCGCTGTTCGACCGGATCACCGCGCTTGGCGGCAAGGCGGTGATGGCGCCGACCGGGCACAGCCTGATGAAGACCGCGATGACGCGCACCGGCGCCCCGCTCGGCGGCGAACTGAGCGGGCACCTGTTCTTCGCGGGCGACTATTACGGGTTCGACGACGCCGCCTATGCCGCGGTCCGCCTCATTCGCGCGGTGCATCTGTCGGGACAGTCGCTGACCGCGCTGCACGATGCGATGCCGGCGCTGGTCGCGACGCCCGATCTGCGCTTCCCGGTCGACGACGCGGAGAAGTTCGCGGTGGTGGACGCAGTCGTCGCACGGCTGGCGCGCGACGGCGCGGTGGTCGACCTGACCGATGGCGCGCGCGTCACCACGCCCGAGGGCTGGTGGCTGCTGCGCGCGTCGAACACGCAGGCGATGCTGACGGTGCGCGCCGAGGCACGCACCGCCGACGCGCTTGCCAGCCTGCTCGCGGCCGTCGACGCGCATCTCGCGGCCTGCGGCGTGACGCGGGCCTGATCCGCCTGCCACCCCGCGCGCGGCGATTGACTCGGGGCCGCGCTACCCTACCCTCCGCCAACATCCCAAGGAGTGCCGCGTGGAGCGACCCATCGACGAATTCCGGTCCAGCACGCGCCGCTGGCTGCTCGGCAGCTTTGCCGGCTGGGGAACGCTGCTGGCCTGCCTGGTCGGCGTGGGCTTCGTGCTGATCGGGCTGCGGTGGCTCCGGAACCGGAGCACGACCTTCGAGGTCACCGACCAGCGGCTGATCGTGAAGCGCGGCATCCTGTTCAAGACGATCGACGAGATCGAGCTCTACCGGATCAAGGACGTCCGGCTCGGCTATTCGCTGCTCAACCAGATGACCGACATCGGCACGATCGTGCTGACGTCGACCGATCGCACGACCGGCGGCGGCGAATTCGTCCTGCGCGACGTGCCGATGGCGCGCGACCGGCGCGAAGGGCTGCGCACGCTCGTCGACCGTGCGCGCCAGCGGCGCGGCGTGCGCGAGGTCGATATCGACCGGGATGGTGCATACGCGCTGGATTAGCCGCGCTTTTGTCCCCACATGGCAGTCATGGCGCCATCTTATGCAAAGCCCAAACCCCAGCCGCAGATGATCCGGGTCATCGACCTCGAGACCACCGGATCGGCTCCCCCCGCGCACGGCGTGTGCGAGATCGGCTGGCAGGACGTCGCGCTGGGCGAGGACGGGCGCTGGGAAATCTACGGCGAGGGCGGCAGTCTGCTGGTCAATCCGGGCCGGCTGATCCCGCCGGTGACGCAGGCGATCCACCATATTCTCGACGAGCATGTCGCCGATGCGCCCTGGTGGCATGATTGCGCGCGCCAAGTGCTCGATCCCTGGCCGCGACGGCTCGCGCTGGCCGCGCACCGTGCCGATTTCGAACAGAAATTCTGTACCCCCGCGCTGACCCGCGATGCCGAATGGATCTGTACCTGGAAATGCGCGCTGCGGCTGTGGCCCGATTCGCCGAGCTTCTCGAACCAGGTGCTGCGCTATTGGCGCAAGCCCGCGGGGATGGAGCATGAGCGCGGCCTGCCCGCGCATCGTGCCTTCCCCGACGCCTATGTCACCGCCTTCCATCTGCGCGACATGCTCAACGAGGCGAGCCTGGCGCAGCTGATCGAATGGTCGCGCGATCCCGGGCTCATCCCGCGCGTGCGCTATGGTCCCGACCGCGGCAAGGAATGGTCCGAACTGGATCACGAGACCCTGATGGCCTTCCTGACCGATCGCGATCCCGATATCCGCTTCACCGCCAATCATGAGATGGATCGGCGCAGTGGTGGCGGCCGTGTCGGCAAGGCAAGCGCGCAGGAACTGTTGCTTTAGAACCAATGACTTCGATAGCACCTAAGTCGTAGCGGCGTCGACGCAAGCGCTGGCCCGATCCTGCCGGGCCTGTCCCGTTGTCACCTGCCCGGTCGACAATGCCCTCAACGACTGCTCTATCCGGCCGCCGTCCGTCAGTATCGCTGGCGTAACGATAGGCGGTATCCTAGACGGGTCGCATATGGCGCGTATCAGCTTGAAACTTCCCCAGTCGGAAGGGCGCATCGCCCGCTGGCTGGTCGCGTTCATGACGCTCGGCTTCGTCGCGCTGGCCGCTGCCGCGGTCGCGATCGGCTGGATCACGGTGCGTAACGCGCGCTACACCGCCGATATTCTTCATACGCAGGACGTCCGCCAGGCGATCGCCACGTTGCAGGTCGAGATGGAGCAGTCGGAAACCGCGCGGCGCGGCTATCTTCTGACCGGCCTGCCCCTGTTCTCGACGGCCTATGAGACGACGGCCCAACGGCTCGCGCCGGCGCTGACGGCGCTGCGCTCCTCGACTCACGACAATCCACGCCAGACCGCGCGGCTCGACCTGATCGAACCGCGGGTGGGCCAGTTGCGCAGCCTGCGGACGCAGTCGATCGCGCTGGTCGACGCGGGCCGGATCGGCGAGGCGCAACGCCGGTTCGCGGTCGATGCGAGCGTCCCGCTGATGCGCAGCATCCGCTACCGGCTGCGGGCGATGGCGGCCGAGGAAGTTCGCCTGCTCGAGATCCGCAGTGACCGCCAGCAGCGGTCGAACATGCTGTTCCTGTCGGTGGCGGGCCTCGCGGCGTTGCTGCTGCTCGTCGTGGCGATCCTCGCGATCCTGGTGATCCGGCGCTACACCGCCGATCTCGGCGCGTCGCGCGACCGGCTGCATCTGCTGAACGAGACGCTCGAGGATCAGGTGGTCGAACGGACCGCGGATCTCAGCCGGGCGAATGACGAGATTCAGCGTTTCGCCTATATTGTCAGCCACGACCTGCGCTCGCCGCTCGTCAACGTGATGGGCTTCACCGCGGAGCTGGCCGAGGCCGCCGCACCGCTGGCGGCGCTGATCGATCGGGCGGAGGCGATCGCGCCGGAGATCGTCACGCCCGAGGCGCGGATCGCGGCGCGCGAGGACCTGCCCGAGGCGATCGGCTTCATCCGCGCCTCGACTCAGAAGATGGACCGGCTGATCAACGCGATCCTGAAGCTGTCGCGCGAGGGGCGGCGGTCGATCACCCCCGAACCGGTCGACCCGGCCGCCGTCGGCGACGCGATCGTCGCGTCGATTCAGCACCTGATCGACGATCGCGGCGCGACTGTGACGATCGACCGCCCCCTGCCCGCACTCGTCACCGACCGGCTCGCGCTCGAACAGATCCTGTCGAACCTGATCGAGAATGCGACCAAATATCTTCAGCCCGGACGGCCGGGCGTGATCCGGCTTGCCGGCACGCGCGAGCGCAATCGCGTGATCCTGTCGGTCATCGACAATGGCCGCGGGATCGCGCCGGGCGATCACCAGCGCGTCTTCGACCTGTTCCGCCGTGCCGGGCCGCAGGACCAGCCCGGCGAGGGCATCGGCCTCGCGCATGTCCGCGCGCTGGCTTATCGGCTGGGCGGAACGATCGACGTGGTCTCGACGCTCGGCGAAGGCGCGACCTTCCGGCTCAACCTTCCCTTCGACCTCAGGTTACAGGATCCCGTGGCATGAACGATCACAAATCCGTCGGCATCGTGATGATCGAGGACGACGAGGGCCATGCGCGCCTTATCGAGAAGAACATCCGTCGTGCGGGCATCCTCAACGATATCCGCCATTTCACCGATGGCACGACCGCGCTCGACTTCCTGTTCGATGCGGCCGACGGTCCGGCCAAGAGCGGCCCTGCGCTGATCCTGCTCGACCTCAACCTGCCCGACATGAGCGGCACCGACATCCTCGCGCGGATCAAGGCGGAGGGCAGCCCGCTCCGACGCGCGCCCGTCGTCGTGCTGACGACCACCGACGACAAGGTCGAGATCCAGCGCTGCTATGATCTCGGCTGCAACGTCTATATCACCAAGCCGGTGAATTATGAGAGCTTTGCCCAGGCGATCCGCCAGCTCGGCCTGTTCCTGTCGGTGATCCAGGTCCCCTCGGCCGAGAGTTGAATGACCGGCAAACGCGTTCTCTATATCGATGACGATGCGGGTATCCGGCGGCTGGTCGGGCGCGCGATGGAGCGTCGCGGGTATCATATGACGCTGGCCGAATCGGGCGCGGACGGCATCGCGATGGCGCGCGCCGAACCGTATGACCTGATCGCGGTCGATCATTACATGCCCGGGATGGACGGGCTCGAGACGCTGAACGTGCTGCGCGCGCTGCCCGATGCGCCGCCCGTCGTCTATGTCACCGGGTCAGACGAGGGACGGATCGCGGTCGCCGCGCTGAAGGCGGGCGCGGCCGACTATGTCGTGAAGACCGTCGGCGAGGAGTTTTTCGAGCTGCTCGATGCGGCGTTCGAACAGGTCGGCGCGCGATCGGTGCTGCAACAGGCCAAGGCCGTCGCCGAGGCCGATCTGCGCGCGACCAATGCGCGGCTCGAGGCGCTGCTCGGCGAGGTGAACCACCGCGTCGCCAATTCGCTGCAGCTGGTCTCGGCGATGGTCAGCCTGCAGGCTGGCGCGCTCACCGACCCGGCCGCGCGCGAGGCGCTTGAGGATACGCAGCGGCGGATCCAGGCGATCGCGCAGGTCCATCGCCGCCTGTATACGAGCAACGATGTCGAGAGCGTCGACATGCGCGAATATCTCGGCGCGCTGGTCGACGAACTGGCCGAGACCTGGTCGAGCGAGGCGCTGCCACGCGCGTTGCGGCTGGTCGCCGAACCGATCCGGCTGGCGACCGACCGTGCGGTGTCGCTGGGCGTCATCGTCACCGAACTGGTCACCAATGCCTGCAAATACGCCTATCCCGCGGGATCGGGCGAGGTCCGCGTGACGCTGTCGCAGACCGATGACGGCCAGTTCCTGCTGGCGGTCGAGGACGATGGCTGCGGCATGCCCGCCGATGCCACGCCCCGCGGTACGGGGCTCGGCACCAAGCTGATCCGCGCGATGGCGCAGAGCCTGCATTCGATCGTCGAATATGACCGCGCGCATCGCGGCGTGCGCGCGACGCTCCGCGCCGAGGTGCGCTGACCGCCGTCAGTTGCGAGCAGGATTGTCGATGCTGGTCCGAGCGGGCGGCTCTGGACAGCGGCGACCCGCGCTCCTATTTAGTTATCGCGATAAGCAAATAGGAGATTCAGCATGTCGGTCGATGTGAAATACAGCACCACGGCAACCGCCACTGGCGGTCGTGACGGTGAGGCACGGTCGGAGGACGGCCGGTTCGCGGTGGCCCTGTCGACGCCCAAGGAGCTTGGTGGCGCCGGTGGTGACGGAAGCAACCCGGAACAGCTATTCGCGGCGGGCTATTCGGCCTGCTTCATCGGCGCGCTGAAGGTCGCCGGACAGCAGCTGAAGGTGAAGCTGCCCGACGATGTGTCGGTGACCGCCAAGGTCGGCATCGGTCCGCGCAGTGCGGGCGGGTTCGGCATCACCACCGATCTGACCGTCGCGCTGCCGGGTCTCGACCGCGAGCAGGCGCAGAAGCTGGTCGATACCGCGCACCAGATCTGCCCCTATTCGAACGCCACGCGCGGCAATGTCGATGTCGGCCTGACGCTCGCCTGACCCACGGGGTGGCCGGCCGCGCGAGCGGCCGGCCGTTCCGTCACGCGCCTGCGGCGTCGACCTGGTCGAGATAGTCCGCATAACCCTCGGCTTCCATCGCGTCGCGCGGGACGAAGCGGAGTGCGGCCGAGTTGATGCAGTAGCGCAGCCCGCCGCGGTCGCGCGGCCCGTCCTCGAAGACATGCCCCAGATGGCTGTCCGCGCCTGCCGAGCGGACCTCGGTGCGGACCATGCCATGGCTGCGGTCATGCAGTTCGGCGACATGCGCGGGGGTGATCGGCTTGGTGAAGCTCGGCCAGCCGCAATGCGAATCAAACTTGTCGGCCGACGCGAACAGCGGTTCGCCCGAGACGATGTCGACATAGAGCCCGGGTTCGCGGGTGTTGAGATAGGATCCCGTCCCGGGCCGCTCGGTGCCGCTTTCCTGCGTGACGTAATATTGCTCGGGCGTCAGCTTGGCGAGCGCGGCGTCGGTCTTCTTATACTCTGTCATGCTGTCCTCTCACGCGGCGATCCGCGTCGGTTGGCCGGCCGGGATGCGCGAAAGCTGCGTCCGGTCAGCAGGGTGCCGACGGGATATAGGGGGCATTGGCGCTATAGGAATGGCCGCGCGACGGTGAAGGCCAGCCTGATGAGCCGGTGCCCGGGCCGCGATCTTCGCAATCCCGGGGCATGTGGCGCCCCTGCGCACGGCACGCCTTGCCAGCATTCAGCCTTTCATCTAGTATTAACCATCCAATCTCATTCCGTTTACCATGATGCGCCATGATGTACGGCGATGATCGACGACCATCCCAAGTCAAGAGCATGCATGTCCGCGTAGATCTACGTGGGAAATATTGTACATTTGTTCAGGTCTTCGCAATGCCATTGGCGTATAACTGCATCGATGAGGCGGCATGTTTTCAAGAAGCCTCTTGATGACAGATACGGCTTGACATGAGTGGCGCAAGGTATGTCCTGCTGCGCCCAGTCCTGGGAATTACCAATGGCTATCAACAACATGCGCGTCCAATTCGCGCTGGCGTCCGCGCTCGGCCTGACCGCTTTCGTCGGCCTTCCGGCATCGGCGCAGACCACCGGCACGACGATCGCCGCCAACGCTGAAGTCACCGAGAGCTGCGTGGTCACCTCGACCGCTCTGCAGTTCGGCGGCGCCGATGTGACCGATGGCGCCGCGCATGCGGGCACCGGTGGTCTGAACGTCATGTGCACGATGGACACAGGATGGACCGCAACGGCAGATATCGGCACCGGCACCGGCGCAACGATGGCCTTGCGCGGGATGACCTCGACCGCCGGGGGCGGCCAGCCGCTGAACTACGTCCTGTACAATGACAACACCACGACCAGCCCATGGGGTGATGGCACGGGCGGCACCTTGCCGATCACCGGCACCGGCGCCATTGTGCCGATCGTGCTGGCCGGCAGCATCCCGGCTGGCCAGACGGGCATACCAGCAGGAACCTATGCGGATGTCGTCCAGGTCACGGTTAACTACTAAGCTCTTCAAGCAATGCGCTTTATAAGCCTCTTGCAGACCGGTCGCCTCACGGCGGCCGGTCTTTGCATGGCCGCCGCCATCGCCCTGCCCGGCGATGCGGTCGCGAGCAACTTCCGCGTCAGCCCGGTCACGCTCACCCTGCCCGCCAACCGCCCGATCGGATCGCTGACCATCACCAATGGCGAGGATGTACCGGTATCGATCCGGGTGTCCGCCTTTCGCTGGACCCAGGTTGACGGCAAGGACGTCTATACGCCGACCGACGACCTGATCGCGTCGCCACCCATCTTCACCGCCGCGACGCGGGCGCCGCAACTCGTCCGCATCGGCGTGCGGCACCGCGTGCCCAATGCCGCCTATCGCGTGATGCTGCGGGAGATCCCCGGGCCGGCGACAGCGAACGGCGTGCGCATCGCGGTCAAGCTGAACCTGCCGCTCTATATCGTCGCCGATCCGGCCGCCAAGGCTGACGTCGCCTGGACCGCCTGGCGGCGTCCGGCCGGCGACATCGTGCTCGAGGCGCGCAACACCGGCGGCGCCATCGCGCAGGTCACCGGCATCGCACATCGGACGGGGACGGGGACGGGCGGCACATCGACCGTGTTGAGCAACGCGATGGGCGTCGTCCTGCCGCAGAGCATGCGCCAATGGGAGATCGGCAAGCACCCCGAACTCACGACCGGGACGCCGCTGACGCTCGCGATCCGCACCGCCGATGGCGAGCACGAAGTCACGGCGAATCTGGCCGCGCGCTAGTCTGGCAATCGTGCTTCTGGCCGCGGGTTCGCCCGGCATCGCTGCCGACCCCGCGCCCATCCCGGCTGCGGGGCAGGCCGCGGCGCCGGCGGACCTGCGTCTGGCGTTGCTCGCGATCCGGATCAACGGCATCGATCAGCCCGATCCGGTCTGGGTGCTGTACGATGCGGATGCGCTGTACGTCACCGGAGACGCGGCGCTCGCCTGGCGGCTGGTGCTGAAAGAGGACGATACGCGGCTGTTCGAGGGCGAGACCTATCTTCGGCTCGACACGGCGGAAGGACTCGTCGCCGGCCTCGACGATGCGACGCAGACGTTGTCGATCACCGCGCCGGCGCATTGTTCATGCCGTCGAGCGCGCTGCTGTCGGGCCGGACCGACGGGCCGATGACGCGCAGCGGGATCGGCGGCTTCCTCAATTACGACCTGTCCGCACAGACCGCGTCAGGCGCGTCCTCGCTCGACGGTCTGTTCGAGCTGGGCGCGTTCAGCGGCGCGGGGACGATGGGGACGGGCTTCATCGCTGGCACGGGGAATAGTGGCGACGGACGGCGCAGCCTCGTCAGGCTGGATACCAACTGGACGATCGACGACCCGGCGCGGCTGCGATCGCTGCGGATCGGCGACGGCGTGACGCGCGGCAGCACCGGAACCGGCGCGCTGCGGTTCGCGGGCCTTCAGCTCGCGACCAATTTCGCGACGCAGCCGGGCTATCTGACGATGGCGCTGCCGACGCTGAACGGCAGCGCGGCCGTCCCCTCGGTCGTCGACCTCTATGTCAACAACATCCTCCAGAACCGCCAGACGGTCGCGTCCGGACCGTTCGCGCTGACCGACGTCCCGGTGGTCAATGGCAGCGGCGATATCCAGCTGGTGGTGCGTGACGCGCTGGGTCGCGAGACGCGGGTGACGCAATCCTATTATGCCGCGCCGCAGATCCTCCGCCGGGGGCTGCATGATTTCTCGTACGAGATCGGCGTGTTGCGCCGCAATTTCACGCGGGCGAGCTTCGACTATGGCACGCCGATCCTGTCGGCGACGCATCGCTACGGCGTGACCGAGCGGCTGACGGTCGAGGCGCATGGCGAAACCACCCGCAAGATGCAGGCGACCAGCATGCAGGTCAGCGCCTTGTGGCCCGCGGTCGGGATCTTCTCGCTCTCGGCCGCGGGCAGCCATTCGGACCGAGGCGGCGGCGGCCTGTTCGGGATCGGGTTCGAACGCCAGACGCGCGGCCTGTCGCTGGGCGGCAATGGCGAGATCACCACCGCGGACTATGCGACGGTCGGCGATTCGACAGCCTATCGACGCGCGCGCAGCACGGTGACCGGCTTTATCGGCACGCCCACGCCCTATGGATCGGTCACCGCTTCGGTCCTGTGGCGCCGCAGCCGTGACCAGCGGGGCGATATCCTGTCGGGCAATGCCAATGCGTCGATGCGGCTCCGTCGGATCGGCGCGCTCAGCCTCAATGCGAGCCGGAGCTTTGCCGGCGCGCGCGACACGACGGTGCAGTTCCGCCTCACCGTCCCGTTCGGCCAGCGGACGAGCGCCACCGCCGGCGTGCAGCTGCGCGACGGCGAACTGGGCGCGACGACGACGCTGCAACGCAACCTCCCTTATGGAGACGGCGTCGGATACCGGCTGCAGGCGGAAACCGGGGCGATCGAGCGGCTTGATGCAGAGGTCAATGCCCAGAGCGGCATCGGCCGTATCGATGCGCAGGTGACCCGGCTGAACGGGGCGTCGGGCGGGCGGCTGCAGCTGGTCGGATCGGTCGCGACGGTCGATGGCGCGGTGTTCGCCGCACGCCGGATCGAGCAGAGCTTCGGGACCGTGCGTGTCGGCCCCTACGCCAATGTCCGCGTCTATTCGGACAACCAGCTGGTCGGCCGCACGAACGCGGCGGGCGTGCTGGTCATCCCGCGGCTGCTGCCGTTTCAGGACAATCATATCCGGATCGAGGCCGAGGACCTGCCGCTCGACGCGATCATCGACGAGACCAAGCGTACGGTGCGGCCCTATGATCGCAGCGGCGTCGCAGTACGGTTCGGCGCGCGCGCCGCAAGCGATGCGCGGCTCCGGGTGGTCGGTGCGGACGGCAACCCGCTTCCCGCCGGCACCGTGCTTCACCTGAACGGCGCGGGCGAAGCCTTTCTGCTGGCGCCCGGCGGCGACGCCTATCTGACCGGGCTGGCCACGCGCAATCGCGTATCCGCCACCTTTGCCGGCGGCGGGTGCGCTTTCGCCTTCGACTTCGTCCCCGCCGGACAGACCCAACCCGATCTCGGAACCTTCACATGCACCTCATGATCGGTCGCAGCGCGACCACCGTCGCGTTTGCGTTCCTGATACTGGCGGCGCCGGCATCGGCGGCCAGTTGCAGCGTCAGCCCGCAGCAACTGAGTCTGGGCCGCTATGATCCGTTCGCATCGGCGCCACAGGATGCCGTCACCAGCATCGCGATCAGCTGCGACGTCGAGACCAGCGTCGTCATCGCGATCGGCCCGGGCAATGGCGACTATGGCGCGCGGAGCATGACCGGCGGCGCCCAGGCGCTGCTCTACAATCTCTATATCGATCCTGCGCACTCCAGGGTCTGGGGCGACGGCACCAATGGCAGCAGCACCGTCAGCAGCACCGCGGTCGCGACCAGCACCGCGATTCCCGTCTATGCCCGCGCACCGGCCCGCCAGACGCAGCTGAAGCCGGGATCCTACAGCGACATCCTCTGGGTCAGCATCACCTATTGAACGCCCGCGACAGCCCCCTCGAACTCTTAAACTTTACCGTGTAACGCCGAATTTCATCGTCCCGGCCGCGGCACCATTTTCGGGCCCCTGGCACCGCCACCGACCGGAGCAGCCATGATCCTATACGTCATCGACGACGACAGCGGCACGCGGCGGCATCTGCAGGCCTGTCTGAAGCCGTCGGGCATCACGGTCTGGCCCTTTGCCCATGCCGACCTGTTCCTCGAGCAATTGCCGACGCTCAAGTCTGCGCCGATCCTGATCGAACTGCGGACGCCGCCGGCGCACGGCCTGGGGCTGCTCTCCGCGCTGGCGCTGCGCGACATCCGCTGGCCGGCGATCGCGATCACGGCGCGGACCGATGCGACGGTCACCGTCGAGGCGATGAAACTGGGCGCGACCGAGGTGCTCGACATGCCGCTCGAGCCCGAAACGCTGGCGGCGGCGCTGGACCGCGCGTTCGAACGGGTCGCGACGCTGGTGAACTGGACGCTGCAGCGCGGCGCGGCGCGCGCGCGTCTCGACCTGCTGACCGAGCGCGAGCGCAATGTCGTGCGCGCGATGATCGTCGGCCAGACGAACAAGGCGATCGCGCAGGCGATGGCGATCAGCCCGCGTACGGTCGAGGGGCATCGCGCGCAGGCGCTGCGCAAGCTGAACGTCAGCAGCGTGGCGGAGATGGTCTATGTCGCGGTCGATGGCGGGCTTGCCCCCCGCGAACGCTGGCTCGACACCCCCGAACTCGCGCGCAGCCTGCGTGAGGGGTCGCCGCTGGCGAACCACGTGCCACAGCTGCCCGACCCGGGCCGGTCCCGCTTCGACAATTTCGCCGCGACCTCTCCCGATGGCATTCTATGTGCGGATCATGACGGCCGGATCATCGTCTGGAACGCGGCGTGCGAGACGCTGTTCGGTTTCAGCACCGACCAGGCTCTGGGGCAGACGATCGCCATCATCGATCCGCGAGAACGGGGTAATGCCCTGAGCCTGCAGCAACTCGCGGCCCGCGGCGCGGCACATCTGGTCGGGACGACCGTCACCCTCGAGGCGACGCACCGCGGCGGGTCGAAACTGGCCGTCACCCTGTCGCTGTCGATGTGGCGCGAGGACGGCCAGACGCATTTCGGCGCGATCATCCGCAAGACCGACGCGCCACGCCTTGCCGAACCGGACTGACGCGCAGGGATCGGCCGATCCCTGCGCGTCGGTCCGGAGAAGCGAAACGCGCCCTAGACGTCGAGATTGGCGACGTTAAGCGCGTTGTCCTGGATGAACTCGCGCCGCGGTTCGACGACTTCGCCCATCAGCTGCGTGAAGATCTCGTTCGCGCTCTCGGCATTGACCGCGGTCACGCGCAGCATCGAGCGGACCGACGGATCGAGCGTGGTTTCCCACAGCTGTTCCGCGTTCATCTCGCCCAGCCCCTTGTAGCGCTGGATCGCGAGGCCCTTGCGGCCCGCGGCGAGGATCGCGTCGAGCAGATGGCTCGGGCGCGACACCTGCGTCGAGCCGCGCGTCGCGACCGCGGTGGCGGACCCGATCACGCCGGCACCGGTCTCTGCGGCGTCTTCCGCCTCGGGCTCGTCGGCGTGCGCCGCCTTGCTCGCGGGGACGAGGTTCGAGGTGCGCGCATAGCTGTCCGACTGCTCGGCCGACAAAGCGTGCAGCTTGCGCGCCTCGGCCGAAACGAGGAAGCTCGCCTCGATGATGTGGTGATCGGTCACCCCGCGCCACGCACGCTGGAAATGGATGCCGCCATCCTGCGTCAGCTCGGCGGTCCAGCGCGCATCGCCGTCGTCGAGTTCGAGGCGACGCGTGACGATCTCGAGCCGCGACGTGCGGTCCGCGACCGACGCCTCGGGATCGAACACGCCGCCCAGCGCCAGCGCCTCGATCATGCCCGCGTCATAGCGCTTGGGGACGTAGCGCATCAGCGTGCGCATGCGGCGCGCGTGATCGACCAGATCCTTCAGGTCGCGACCCGAGCGGGCGCCGCCGGGCCCTTCGAGGACCATCGATCCGACGCCTGCATCGACCAGATATTCGTCGAGCGCGGCATCGTCCTTCAGGTACATTTCGGAGCGGCCCTTGGTCGCCTTGTAGAGCGGCGGCTGCGCGATGTAGAGATAGCCGCCCTCGATGATCTTGGGCATGTGACGGTAGAACAGCGTCAGCAACAGCGTGCGGATGTGCGCGCCGTCGACGTCTGCGTCGGTCATGATGACGATCTTGTGATAGCGCAGCTTGTCCGCGTTGAAGTCGTCGCGGATGCCGGTGCCCATCGCGGTGATGAGCGTGCCGATCTCGCGGCTCGACAACATGCGATCCTCGCGCGCGCGCTCGGTGTTGAGGATCTTGCCGCGCAGGGGGAGGATCGCCTGGAAATGGCGATCGCGGCCCTGCTTGGCCGAACCGCCGGCCGAGTCACCCTCGACCAGGAACAGCTCGGACTTGGCGGGATCGCGCTCCTGGCAGTCGGCGAGCTTGCCGGGCAGCGAGGCGATGTCCATCACGCCCTTGCGGCGCGTCAGTTCGCGGGCGCGCTTGGCGGCTTCGCGCGCGGCGGCGGCGTCGATGATCTTGGCGACGATCGCCTTGCCGTGCGCGGGGTTCTCCTCGAGCCATTCGGCCATCTTGTCGGCCATCAGGCTTTCCAAGGGCTGGCGGACTTCGGACGAAACGAGCTTGTCCTTGGTCTGGCTGCTGAACTTCGGGTCGGGCAGCTTGACCGAGACGATCGCGGTGAGCCCCTCGCGCATGTCCTCGCCGGTGAGCTGGACCTTTTCCTTCTTCAACAGGCCCGACTTCTCGGCATAATTGTTGAGCGTGCGCGTCAGCGCGGCGCGGAACGCGGCCATGTGCGTGCCGCCGTCGCGCTGCGGAATGTTGTTCGTGAAGGCGAGGACGTTCTCGTAATAGGAGTCGTTCCACTGCAGCGCGACGTCCATCGTGACGTCGTCGCGCGTGCCCGAAATCGCGACCGGCTCGGGCATCAGCGGCAGCTTGGCGCGATCGAGATACTTCACGAACGCGGCGATCCCGCCTTCGTAATAGAGCTCGACGGTCTTCAGTTCCTCGTGCCGTGCGTCGGTCAGGAACAGGCGCACGCCCGAATTGAGGAAGGCGAGTTCGCGGTAGCGGTGCTCGAGCTTGTCGAAGTCGAAATCGGTGATCTTGAAGGTGGCGGGCGACGGGAAGAAGGTAACGCGCGTCCCCTTCTGGCCCTCGGCCGCGTCGCCGACGATCTTGAGCGGGAGCACCGCGTCGCCGAACGCGAAGCGCATGTAATGCTCCTTGCCGTCGCGCCAGATCGTCAGGTCAAGCCATTCGCTGAGCGCGTTGACGACCGAGACGCCGACGCCGTGCAGGCCGCCCGAGACCTTGTAGGCGTTCTCGTCGCTGGTGTTCTCGAATTTACCGCCGGCGTGGAGCTGGGTCATGATGACCTCGGCCGCCGACACGCCTTCCTCGGTGTGGATGCCGGTCGGGATGCCGCGGCCATTGTCGGTGACGCTGACCGAGCCGTCGGCGTTCAGGACGATGTCGATCCGATCGCAATGCCCGGCAAGCGCCTCGTCGATCGCGTTGTCGCTGACCTCGAACACCATGTGGTGGAGGCCCGATCCGTCGTCGGTGTCGCCGATATACATGCCGGGGCGCTTGCGGACCGCGTCGAGGCCCTTGAGGACCTTGATCGAGTCTGCGCCATAGTCGCCCTGGTTGGGCAGGTTGGGATTGTTGGATTCAGGGTTGGATGCCATGCCCAGCATATAGGCATCGCACGCCCGAAACGGAAGCGAAATGGCCTGTGGGGCCGGGGGTCGGGTCGTGAGGCGTAGGACCGCGTTCGGCTCTGGCCTTGCTCCAAACACGTCGCCTCCCCGGCGGAGGCCGGGGCCCAGTTGGAAAGGTGGTCGTAACGCAGCGACGCCTTCCGTCAGATGACGTCCCCCACCTGGGCCCCGGCCTTCGCCGGCGTGGTGGAGGCAGGCCTGCCCCTCTCCCCTCGGGGGAGAGGGAGTTGGTGGTCAGAAGCGGTCGGCGCGTTGGCCGAGCAGGGTCACTTCGACACGGCGGTTGAGTCGCATGCCGGCGGCGGTCGCGTTGGTCGCGACCGGCTGGCGCTCGCCATGGCCGACGACGCTGAAGCGTGCGCGGACGACATCCATGTCGTCGAACGCCTGGCGGACGCTCGCCGCGCGACGCTCGGACAGGTCCTGGTTGTGCGCATCGGACCCGCGCGAATCGGTGAATCCGTCGATTGCGACGCGGACCCCCGGATTGCCGCGCAGATAGCGCGCGAGCGGGCGCAGCTTCTCGATCGCCCCGGGGCGCAGCACCGCGCTGTCGGTGCGGAACAGCACGTCCTCCTGCAGGGTCAGCGTCGCGCCGCGTGGCGTCTGGCGGAAGCCGTAGTTGCGCATCGCGCCGCGGTCCCACGTCGTGGTGGTCTCGACCACAGTGGTGCCGCCGCCGCGGTCGCCGCGATAGCCTCCCGGGTCGCGGGCATAGGCGGCCCAGTCGAACCGGTCGCGACGCGGCCCGGCGATGCGGGCGAATTCGCGGTTGGCGTCACCGGCTTCCTGCCGGTTGATCCGGCCATCGCCGTTCGCGTCGAAATTGGGCATCACGAACGCACGGCCCCGCGCGGTATTGCGGAGTTCGGGAAACAGGATCGGCACGCCGGCGCCCGCCAGCCTGTAACCGGGGCGCGACCAGGGCGGGTTGCTCATGTCATAGCGCGCCTGCGCGAATGCCGGTGCGGTGGTTGCCGCGATCATGACCAGTCCGAATGCGGCGCGTGCGATAGTCGTCTTCATCATGTCTCTCCGTCGCCCCCGTGATGGACCGGGGCGCGATGGACCGGGATGTGCCCGCGCCCGCTTGAACCCCTCGTGACGCGCATCGACAGCGCGCGTTCAGCCAGGCCCGACCGCGATCCGCGTCGCCTGCGCGTCGATCGCATCGAACAGCGCATCCTCGGTGCCGGTCATCCACACCTGCCCGCGCCCCGCCAGCCGGTCGAACAGCGCCGCACGCCGCGCCGGATCGAGATGCGCCGCGACCTCGTCGAGCAGCAGGACCGGCGGCTGGCCAGTCCGCTCGGCGACCAGCTCGGCATGCGCGAGGACGATGCCGAGCAGCAGCGCCTTCTGCTCGCCGGTCGAGGCGAGCGACGCGGCGCGTGCCTTGTCGTGGTGCGTGACGATCAGGTCGACACGGTGCGGCCCGACCAGGGTCCGCCCGGCAGCGGCGTCACGCGCACGACCCTGGGCGAGCGCGACCGCGAGCGGCGCGGCATCGCCGGCCCAGCCGTCGAGCGCGAGCCCCGCCCGCGGAAATGCGCCGTCCGTCTCGCCCGCCAGCCGCGCGCCGAGCAGGTCGACCGTTTCGCGCCGCGCGGCATCAAGCGCGTCGCCATGCTCGGCCATCTGCGCCTCGAGCGCGGACAGCCAGTCGCCATCGGGACGGCCTTCGTCGCCGAGCAGCCGGTTGCGCGCGCGCATCGCCGCCTCGTAGCGCGCGGCATGATGCGCATGACCTGACGCGAGCGCGAGCGTCAGCCGGTCGAGAAAGCCGCGGCGTTCGCCCGCGGGGGCGACGAACAGCCGGTCCATCGCGGGGGTGAGCCACAACACCGTCAGCCATTCGGCGAGCGTATTGGCGGTGGTGGTCGCACCCTGGACGCGGACGATGCGGCGCTCAGGCGCCGAAGTCAGCGCGCCGGTCGCGATATCGACATCGCCGATGTGGCTACCAGCGTCGGCATATTGGTCACGTTCGGCCCCAGCTACGGACGTCTCACCTCGCGCGGAGGGGCAGAGCGTTGCTGCGACGCCGAAACCGCCCGCACCGCCCTGCCGCGCCATCTCGCCGAGCGCCGCCCGGCGCAGCCCCCGGCCGGGGGCGAGCAGCGAGACCGCCTCAAGGATATTGGTCTTGCCCGCGCCGTTCGCGCCGGTCAGCACCACGAACCCCGCCCCCGGCTGGAGCGTCAGGTCGGCATGATTGCGGAAATCGGTGAGGACGAGGCGCGACAGCATCGCACCGGCCTTAGCGGCAATCTAAGTGCGCTGTCAGCCTTCGCGTCAGGCGGCGATCCGCTCGGGCCCGGTGCCCGCTCCCGCCTTCTGCGCGCTCAGATAGGAGGCGAGCACGGGACCGAGTTCGCGTTGTGCGTGCAGATAGGCGACCGGCGTCGCGATACCGAGCCGCGCGCGTGCCGCATCAAGCGGCTCGTGCAGCAGGGTCAGATAATCCTCGCCCGAAATCCATTCTGCCTTGCGGCCATTGCGATAGCCTTCCCAGACCGCCTTTGCGAACAAGGCGTTGCCGGTCACACGGAGGCTCTTGAGCGCCGCCGCCGACCCGATCAGCGCCCAGCCGAGCCCGCCGACCTGCGCATAGCTGAACGCGACGAGCGCCGCCTCACCGAGACTCTCGTCCGCCTTGTAGCCGGTCAGCACGTGCCAGATGTCATGCGTGTCGCGCACCCGCCGGCCGAACCACGCATAGGGATGCGCCAGATCGTCCTCGCTCGGCACCAGCCGCGACACCTCGACCAGCCCGTCCGCCGAATAACCCGTCGTCTCGAGGAAATGGCGATAGGCCGCGCCGACCGTGCCGGGCGCAAAGCTCGCGACGAACGCCGGATCGGAGAAGCGCCGTGCGAGCTCGACCTGCTCATAGGCGATCCGCCCGCCCCGCTCGGTCGCGATCAGCCGCGCATAGTTCATCGGCGCGTTGCCGACGTTCAGCGCGCGCATGATCCGGAACACCTGAGTCGTGTCGTCGCCATTGGCGAGGAGCTTCCGGATCGCATCCATCGCGGTCCGCCAGTCGCGACGACCGGTCGTACCAGGAAAGGGAGGAAGCTTCGCCATCGAGTCGACTCCTTACTAACAGCAATGTCAGTATCAGATCCGCTCTAGCCTTCAAACGAAAAAGGCCACCCCGCAGGATGGCCTTTCGATCGATCGCCAGCGTGCGCCGGTCAGACGCGCATCGGCATCAGCACGTAGAGCGCGGGCGACTTGTCGTTCTCGCGGATCAGCGTCGGCGCGGCGGCGTCGGCGAGGTGAACCTCGACCATGTCGCCGTCGATCTGCGCGAGGATGTCCATCAGATAGCGGCTGTTGAAGCCGATCTCGAACGGGAGCGCGACATAATCGCCGGGGACTTCCTCCGCGGCGGTGCCGTTTTCGGGCGAGGTCACCGACAGCGTGATCTTGTCGCGGTCGAGCGCCATCTTCACGGCGCGGGTCTTCTCGGTGGCGATCGTCGACACGCGGTCGACGCCTTCCATGAAGCTCTTGGGGTCGATCTTGAGGATCTTGTCGTTGCCGGTCGGGATCACGCGGCTGTAATCGGGGAAGGTACCGTCGATCAGCTTCGAGGTCAGGATCGCCTGCCCAAGGTCGAAGCGGATCTTGGTCGGCGACAGCGAGACGCCGACCGACCCGTCGACCTCGTCCAGCAGCTTCCGGAGCTCCGCGATGCATTTGCGCGGCACGATCACGTCGGGCATCGATTCGGCGCCCTCCGGGCGCGGCAGCGTGACGCGCGCGAGGCGGTGACCGTCGGTCGCGGCGGCCTTCAGCACTGGGTTCGCGCTGTCGCCGTCCGCGACGTGGAGGAAGATGCCGTTGAGATAATAGCGCGTCTCTTCGGTCGAGATCGCGAAGCGCGTCTTGTCGATGATCTGCTTGAGCGTCTCGGCGGGCAGTTCGAACTGGGTCGGCAGTTCGCCTTCCGCGATCACCGGGAAGTCGTCGCGCGGCAGCGTGCCGAGCGAGAAGCGTGCGCGGCCCGCGATGATGCTCATCCGGCCTTCGGAGGCGGCGAGCTGGACCTGGCTGCCCTCGGGAAGTTTGCGCGCGATGTCGAACAGTGTGTGCGCGGACACGGTGGTCGCGCCGGGCTGGTCGACCGCGGCTGCAATCGATTCGTTGATCTGCAGATCCAGATCGGTCGCCATCAGCTTCAGCGTGCCCTCGGCCGTCGCCTCGATCAGCACGTTCGACAGGATGGGGATGGTGTTGCGCCGTTCCACCACGGACTGGACATGGCTCAGCCCCTTGAGGAGCGTTGCGCGTTCGATCGTCGCCTTCATCAAAATTCCCCCGGCCTCCACAGCCGGATTCGGGGCTGGGGGCAATCCGCAGATGGCTTACCCAACAATAAAGGGTCGGAGCAAGCGCCCCGACCCTTCTTTGATCACGGTAAACGTCGCGTTAAACCGCAATCAGAAGCGGAAGCCATAGCTGGCGACGACCTGATGACGATCGGTGTCGACGTCGAATCGGCCGCTGGTGCCGCCGGTCGCATAGTCGATGTTGCTGCGCTCATAGTTCGAATAGCGATATTCGAGCTTGGCATAGCTGTTCGGGCCGACCGCATGCTCGGCGCCCGCGCCGATCCGCCAGCCGTCGAGGTTGAAGTCGGTGTCGGTGGTCTGGTTGGTGTCGCCCGCCAGCACGTTCAGCTTGGCGTTGGTGTAGCCGCCCTTCGCATAGATCATGGTCGTCGGCGCGACGACATAGCCGACGCGACCACCGACATAGATGTCGCGGCCCTGCTTGACGCGACCGAAGCCGAAGTCGCTGGTATAGTCGTTGCGGTCGCTCTTTGCGGTCGAACCGGTCAGTTCGGCCTCGGCGCCGAGCACGATGTTGCTCGAGGTCGCGATGTCGTAGCCGATGCCGCCGCCGTAGAGCAGGCCGTCGATCTTCTGGTCGTCGCGCCCGTTGTTGTTGGACACGCTGCTGCCGGCGCCAGTGTGGTCGTAGCCGAGCGTGGCTTCGACGCGCGGGCCGGTGAAGGTCGGGTTGGTCTGTGCCAGCGCGGGGGCGGCGACGGCGGTGGTCGCGAACAGCGATGCGGCGATAAGCTTACGCATTGGGATACTCCATTGATCTTCGTCACCCCCGAACGCGGGGTGGATGGCTCCAATGGACCAATCCGACAGGCGTTGCATGAACCCCAGATAAACACGGAAATCCGTTGCTTTTGCGCAACAGGGGGTTGAAATGCGGGCCATGATTCCAAGCCCTCGGCAACGTGCAGCGGACCTCGGTCCAACCGGCAAACCGCCCGTCAGGCTTGGCCGGGATTTCGTCGCGCGGCACGGCGAAACCGTATTCAACGCCGCGCACCGGTTGCAGGGCGATGCCGCGCACACGCCGCTGACGCGCGCCGGATTCGCGCAGGCCGACGAGCTCGGCCGTGCGTTGCGGGACCTGCTCGGGGCCAGGCCTGCTCTGACGCTGTGGGCGTCACCGACCGGGCGTGCGCTGCAGACGCTGGCGGTGATCTGCGAGCATCTCGAGCTCGACTGGCACGATGCGCGTACCGACCCGCGGCTGGTCGAGATCGACATGGGCTCGTGGGGCGGCCGCTATTATGCCGATGTCGTCGACGAGGTCGGGCCGGTGATGATGCCCGGCGGCACGCTGAAGCCCGCGCCCGACGGAGAGACCTATCCGCAGATCGCGACACGGGTCGGCGGCTGGCTGGCGGACACCGCGCAGGACCCGGGCGACCGGCTGGTGATCATGCACGGGATTTCGAGCCGGGTGATGCTTGGCGCGATGACGGGTGCGCCGGTCGATCCGGTGCTCGGCGCCGCGGTTGCGCCCGGGTTGCCGCAGGGGTCGGTGACGCTAGTCGCGCAGGGCCGCGCGACCGTCCCGCACCGCGGCACCGGCTTCGCCCCCGCGTGAAGCTGGCGGTGCTGCTGGCCTTCGCGGTCGCGACACCGGCGACGGCGCGCGACACGATCGGCATCTACCGGGGATGGGGCGCGTTCCGCGACGCGGCGCCGCCGCGCTGCTACGCGATCGCGCGGCCGGTGATGGCGGGTGGGCGCACGACGGGTTTCGCGACCATCGCGACCTGGCCGAAGCGCGGCCTGCGCGCCTCGCTGTACATCCGCCTCAGCCGCGAGCGCGATCGCTCCGCCGGGGTGACGCTGACGGTCGGCGAACGCCGGTTTGCGCTGGCCGCAAACGGGCTGGACGCGTGGGCGAGCGATGCCCCCAGCGACCGCGCGATCGTCGCCGCGCTGCGATCGGGACGCAGCATGAGCGTCGAGGCGGTCGGGGTCGGCGGCCGGCCGTTCGCGGATGTCTATGCGTTGTCGGGCGCGGCGACGGCGATCGATGCCGCGGTGCTGGCGTGTCGCGGGGGGTAAGAACGCGCCGAACATCTGCGCCTCCCCGGCGGAGGCCGGGGCCCAGGTGGAAAGGTGGTCGTAACGACGGGCTGGCCGTCCTTACCTCCGTTCCCCAACTGGGCCCCGGCCTTCGCCGGGGAGGTGTTATCGCGTGGGGCTGCGCGTGGTGTTCATGGCGGCAACGCTTCGCTCCACACACGCTGTAGAAAAATCGGCAAAATTCCGCTAAGGGCCGCCCCATGCAGACCGCCGCGAACCTCATGCCCATCCCCGGGCACATCGATCCCGTGCCCGTTCCCCGCAGCTTCGTGTCGCGCAGCGACGGGCGTATCGACCTGCTCGGGCTGTCGCTCGCCGATCTGCGCATGGCGCTGGAGACGTCGCAGCTCGAGGAAAAACAGGCCAAGCTGCGCGCCAAGCAGCTGTGGCACTGGATCTACAATCGCGGCGCGACCGAGTTTTCGGCGATGACCGACATCTCGAAGACGATGCACCCGTGGCTCGAGCAGCGCTTCGTGATCAGCCGGCCCAATGTGGTCGAGGCGCAGGTGTCGACCGACGGCACGCGCAAATGGCTGCTGCGATCGGACGACGCGCAGGATTACGAGATGGTGTTCATCCCCGACGCGGATCGCGGCACCTTGTGCGTGTCGAGCCAGGTCGGCTGCACGCTCAACTGCACCTTTTGCCACACCGGCACGATGCGGCTGGTCCGCAACCTGACGCCTGCCGAGATCGTCGGCCAGGTGATGCTCGCGCGCGATTCGCTGGGCGAATGGCCGAGCCAGCCCGAGGGGCGCATGCTCACCAACATCGTGATGATGGGGATGGGCGAGCCGCTGTATAATTTTGAGAATGTCCGCGATGCGCTGAAGCTGGTGATGGACGGCGCAGGGCTCGCGCTCAGCCGCCGCCGGATCACGCTGTCGACCAGCGGCGTGGTGCCGATGATGGCGCGCGCGGGTGCTGAGATCGGCGTGAACCTCGCGGTGTCGCTGCACGCGGTGACCAAGGAGGTGCGCGACGAGATCGTGCCGCTCAACCGCAAATACGGCATCGAGGAACTGCTCCAGGCCTGCGCGGACTATCCCGGCACCAATAATGCCCGCCGGATCACGTTCGAATATGTGATGCTGAAGGACAAGAATGATTCGGACGCCGATGCGCACGAACTCGTCCGGCTGCTGCGCAAATATGAATTGCCCGCCAAGGTGAATTTGATCCCGTTCAACCCATGGCCGGGCGCGGCCTATGAATGCTCGACCCCCGAGCGGATCAAGTCCTTCTCGAGCATCGTGTTCGGGGCGGGCATCTCCGCGCCGGTGCGCACGCCGCGCGGCCGCGACATCGATGCGGCGTGCGGGCAGCTGAAGACCGCGTCGGAGAAGAAAAGCCGCGCGCAACTCGATCGCGAAGCCGCGCTTGCCTGATTTGGGTGTGGTGGCACTGGCGGCGGGTGCGGGGTTGCTGGGCGGCGCGATGAACGCGCTGGCGGGGGGCGGCAGTTTTGCGACGATGCCCGCGCTGATCGGGCTGGGCGTGCCGTCGACCTTCGCCAATGCGACGAGCAACGTCTCGCTCCAGCCAGGCGCGATGGCTAGCGCATGGACCTACCGGCACGGGCTGGAGCCGGTGTCGGGCGTCGGCATGCGGACGATGGCGGGGATCACCTTCGTCGGCGGGCTCGTCGGCAGCCTTTTACTCGTCGCGACCTCGGCACGCGCGTTCGACCTGATCGTGCCGTGGCTGCTGCTGTTCGCGACGCTGGCGATCGCGTTCGGCACGCAGGCGTCGCTCTGGCTGCGGTCACGCGTCGAGATCGGGCCGAAATCGCTGGTCGCGGTGCAGGCGATGCTGGGCGTCTATGGCGGCTATTTCGGCGGCGGGGTCGGGCTGATGCTGACCGCCGCCTGGGGGCTGTTGTCGGGCGCGACGCCCGCCATGCTTGCCGCACCGCGCACGCTGATGCTCGCGGTCGCCAATCTCGCGGCAACGATCATCTTCATCGCCACCGGCATGGTCTATTGGGCGCTGTGCATACCGATGCTCCTCGGCGGGATCGTCGGCGGGCATTTCGGGGCGAAGCTCGGGCTGGTGCTGCCCGCCAAGGTCATTCGGGTGTGGACGCTGCTGGTGACGATCGCGACGACGATCGTGTTCTTCTGGCGAGCGTATGGCTGAGGCGTGTGTCCCCGCGAAGGCGGGGACCCAGTCTGGGCACCCGCCTTCGCGGGTGGACCAACCGCCTCAGGTCAACCCGGCCGACGCATCTTGAACAGCGACTCCTCGGTGATCGCGAAATAATCCGCCGGGCCGCCGCCGCGCAGGATCGGTTCGCCGCGCGCGGTCTGGTACACACCGTCCTCGAGCATCGCCGGGTCGATATGGATCGCGACCGCCTCGCCGAGCACCAGCCACTGGTCGAGTTCGCGTCCCTCCTTGGTTTCCAGCCGGACGATCTGCGTCACCTTGCATTCGAACTGCGCACGGCTCGCGGCGACGCGCGGCGGCTTCACGTGCAGCGACGCCAGCGTCTCGAGCCCCGCGAGTGCGAATTCGTCGACGTCCGCCGCGACATTGGCCGCGGTCGCGTTCATCGCCTCGCCCAGATCGCGGCTGACGAGGTTCCAGACGAATTCGCCGGTCGCGGCGATGTTGGCGACGCTGTCCTTCCACCCCATCGACGAAAAGCCGATCAGCGGCGGGGTGTAGTTGAACAGGTTGAAGAAGCTGTAGGGCGCAAGATTGGGTACGCCGTCCGCGGACAGCGTGCTCACCCAGCCGATCGGGCGCGGCGCGACGATCGCGTTGAGCGGATCATGCGGCAGGCGATGGCCGCTCGCCGGTTCGTAAGAATGCCATTCGGTCATACGCGTATCCCTGCTATGGTCGGAGCTTGTCGCCTAAAGCGAAGGCCAAGCATGAACGATCCCGCCCGCCCTATCGCCACCGCCCCTGTCACCGTCATCAAACGCCACCGGATCGCAACGCGGCTGTGGCACTGGATCACCGCGGTGGCGATGTTCATCATGATCGGCAGCGGGATCGGCATCTTGAAGGCGCATCCGCGATTCTACTGGGGGCGTTACGGCGCGAACTTCGACCAGGCGTGGACGACGCTCGACCAATGGCCGGGCTGGGTGGTGACGCTGATCAACCTGCTGACGATCCCGGCGAGCTACAACCTCGCCATTTCGCGACGCTGGCACCTGTTCTTCGCGCTGGTCCTGTCGTTCGCACTGCTCGGCTTCATGATCGTCAGCCTGTTCAACCGGCATTTCCAGCGCGACCTCCGCGTCCGGGCGAGCGAGCTTGCGCCGCGCGAGGTGGCGCATGACGTGCGCGAGCATCTGGCGCTGCGCTTCCACGATCCGAAGCGGCCGGCCGCGTACAACATCCTGCAGAAGCTGTCCTATGTCGCGACGATCTTCATCCTGCTGCCGGTGATGATCCTGACCGGGCTGGCGATGTCGCCGGCGATGGATGCCGCCTGGCCGTGGCTGCTCGACATCTTCGGCGGGCGGCAATCGGCGCGGTCGATCCACTTCATCGCGATGGTCGCGCTCGTCCTGTTCATCATCGTCCACCTCGCGCTCGTGATCCTGGCGGGCGCGTGGAACGAGGTGCGATCGATGATCACCGGACGCTTTACCGTTCCGGGGCACGTCCCCGCGCATACCGGGGAGGACGCCGCATGAGCACCATCATCACCCGCCGCTCGCTGGTCGCGGGCGCGGCGGTCGGCGCCGGCGCGTTGCTCACCGGGTGCGACAAGATCATCCAGCATCCCGAGGCGCGCAAGATCCTGTTCATGGGCGAGGAGATGAACCGCGGGCTGCAACGCGCGCTGACCAACCGCAACGCGCTCGTCCCCGAGTTCAGCGCGGCGCAGATGTCACCGATCTTCCGGTCGAACGGCACGCGCAACCCGGGCACCCCGGCCTATACCGAGCTGCTGGTGAACAACTTTGCGGACTATCGGTTGCGCGTCGGCGGGCTGGTCGACCGGCCGCTGTCGCTCTCGCTGCCGCAGCTCCGCCAGATGCCCGCGCGCGCGCAGATCACGCGGCACGACTGTGTCGAGGGCTGGTCGGCGATCGCCAAGTGGCAGGGCCCGAAGCTTGCCACGCTGTTACAGGCCGCGGGGATCCGCGACACCGCGCGCTACATCGTCTTCACCTGCGCCGACCTGTACCGGGGCACGCCCTATTACGAGTCGATCGACCTGATCGACGCATTCCACCCACAGACGATCCTCGCCTGGGCGTTAAATGACCAGATTCTGGACGTCGCGCACGGCGCGCCCGTCCGGCTGCGCGTCGAACGTCAGCTTGGCTACAAACATGCCAAATATATCATGGCGATAGACGCCGTCGCCAGCCTGGCCGGGATCGGCAAGGGCAAGGGCGGCTATTGGGAAGATAACGTGGATTATGATTGGTATGCGGGAATCTGACGCCGCCCGGGGGGTGGCGCATTTCCGTACCAGTCATTAGCTAACGCGACATGGCCCTATTCGATCGCTTTCTCGCCCGGCAGGTAAAAACCGGCGAACTCACGCTGATCCACGCGGACGGTACCACCAAGCAGTTCGGCACGCCCGACCCTGCCTACAACCCCGTCACGATCCGCCTCACCGCCCCAGGTGTTGCGGGCGCGATCGTCCGCCACCCGGCGCTGGGCGCGGCGGAAGCGTTTATGGACGGCCGCCTGGTGATCGAGCGCGGCGACATTCGAGACCTCGTCAACCTGCTCAAGGGCAACAGCCCATGGGAGCGCGGGGGCGGGCTCAACCCCTCGCTGCCGATCAAGCTGCTCGACAAGGTCGTCCACCGCGTCGACCGGGTGAACATGGCGCGCCGGTCGAAGAAGAACGTCGCGCATCATTACGACCTGTCGGACCGGCTCTACGACCTGTTCCTCGACGCCGATCGCCAATATTCGTGCGCGTACTTCACCGATGCCGGCAACAGCCTGGAACAGGCGCAGGACGACAAGAAGGCGCATATCGCCGCCAAGCTCGCGATCCAGCCCGGCATGCGCGTGCTCGACATCGGCTGCGGCTGGGGCGGCATGGCGCTGTACCTGCACGCCAAGACCGGGGCGGAGGTCCTGGGTGTCACGCTGAGCGAGGAACAGCTGAAGGTCGCGCGGCGCCGCGCCGAGGAGGCCGGCGTCGCGGACAAGGTGAAATTTGAGCTGATCGACTATCGCGCGCTGACGGGCACGTTCGACCGCATCGTGTCGGTCGGCATGTTCGAGCATGTCGGCCCGCCGCAGTACAAGACATTCTTCCGCAAGTGCCGCGACCTGCTGAGCGCGGACGGGGTGATGCTGCTCCACACGATCGGCCGCATGGGCGGGCCCGGCGTGACCGACACCTTCACGACCAAGTATATCTTCCCCGGCGGCTACAACCCCGCACTGTCGGAGATCGTCCGCGGCTATGAGGGGCTGAAGTTCTTCCCGACCGATATCGAGGTGCTGCGCGTGCATTACGCGCTGACGATCGACCATTGGTACGACCGGACGGTCGCGGCGAAGGATGCGATCGTCGCGCTGTATGACGAGCGCTTCTACCGGATGTGGACCTTCTACCTTGCGGGTGCCGCCGCGGCGTTCCGGACCGGGGGGATGGTCAATTACCAGATCCAGCTGTCGAAGAGCCGGATGACGCTGCCGCTGACGCGCGACTATATGATCGAGGGTGAACGGGCGTTGCGCGCGGGCTGATTTCCCGCCGTTCGTCATTCCCGCGGAGGCGGGAATCCAGACTGGCAGGCTCCGGTGATGGAACCGAAAAGCCAGCCGGTCTGGATCCCCGCCTCCGCGGGGATGACGACTTTACGGGGGGGACTCCGTAGATGGATGCCCCCCTATAGGCGTGGCCTCAGCGGCTGCCCTGCATCTGCGACTTCGCGGCCGACCGCTCGTCGCCGCCGATCTTGCCGTCCTTGTTCGCGTCATATTTCGCAAAGGTCGCGGCGAGCAGTGCCTGGGCCTCGGGCTGCGTGACCTTGCCGTCCTTGTTGGTGTCCGCGCTGCTGAACCACAGCTCGGCAAGCCGCTTGGCGTGGACCGGATCCGGGCGCCTTGGCCCGACCTTCATCTGGCTGATCCCCGCCTGGACCTCGGCGCGCGTCAGGACGCCGTCCTTGTTGGTATCGCGCGCGGCGAACTCGGCCTTGAACTTGGCGGAAACGGAGGCGCGGGTCTCCTGCGCCAGCGCGGGCGTCGCGAGGCCGGCGAGGACGAACAGGGTAAGCGTTTGACGTAGCACGGTCGGGACACTCCAAATGATCTGGGGGCGCACGTAGCGCGGGTTGGTTGTACGCGCCATGAATGCGCCCGGTTGCATGCTCCGGTTGCATGCAGGGCGTCCAGCGCATAGGGGCGCGGGCATTGGATATTGCCCAAAGGATCTTGCCCGTGACCGATCAGATCAACCGCGCCGCCGGCGACGCCGGCATCAATCGGGTCGTCCTCGCCTATTCGGGCGGCCTCGACACCAGCGTGATCCTGAAATGGCTCCAGCAGACCTACAACTGCGAAGTCGTCACCTTCACCGCGGATCTGGGCCAGGGCGAGGAACTCGAGCCGGCGCGCGCCAAGGCCGAGATGATGGGCGTGAAGCCCGAGCACATCTTCGTCGACGATCTGCGCGAGGAATTCGTGCGCGATTACGTGTTCCCGATGATGCGGTCGAACGCGCTGTACGAGGGGCTGTACCTGCTCGGCACGTCGATCGCGCGGCCGCTGATCGCCAAGCGCCAGATCGAGATCGCCCGGATGGTCGGCGCCGACGCGGTCAGCCACGGCGCGACCGGCAAGGGCAACGACCAGGTCCGCTTCGAGCTCGGCTATTACGCGCTGTCGCCCGACATCAAGGTGATCGCACCGTGGCGCGAATGGGACCTGACCAGCCGCACCAAGCTGATCGAGTTCGCCGAACAGCACCAGATCCCGGTCAGCAAGGACAAGCGCGGCGAGGCACCCTTCTCGACCGATGCGAACATGCTCCACACCTCGTCCGAAGGGCTGGTGCTCGAGAATCCGTGGGACGAGGTGCCGGACTATGTCTATTCGCGCACGGTGAACCCCGAGGACGCGCCCGACGCGCCCGAATATATCACGATCGATTTCGAGCGTGGCGACGGCGTCGCGATCAACGGCGAGGGGATGAGCCCCGCGACCCTGCTGTCGACGCTCAACGACTATGGCCGTCGTCACGGCATCGGCCGTCTCGACCTGGTCGAGAACCGCTTCGTCGGCATGAAGAGCCGCGGCATGTACGAGACACCGGGCGGCACCATCTATCACCTCGCGCACCGCGGTATCGAGCAGCTGACGCTCGATCGCGGCGCGGCGCATCTGAAGGACGAGCTCGCGCCGCGCTATGCCGAGCTGCTGTACAACGGCTTCTGGTTCTCGCCCGAGCGCGAGATGCTCCAGGCGGCGATCGATCACAGCCAGGAAAAGGTCTCGGGCACCGTCCGGCTGAAGCTCTACAAGGGCGGCGTGTATGTGGTCGGCCGCAAGTCGCCCAACTCGCTCTATTCGGAAAAGGTCGTGACGTTCGAGGACGATCAGGGCGCCTATGACCAGCGCGACGCGGCCGGCTTCATCAAGCTGAACGCACTGCGCCTGCGCCTGCTGGGCCGTCGCGACCAAGTGTGAGCGATACCGGCTCCCGTCCCCCGACGCTCGGGGGCCGGAAGCCCTGGCGGTGTATTCCGTCGCAATGCGGCGCGGTCGGCGCTTGTCGAATGCCCCCCTGCGGCGCTAGGCGTCGAGGGATGGCGCGGGGGACAACAACGGAACTTCACTGGTGGCAGACGCGCACGTTCGTCGCGTGCGTCGCGCTGGCATCGATCATCCCGCTGCTGTGGCCGGAGGTGCCGCCGCTGGTCGATCTGCCTGGGCATATGGGGCGCTACCGCGTCCAGCTCGCGATCGGCGACAATCCCTGGCTCAGCCAATGGTATGATTTCCGCTGGCAGCTGATCGGCAATCTCGGCATCGACCTGTTGATCGTGCCGCTTGCGCCGATCTTCGGGTTGCAGCTCGCGGTGAAGCTGATCGTCATGGCGATCCCCGCGCTCACCGTCACCGGGCTGCTGTGGATCGCGCGCGAAGTGCATGGCCGGATCCCGGCGACCGCGCTGTTCGCGCTGCCGCTCGCCTATAGCTATCCGTTCCAGTTCGGCTTCGTGAACTTCGCGCTGGCGATGGCGCTCGCGCTCAACATGTTCGCGCTGTGGCTCCGCCTCGGGCGGCTTGAGCGGCTGCGGCTGCGCACGATCCTGTTCGTGCCCGGATCCTGCCTGCTCTGGCTGTGCCATACCTTCGGCTGGGGCGTGCTGGGCGTGCTCGCCTTCTCCGCCGAGCTGATCCGCCAGCACGACATCCGCAAGACCGGGGTGCGCGGCGAAGGCGCGATCAAGGGCTGGATCGGCGCGTTTATCCGCGCCGGGCTCAGCTGTATCCCGCTGGCGCTGCCGATGGTGATGATGGTGCTGTGGCGGTCGGGCGACCACGTCACGGGCAAGACGCAGGACTGGTTCAACTGGCGCTGGAAGATGAACTGGATCACGATGGTCCTGCGCGATCGCTGGATGGCGTTCGACATCGCATCGGTCACCGTGCTGTTCGTGATCCTGTTCCGCGGCGTGCGCGACCAGACGATCGAATATTCGCGCAACCTCGCGCTGTCCGCGCTGTTCCTGGCTTTGGTCTATATCCTGTTGCCGCGGATCGTGTTCGGCTCCGCCTATGCCGACATGCGCCTCGCGCCGTTCATGCTGGCGTTCGCGATCATCGCGCTGCGCCCGCGCAACCGCCTGTCGCTGCGCGGCGCCGCAACGCTGGCGGTACTGGGGTTCAGCTTCTTCGCGGTCCGGCTGGCGGGCACCACGATCAGCTTCCTGATCTATGACCGCAGCTACGACCAGGCGATCGCCGCGATCGACACCGTGCCCGAGCGCGCACGCGTGGTCTCGTTCGTCGGGCGGCGCTGTCGCGACGACTGGGCCTATTCGCGGCTCGAGCATGTCCCGGCGCTGCTGCTCGAGCGGCGGCTGGCCTTCACCAACGACCAGTGGTCGATGGCGGGCGGACAGCTGATGACGACGCACTATCCGATCGCGCGTGGCTTCGCGCATGATCCGTCCGAAATCGTTACCGATATCCGCTGTCGTGGCCAGTTCTGGCGGCCGATCGCGATGGCGCTAGAGCATTTCCCCCGCGACGCGTTCGATTATGTCTGGCTGATCCACCCGCCGGCGTTCGACCCCGCGCTGATCCGCGACCTGACCCCGATCCGCCGCGACGGCACGAGCGTCCTGTACAAGGTCAACCGGTCGGCGGTTCCGCCCGCCGAAACGGAGTAAGCTCGCCAAGATACTCGCGGTCGGAGGCGACTGCTTCGCGTTCGCGGACGAGGAAGTCGGCGATCGCGCGGCGGAAGCCCGGATCCGGGATGTAATGCGCCGAATAGGTCGCGACCGGCGCATAGCCGCGCGCGAGCTTGTGTTCGCCCTGTGCGCCCGCCTCGACCGTCGTCAGCCCGCGCGCGATCGCCGCATCGATCGCTTGGTAATAGCAGAGCTCGAAATGGAGGAAGGGCACCTCCTCGGTCGCGCCCCAATAGCGGCCGTAGAGCGTGTCCGCACCGATCAGGTTGAGCGCCCCCGCGATCGGCACGCCGTCACGCTCGGCGAGGATCAGCAGCACCCGGTCGCCCATCGTCTGGCCGATCTCATCGAAAAAGCCGCGCGTCAGATAGGGCTGGCCCCATTTGCGGCTGCCCGTGTCCTGGTAGAAGACCCAGAACGCGTCCCAGTGCGCGGGCGTGATCTCCGCGCCCGTCAGGTGCCGGATCGTCAGTCCCTCGACCGCGGCGGCGCGCTCCTTGCGGATCGCCTTGCGCTTACGGCTGGCGAGCGCGGCGAGAAAATCGTCGAAGCTCGCATAGCCGTTATTGGTCCAGTGGAACTGCGTGCCCTGACGGATCAGCCATCCGGCGGCCTCGAACAGCGCGACCTCTGCGGGGGCGATGAAGGTCGCATGCGCGGAGGACAGGCCGCTCTGATCAGTGACCGCCTCGAGCGCGGCGATCAGCGCGGGCGCGACCGCCGGGTCGCGCAGGAGCAGCCGTGGGCCGGGCACCGGGCTGAACGGCGCGGCAATCTGCAATTTCGGGTAATAGTTCCCCCCCGCCCGCTCCCACGCGTCGGCCCAGCCCTGGTCGAACACATATTCGCCCTGGCTGTGGCTCTTGGCATAGGCGGGCGCGATCCCGGCCGGCCTGCCGTCGTCGCCATCGACGACCACCGGCAGCGCCTGCCACCCCGATCGTCCACCGACGCTTTTCGAGGCCTCGAGCGCGGCGAGGAAGGCGTGGCCGACGAACGGATTCGCGTCGCCGGCACAGGCGTCCCAGTCCTCCGCCGCGATCGAGGTAACGCCTTGGGCGATGCGGGCGGTGATGGCTGTCATGCGCTCCTAAAATAGGCGCGCAGGCGTCAGTCTCAAGCAGCTGGGCTCAAGCGGCTGGGCTCAAGCGGCGGAGACCTGGACGATCGCGTCGATCTCGACCGCGGCGCCCAGCGGCAGCACGGGAACGCCGACCGCGGAGCGGGCATGCTTGCCGGCTTCGCCGAACAGCTGGACCATCAGGTCGGACGCGCCGTTCGCGACCTTGGGCTGATCGGTGAAGTCGCCGTGCGAATTGACGAACACGCCGAGCTTCACGATTCGCTCGACACGGCCGAGCGAGCCGAGCGCCGCCTTCATCTGCGCGACCAGCATCAGCGCGCAACGCTGCGCCGCGTCCTGCCCGTCCTCGAGCGACACGCCGTCGCCAAGGCGACCGGTGACGATCTGGCCGTCCTTGAACGGCAGCTGGCCGGAGATGTGGAGCAGCCCGTTCGCCTCGACGGCGGGAACATAGGATGCGACGGGGGCGGCGGCCTGCGGCAGCGTCAGGCCAAGCTCTTCGAGCTTGCGGTCGATACGATCGGTCATGTGCGCGGTCTCACCACAGCCACGGGGGGCGGGTCAAGCGTCCGCGGGCACCCCGGCGGCGAAGCGCGCGGCGATCCAGGCTTCCGCCTCGCGCCAGTCGTCGATCCGGGCATGCGCGGCGGGCGCCCTGGGCACCGCCCCCGCCAGCGTCGGCTCGGACACCATGTGCAGCCGGTGGACGCCCGGCGCATGCTGCGCGACCGATTCGTGATGCACCGCGAGGTCGTCGACGAACACGGTGACGGGGTTGCCATATTCGGCGACCAGCCGCGCGACGGGGTCGCCCTTGCCGCCCTGGTTGCACTCGACGCGGTGGGCGATGTCGAACGCGGCGAGCTGCTCGATCCGCGGCAGGCGGCATTCGTCCTGCAAATTGGTCAGGATCACGATGTCCGCGATCTCGGCGAGCGACGCGAGCGCCTCGCGGGCATGCGGCACCAAAGTCTGGCGGTGCATCTCTGCAGGAAAGAACCCGCCGAGCAGTGCCCACATGTCCTCGCGCGTGGGCGCGGGCCCGCCGTCGCGGCGCGTCATGCTGTTGGCGAAATCGCCGTGGCCGATCTCGAAATCGATATCATGCGCCTCGTCGAGCCAGGTGCCGAAATGCTTGACCATGTGGAGCAGCACTTCGTCGCAATCGCTGATCAGCAGCGGCTTCATGCCTCGAACCCCGGATCGAGCGTCATTCGCGCGCGGACGAGCGCCTCGGGCCTGATGCCCAGCGTTTCGGCGCAGGCGACAAGATCGGGTTCATGCGATTCGAGGAAGCCGAGTACCGCCGCGAGCACGGCGGGCTCCCCGGCCCGCGTGCGCAGGTCGGCAGGGTCGAGTCCGGTCACCGACAACAGGCGCATCGCTCGGTCCGGCTCGCTCAGCGTCCATACCAGGGCTTGCAGCGCCAGGGCCTCAGCGTCTTCATTTGTAACGGCGCTGCGCATTGCCTATTGTCATCCTTCTTGAAACGAATGGTGGCTCGCGTGGCAAAGAAGGTGCTCGTTGTCGAGGACAACGAACTCAACCTGAAACTATTCTGCGACCTTTTGCGGGCGCATGATTACCTTGCCGAACCTGTACGCGACGGGCGCGAGGCGGTGGTCCGGGCGCGCGAATTCGCCCCCGACCTGATCATCATGGACATCCAGATGCCGCACGTCACCGGCTATGAGATCATCCTTGAGCTCAAGGCCGACGACGTGCTCAGCACGATCCCGGTGATGGCGGTCACCGCCTATGCAGGTCGCGAGGACGAGGACCGGATCCGTGCCGCGGGCGCGGACGCCTATATCTCGAAGCCGATCAGCCTCGCCCGCTTCATGGAAGCGGTGCGCGCGTTCGTCTGAGCGAACCGCGAGACCCGCCGCGCAGGAACGCCAAAGGCCGCGGGTATCGCTACCCGCGGCCTTGCGATCGCATCGTAAACGCGCGACGGCATCGCCGCCGCGTCGACTTACTTGATCTTGGCTTCCTTGAACTCGACATGCTTGCGCACGACGGGATCATACTTGCTGAACGAGAGCTTCTCGGTCTTCGTGCGGGGATTCTTCTTGGTGACGTAGAAGAAGCCGGTGTCCGCGGTGCTGACGAGCTTGATCTTGACGGTAGTCGGCTTGGCCATGAGCCCAATCCTTAAGGCTGAAAATGCTAGGGCGGCAGCACGCATGCCACCGCCCGATCTGTCGCGGCGCATGGCGCATGCTGCCGGCCAAGTCAACCATATCACCCCATATTCGCCCCGGAATCCCGCATCACAGGGTGTTTAACCGCATCTTTATCGGCATGGGCGCATGATGCATCCCATAAGAAAGACAGGAGGCGGGATCATGGGGCAGGTTGCCGAGCGAGTCGCGGAATTCCAGGATCTGGCGCTGGTAAAGGCCGAGCTTGCGGCCCGGATCGCCGCGATCGACGTCCGCGCGCCCTATACCCGCGCGACCGATCTCGCGCCCGATATCGACGCGATCCGCCTGATCGCGCATCGCAACGGCATGAACCCCGCGGTGACCGTCACGCACTTCATCGATTCGGCACTGTCGCGCGGCGAACATGGCGCGCTGGTCCACGGCTGGCTGATGACGCTGAGCGACGCGATCTACAGCGAGCGGCAGGACGTCCAGGCCTGCCATGTCTTTGCCGCCGCCTGTTCGGTGCGGCTCGCGGGATGACCCGCGCATGACGCGTTAGCGATGGACGCGCTGATGGCGGCGCTCGTCGCCGCCGCGCTGGCGCAGGTCGGCGATCGAACCGCGTGGCTCGCCGCGATCCTGTCCGATCGGTATCGCAAGCCGCAGCTGGTGATCCTCGCGGCGGCGTTCGCGCTGCTGCTCGCCGGCAGCCTGGCGGTCGCGGGCGGGATCGCGGTCGCGCCGCTGCTGACACCCAATGCGCGCCAGCTGATGCTGGCGCTCGCGCTGATCCTCCAGGGCGGCGGTGCGCTCCTGCCGGTCAAGGCGCCCGATCCACTGCGCGGGTGGCGCACGGGCGCGATCGCCACCACCATGCTCGGGCTGTTCATCCTCGCCTTTGGCGACGGCATACAGTTCATCGTGGCCGCGCTTGCGCTCCGCAGTGCCGTACCGATGCTGGCGGCGGTCGGCGCGACGATCGGATCGCTGGTGGTGATCGTCCCCGCGGCGATGATGGGTGAAGCCGCGTGGCGCCGATGGCCGCTCGCCCGACTGCGCACCGGCATCGGGCTGATATTCGTGCTCCTGGGGGTCATTCTGGGCCTCAGCGCTGCGCGATTGATCTAGCGGGGCGATCACTCAGATGAGGAATGGCGCATGCGCGACGGGAGCATTTCGGCTATCGCTTCGTTGACGCAACGATCCACAGACATTCCCATGCATGGAGTTTTCGATGCCCGCCACCAACCCCGCACTCGACACGCCCACCGATCTCGTCAGCAACAGCACGAAGACGGTTGCCGAAGCGCTCAATGCCTCGCTCGCCGATTGCTATGCCTTGTACCTGAAGACCAAGAACTTTCACTGGCACATGTCGGGTCCGCATTTCCGTGACTATCATCTGTTGCTTGATGACCAGGCGGCACAAATCCTGGGCGTGACCGATGCGATCGCCGAGCGCGTCCGCAAGACCGGCAACACGACGCTGCGCTCGATCGGCGACATTTCGCGCCACCAGAGCATCCCGGACAATGACAAGGATTTCGTCGGACCGACCGAAATGCTCGCCGAGCTTCGCGAAGACAATCTGAAGCTCGTCGAACAGTTCCGGATCGTCAAGGACGCCGCCGACGAGGCCAAGGACAATGCCACCAGCGGCATCGTCGACGAGTGGACCGATCAGGCCGAGGAACGCGCCTGGTTCCTGTTCGAAGCCAGCCGCAAGGCCTGAACCCCGGCGCCCGTCCTTCCCGTGTCGGAACCGACATGGGCGGGACGGGTTCTGTCAGGAACAGGAGAATGCCCATGTTGAAGCTCGCCATCACCTTCTTGATCATCGGCCTCGTGCTGGCCCTGCTCGGATTTGGCGGCGTCGGCGGGGCGTTTATCGGCATCGCCAAGGTGCTATTCTTCATCGCGATCGCGCTGTTCGTGATCTTCTTGGTGCTCGGTTTGCTGGCCGGCAAGGGAATCAAGAACGCGATCGACTGACGCGACGAGATCGCATCGGCCCGCGCCGATGCCAAGATAAGGCCCTCGCCGGGAACGGCGGGGGCCTTTTTGATGTAGCGCCCGCAGCGACGTGGACGCCGGCCCGGAGCCGAGTGCCGGGCGGCGCGTTGTCGGATCATGCATGCTTTCGCCGCGCTCCTCGATGCCCTCACCTATACGCGGTCGCGCAATGCGAAGCTGAAGCTGATCGGCGATTATCTGCGCGTGACGCCGGACCCCGATCGCGGCTGGGCGATGGCGGCGCTGACCGGCGATCTCGATCTGCCGGGGGTCAAATCGGCGGTCATCCGCGGATTGATCGAGGACCGGGTCGATCCCGTCCTCTTCCGGATGAGCCGTGATTATGTCGGCGATACCGCCGAGACCGTCGCCCTGCTGTGGCCCGAGCCCGAGCCCTTGGGGCCGGATCCGGTGCCCGCCGAACCGCTGTCGATCTCGCAGGTGGTCGACCGGCTGATGACGCTGTCGCGCGCCGAGGCGCCGGCGGCGCTTGCGGCGATGCTCGATCGTTCGGATGCGGAGGAGCGCTTCGCCCTGCTCAAGATGGCGACCGGCGGGTTGCGGATCGGCGTTTCGTCGCGCCTGGCGAAGACCGCGCTGGCGGATGCGTTCGGGCTCGACGTCGATGCGGTCGAGGAGGTCTGGCATGGCCTGGCAGCCCCCTATCCGACGCTGTTCGCCTGGGCGGAGGGGCATGGCGCGCAACCGACACCCGCCAACGTCCCCGTCTTCCGCCCCTTCATGCTCGCCCATGGTCTGGAGGATCTGCGCGTCGACCTCGCCGACTATGCGGCGGAGTGGAAATGGGACGGGATCCGCGTGCAGATCGTCCATGTCGCGGGGGAAACGCGACTCTACAGCCGGACCGGCGACGACGTGACCGCGAGCTTCCCCGAGATCGCCGCCGCCTTCGTCACGCCGGGGACGGTCGACGGCGAATTGCTGGTCAAGGGCGAGCATCAGGGGGGCACGCTGGAGGAGGGCGGCGGCGCGGCGAGCTTCAACGCGCTGCAGCAGCGGCTGGGGCGCAAGACGGTGTCGGCGAAGATGCTCGCCGAGTATCCGGCCTTTGTCCGCCTCTATGACCTGTTGATCGATGGCGACGAGGATCTGCGCGCGCTGCCCTGGACCGAGCGACGCGCGCGGCTCGAGGCGTTCGTGCCGCAGCTCGATGCCGAGCGGTTCGACCTGAGCCATGTCATCGACGCCGTGGACTTCACCGCGCTCGAGGCGGTGCGCGCGGGTGCGCGCGACTCGGCGATCGAGGGCGTGATGCTCAAGCGCCGCGACTCGCCCTATGTCGGCGGGCGCCGCGTCGGGCTCTGGTATAAATGGAAACGCGACCCGCTCACCGCGGATTGCGTGATGATGTACGCGCAGCGCGGCAGCGGCCGGCGGTCCTCTTATTATTCGGACTATACCTTTGGCTGCTGGACCGAGGAAGGCGAACTGCTGCCGGTCGGCAAGGCCTATTCGGGGATTACCGACGAGGAGCTGCGGATGCTCGATTCGTTCGTCCGCAAGAACACGCTTAACCGGTTCGGGCCGGTGCGTGAGGTCGCCAAGACGATGGTGCTCGAAATCGCGTTCGACGCGCTGCAGGAGTCGAAGAGGCACAAGTCGGGGATTGCGATGCGCTTCCCAAGGATCGCGCGGATCCGGACGGACAAGCCCGCGGCCGAGGCCGACCGGATCGACACGCTCCGCCGGATGATCCCCGCGCCCTAGCCGTTGATCCGGATCTCGAACAGGGTCGGCCAGAGCTTGCCGGTGACGAACAGCCGCTTTTTCGCGGCATCCCAGGCAATGCCATTGAGCACCGCGTCGCGGTCGCGGGCGCCGATCTCGGCAACCAGCGGACGCAGGTCGATGATCGCGGTGACGCGGCCGGTGCCGGGGGCGATGCGGACGAGATATCCCGTCTGCCAGACATTGGCGAGGATCGCGCCATCGACATATTCGAGTTCGTTGAGCTGCGTCAGCGGACGCCCATCGATCGTCACGCCAATCCGGCGACGTTCGGCCAATGTCCTTGGATCGCGCAGGATCAATGACGCGCTGCCGTCGGACTGGATCAGGCCGTCCCTGTCGCTCGTCAGGCCCCAGCCCTCCCCCGCATAGCGGTTGGTGCCGGTCGGCTTGAGCGTGCGGGCATCCCAGCGATGCGCGATGCCGTCATGCCAGGTCAGGCTGATCAGCTCGTTCTTCCACAGGCCGAGCCCCTCGCCGAACTGTGCCGGATCGATCCGGCGCCGCGCGACGATACGACCATCGAGAAGCGTGACGCGGCGGACATCGGACTGCCCCTCCTTGCCCGTGCTCTCGTAGAGCGCGCCATCGTGCCACAACAGGCCTTCGGTGAACGCCGTCGCATCGTGCGGATAGCGGGCCACGATGCTGACCGACAGGATCGGCACGGATGGCGCTGTCGCAGAGACGGGCGTTTTGGGAGGGGCAGGCCGGACGGCGGAGCGTGTCGGCGCTGGCGCTATGCGCGGTGCCGTTGCGCCCTGCGCCAGAACGGCAACGGCCGGCCCCGCAAGTGCGAGACCGGCCGCTATCAGGCTGTGTCCGATCGTCATGCTGGTTCGAAAAACCCCGATGACCGGACGGACGGGATTAGCCGCCTGCGCTCAGGTTGACCGCTGCATACTTGCCGCGACGATCGACTTCGAGCTCGAACTCGAGCTTGTCGCCCTCGTTAAGCGTCGCCATGCCGGCACGCTCGACGGCCGAAATGTGCACGAACGCGTCAGGCTGGCCATCATCGCGCTGAATGAAGCCGAAGCCCTTCATCGCGTTGAAGAACTTGACCGTACCCGTTGCCTTCTCACCGGTCAGCTGGCGCTGCGGCGCGCCGCCTGCACCACGATCGGCACCGCCACGGGGTGCACCCGGGCCGGCATCGCGATCACGCGGCGGACCACGATCGGTCACGGCCATCGGCTCGCCATCGATCTTGAGATCGGTTGCCGAGATGCGGCCGCCGCGATCGACGAGCGTGAAGCCGAGCGGCTGACCCTCGGCGAGAGCGACCATGCCGGCCTGCTCGACTGCGCTGATGTGCACGAACACGTCCTCGCCGCCGTCATCGCGAACGACGAAGCCGAAGCCCTTCTGTGCGTTGAAGAACTTTACGACGCCGGTGCCTTCACCAACGACCTGGGGGGGCATGCCGCGCCCGGCGCCACCGCCGCCGCCGCCGCCACTGAAGCCGCCGCCACCGCCGCCGCCGCGGTAACCACCGCCGCCACCGCCGCCGCCGCCGAAGCGATCACCGCCGCCGCCGAAGCTGCTGCCGCCGCCGTAGCTGCTGCCACCGCCACCATAGCTGCTGCCGCCGCCGCCGAACCGGTCACCGCCGCCGCCGAAGCTGCTGCCGCCACCGAAATCGTCGCTGCCGCCGCCGAAGCTGTCGCGCTTGTCGCGGCCACGCCCGCCACGGTTCCCGCGGCCACCTTTATCGAAACCCATAAGCCCTGATCGTCTTCCCGGTTCGCCCGCAAAATCTCTCCAAAAGCCGGCGTGTCCGGACGACGAACGCGGGCCCTCGGGCGCGAAACCTTTTGCGCCTTGGGGAAGGGCATAGCGCAAAAATCAAGCTATCGCGAACAGAATCTTGTCCGCTTGCTCCATTGGCGATGATCGCGGCAAAAGCATGGCGCACCCGCGTCATCGCGGAGGACCATTGAGCAAGGCGCCCCCGGCCGCTAGGGCCACCGCATGACAGTGTATCTTCATGAAGGCGACATCCCGTCCGGGATCTTCGCACCGGGCGCCTCGATCGCCGTCGACACCGAGACCATGGGCCTCATCACGCCGCGCGACCGGCTCTGCGTCGTGCAGCTTTCGGATGGCGGCGCGGACGAACATCTCGTCCGGTTCGCGGCCGACAGCGACTATGCGGCGCCCAACCTCAAGGCGCTGCTCGCGGATCCGGAGCGGCTGAAACTCTACCATTTCGGACGATTCGATATCGCCGCGGTCCAGCATTATCTTGGCGTCGTCGCGGCGCCGGCCTATTGCACCAAGATCGCGTCGCGACTGGTCCGGACCTATACCGACCGGCACGGCCTCAAGGAGCTGGTCCGCGAACTGCTGGGCCAGGACGTGTCGAAGCAGCAGCAATCCTCCGACTGGGGGAGCCCGCAGCTCAGCGAGGCGCAGAAGGACTATGCCGCGTCCGACGTTCGCTTCCTGCACCGGATGAAGGAAGAGCTCGACAAGCGGTTGATTCGCGAAGGCCGCATGGAGCTCGCGCAGAAATGCTTCGACTTCCTGCCGACCCGTGCCGCGCTTGATCTCGCCGGATGGCCCGAGATCGACATCTTTGCGCACGCCTGACATGACCATGGCGCCCCCGTCCGACGCATCGGCGAAGACGATGCGGCAGGCCCGCTCGCCGCGTCAGGTCTGGGCGGCGCCGGGCAGCCGCCACGACCGCGTCGTCGGACTGGCGCGACTCGGCCTGCCGACCGCGATCGGCGTGCTGACCGCATTCCTTGTGATGGCGCCGCTGACCGCGGGCGGCGACGTATCGTTCGTGCTCGACAAGAACAAGGTCGAGGTCGCGCAGGAGCGCATGAAGCTGCAGGCCGCGCAATATCGCGGGCAGGATTCGAAGGGCCAGGCGTTCACGCTCGACGCCCGCTCGGCGATCCAGAAGAGTTCGGCCGAACCGATCGTGCAGCTCAACACGCTGAGCGCGCAGCTCCAGCTCGCCGACGGCCCCGCCAACATCAAGGCGAATTCCGGGCGCTACGATATGGACACCGAGAAGGTGCAGCTGAACGGCCCGCTCAACGTCACCGCTCCCAACGGCTATGACCTGAAAACCACCAATGCGACGCTCGACATGCGCGCGCGGACGATGGACAGCGGCAGTGCGGTGACGGGAACGGTGCCGCAGGGCGTGTTCAGTGCAAACAAGCTGCATGCCGATCTGGAAGCCCGCACCGTCAGGCTCGACGGCAATGCGCGCTTGCGGATCGTGCCGCGAGGGCCGAAATAGCCGCCATGCGCCTCATACCATGCTCCGTCCTCCTGATGCTCTCCGCGCTCGCGGCGACCGGCGTCTCCGCGCAACGTGCGCACAACTCGAACGCGCCGATCGATTTCGGCGCGGATCATATCGAGCTTCAGGACAAGGCGAACCGCGCCGTGCTGAGCGGGGGCGTGTCGGTCAAGCAGGCGGACATGACGCTGAATTCGGCGCGGATGACGGTGGCCTATACCGGCGAAGTGGTCGGCGGGAACCCGCAGGTGTCGCGCCTCGACGCGTCGGGCGGCGTGACGGTGCGCCGGCCGGACCAGACCGCGAAGAGCCAATATGCGATCTACGACCTCAACCGGCGGATGATCACGATGCTCGGCGCGGTGACGCTGACCCAGGGTGGCAACACCGTGAATGGCGGGCGGCTGACGATGAACCTCGACACCGGCCGCGCGGTGATCGACGGATCGTCGGTCCGCGGCAGCGGCGGCGCAACCGCCAGCGGCGGCACCGTGACCCAGACGGGCGGGCGCGTGACGGGCACCTTCTCGGTTCCCAAGCGCAACTGATCCGATGCGCGCACCGCCGGTCATCCGCGAACCCCGCCAGCCGACCGCCCGCCGCTTTTACCCGCCCGCCCTCAGCAAGGCCAAAGCCTGATGGATGCCCCCACGCTGCCCCCGATCGAAACCCCCGGCCCGCACGGCGACGCGATCGTCGAAGCGCCAACGACCAACGGCCTTCAGGTCGTGTCGATCGCCAAATCCTATGACAAGCGCACCGTCCTGACCGACGTATCGGTATCGGTCGGGCGCGGCGAGGTGGTCGGGCTGCTCGGGCCGAACGGCGCCGGCAAGACAACGTGCTTCTATTCCGTGATGGGGCTCGTGAAGCCCGATTCGGGCCGGATCATGCTCGACGGCGACGATATCACGCGCCTGCCCATGTATCGGCGTGCGATCCTGGGGCTTGGCTATCTGCCGCAGGAAACCTCGATCTTCCGCGGGCTGACGATCGAGAAGAACATCCTGACGGTGCTCGAGCTGTCCGAGCCCGACAAGGCGGTGCGCGAGCGCAAGCTGAACACGCTGCTCGAGGAGTTCGGCCTGACCCGGCTGCGCGCCGCGCCCGCGATGGCGTTGTCGGGCGGCGAGCGTCGCCGCGCGGAGATCGCCCGCGCGCTGGCCGCCGAGCCGTCGATCATGCTGCTCGACGAACCGTTTGCAGGGATCGATCCGATCTCGATCGCCGACATTCGCGACCTCGTGAAGGATCTCAAGCGCCGCGATATCGGCGTGCTGATCACCGACCACAATGTCCGCGAGACGCTCGACATCGTCGACCGCGCCTACATCATCTACGATGGCCGCGTGCTATTCTCGGGCAGCCCGGCCGAACTGGTCGCCGACGCGAACGTCCGCCGCCTCTATCTGGGCGAGGGCTTCTCGCTCTAGTGTCATGAGCCTCGCGCCTCGCCTGGACCTTCGCCAATCGCAGTCGCTGGTGATGACCCCGCAGCTGCAGCAGGCGATCAAGCTGCTGGCGTTGTCGAACCTGGAGATCGAGGGGTTCATCGCCGAGGAGATCGAGCGCAACCCGCTGCTCGAGGCGGGCGCCGCGGACGATGGCGACAGACCCGAGCGCGAGGCCGGGCCGGAACCGGACGCCGCCGCCCCCCGCGACGAACGCGTCGCCGCCGACGAGCTGGTGAGCGGCAGTGTCGGCAGCGACGAGCCCGCGCTCGACATCGACTATGCGACCGAGAGCCATCACCAGGACAGCGTCGCCGACGGCGGAAGCGGCACCGACGGCGCGCTGTCGATGAGCGGGGCCGGCGCGGGCGGTGGCAGCGATGGCGACGGGAACGGTCTCGATCTGGACGGCTTTGCCGATACCGGGCTTAGCCTTGCGGATCATCTGCTGGCGCAGGCGGGCCCCGCTATCGCCGCGGATGATGCGTTCGTCGCGGCGCATCTGATCGACCAGATCGACGAGGCGGGATATCTCACCGTGCCGCTGCTCGAGATCGCCAACCGGCTGGGCGTCGCGCTTGCCCGGGTCGAGCATGTCCTGGCGGTGATCCAGACCTTCGACCCCACCGGGGTGGGCGCGCGCGACCTGGCCGAATGCCTGACGATCCAGGCGCGGGAGGCGGATCGCTATGACCCCTGCATGGCGCGGCTGATCGACAATCTCGACCTGCTGGCGCGGGGCGAGATCGGGCGTCTGAAGCGCCTGTGCCAGGTCGATGACGAGGACATGGCGGACATGATCCGCGAGCTGCGCGGCTATGATCCGAAGCCCGGATGCCGGTTCGGCGGCGAGCCGAGCCGCGCGGTCGTCCCCGACCTGTTCGTCGCGCGGACCAAGACGGGCTGGAGCATCGAGATCAACACCGCGACGCTGCCCCGCATCCTCGTCAACCGCAGCTATTACACCGAACTGGCGCGCGGCGAGCAGGACAAGGCGTCGAAGGCGTGGCTCAGCGAGTGTCTCGCCAGCGCGAACTGGCTGGTCAAGGCGCTCGACCAGCGGCAGCGCACGATCATCAAGGTCGCAACCGAGATCGTGAAGCAGCAGGAGGCGTTCTTCCTCCACGGCGTCGCACATCTCAGGCCGATGACGCTGCGGATGGTTGCCGACGCGATCGAGATGCACGAATCGACCGTCAGCCGCGTGACCAGCAACAAATATGTCTCGTGCGGGCGCGGGCTGTACGAGCTGAAATATTTCTTCACCTCGGCGATCCAGTCGGCGGATGGCGGCGATGCGGTCTCGGCCCAGGCCGTCAAAAGCGCGATCAAGGCGCTGATCGCGAACGAGGGTGCCAAGATCCTGTCCGACGATACTTTGGTGGAATTGCTCGACGGCAAGGGCTTCGACATTGCCCGGCGCACCGTTGCCAAATATCGCGAGGCGCTCGGCATCGGCAGTTCGGTACAACGCCGCCGGGCGCGTGCGCTCGAGGGCACCGGCTGACGCTTGCCTTCGCACCGGATCGGCGTAGCGTCCGGCTTGCATCACGGGGGGGCCCAGACCGATGAACGACCTTTCCGCCAGCCGTGATGGCGACGCCGAGCACGTGGCGACCTCCCCACCGATGATCGCGGCCGAGCCCGATGGCGCGCCGCGCATCGCGGTGCTCGATATCCTGCGCGGGATCGCGATCCTGGGCATCCTGTTCATGAACATCAACGACATGGGCGGGTCGCTCTACGCGTCGTTCGACGATATCCGGCATTTCGGCTGGACCACGCAGGACCAGATCGCCTGGTGGCTGCGCGAGGTGATCGCCAACGGCACCGCGCGCTGCATGCTCGAGATGCTGTTCGGCGCCGGGATGGTGATCCTGACCGACCGCGCCGCGGAGCTGGCGGGGACGCGCGTGGTGATGAAGCGCTATTATGCGCGCAACCTGCTGCTGTTCGCGTTCGGCGTGGTGCACATCCTCATCCTGCTGTGGCCGGGCGACATCCTCCACACCTATGGCCTCGCCGCGCTGATCGCCTTCCTGTTTCGCGGGCTGCGACCCCGCCTGCTGCTGACCATCGGCCTGTCCGCGGCGGCGCTGCAGTTCGCAGGCGGCACCTATGGCTATGTGTCCACCGCACAGACCCAGGCGCAGGTCGCCGCGATCGAGAGCGCGCAGCGCGCCGGGCGACCCGTCACGGTCGCACACCGCACGCTGCTGACCAAGGTCGCCGAGGGAGCTGCAAGACGCGCTAAAACCAAGGCCGAAGACGCCGCGCGGATCGCCGCCGAGGACAAGGCGCGGACGGGCGATTTCAAGACCTGGGCGGCGTATCAGTGGAGCGTCATCGCCTATCTGCAGAGCCGCGGGCTCGAGCTGGTGTTCGTGTGGGAAGCGGCGGGCGTGATGCTGATCGGCGCGGCGCTGTACAGGCTCGGCATCCTGCAGGGCGGACGATCGCGCGCCTTCTACGTACGGATGACGCTGGTCGCTTACGGGACCGCGATCCCGCTGCGGATGATCGGCGCGGCGGAGCAGATGCGCTTCGATACCGCGCCGAAGACGCTCTGGGCGACCGCGGAGGTCAGCCGGCTGGCGATGACGCTCGGCCATGTCGGCGCTGTCCATCTGCTGGTCGGGACGATCGTCGGCGCGCGGCTGTTGCGGCCCTTCGCCGCCGCCGGCCGGACCGCGCTGTCGCTCTACGTGCTGCAGACGATCATCGGCCTGTGGATCCTGTTCCCGCCCTTCGCGCTCGCCCTGTACGGCCAGTTCGGATGGGCGACGCTGATGGGGATCGCGCTGGCGATCAATATCGGCCTGGTGTGGCTCGCCAATGCCTATCTGCGCGCGTTCAATATCGCGCCGGTCGAATGGGCGTGGCGGTCGCTGCTCGAGCGGCGCCGGCTGCCGTGGCGCAAAACGCGTATCACCCCCGCGATGCGGACGGCATCCGCCTAGTCGTCCTCGTCCTCGAACCCGACCAGCGCCAGCGCGCGTGCCTTGATCTGGCGGGTCATGCACCAGTGAACGAGCGCATCCTCACGGCCATGCGTGACCCATACTTCGCGCGGTGCGATCTCGGCGAGCGTGTCGATGAGCTCGTCCCAGTCGGCATGGTCGCTGAGGATCAGCGGCAGTTCGACATTCTTCTGCCGCGCGCGCCCGCGGACGCGCATCCAGCCGCTCGCCATCGCGGTGATCGGGTCGGGCAGGCGTCGCGACCAGCGATCGTTGAGCGCGCCGGGCGGACACATCACGACATGCCCCGCCATGTCGGCCTTCTTGGCGTCCGCAACCGGCAGCAGGGTGCCCAGACGGACGCCGTGATCGGCGTAGAGGTCGCACAGCCGCTGGAGCGCACCATGGATGTAGATCGGCGCCTCGTGCCCGCGCGCGCGAAGTTCGGCGATCACGCGCTGCGCCTTGCCGAGCGCATAGGCCCCGATCAGCACGCAGCGGTCGGGATTGGCGTGCAACGCGGCAATCAGCTTGTCGATCTCGTCGCCGGTATCGGGGTGGCGGAAGACCGGCAGGCCGAAGGTCGCCTCGGTGACGAACACGTCGCATTTGACGGGCTCGAACGGCGTGCAGGTCGGATCGCTCCGCCGCTTGTAATCGCCCGAGACGACCACCCGTTCGCCGCGATAGTCGAGCACGATCTGCGCCGAGCCCAGGACATGGCCGGCGGGGACGAACCCAATATCGACCTCGCCCATGCGGATCGTCTCGCCATAGGCGACCGGGTGACCCGATTGCGGACCATAGCGCGCGTCCATGATCGCCAGCGTCTCGGGCGTCGCCCAGACCGCGGCATGGCCGCCGCGCGCATGATCCGCATGGCCGTGCGTGACGAGCGCCCTCTCGCTCGGGATCGACGGATCGATCCACGCGTCGATCGGCTTGACGAGGATGCCGTGTGGATGCGGTTCGAGCCAGTCGCCGAGTTTTGCCATCACGCTACTACGCCCGAGCCGCGGCTGCGGTGCCACGCGCAACGGCGGAGCGGCACAGCCGCGGTCGCCTAGCGGCGCCGGCCGACCTTGACCGTCTTCAGGATCGCATCCATCCGCGCCGCGGCGACCGCCTGGGTCGGTGCATTGCGCGGCGGCGGCGATCCCGCCTTGGCCGCATAGGTGATCCGGTCGACCGCGTAGCAGGTGCCGCCGATGACGCTGCGCAGCGTGAGCGCGCGGACCTGCTGGCTCATCCCGGCATCGCCCGTCTCATAGGTCGTCCAGCGCTGACCGCCGAGCGTGCGATCGGCGAGGCGGCGGCTGTTCGCCGATGTCAGCCCGTCGGTGGTGCAGCGCGCGATCACCGCCGTGCTCCGGCTGAAGCCGACCTGGATCATCTCGGTCACCTGCCCCTGCCCGTCGGTCGGCTTTGCGACCTGCCAGAACCGGACGATGCCGACGCCCCGCCCGGGCAGCGTGCCATCCCACATCGTCCGCCAGCCGCTGGTCATCAAAGCACGGCCGGCAAAGTTGCGCGTCGGGGTCAGGCTCGACGGATAGGCAAGGCGAACCGTGCCGCCTGCGCCGACGAACTTCTGCGTCGCCGCCGTCGCATTGGCAAAGGGCAGCAGTGCGATCAGGGACAGCGGCGCGAGATGGCGAAGAATCGACAAGGTTGGTCTTTCACAAGCTAAACAGATCGATGGTCCGACAAATCGCCGACCGGGTGAGCGCCGTCCATGGCGTTGCGGCATAGTGCACCCATATGACGACCATGCGTGAACAGGCCGTGAGCGACCTTCCCCCCCAACTTGATGACTGGTTCGCGACACGGGGCTGGCGGCCGCGCCGGCATCAGACCGACATGCTGGCGCAGGGACGCGCCGGGCACCACGCGCTGCTGGTCGCGGCGACGGGGGCCGGCAAGACGCTCGCCGGCTTCCTGCCGACGCTCGCCGAGTTGATCGAGGAGCCGATCAGCGGCCTCCACACGCTCTATGTCTCGCCGCTGAAAGCGCTCGCGGTCGACGTCCAGCGCAACCTGCTGACGCCGATCGAGGAGATGGGCGTCGACATCCGCGTCGAGACGCGCACCGGCGACACGCCGTCGGACCGCAAGGCACGGCAACGCGTGAAACCGCCGCAGATCCTGCTGACCACCCCCGAATCGCTGTCGCTGCTGCTGAGCTATCCCGACAGCATCACGATGTTCGAGGGCATCCGCACGATCGTGATCGACGAGGTCCATGCGTTTGCGACCGGCAAGCGCGGCGACCTGCTTTCGCTGTGCATGGCGCGGTTGCAGACAATCTCGCCGGGGATGCGGCGCGTCGCGCTGTCGGCGACGGTCGCGGATGCCGACGGCTATCGCGCGTGGCTCGCTCCCGACGGCGATATCGACCAGGTCGCGATGGTGCAGGGCGAGGCGGGCGCGGATCCGGACATCGCGATCCTGCTGCCCGAGGGTCGCATCCCCTGGTCGGGCCATTCGGGCCGTTATGCCGCCGAGCAGGTGATGGCGGAGATCGAGAAGCATGCGACGACGATCGTGTTCTGCAACACGCGCAGCCTCGCCGAGCTAATCTTCCAGGATCTGTGGAAGGTGAATGCGAACACGCTGCCGATCGGCGTCCATCACGGCAGCCTCGCGCGCGAGGCGCGGCGCAAGGTCGAGGGCGCGATGGCGGAGGGCAAGCTGCGCGCATTGGTCGCGACCGCGAGCCTCGACCTCGGCGTCGACTGGGGCAATGTCGACTGCGTGATCCAGATGGGCGCACCCAAGGGTTCGTCGCGGCTGCTCCAGCGGATCGGCCGCGCCAATCACCGGCTCGACGAGGCGAGCAAGGCGATCCTCGTCCCCGGCAACCGGTTCGAATATCTCGAGGCGCGCGCCGCATTGGACGCGGTCGAGGCGGGCGAACTCGATCCCGACCTGTTCCGCGTCGGCGCGCTCGACGTGCTGGCGCAGCATGTGATGGCGTGCGCCTGCGCCGCGCCGTTCCGCGAGGAGGACCTGCTCGACGAGGTCCGCTCGGCCCTCCCTTATTCGGCGCTGCCAGCCGAGACCTTCTCGCGCGTGCTCGGCTTCATCAGCGACGGCGGCTATGCGCTCAAGGCCTATGACCGGTTCAAGCGGCTGACGCAGGATGCGGACGGCACATGGCGGATCAGCCACCCCAAGTTCATCGGCCAGCACCGGCTGAACGCCGGGATCATCGTCGAGGCGACGATGCTCAACGTCCGGTTCGGCAATGGCCGCGCGCTCGGCCGCGTCGAGGAAGGCTTCGCGGCGCAGCTCAGCCCCGGCGACACCTTCTTCTTCGCCGGGCTCAGCCTTGAAGTCATCAAGATGGACACCGAGGACCTCGTCGTCCGCGCGACGTCCAAGCCGGCGCGGATCCCGACCTATGGCGGCAGCCGGATGCCGCTGTCGACCAACCTCGCCGACCGCGTCCGCGGGTTCCTGGCGCATCCCGGCGAATGGGCGCGGTTTCCCGACGATGTGCGCGAATGGCTCGAATATCAGCGATTGCGCTCGGTCCTGCCCGAACCCGGGCAGCTGCTGGTCGAGACCTTCCCCCGCGAGGGGCGGCATTACATGGTCGCCTACAGCTTCGAGGGGTGGAACGCGCACCAGTCGCTCGGCATGCTGATCACGCGGCGGATGGAGACGCAGGGGCTGAAACCGCTCGGCTTCGTCGCGAACGACTATGCGCTGGCGGTGTACGGGATCGACAAGATCACCGACCCGGCATCGCTGTTCTCCGCCGACATCCTCGAACATGAGTTCGTCGACTGGGTGCAGCAATCGCACCTGCTCAAACGCGCGTTTCGCGAGGTCGCGGTGATCGGCGGGCTGGTCGAGCGCCAGCACCCCGGCAAGCGCAAGACCGGACGCCAGGTCACCTTCTCGACCGACCTGATCTATGACGTGCTGCGCAAATACGAGCCGACTCATTTGCTGCTCGAGGCGGCGTGGGCGGATGCGCGCGCGCGGATGACCGATGTCGGGCGACTGGCCGGGCTGCTCGACCGTGCGGCGGAGACGATGCTGCATGTCGATCTCGAGCGCGTGACGCCGCTCGCGGTGCCGATCCTGACGCTGATCGGACGCGAGAAGGTCGCCACCAACACGTCCGACGACGCCCTGCTGATCGAGGCGGAGGCACTGGCGGCCGAGGCGATGCGGATCGACTGAACGGACGCGAGACGAACCAGGGACGAACGACTTGTCGTCCGTCGGTTTCGGGCGCAGCATCGGATCATGCGCAGGTGGTCAGGCCCGGTGTTGCTCATCATCGCTGCCCCGGCTGCGGCCCAGCAGTCTGCCCCGGATGCTACTCCCCAAGCCGCCGCCCCGCCCGCTTATGCTGCACCGGTCGATGATGCAGCATCTGCAGCAAACACGGTGATGCTGTTCGGGCAGGACGAGAGCAGGATGACCGTGCCCGTGTCGATCGCGGGCACCAGTCCGCAGAAGTTCGTCGTCGATACCGGCGCGCAACGCACCGTGATCTCGCGCGAGCTTGCGGCGGTGTTGCGGCTTGCGCCCGGCCGGATCGTCCGCGTCACGGGCATGACCGGATCGGACAGCGTCGCGACCGTGATCATCCCGGCACTGCGGGTCGGCACGATCGACAGCCCGGCGATCGAGGCGCCCGCGATCGCCGCGCAGAATCTGGGTGCGCTGGGGCTGCTGGGGATCGACACGCTGCAGGGACGCGCGGTGGGGATCGATTTCGACACCCGCACAATGACCGTGACGCCCGCGCGCCGGCGCAACCGCCGCGAGCGAACCGAGCGGGGCGAGATCGTCGTCCGGGCACGCAGCCTGTTCGGCCAGCTCGTCGTCACCGACGCCTATTGCAACGGCGTCCGGATCCGCGTGATCATCGACACCGGGTCGTCGGTCAGCATGGGCAATGCCGCACTGCGCCGCAAGCTGTTGCGCAAGCCGGTCCGGTCGCAATCGATCGCGCTGACCGGTGTCACCGGACAGACGGTGATGGCGGACTATTCGACGATCGATCGCGTCATGATCGGCAGCCTGACGATCACCAGTCTGCCGATCGCGCTGACGGCCGTCGACGCCCCGCCCTTTCGTCAGTTCGGACTGGCGGAGCGGCCCGCGATCCTGCTCGGCATGGATGCGCTCACGCTGTTCCGGCGCGTCGACATCGACTTTGCCAATCGCGAGGTGCGGCTTGCCCTGCCGCGCAATGTCACGCAGCGTTGAGGTTGCGTGATCGATCATTCGCTGCAACGCTGCTGCAATAAACGATCAAGGGGACGACGATGCGCGCAGTAAGCAGGGTGATGGCGGGGATGATGCTGACGGCGAGCGTCGTCACCATGCCCGGCACGGGATTTGCGCAGAACCGCCCCGACCAGAAGGCGTTCTTCGGACTCTACAAGGAGCTGGTCGAGACCAACACGACGCTGTCCTCGGGCAGCTGCACACAGGCCGCAGCGCAGATCGGCGCACGGCTGAAAAGCGCGGGCTATGCCGATGCCGACATCACCTATTTCTCGGTGCCCGAGCATCCCAAGGATGGCGGGCTGGTCGCAGTGCTCAAGGGCTCGGACGCGTCGATCAAGCCGATGCTGCTGCTCGGGCATCTCGACGTCGTCGAGGCCAAGCGCGAGGACTGGGTGCGCGATCCGTTCACGCTGATCGAGGAGGGCGGCTATTATTATGCGCGCGGCACCGTCGACGACAAGGCGCAGGCGGCGATCTGGTCCGACGCGATGATCCGCTTCAAGACGTCGGGCTATACGCCGAAGCGGACGATCAAGCTCGCGCTGACCTGTGGCGAGGAGACGACGTTCGCGTGGAACGGCGCGCAATACCTCGCCGCGAGCAAACCCGACCTGATCGCCGCCGAATTCGCGTTGAACGAGGGCGGCGGCGGGCGGCTCGACGATACTGGCAAGCGCCAGCTGCTGGCGATCCAGGTCGGTGAGAAGGCTGCGCAGAATTACACCTTCACCGCGACCAATCCCGGCGGACACAGCTCGCAGCCGACGCCCGACAATGCGATCTACGAACTCGCCGACGCGGTGAAGGCGGTGCAGGGCTATGAGTTCCCCGTGACCTTCACCGACACGACGCGCGCCTTCTTCGCCGCGAGTGCAAAGGCGATGCCGGGCACGATGGGCGACGCGATCACGCGGCTGCTCGCCAATCCGCAGGACAAGGCGGCCGACGCGATCGTCAGCCGCGACAAGGCGATGCATTCGACGCTGCGCACGACCTGTGTCGCGACGCTGCTGAGCGCGGGCCATGCCGAAAACGCGCTGCCGCAGCGCGCGACCGCGAATGTGAACTGCCGGATCTTCCCCGGCGAGACGGTCGACGGCACGCTGGCCAAGCTGAAGTCGCTCGCCGGTACCAAGGTGAGCGTGACCGCGAACCAGCCGGTCCGGCCGACCGCGATCCCGCCGACGCTCGACCCCAAGATCATGGGCCCGGTGACGAAGGTCGCGGCCAAGCACTTCCCAGGGCTGCCGATCCTGCCGCTGATGTCGACCGGCGCGACCGACGGGATCTTCTTCGAGGCGATCGGCATCCCGGTTTACGGCGCACCGGGCGTGTTCATCGACAAGGACATGGGCGGGATCCACGGGCTGAACGAACGGATCCGGGTGGCGTCGCTCTATGACGGCCGCGACTATCTGTACGATCTGGTCAAGGCGTTCGCGGGATGACGCTGAATCCCTCTCCCCTTGGGGGAGAGGGAGGGAGGAGCCGCGCGCGACGGAAGGGTGAGGGGTATTGGGTCGGGGTCCCTAGCCACACGCCCCTCACCCTTCCCACCCGGCTTCGCCGTGCGGGCCCCTTCCCTCTCCCCCAAGGGGAGAGGGAGATCAGACGGTGACCTGTTCGCCGAGTTCGAGCACCTTGCCCGGCGGGATCCGCAGGAAATCGGTCGGATCGCTCGCGTTGCGCTGCAGGAACATGAAGATCCGGTCCTGCCAGGGCGGCATGCCCTTTTCCGCGTCGGGCTTGAGCGTGTTGCGGCCAATGAAGAACGACGTCCGCATCGGGTCGAGCCCGAGCTGTTCGGTCTTGGCGCCGACACCGAGATCGCGCGGTACGTCGGGCGATTCCATGAAGCCGTACGTCAGCACGACGATCGAGAAATTGTCATCGACCCGCTCGACCTTGGCGCGGCCTGCCTGGTCGACGAACGGGCGATCCGCGGTGCGGATGCTGACGATCAGGTTGCGCTCGTGCAGAACCTTGTTGTGCTTGAGGTTGTGGAGCAGCGCACCGGGCGTCGCGTGCGGATTGGCGGTCAGGAACACCGCGGTCCCCGACACACGCTCGGGCGGGCGCTTCTCGAGCGCGGCGGCGAGATCGCTGAGCGGGATGCTCTGCCGCTTCTCGAACGCGCTGACGATCTTCTTGCCGCGCACCCAGGTGAAGATGATCAGCCCGATCGACGCCGCGATCACGAGCGGCACCCAGCCGCCCTCGATCACGCGCAGGATGTTCGCGCCGAAAAAGATCAAGTCGAGCGTGAGGAACGGCAGGATCGCCGCCAGCGCCAGCGGACGCGACCAGTTCCAGCGGTGGCGCACGACGATATAGGCGAGCAGCGTGGTGACGACCATCGTGCCGGTCACCGCGATACCGTACGCCGCAGCCATCGCCGACGAGGTCTTGAACTGGATCACCAGCACCAGCACGCCGATCAGCAGCAGCCAATTGATCGCGGGGAGGTAAATCTGCCCGGCGAACACGGCCGAGGTCTGGCGGATGCGCAGCCGCGGTAGGAGGCCGAGCTGGATCGCCTGCTGCGTCAGGCTAAACGCGCCGGTGATCACCGCCTGGCTGGCGATGACCGTCGCGAAGCCCGCGAGAATGATCAGCGCGGGGCGCAGCGATTCGGGTGCCATCAGGAAGAACCAGTCCTGATTGACGAACGGGACGCCCCGACGCGCGGCATCCTCGAGCTGCGACAGCGCAAACGCGCCTTGCCCGAGATAGTTGAGCGCGAGCGCGGGAAAGACCAGGAAGAACCAGCCGATGCGGATCGGCAGTTTGCCAAAATGGCCCATGTCCGCGGTCAGAGCTTCCGCTCCGGTGACGGTCAGGAACACCGCGCCGAGCACGAACAGCCCGGTGACGCCGTGTGTCGCGAGAAACGCGACGCCGTAGGTCGGCGAGAAGACGCGGACGATCGAGGGCTCGTCGGCAATATGCCACACGCCCAGCGCACCGATCGCGACGAACCAGACGATGCAGACCGGACCGAACAGCTTCGAGACATGCGCCGTCCCGCGCGACTGGATCACGAACAAGACGATGAGAATCGCGATCGTCAACGCGCGCACCACGCCCTCGTTGAAGATATGCGCCGCGCTGGGGATCGTGCGCAGCCCCTCCATCGCCGAGAGGACGGACAGGGCCGGCGTGATGATCGCATCGCCGTAGAACAGCGACGCGCCGGCGGCCCCGAGCACGATCGCGATCTTCGACCGGACCCCCAGCGCCCGCCTTGCGAGCGCCGCGAGCGCAAGCACGCCGCCCTCGCCCTGATTGTCGGCGCGCATCAGGAAGACGACGTATTTCACGGTGACGACGAGGAACAGCGACCACAGCGCCAGGCTGAGCACGCCGAGAATCTCGCTCGGATCGATACCGCCCGCCGCACTCTGGCCGAGCGCTTCGCGGAAGGCATAGAGCGGGCTGGTGCCGATATCGCCGAACACCACGCCGATCGCCCCCACGGTCAGCGCGGCAAGCGCCGGGTGCGGGTGAAGATGCGCCGCCGACAGATCGGTAGACGTTTCAGCGGGCTGGGGTGTTCCGGCGACGGACGACATGGCGCGAAAAGCGCTCCTCCTGATGGGACGGCGCGCTTTACGCCGATTGCAGCCATGCGCAAGTGTTCGACGCTGCGCTGCACAATCGCTTGATTCGAACGTCGACCGACGGCATGGCCACCTGATGGTTCCCTTTTCGTTCGGCGGACACACGCTTTCGGCGCTGGCGGCAGGTGCGGTTTACTGGCCCGCGCGACACGCCTTGCTGGTCGCCGACCTGCATTTCGAAAAGGCGAGCTGGTTCGCCAGCCGTGGCCAGATGCTGCCACCTTATGATTCGATCGCGACCTTGACCGAACTCGCCGCCGTGCTCGACGCGACCGGCGCGACCGAAATCTGGTGTCTCGGCGACAGTTTCCACGACAGCGACGGTTGCGACCGGCTGCCGCAGCGCGCGCAGGAGATGCTGCGCGCCATGACGCAAAAGACGCACTGGACCTGGATCACGGGCAATCATGACCCGATGATCCTCGACCGGTGCGGTGGCACGGTAGTCGACGAGGCCTGTGTCGATGGCCTGGTGCTGCGCCACGAGGCCGATCCGCGCGAGACCCGGCCCGAACTCTCGGGCCATTTCCATCCCAAATTGCGCCTTCGGCTGCGCGGCAAGCAGGTCGCGCGGCGGTGTTTCGTCGCGACCGAGACCAAACTGATCCTGCCCGCCTTCGGATCGCTGACGGGCGGGCTGGACGTCGACCATCCCGAGATCATCCGCGCAGTGGGCACTGGTGCGCAGGCACTGTTGCCGGTCGCAGACCGGATGCTGCGGTTTCCGGTCGCCGCGCAGCGGCCGGACACGCGGATCGCCGTATCCGCCTGAGGTGATCAGCCGGCGTCAGCTGGCGATCGTCGGGAAGGCCTTGCGGAACGCCGCGAGCTTGGGCTTGTCCCAGGCGACGATGTAGGGATGCGTCGGGTTCCGGTCGAAAAAGTCCTGATGATAGGCTTCGGCGGGGTAGAAGCTGCCGGTTTCGAGCGTCGTGACGATCGGCCGCGCAAACGCCCGCGTCTGACCAAGCTGTGAGATATAGGCGCGTGCGACCTGCGCCTGCTGCGGGGACTGCGGGAAGATCGCGGAGCGATAGCTGGTGCCGCTGTCGGGACCCTGTCGGTTCAGCTGCGTCGGATCATGCGCGATCGAAAAATAGACGCGCAGCAGCGTGGCATAGCTCACGACGCGGGGATCATAGCTGATCCGCACCGCCTCGGCATGCCGCGTGGTTTCGCTCGACACCTGCTCGTAATTCGCGGTCGCCTTGGTCCCGCCGGCATAGCCTGCGGTCACGCCCTTGACGCCGCGGACATGCTCGAACACCGCCTCAAGGCCCCAGAAGCAGCCGCCCGCCAGCACCGCGGTCTGCAGGCCGCCCGTCCGCGGGACGTCGACGGTCGCGGCCGGGATGATGACCGCGCGCTCTGCCTGCGCAGAACCGGTGGCGATGACCGCACCGGCGAGTCCGACGGCGGCGAGCGTTGCGAAAAGGGGCGTGTGCATGTTGATCATGTGGGGCGTCTCGATGACGTTTCCAGCCCCGGCGCGGAATGCCTTTCGGCGACCGATCACCGGGATTCAGCAGGCTCAGCGCTGGGCGGGCGCGGTGTGCACGGGCGCGCCATACACCGGCTGGGTCGCCTCGGCGGGCTGGAACGCAAGGAGACCCAGCGCACCCAGAACAAAACCGCCAGTAAACTGCCAGAGAAAGCTCGACTTGATAAGATTGCGCATCATGCGCTCCTGTTGAAATCAGACTTGGCGTGATCCCGGTGGATCACGTCAGCTACGACCCAGCATGTCGTGGGGATGCCGCGTCTTCACAATGCCGTTTTATGAAACGGTCGATTAACGCGATGTGGCCAATCCGTTCATCCGCCAGCAGGGTTGCTGGCGGATGTCCGGGCATGCCCGCGATGTTGCCGAGGCGTGCCGGATCAGCGCAGCGCGGCGCAGGCGGTCTGGATCCGCGTGCAGGCCTCGCGCAGCAGCGTGTCCGACGTGGCATAGCTGATCCGGAACGCCGGGCTGAGGCCGAACGCCGCGCCCTGAACGACCGCGACCTTGGCATCGTCGAGCAGATAGCCGACCATCGCCTCGTCGGTGTCGATCAGCCGACCGTTCGGCGTCGACTTGCCGATCAGTGCGGCGAACGACGGATAGACGTAGAACGCCCCCTCGGGCGTCGGGCATTCCATGCCGTCGATTTCGTTCAGCATCGACACAACCAGATCGCGGCGGCCCTGAAAGGCGGTGTTGCGCTCGGCGAGGAACGACTGGTCGCCGTTGAGCGCGGCGACGGCGGCGGCCTGCGCGATCGAGCACGGGTTCGAGGTCGACTGCGACTGGAGCTTGGCCATCGCCTTGATCAGCCAGCTCGCGCCGCCCGCATAGCCGATCCGCCAGCCGGTCATTGCATAGGCCTTGGAACAGCCATTGACGGTCAGCGTGCGCTCGAACAGCTCGGGGCACGCCTCGGCGATCGTCGCGAACCTGAAGCCGTCATAGACGATATGCTCGTACATATCGTCGGCGAAGATCCAGACATGCGGGTGCTTCGCGAGCACCGCGCCCAGAGCCTTCAGCTCGTCGATCGTGTAGCCGGCGCCGGTCGGGTTCGACGGCGAGTTGAGGATCACCCACTTGGTCTTGGGCGTGATCGCCGCGTCGAGCGCCTCGGGTGCGAGCTTATAGCCGACCTCGGGGCCGGCCTTGACGATCACCGGTACACCGCCGGCGAACTGCACGACGTCGGGATAGCTGACCCAATAGGGTGCGGGGATCACGACCTCGTCACCCGGATCGATCGTCGCGACCATCGCGTTGAACAGGGTGTGCTTGCCGCCGACGTTCACGCTGATCTGGTCGGTCGCATAGGTCAGGCCGTTGTCGCGCGCGAACTTGGCGGCGATCGCCTGCTTCAGCTCGATCGTGCCGTCGACATTGGTGTATTTCGTCTTGCCGTCGCGAATCGCCTGGATCGCGGCCTCCTTGACGAAGTCGGGCGTGTCGAAATCGGGTTCACCCGCCCCCAGCCCGATCACGTCGACGCCGGCGCGCTTCAGTTCGAGCACACGCGACGTGATCGCGAGGGTCGGCGAAGGGCTGATGCGGCCAAGGGCGGCGGATGCGTGCATGGTGAAACCTCTGCGGTTGACCGCAGCGGCGCCTGCGGAATTCGCGCGGGCTATACGCCGCGATCGCCTGATTTCGCAACCGCAACAACGGCCGGAACGAGCCCACGCACCGCATTTCCCATACGGAACCCGTTGGCGAGGTCGGCGCGCGTCAACCGTCCCTCGACCGCCTGGCCGCTGGCGAGCAGATCGGCGCGCAGCACGCCGGGGATCAGCGCGCCCACAGGCGGGGTTACCAGCACCCCGTCGCGCGGCACGAACAGCGAGGTGAAGCTCCCCTCCGTCAGGAAGCCGTCGGGCCCCTCGAACACCACTTCGGTGGTGCCCGCGGCACGCCGCGCGTCGTCGTAAAAGGCGCGGTCGCTGGTCTTGTGGCGCAGCCGGATATCGGCGGGCGCGACAGGCAGCGGGACGATCGCGACCGTCATCTGCGCGGGCGTGACCGGCATCGGACCGACCTGGATCGCGACCGCGCCCGATGCCGCGACGACCAGCCGGATCCGCCGCGGACCGCGCAGCCGGAAGGTCGCCGCCTGCAGTTCGTTCCGAACGGCGTGACGATCGAAGCTGAACCCCAGCGTCGCAGCACTCGCCGTCAGCCGGGCGAGATGCAGTTCGAGCCGCATCACCCCGTGTTCGGGATCGAACGCCATCGTCTCGATCAGGTCCAGCTTGCGCTGTCCGGCGGTGACGAAGGCCGCCTTGTCCGCGCATTCCTGCCATTCCTGGTCGGCGACACTGTCCGCGACGATCCCCGAGCCGAGCCCCATCACCGCGTCACCGTCGCGCACCGTCAGCGTACGGATCGCGACGTTCAGCGCGGCGTCGCCGCCGGGATCGAACCGGCCGATCGCGCCGGTATAGAGGCCGCGGGGACGGGCCTGCTCGACCTCTGCGATGACTTCCATCGCGCGTTGCTTGGGGGCGCCGGTGATCGAGCCGCAGGGGAACAGCGCGGCGAGCACATCGATCGCATCGCGACCGGGGGTCAGCCGCGCTGCCACCGTCGAGGTCATCTGGTGGACGGTTGGATAGGTCTCCACCGTGAATAGGTCCGGGACCGAGACACCCTGCGCGACCTGCGACAGGTCGTTGCGCATCAGGTCGACGATCATCAGATTTTCCGCGCGCTGCTTCGGATCGGCGGCCAGCTCCTGGGCAAGGCGGCGATCGACATCGGGCGTGGCGCCGCGCGGCGCGGTGCCCTTCATCGGCCGACAGGTCAGCCGATCGCCCTCGAGCGTGAAGAACAGTTCGGGCGACAGCGACAGACAGGTTTCGTCGCCCGTGTCGATCAATGCGCCATAGCCTGCACGCGCCTGGCGTCTGAGGCGGGCATAGAGCGCGCGGGGATCGCCGATGAACGGCACGGTCGCGGCAAAGGTCAGATTGGCCTGATAGATGTCGCCCGCCGCGATCAGCGCGAGCAGCCGTGCGATTCGCGCATCATAGGCCTCGCGGTCGATCTGCGGCTGCGGCGGCCCGACCCAGATTCCGGCAGGATCGGGCAACAGCGCGGGCAGCGCCGCCGCGGGGATCGTTTCGTAGCGCTCGAACAGGCCGAACCACAGCAACGGGCCGTCCGGCGGGCCGGCATCGACCGCACGCGACGCGAACGTCATCCCCGCCTCATAGGCCAGCATCCCCGCGGCATGCAGTCCCTCGGCCAGTCCGCGACGGATCTCCGCAAGCGCGGGTTGCACGGCATCGGGGGTGTCCGCGCGAACGACCCGGACAGGCCGGTCGTACAGGCGCGCGGGGGCCCCCGCCTCCCGGGCATCATCAAGCAACACGAAGGGCGCAGTCCACATCGTGCCGACTGATGCACGGGGCGGCAGGCAAACCGCAAGCGGCGATTGCCCGAAACCGCCCGCCGCCCTATTTTGCCGGAATGACAAAGACCTCCCTGCCGCCGCTGCGTGCCGCGATCATCCCCGTCACGCCGATCCAGCAGAACTGCACGTTGCTGTGGTGCACCGCGACGATGAAGGCGGCGGTGGTCGATCCCGGCGGCGACCTGCCGCGAATCAAGGCGGCGATCGCGGAGGCGGGCGTGACGGTCGAGAAGATCCTGCTGACGCACGGGCATATCGACCATGCCGGCGAGGCGAAGGCGCTAGCCGACGATCTGGCGGTGCCGATCGAGGGGCCGCACGAGGCCGACCGCTTCTGGCTCCAGCGGCTCGACCAGGACGGGCCGAAATACGGGATCGCCGGCGTCAATTTCGAACCCGACCGGTGGCTGGTCGAGGGCGACCGGGTGTCGGTCGGCGATCTCGTTCTCGATGTCTACGAAACGCCAGGGCACACCGAAGGCCATGTGATCTTCCATCACGCGCCATCGAAATTCGCGCAGGTCGGCGACGTGCTGTTCCAGGGGTCGGTCGGACGATCGGACATGCCCGGCGGCAATCACCGGGTGCTGCTGTCGTCGATCGTCGAGAAGCTGTGGCCGCTGGGCAGCGACACGAGCTTCATCCCGGGTCACGGCCCGGCGAGCACGTTCGCGCATGAGCGCGCGACGAACCTGTTCGTGAGCGATCGGGCGCTGGCGGCGTAGGTCCCTGTTCTCCCGCGGAGGCGGGAGAACACCGGGAAGCAGATGTCCAACGCGCCAATCACCCCACCCCGGCGAAGGCCGGGGCCCAGTTGGGGGACCAAGATTGGCGGAGGTAGCGCGCCGTTACTGCAACCTTCCCAACTGGACCCCGGCCTTCGCCGGGGTGGTAGCCAGTGTGGGCTGAGTCCTACTTCCGCTCCCCCGCGCTTTCAGCCCGAACCGACTTGAACTCGGAGTCGTCGCGCCACTTCGGCCAGAGCCGGCTGTTCGCCAGCTTCGTGCCGATCGTCTGGAACAGACCGACATCCTGCGCCGCGCCGCGCAGATCCCAGTCCGCACTCCAGGCGTCGCACGTCTGGTGATAGCATTTCATATAGCCGTCGAGCCACGCCTGCCCCGCCGGGCGACCACCGGTCACGAGGTCGGACGCACCGCTGATCGCCATCAGCAACAGCGTCGGCACGCCGCGCCGCGCGACCGAGAAATGATCCGCGCGGTAGAACAGCCCCCGTTCGGGGAGGGCTTCGGGGGTTACGACACGGCCCTGCGCCTTCGCGGCATCGCCCAGCATGTCCTCGAGGCTGTTCTGGCCCGCGCCGACCAGCAGGACGTCGCGCGCCGGCCCTGCCGTCTGGAGAATGTCGAGCGTCAGGTTGGCGACCGTCTTCGCCGCGGGATAGACGGGTTTCACCGCATAGGTTTCCGACCCGAGCAGCCCCCGCTCCTCCCCGCTCCACAGTGCGAAGACGAGGCTGCGGTCGGTGCGCGGCGCGGCGGCAAAGCTGCGGGCAAGGCCGAGCACGCCCGCGACCCCGAGCGCATCGTCATTGGCACCCGGGCGGATCGTGCGCCCCTGCGCATCGGGCGTGCCAACGCCATACGCATCCCAATGCGCCCCGAACATCACCACTTCGTCGGGACGGGTCTTGCCGGGCAGCATGGCCAGCACGTTGCGGCTCTCCGCCGTGTCATGACGGACGGGAAGGTCGCTCGTGAACCGCTGCTTCAGCACGACGGGGCGGAAATCGCTGTGCCGCGCGGCCTTGCGCAACGTGGCGAGGTCGAGCCCGGAGGCGGCGAACAGCCGGGTCGCGGCGGCCCCTTCGATCCACCCCTGCAGCAGCACGCGCGAGGTCGGATCCTCGCGCACGATGTCGTAATTCTCGCCCGCGGGTGCGGTGACCGTCGCCCAGCCATAGCCGGCACCCGGCGTGTCGTGGACGATCAGCGCCGCCACCGCGCCGCGCCGCGCGGCCTCCTCGAACTTGTAGGTCCAGCGTCCATAATAGGTCATGCGCCGATCGCCGAACCGGCCCTTGGCATCGTCCCCCGCCACCGCCTCGAAATCGGGGTCGTTGACCAGGAAGACCGCGACCTTGCCCTTCAGGTCGAGACCCTTGAAGTCGTCCCAGCCGCGTTCGGGCGCGGTGACGCCGTAGCCGACAAAGACCATCGGCGCGTCGGCGATCGCGACACGGTCGACCCCGCGCACCGTGCTGAGATAGACGTCGCGGCCCTGGACCAGCGGCGTGGCCCCGGCGCGCACACTGCCCTGCCCCAGCCGCGTGTGGACCAGCGGCACCGCCTGCGTCCAGCTGCCGTCCGGCCCGCCCGGCGACAGCTTCATCGCCTTGAACTGCGCTATGAGCCAGTCGATCGTCCTGGTTTCGCCCGCGGTTCCCGGTGCCCGGCCCTCGAACGCGTCCGACGCCAGCGTCCTGACATCGGCGGACAGGCGCTCGGGCGAGATGGCGTCCTGCGCTGGGCCGTCCTTCGCAAGGCCGGGCGTCGCGACCGCGAGCAGCATAGGCGTGGCGAGGAGGGCGGCGACATTCCGGACGATGCTCATGCGCGACCCTCGATCGGTGCGGTCTGGAACGTCGTGACCGACGGCGTGGCACCGGCCTGATAGGCGATCGCGAGGGCCCAGCCCGCGAGCAGCGCCATCAGCGCCCAGGTCGCGAGCGCGCCACCGGCGCGCGGCAGGTTCGACGTCGTCTTGTCCATGCCGAAGGCGTGCGCGATTCGCGCGACGACGAAAACGACTCCGGCGATCCACAACCAGCGGGGCGATCCGCCACCCAGTTCGATCAGCGCGAACAGGATCAGGATGAAGGGCGCATATTCGACGAAGTTCGCCTGCGCGCGCATCCGCCCCTGCAGGACCGGATTGCCATTGTCGCCCAGCAGGACATTGTCCTTGAGGCGAGTCGGCACGATCCGGAAGGCCAGCCAGAGATTGAGGACCGCGGCCGCGGCGGCGATCGTCAGGGTTACGGGCAGGATCATGCAGCTTATTCCTCGATGTTTCCGGTGTGCGCGGGTCGTGCCACTGTGCCACCATGCTTGCAACGCAGGCGATTATCGCTATAGCGCCACGCTTCGCGATGCGTCAGGCCGTATGGTAGCTCACGCGGCCGACCTTAACAGTCGGTTGCCGACTCCTTCGTCCGGGCCTATCGGAGCCCCGACCTTTATAAAGAACAAGGTGCCGAAATGGCCGTCCCCAAGAGAAAAACCTCGCCCTCCAAGCGCGGCATGCGCCGTGGCCACGATTCGCTGACGATCGCGGCATTTCAGGAGTGCCCGAACTGTGGCGAACTCAAGCGCCCGCATAACCTCTGCACGTCTTGCGGCCACTATAACGGTCGCGAAATCCTTTCGGTCGAGGGCTGAGCCCTTACCTGAGCGAAGGACGTGAGCATGCCCGACAGCGCCTGGATCGCCGTCGATGCGATGGGTGGCGATGACGGGCTGGCGGTAATGCTGGCAGGTGTCGCGCGTGCGCGACGCCAGTTTGACGGCATGCATTTCCTGCTAGTCGGTGACGAAACCGCGATTCGCGACGGGCTGAAAGCCCATCCGAATCTCGAACTCAACTCCGAGATCGTCCACGCCCCCGAGGTGGTTGGCTCGAGCGACAAGCCGAGCCAGGCGATTCGTCGCGCCAAGACGACATCGATGGGCATCGCCATCGATCTCGTCAAAAAGGGTCGTGCCGCAGCCGCGGTCTCGAGTGGCAATACCGGCGCGCTGATGGCGATGGCGAAGCTGTCGCTCAGGACGCTGCCGGGCATCGATCGCCCGGCGCTCGCCGCGCGCCTTCCGACGCTTGGCGACACCGACATGGTTATGCTCGACCTCGGTGCGAATACCGAGTGCGATGCGCGCAACCTCGTCCAGTTCGCGATCATGGGCGGCGCCTATGCACGGACCGCACTCGACATCGCCCACCCACGTGTCGCGCTGCTCAATATCGGCAGCGAGGACATGAAGGGCACCGACGAGATTCGCGAGGCCGCCGCCATGCTGCGCGCGACGCCCAAGCTCGACATGGACTTCACCGGCTTCATCGAAGGCGACCGCCTGTCGCGTGGCGATGTCGATGTCGTCGTATGCGACGGCTTTTCGGGCAATATCGCGCTCAAGACCGCCGAGGGCACCGCGCGATTCGTCGCCGACCTGCTCAAGCGCGCGTTCCGCAGCTCGGTCCGGTCGAAGCTCGGCTTCCTGATCTCCAAGCCCGCGACCGAGTTGCTGCGCGATCATCTCGATCCCAATAATCACAACGGCGCGGTGTTTCTCGGGCTCAACGGCATCGTCGTCAAAAGCCATGGCGGCGCCAATGAGCGCGGCGTGGCGACGGCGATCGGCAATGCCGCCAAAATGGTGAGAAACGACCTCGTCCGCCGGATCAGCGACGATCTGGGCAACGTCAAGGAAGCCGCATGATCCGTTCGGTCATTACCGGCACCGGATCGGCCCTGCCGGTCCGTCGCGTCTCGAATGCGCAGCTGGCGGAACAGGTCGACACCAGCGACGAATGGATCGTCGAGCGCACCGGCATCCGGTTCCGCCATATCGCCGGCGAAGGCGAGACGACCGCGACTCTGGCGGCGGATGCCTGCCGCGCGGCTCTCGCTGCAGCAGGCGTCGACGCGCAGGACATCGACCTGATCGTGCTCGCCACCGCGACGCCCGACCAGACCTTCCCCGCCAGCGCGACCAAGGTGCAGGCAATGCTCGGGATCGACGACTGCGTCGCGTTCGACGTCGCTGCGGTCTGCTCGGGCTTTCTCTACGCGGTCCAGGTCGTCGACAGCATGATCCGCAGCGGCGTCGCCAAGCGCGCGCTGGTGATCGGCGCCGAGACGTTCAGCCGGATCCTCGACTGGGAGGATCGCACGACCTGCGTCCTGTTCGGCGACGGTGCGGGCGCGATCGTGCTCGAGGCGCAGGACACCGCGGACGCAGACGGACGCGGCATCCTGACTACCAAGCTGCACGCCGACGGGCGGCACAACCAGTTGCTCTATGTCGATGGCGGCGTCTCGACCACCGGGACGGTCGGCAAGCTCAGGATGAAGGGCCGCGAGGTGTTTCGTCACGCGGTGACCAACCTTGCCGCCGTCATGACCGAATCGCTGGCGATGGCGGGCCTGTCCGCGGACCAGGTCGACTGGGTCGTGCCGCATCAGGCGAATGCCCGGATCCTCGACGCGACCGCGCGCAAGCTGGGCCTTGCCCCCGAGCGCGTCGTCGTCACCGTCGACCAGCATGCCAACACCTCCGCGGCGTCGGTACCGCTCGCGCTCGACGTGGCGGTTCGTGACGGACGGATCCAGCAGGGCCAGATCGTCGTGCTCGAGGCGATGGGTGGCGGCTTTACTTGGGGTGCGGCCGTCATCCGCTTCTAAACGCAACTGAAAGCCAGTTGCAATTTGTCCGATAAAGCTCTTCCGATGATCACGCTGCTTGTGTAGGTACCGCAATGGGTGTGGGAGTTTCGGAATGACAATGACGGGTACGCTGACACGAGCCGATCTAGCCGAATCGCTTCATCGCGAAATCGGACTTTCGCGATCGGATGCTTCAAAAGTCGTCGAACAGATCCTGACCGAGATGTGCGAAGCACTGACCAGCGGGCAGAATGTCAAGATTTCGGGCTTTGGTACGTTCGTTCTGCGCGACAAGGGCGAGCGCATCGGTCGCAACCCCAAGACGGGCGTCGAGGTGCCGATCGCACCGCGCCGCGTGCTGACGTTCCGCGCAAGCCAGATGATGCGCGAACGCATCGTCGGCGCAGGCTGAGGCACGCGATGCCGGACAGTTCCGGCAAGGCCAGTACCGCATTCCGGACCATCGGCGAACTGTCGAACGATACCGGCTTGCCACAGCATATCCTGCGCTATTGGGAAACGCGTTTCCCCCAGCTCCGACCGCTCCAGCGGGCCGGGAATCGTCGCTATTACCGCGTCGAGGACGTCGCGCTGGTGCGCCGGATCGACCAGCTGCTCAATCGCGACGGCTATACCGTGCGCGGCGTCCAGCAGCTGCTGGCCGCCGAAAAGGGCGCACCGCCCGCGGTCGCTGCCGAGATCGTTGCGCCCGCCGAGACGCCGATCACGGCACTGCGCGCGATCCGCGACATGCTTGCCGAGGCCCTGGCCGCGGATTGATCCGCATCCCTGCCGGTTCGTCATCCTCGCGCGGGCGGGGATGACGATCGATGGCGGTCCCTTACCGTTCGCGGGTCGCGGCGAAGCGGATCTTGGCATAGCGGTCGGCGATGTAGTTCACCTCCCACGCGCTCTTGGCGAGGAACACCGGGTTCCCGTCGCGATCCTTCGCCATCGCGCCGCGGTTGATCTCGGCGAAGGTCTTAAGCTCCTGCGGGTCTTCCGCCGATATCCAGCGGGCGGTCTCGTACGGCGCAGGCTCGAGCCCGGCCGCGACCTTGTACTCTGCATCGAGCCGCGACAGCAGCACCTCGAGCTGGAGCTGCCCGACGACGCCGATGATCCAGTTCGAGCCGATGTCGGGGTAGAAGACCTGAGTCACCCCCTCCTCGGCCATGTCGTCGAGCGCTTTCCGCAACTGCTTGGTCTTGGTGAAATCCTTCAGCACGACGCGGCGCAGGATTTCGGGCGCAAAGTTCGGCAGGCCGGTGAAGCGGATCGCCGCGCGTTCGCTCAGCGTATCGCCGACGCGCAGCGTGCCGTGGTTGGGGATGCCGATGATGTCGCCCGGAAACGCCTCGTCCGCCAGCTCGCGATTTTGCGCGAAGAACAGGATCGGCGAATGAACCGCGATCGGCTTGCCGTGACCCGTGGGCGTCAGCTTCATGCCGCGCTTGAACACGCCCGAGCACAGCCGCATGAACGCAATCCGGTCGCGGTGGTTGGGATCCATGTTCGCCTGCACCTTGAACACGAAGCCGGTGACTTCGCTTTCGTCGGGGGAGATGGGGGCGGGCTCGGCAGGCTGCGCGCGCGGTGGCGGGGCATAGTCGGCGAGCGCGGCGATCAGTTCGGCGACGCCGAAATCCTTGAGTGCCGAGCCGAAATAGACCGGCGTCAGATTGCCTGCGCGATAGGCGTCGGCGTCGAAGCTCGAATAGCCGCCCTGTGCGAGTTCGGCCTCGTCGGAGAGGCGGACGATCCCTTCGGGGCTGAGGATCTCGGCGAGCTTGGGGTCGTCGATACCGGCGAACGGGATCGCCTTGCCCATGAACTCGCGGCTGTCGCCTTCGGGGCGGCTCAGCGTGTTGGCGTAGAGATCGTAAACGCCCTCGAACTCGCCGCCCATGCCGACCGGCCAGCTCATCGGGCAGACGTCGAGCTGGAGCATCTCCGCCACCTCGTCGAGCAGCGAGAACGGATCGCGCCCCTCGCGGTCGACCTTGTTGACGAAGGTGATGATCGGCACGTTGCGCAGGCGGCAGACCTCGAACAGCTTGCGCGTCTGCGGCTCGATGCCCTTGGCGGCGTCGATCACCATGACCGCCGAGTCGACCGCGGTCAGCGTGCGGTAGGTGTCCTCGGAAAAATCCTCATGGCCCGGCGTGTCGAGCAGGTTGAAGGTGATCCCCTGGCGCTCGAACGTCATGACGGACGACGTGACCGAGATCCCACGCTGCTGCTCGATCTTCATCCAGTCCGAGCGCGCGCGGCGGTTCTGGCCGCGCGCCTTCACCTCGCCCGCGAGATGGATCGCGCCGCCGAAATAGAGCAATTTCTCGGTCAGCGTGGTCTTGCCGGCGTCGGGATGCGAGATGATCGCGAAGGTGCGGCGGGGAAATTGGGTCATGGCGTAGGTCCGGGGAGCCTGTCGCGGCTCGCAAAGAAGGTTGGGCCGGGGGTCCGGCGGTCATGCTGCCGCTCTTGGCAGATGCGGGGGCCGGAGGACAGGGGGTGCAATCGCAGCGATAGCTGCTCCCCTCCCCTGAAGGGGAGGGGTTTTTAGCGGATCAGCGTTACGTGGAGCGCGATGCGCTTGGTGGCACCTGCTGGGATCTCGAAGACGCCGGGCTTGGCACGGAAATCGCCGTCATAGCCTTCGGGGTCCGCGATGCCGTGCCACGGCTCGACACAGACATAGGCCGCGCCGGGCTTGGTCCAGATGCCGAGCATCGGCGTGTCGGGGAAGTCGATCCGCAGCTGCGGGCCGGTTTCGGCGCCATAGGTGACCGAGTCGGACCGGACCGAATCCCAGACCAGCGCATCCTTCGCGAACAGCGCGTCCTGCAGGCGCAGCGTCCGCCCCTCCAGCGGCGAGGGACGCTCGCCCTCGGTGATCGTGCCGTCGTCGGCGATCATGCGCAGCGCATCGGGCTCGTCGGCCGAGAAGACGATGCGGTGGTCGGCCCGATCCTCCCCGTAAGGCAGCGGCCAGGCGAAGGCGGGATGGAAACCGAAGCTCGCCGAAAGCGGCTGCGCGGCGGGGTTCGTGATCGCGACGTCGACGCTCAGCGTCGCGCCGACCAGCGCGAACGTTACCGTCAGCCGGAAATCGAACGGATAGACCGCGCGCGTCTCGGGCGTCGCCTCGAGCGTGAAGGCGACCGATCCGGGCTGCTCCTCGGACACCGCGAACACCATGCGCCGCGCGAAGCCGTGCTGCTTCATCGAATATTCGGTGCCGTCGACGCGGATCGTGTCGCGGTAGGGGCGACCGACGACGGGGAAGAGGATCGGCGCGTGGCCGGTCCAGAAGGCCGGGTCGGCATTGGTCATCAGCTCGCGCCCGTCTGCATCCTTCAGCGACGTGAGCTCGGCCCCGAGCGGGTTGATCTGCGCAGTGAGGTGGTCGTTGGCGATCGTGATCAGGTCGGTCATTGGGGTCCTTCCTTCGTGGTCGAACACGCGGGTCTTCAAAACGCTCATCGGACAACCCGGCGGCCCCACCCCGGCGAAGGCCGGGGCCCAGTTGGGGAACGGGCGTAACGGAGGACAGTCCCTCGTTACTTCCACCTTTCCAACTGGACCCCGGCCTTCGCCGGGGTGGTGTTAGAGGGTGAGGAGACGCTCAGACGCGCAGGCTCGCGCCCTGCTTGGCCGCCGCCGCGACGACCTTGTCCGCCACCGCCTTCAGCTCCTCGTCGGTGAAGCTCTTGGCGGTGGGTTGCAGGACGATTTCGACCGCGACCGACTTGTAGCCGTCCTCGACGCCCTGGCCGGTGAACACGTCGAACACGCGCGCCGAGACAATCGCGGCCTTGTCGGCCCCCTTGACCGCGCGGACCAGCGCGTCGGTGGCGAGCGCCGCCGGCACGAGGAACGCGAAGTCGCGGCGGACGGCCTGCAACGCCGGCGGCGTGTAGGCCGGGCGCGCGAAGCTCGAAGCGCGCTTGGGCGGGATCGCGTCGAGATAAACCTCTACCGCAGCGACCGCGCCGTCGAGGTCGAACGCCTTCAGCACCAGCGGATGCAGCATGCCGAAGCTCGCCAGCACCGTCTTCGGCCCAAGCCGGAGCGTACCCGACTGGCCCAGATGCCAGGCATCGCCCGCCTCCCCCATGACCTGGAGATTGTCGACCGGTGCGCCCGAGGCGGCGAGCAGTGCGAGCGCTTCGGCCTTCGCATCATAGGCGTCGAAGCTCGCGGCCTTGCCCTCGCGCCAGCCGCGCGGGCGGCGGTCGCCCGCCAGCACCACGCCGAGCGTCGCGCGCTCGGCATCGGCAAGATAGCGGCGACCGATCTCGAACAGGCGGACACTCTGCTGCCCGCGCTTGAGGTTGCGCCCCGTCGCGGCGAGCAGGCCGGGGAGCAGCGAGGGGCGCATGACCTTCAGGTCTTCGCTGATCGGGTTGGCGAGCGTCCAGGCGCCGCCGCCGAAGGGTGCGGCTTCGGCGTCGGAGAGGAAGCTCCATGTCACCGCTTCGTCGAGCCCGCGCGCGGCGGCGGCGCGGCGTGCGCGGCGTTCGAGCTTCTGCTCGGGGGTCGCGGTCGGCTTGGCGACGCCGGGCAGGCGCGGCAGCGGGGTCGAGGGGATGCTGTCGATGCCCTCGATCCGGACGACTTCCTCGACGAGATCGGCGGGACCGTCGACGTCGCGGCGCCAGCTCGGGACCGTGACCGGCCATTTGCCCTCGATCGTCGAGAACAGCGCGTCGCTGAATGCATCCGCGCTCTTGATCGCGCCGATCGTGAAGCCGAGCGACAGGAGCGTGCGCGCCTGGCGTTCGGGCGCCACGTGCAGCCCGCCCAGATCCGCACTGAGCCGTGGATCATAGTGCACGACGCGAGGCTCGAGCGGGGGCGTCCCCGAGCGCGTGACCTCACTCGCGGTGCCGCCGCAGACGTGGAGCACGAGCGCGGTGGCGATCGCGAGGCCGTCGTCGAGGAACGCCGGATCGACACCGCGTTCGAAGCGGCTGCGCGCGTCGGAGGTGAGCGTGAGTGCCTGGCCGGTGCGCGCGATATGGTCGGGATCGAAATAGGCGCATTCGATCAGCACATCGGTGGTCTCCGCGGAGACCCCCGAATGCTCGCCGCCCATGATGCCGCCGATATCGTGCACGGCTACATCGTCGGCGATGACGGTCATGCTGGCGTCGAGCGTGTAGGTCTTGCCGTTGAGCGCGACGACCTGTTCGCCGTCCTTCGCTTTCCGCGCGACGAGGCCGCCCGACAGCTTGGCGCGGTCATAGACGTGCAGCGGCCGGCCGAGGTCGATCATCAGGTAGTTGGTGATGTCGACGAGTGCGGAGATCGGCTTCTGGCCGATCGCGAGCAGGCTGCGGCGCATCCAGTCGGGAGACCCGCCGTTGCGCACGCCGGTGACGGTCTGCGCGAAGAAGGCGGGGCAGCCTGCGGTGTCGTCGGTGCGGACCGATGGCCCTGCCCCGTCGGTGACGATCGGATCGAAGATCAGCGGTGTGAGCGTGCCCATGCCGGCAGCGGCGAGGTCTCGCGCAATGCCGCGCACGCCCATGCAGTCCTGGCGGTTGGGGGTGATCGCGACGTCGATGACGGGATCGGTGAGCCCGGCATAATCGGGGTACGGCGTGCCGATCGGCGCGTCCGCGGGCAGCTCGATGATGCCGTCATGATCCTCGCCGAGCTCCAGCTCGCGCGTCGAGCACATCATGCCGTTCGATTCGACCCCGCGGATGCTCGCGAGCTTGAGCGTCACGTCGAGACCGGGGACGTAGGCGCCGGGTGCGCCGAATACGCCGACCAGCCCGGCGCGCGCGTTCGCCGCGCCGCAGACGACCTGGAGCGGGCCGTCACCGGCGTCGACCGACAGGATCTGGAGCTTGTCGGCCTGCGGATGGCGTTCGGCGCTGAGAACCTTGGCGATTCGGAACGCAGCGAGCTTCTCGCCGGGATTCTCGACGCCTTCGACCTCGAGGCCGATACGCGTCAGCGCGTCGACGATCTGGTCGAGCGTGGCGGTGGTGTCGAGGTGCTGCTTGAGCCAGCTGAGCGTGAACTTCATGCGCCGACTCCTGCCGACAAAGTGGGGACGTCGAGGCTCGAGAAACCATAATGTTTCAGCCAGCGGATATCGCCGTCGAAGAACGGGCGGAGGTCGTCCATGCCGTATTTGAGCATCGCGAGCCGGTCGATCCCGCAGCCGAACGCAAAGCCCTGCCATTCGTCGGGGTCGAGCCCGCACGCCTCGATCACTTTCCGATGGACCATGCCGCTGCCCAGGATCTCGAGCCAGCCGTCTGGCTCCGCGCCACCGACGACGCGCTTGCCCTTCACGAGCGTATAGCCGACGTCGATCTCGACCGAGGGTTCGGTGAACGGGAAATAGCTCGGGCGCATCCGCAGGACGATGTCGTCGCGCTCGAAGAACGCCTTCACGAACGTCTCGAGCGTCCACTTCAGATGGCCGAGCGTGATGCCCTTGTCGATCACGAGGCCCTCGACCTGGTGGAACATCGGCGTGTGCGTCGCGTCCGAGTCCGAGCGGTAGGTGCGGCCCGGCGCGATGATGCGGATCGGCGGCTTCTGGCTCAGCATCGTGCGGATCTGGACGGGCGAGGTGTGCGTGCGGAGCAGCGAGAAGGTCGTCTTCTCGTCGGCGGTGCCCGCGGCCTTCGCGTCGATCCCCTGCTGGAGATAGAAGGTGTCATGCATCGCGCGCGCCGGATGCGTCTCGGGGATGTTGAGCGCGGAGAAATTATGCCAGTCGGTCTCGATCTCGGGCCCGGTCGCGACCGCGAAGCCCAAGTCGGCGAAGATCTCGGCGAGTTCGTCCATGACCTGGCTGACCGGGTGGATCGTGCCGGGCATGGGCGCGTCGGCGGGCAGCGTCATGTCGAGCGTTTCGCTGGCGAGCCGGGCGTCGAGCGCGGCGCGTTCGAGCGTCGCTTTCCGTTCGGCGATGCCGTTCGCGACTGCCTCGCGCAGCCCCTGGATCAGCGGTCCCTGCACGAGGCGCTCTTCGGGGGTCATCTTGCCGAGCGTCTTCAGCAGCGCGGTGATCGTGCCCTGCTTGCCGAGCGCCTCGACCCGGCACGCCTCCAGCGCGTCGAGGCCGGATGCCGCGGCGATCGCCGCCAACATGTGTTCGCGCATCTGGTTCAGGTCTTGCGTCACTGTGTCGAAATCCTAACTTCGTCATCCCCGCGGAGGCGGGGATCCATACTGGCTGCCGTAGCGCCTCTATCCCTGGCCCTTGAAACGAAGGCCCCGCCTAGCGGGAAGGACGATCTGAAACGGGGTCCAATCCCAGGCCGATCGCCAGATCGTCCCAGTCCGGATTGTCACGCTCGATCAGGGTCACCTTCCAGTCGCGGTTCCACTTCTTGAGCTGCTTCTCGCGCGCGATCGCAGCGTCCATCGTGTCGGCCATCTCATAATGCACCAGCCGCACTACGTCGTAGCGGGACGTGAACCCCTTGATCAACCCTTCGCGATGCTGTTGCAGCTGTCCGAGCAAGTTCGACGTCACGCCGATATAGAACGTACCGTGCTTGCTGCTGGCGAGGATGTAGACGCAGGGTTGCCGGTCCATCACTTCTCCCGTCATTCCCGCGA
>NZ_LMKZ01000001.1:126054-315195 GCF_001422525.1 Sphingomonas sp. Leaf30 | reverse complement strand
GGGAATCCATAGTGGCGGACCGTGGTGACGATCACAACGGCTTGCCACTATGGATTCCCGCCTTCGCGGGAATGACGTAGATGGGGGCGACGAAAAGCATCGGCGCCAAACGCGAAAAAGGGCGCCGGTGGTTTCCCACCGGCGCCCTTTTCAAGCCTAACCTCAGTCGCGAATTACGCGGCCTGGGGGAGTGCTGCCTTCGCCTGTGCGACGATCGCGCTGAAGGCTGCGCCCTCGTGCATGGCGATGTCGGCCAGGACCTTCCGGTCGAGTTCGATACCCGCCAGCTTCACGCCGTGCATGAACTGCGAATAGGTCAGACCCTCGGCGCGGACGCCGGCGTTGATGCGCTGGATCCACAGGCCACGGAAGGTGCGCTTCTTAACCTTGCGGTCACGATATGCGTACTGTCCGGCCTTTTCGACGGCCTGACGGGCGATGCGGATGGTGTTCTTGCGACGGCCATAATAGCCCTTCGCCTGAACCAAAATACGCTTGTGCTTGGCGCGGGTGGTCACACCCCGTTTTACGCGTGCCATTGTCTAATTCCTTCTCAGCTCAACGCAGGCCGTAAGGCGCCCAGGCCTTCACTGCTGCGGTATCGGCCTTGGACAGCAGCTTGGTGCCGCGGTTCTGACGGATGTACTTGCCGTTGTGATGCGCCAGACGGTGACGCTTGCCGGCGACGCCGTGCTTGAGCAGGCCGGTGGCGGTGAGCTTGAAGCGCTTCTTGACGCCGCTCTTGGTCTTCAGCTTGGGCATTTTTATCCTTTCGGTTACGAAGGGAAACGCTGAAATCGCCGCGGCAGCCCACACTGGCCGGGCGATTCGTCGAACGCGCATCCCTTCGAGGAAGCGGGGCCGATACCCGCATCGGTCCGAAATCTCAAGTCGCATTCCCGCGTTAATGCGGCATCCGACCATAGTGGAACCGCTACGCCCGCCGTGCGATAGGCTTATCATGGACGCCAGCCCGACGCAGCCGATCGACGCCCCCCCGCCCGCCGCGGCGCAGAAGAGGCGCAAACGGCGGATCCTGCGCAACATTCTGATCGGGATCGTCGCGGTGATCGCCGCGATCTGGCTGGTACTCTACATCACCAAGGGTCGCTTCCTGAAGCATCCGTTCGAGCGGATCGTCGGGTCGATGACCCACCGGACGGTGACGGTCGGCGGCGATTTTCAGCTCTATTTCGCGCCATTCCGAATCAAATTCTATGCCGAGCGCTTCACGCTCTCCAACCCCGACTGGGCGAGCCGGCCCAACCTGTTCCAGGCGGACAAGCTCGACACGCGGATCGCGCCGCTGTCGCTGATCTTCGGCAAGCGGCGGCTCTACTGGCTCGATCTGGTCAATGGCGCGGTCGATCTCGAGTGGAATGCCGCGCATACCGCCAACAGCTGGACGTTCAGCGACAAGAAGGGCGGCGAGCCGCTCGAATTCCCGCGGATCGACGTGGCGACGGTGACGGGGACGAGCGTGCGCTATCTCGACCCGCGGATGCGCGTGCTCGCCAATCTCGATGTCGCCGACATCCGCTCGGTCGATGCGACGATCGGCCGCGCGGTCGGCCTCAAGGGCACCGGCCAGCTGCGCGAGACGCCGTTCACGGTGACCGCGCAGCTGCTGTCGCCCGACGCGACCGCCAATCGGGGACAGAACAAGCTGGTCGCGCGGATGCGCGCGGCGGGCAACGTGATCGACGTCGCCGGCACGCTGCCGAGCATCGCGGACGTCGAGAACGTGCCGCTCGCGGTGACCGCGCGCGGCGCCAATTTGTCGACCCTACTCGGCGTGATCGACGTCGCGATCCCGAACACACGCACCTATCGGCTGCGCGGGCAGCTCGTGAAACAGGGCGAGGAATATCATTTCACGCGGATCACCGGCGTGGCGGGGAAGACCGATCTGGCGGGCAAGCTGACGATCACCAATGGCGAACGCATCCACCTCGATTCGGTGCTGGCGACCAAGAGCCTCGACATCGTCGATGCCGCGCCGTTCATCGGCTACAATCCCGACATCGTCGAAAGCCGCGGCGCGGTGGCGGCTGCCGCCGCGACCGGCGCGGGCGCGCAACGCCTGTTGCCCGATGGGAATTTCCCGGTCGAGACGATGCAGATCTTCGATGCCGACCTGAAATGGACGATCGGCGTGGTCCGGTCGAAGAACATCCCGATCTCGAACGTCGACCTGACGCTCGGCCTCGAGCGCGGGCGGCTGGCGCTGTCGCCGCTGACGTTTGCGATGGCGCGCGGCAATGTCGCCTCTGACGCGGTCTTCGACACGCGGTCGCGGCCGAGCGCGGTGGCCTACGACATTCGCCTCGCGCCGACGCCGATGGGGCGGTTGCTCAAGGGCTATGGGCTTGCCGAGGCGGGGACGACCGGGACGATCAAGGGGCGGATCAAGCTCGACGGGCGCGGTGATTCGATCCATGATTCGCTGGCGTCGTCACGCGGCCGGATCGCGTTCGTGATGCCGTCGGGCGCACTGTCGGTGCGCAACGTCCAGCTCGCCGAGCTCGACATCGGCACGTTCGCGCAGCGCATGTTCCAAGGCAAGCTCGACGAGCCGGTCCAGGTCAATTGCGGCCTGATCGGCTTCACCGTGCGCGGCGGCGTGGCGGCGGCGGACCCGATCCTGATCGACACGAAGAAGAACGTGATCGTCGGGCGCGGCGGGTTCAGCTTCCGCAACGAGGCGGTCGACCTCGCCTTCCGTGCCGATTCGAAGAAGTTCAGCCTGTTTGCGGGCCAGTCGCCGGTTGGGTTTGGCGGTGTGTTCGCGGCACCGAAGATGAGCGTGGTCTCGAAGGACCTGCTCGCCCGCGTCGGCACCGGGCTGGGCCTCGCGCTGGTGGCGACGCCGGTCGCGGGTGTGCTCGCGTTCGTCGATGTCGGCGATGCGAAGGCCACCGCCTGCGGCCCGGTGTTGGCCGGCGCGACAGCCAAGGCGCAGCGGACGACCAAGGGCGAGACGCGCGACGATGTCGGCCGCGGGACGACCGCCAAGGGCGAAGACGGCAAGGCGTCCGAGGCGGAGAAGAAAGGGCAGAAGAAGAAGTTTCTCGGGATCTTCTAAAGCGGCGGCCATTCTGCGAGTTCGTTTAAGCTTACCACACCCATCCCGTCACCCCGGCGAAAGCCGGGGCCCATGGTTTCGGCCAGCGCGGTTAGCGACCGTGCCGTGTCCATGGGTCCCGGCTTTCGCCGGGATGACGGATATGGGACTGGGTGCGAGGCGTAACGCCCGCCTTCCCGCCAAGACGGTCTCAGTGGTCGTGACCGCCATGGTCATGCGCATCACCCGTGATCCGGTGCATCGCCTCGAGCACGTCGTCCAGCCGCGCCGGATCGCCGATCGCGAGCACATGGCCTTCGCTCGCCGCGGTCAGCGGGTCGCCGTTCCAGTCGCACATCATCCCGCCGGCGCCTTCGACGACCGGGACCAGCGCAGCGAAATCGTAGAGCTGGAGACCCGATTCGCAGACGACGTCGAGATGCCCGCTCGCGAGCAGCCCGTAATTATAGCAGTCGCCGCCATAGACCGGCCCCTGGCGCGGATTGCCGCCCGAGATCGCCGCGACGAGCGCTAGGTAATGCGGGACGTCAGCCTCGCCGAACAGATGCGGGCTGGTCGTCGCGATCGTCGATCCCGCCAGCTCGCGACAGACCCGGGTGCGCACCGGCACGCCGTTCAGCGTCGTCGAACGCCCCGCGACGCCGACCCAGCGTTCGCGCTGGACCGGCTGGTCGATGATCCCGAGCACCGGCCAGCCATCCTCGACCAGCGCGATCAGCGTGCCGAAGATCGCGCGGCCGACGGTGAAGCTGCGCGTGCCGTCGATCGGGTCGAGCACCCATTTGCGGTTGGTGACGCCGGTCTTCTCGCCAAACTCCTCGCCGACGATACCGTCGCCCGAGCGTTCGGCGTCGAGCAGCCGGCGCATCGCCGATTCGGCCTCGCGGTCGGCGCGGGTGACGGGGGACTGGTCGTCCTTGATCTCGACGCCGTGCTCGTGGCGGAAATAGGGTCGGATGACGTGGCCCGCGGCATCCGCGAGGCGGTGCGCGAGGTCGATATCGGCTTGGGTCACTGGCATCTGCCCTGCCTATCGATACGGTACGGCGCGAGCAATGGACGGATGCCGCGAGCGGGCGTACGTCACTGCGATCATACCGGAGTATAGCCCCATGCGCCTTGTCCCGACTCTCGCCGCCCTCCTCCTCGCCACCCCCGCAGTCGCGGCGCTCGCGCCCGGTGCGAAGGCGCCCGACTTCACCACGCGCGGCGCGATCGCCGGCAAGGTGTTCACGGTCCACCTCGCCGAACAGCTGAAGAAGGGCCCCGTCGTGCTCTACTTCTTCCCCGCGGCCTATACCGGCGGCTGCAATGCCGAGGCGCATGCCTTTGCCGAGGCAGTCCCCGCGTTCAAGAAGGCCGGCGCGACGGTGATCGGCATGTCGGCGGACAACGTCGAGACGCTGAGCAAATTCTCGGCGGAGAAATGCGCGGGCAAGTTCGCGGTCGCAAGTGCAGGGCCGAAGGTCGTCGCGGGCTATGACGTCGCGCTCGGCAAGCAAGTGATGGGACGCAATGTCACGAAGCGCACCAGTTACGTGATCGGCCGCGACGGCCGGGTCGCCTTTGTTCACGACGACATGAACCCGGCCGAGCATGTCAGTTCGACGCTGGCCGCAGTTGAGACGCTTAACCGCCGATAGATCCGCAAATCGTCACGCGTTGCTAACCTTTGTCGTTCTATTCCGGGGGCGAAACGGGGGCAAATGACATGCGGGACGCGCAGGGCGCACAACAGGTGGGCACGGAGGACCTGTTCGACCAGATCGGCCGATTCCTCCGTAAGCACCGGTTGCGTCCGGATCCGTCGCATTATGCGTTCGCGCATGCCGTGCTGTCGGCACCCGACGGCCCGCTCGCGGCGCAGGTTGCGCAATTGACCGAGGGCGGCGTCCGGTTGCTGCGCAGGGATATCGAGGCGCTTGGCGGACAGGTCACCGAGCCCTCTGCGGTGGTCGATCACGACGGCCCGTGCGATCCCGCGCAACGCGAAGGGCAGGCGGACCGGCTGGTCGCCGAGACGCAGGAGTATGTCGACGGGTTCGCGACGATCATGCACAGCATCCACGCCGAGACCCGCGGCTTCGGCCATGACCTGGCGGAAAGCGCGGCGGCGATCACGACCTCGCCGGGACTGGCCGAGATCGACGAGATCACGCGGATCACCACCGCGATGATCGGCCGGATCCGCGAGTCGGAGGTGCGGCTGGCCAAGGCGAAGCACGAGACCGACGTCCTGCGTGCCAAGCTGATCGAGGCGCGCGACAGCGCACGGCGCGATACTCTGACCGGCCTGCCCAACCGCCGCGCGTTCGACGAGGCGTTCGGCGCCCGTGACGCGGACAAGGGCCCCTATTGCCTGGCGGTATGCGACGTCGACCGGTTCAAGCGAGTCAACGACGCGTTCGGCCACGGCGTCGGCGACCGGGTGCTGACCGCGATCGGCCAGATGATCGCGGCGGGGTGCGAGGGGCATCTCGTCGTGCGGCACGGCGGCGAGGAGTTTGCGGTGCTGTTGTGCGGCGTCAGCCTGAGCGACGCCGCGCGCCTGCTCGATTCGGTCCGCGCGATCGTCGCCGCCAAACGCTTCCGCAATCGCGAGACCGATTCGCCGCTTGGCCAGATCACCTTTTCGGCAGGCGTCACCGCGATCCATGCGGACGAAGCCGCCGAGAGCGCGTTCGCCCGTGCCGACCGGCTCCTCTACACAGCCAAGGGCGACGGGCGCGACCGGATCTGCGCCGCCTGATCCCCGCGGCGGTCCGCGGCACCGATCCTTGGCGCCGTTCACCGGATTCGTGTGGCGCAAAATCCCAACTGCTGCGGAGCTGCTGCGAAAAACCGCGCTGATTCAGCCGGATACGGAACTGGCACGGGGTGTGCAAAGCAGGGGATATCGGCAGCCGGATGGTCCGGACGCCGCCATCACCGAAGGGAAGCCACCATGTCCTCGATCCATTTCGAATCCGCCAAGCGCATCCTCCTCTCGTTCGCGGGGGCGCTGGTCTTCGCCGGCATCGCGATCAGCGCAGCGACGCCGATCATCCCGATCGCGTGATCCGGCCTGACTGCGGAGAATGCATCATGCTTCGTCACCTCCATCGCGGCCAATCCCGGCCCTACCGCCTGCGGGAGAGCGGCCTGCTCGTCGGCATCGTCGCCTTCTCGACCACCGTCCTGCTGATCGCGACCCACGCCGCAGCATTCGCCTGACCGGCAGCGCGCCGGATCCCTGCCCGCCACGCGCGGGTCGCGGTCAGGCCGGCATGGCCGATGAAGCGGGGCCGACGGGCGCGGCCTCCTCGCGCGAATAGGTCCCGATCAGCAACCCCGCCGCGAGCACATGTCCCGACATCGCCTCGACCAGCGCGGTGCGGCCCGGCGACACGCCCGGATCGCCCAGCGCCGCATCGAGCGCGAAAAGCTGGAAGGCGTAACGATGTTCGCCATGCCCGGTCGGCGGATCGGGCGGCAGCCAGCCTTCGCGCAGATAGGAATTGCGCCCGACATCGCCATCGGGCGTCCCTGCGCCGTCGGCTGTGATCGCACCTTCGGCCAGTCGCAGTCGATCGGCGGCAATATGCCAGACAATCGCGTGGACCAGTGGTTGCGGCGTCGGCGCATCCGCATCCTCGACGATCAGCGCGAGCGCGGCGGTGCCCGCAGGCGGCGCGCTCCAGAGCAGCGGCGGCGACACCCCGTCACCATCGGCGGTGAACCGCGGCGGCAACCGCCCTTCATGCGCGAAGGCGGGGCTGGTCAGGTCGAGCGTCGCGAACCCCGTGCCGGCCTGCGCGCCCGACCCGAGACCGGACCGGGCGATCACCAACGCGTCGGCACCAGCGCGCAATCCTTTAAGTGCGTGGCCGAGCCAGGCAGGCATGTGTTCAAGCATCGTTTCCACCCTCCGAAGGACAGGCGCCGGGGCGCAGGACCGGTGCGCCATCGGCATACCAGCGGCTCTGATCGCGCATCGTACCGGCATCGTGATAACAGGCCTGCGCTGTCCCACCCGCCGGATCGATCGCGACCATCCAGTTGTGATCGCCGCAGTTATGCGCCTCGCACCCCCAGGAGGCGATGCGCCGGCCCCGTTGGAAGATCGGCGTCTGCGGTCCCGAGCGTCCGCGGATCAGCGACCGCAGCCGGGCATCGTCGACCACCGCGAGCAACCCGCCGGCCACCTCGGTGCGATCGAAGAAATCGACGCCATCGACCGCGTCATGCGGATATTTGCCGACATAGGCGGTGAGCGGCGTGGTCTGCGCCTGCCCCGCCACGGGGGTCGGCGTCCGCGTGGCAGGCGGCGTGAAGTTGGCGACCGCAGCGGTCTGCTGGGGATCGTCGCCCGCACTGCAGCCTGACACGGCCATGGCAAGCATTACCATCCCCGCACGCAGCGACAGGGTGATCGGCGCAGCCCCGGATCCGATATGCATCGCAGCCCCCTCATGCTCTTTTCATCCCAACGCGCCGACCGGGCCGAGGTTGCCCGCGATGCCCGCACTGCCGGGGCGATTCGACGGTCCGAATCTACGGGTATGCGCGAGCGCAAGCGTGTATCGTCGCCGTCCCGGGGCGCTCCGCCCCGCCGGAAGGGCAGCATCATGGCCAAGAGCCAGAAGAAATCGAACAAGGAAGTCCGCAAGCCCAAGGCCGAGAAGGAGCCCAAGGCGAACGCCTCGAACCCGACGACCAAGGGCAAGCCCGTCGAGATGACGACGCTCAAGTGATCCGGCACGAAACAGGACGATGACGATGGCGGACGACGATTACGTCTATGACGAGGCCAGCGGCGAATGGGTCGCCGCCGACGCCGCATCCACGACCCGCGCGGCGGACGACGACACGGTCGTGGTCCGCGACTCGGTCGGCAACGTGCTGGCGGACGGCGACCAGGTGACGCTGATCAAGGACCTGACCGTCAAGGGCGCGGGCCAGACGCTCAAGCGCGGCACGCTGATCAAGGCGATCCGGCTGACCGGTGACGCGCAGGAGATCGATTGCCGCTACGACGGGATCAAGGGTCTGGTCCTGCGCGCGGAGTTCGTTCGCAAGCGGTAACGGACGCCCCCCCTGGTCCTCCCCCTGCCGGGGGAGGAGTTCGGGGTGTGGCGGATCAGACGTCCGCGGGGAGGTAGATCTCGCTGCCCTTCTCGCGGAACCTCTCGCTCATCTCCGCCATGCCCTTTTCCGCGTCGGCATGCGCACCCTTGGCGAAGATCGCGCGGTTGGCGTCGGTATGATCGACATCGGCCGCTAGGAACGTGTCGGCCGGGCCATTCTGTTTCGCGGCAAAGTCGCGCACCTCCTGCGTGATCTTCATCGAACAGAATTTGGGGCCGCACATCGAGCAGAAATGCGCGGTCTTGGCGCCTTCCGCGGGGAGCGTCTGGTCGTGATATTGCTCGGCCGTATCGGGATCGAGACTCAGGTTGAACTGATCGCGCCAGCGGAATTCGAAGCGCGCGCGGCTCAACGCATCGTCGCGCATCTGCGCGGCAGGGTGACCCTTGGCGAGGTCGGCAGCGTGTGCGGCGAGCTTGTAGGTGACGACACCGACCTTCACGTCGTCGCGGTCGGGAAGGCCGAGATGCTCCTTAGGCGTCACGTAGCAAAGCATCGCGGTGCCGTACCAGCCGATCTGCGCCGCGCCGATGCCGCTGGTGATATGATCGTAGCCGGGCGCGATGTCGGTGGTGAGCGGCCCGAGCGTGTAGAAGGGCGCCTCGCCGCAGACCTCGAGCTGCTTTTCCATGTTTTCCTTGATCTTGTGCATCGGCACATGGCCGGGGCCCTCGATCATCACCTGGACGTCGCTCTGCCATGCGCGGTGGGTGAGTTCGCCGAGCGTGTAGAGCTCGCTGAACTGCGCCTCGTCGTTCGCGTCGGCGATGCTGCCGGGGCGCAGCCCGTCGCCGAGCGAATAGGCGATGTCATACGCCTTCATGATCTCGGTGATCTCGTCGAAGCGCTCGTAGAGGAAGCTCTCCTTGTGGTGGCTGAGGCACCATTTCGCCATGATCGAGCCGCCGCGCGAGACGATGCCGGTGACCCGCTTGGCGGTCATCGGGATATAGGCGAGGCGAACGCCGGCGTGGATTGTGAAGTAATCCACGCCCTGCTCCGCCTGTTCGATCAGCGTGTCGCGGAAGATTTCCCAGGTCAGCTCCTCGGCAATGCCGCCGACCTTCTCGAGTGCCTGGTAGATCGGCACGGTGCCGATCGGCACGGGGCTGTTGCGCAGGATCCATTCGCGCGTGTCGTGGATGTTGCGGCCGGTGCTGAGGTCCATCACCGTGTCGGCGCCCCAGCGGATCGACCAGACGAGCTTGTCGACCTCGGCGGCGACGTTCGACGCAACCGCGGAGTTGCCGATATTGGCGTTGATCTTGACCAGGAAGTTGCGGCCGATCGCCATCGGCTCGGATTCGGGGTGGTTGACGTTGTTGGGGATGATCGCGCGGCCGCGCGCGACCTCGTCGCGGACGAATTCGGGGGTGACGAAGTCGGGGATCGACGCACCGAAGCTTTCGCCGTCGCGCTTATACTCTTTCAGCATCGCGCGGCCGAGATTCTCGCGGGTCGCGACATATTCCATCTCGGGGGTGATGATGCCGCGGCGGGCATAGTGCATCTGGCTGACATTGGCGCCAGCCCTGGCGCGCAACGGGCGCTTGATGCTGCCGGGGAATTGCGGGACGCCGCCCGAGCGGTCGGGGCCGAGCTGGCCATTGTCCTCGGGCCGGATCTCACGCGCGTCGTAACTTTCGACGTCGCCGCGCGCCTCGATCCACTGGCGGCGGAGTTGCGGCAGGCCGGCGTTGATGTCGATCGTTGCCCTGGGGTCGGTGTACGGACCGCTGGTGTCGTAGACGCGCAAGGGCGGCTCGGAGCAGCTGGGGTCGAGCACGATCTCGCGCATCGCGACGCGGACGTCGGGGCTGGAGGGCACCGCGACATGGATCTTGCGCGAGCCGCGGATCGGGCCGGTGGTGACGCCGATGTCGGCGGTCGGGATGCGAGGATCGTAATCGGCCATGCGCTTGCTCCTAAAGGTTTCGGAGCAAGGCATGCGGTTCTGTGGCGACCGCTCCCTCCCTCCGCCGGTATCAACCGGATCAGGTTCAGCGGGTCGAAGGCTCCTGCCTTCCTCTCAAGCGCGGATCGGCGCTCCCCCGGGGTAGGGCGAGCATAGGCGCAACGGACGGGGGCGCAAACGGAAAAACCCCGCACGGCCGGGCCGCACGGGGTTTCGGATCGATCGGCGGGTTGCGATCAGAAGGTGTAGGTCAGGCCCACCGCGCCGAGCCACTGGTCGGCATCGCCGACGTCCGCGACGATCGGGCTGTCCTTGTACTTGCCGAGCATGCGGCCGTAGAGCACCCCTGCGCCGACGCCGAAGCCGCGGCGCAGATCGCCCGACAGGCTCTGCAAAGCAAACGCGGAGACGTTGACCCGGCGGAAGCCGCTGTCGTTGATGTCATAGGTGCGCAGACCGCTGTTGATCGTGCCGATCGGCGTGACCGCGGCATAGGTCCGGCCAAAGCCCTTGCCTGCATAATCCGCCGACAGGCCGAAGGCGACCAGGGTGCGGACCGACAGCGGCGTGGTGTAGTTGACCTGCGGGGTGATGACATAGCTGTCGTGCGTGCCCGACACGTCGTGGATATAGGCGACACGCGCGGTCAGCGTGTCGTAATCGCTGGTGATGACGCCGGTCTTGCCGATGCCGACGAAGCCGCCGACTTCATAGGCCGTGTCGATCTTGCCGAGCGCGCGGACCTGCCGGTTGTCGACCCGGCCCGTGCGATCGGTGCGGACGGCGGCGATAACGCCGACTTCGTAGTTGATCCCGACCGACCCGGTATTGGGGATCAGGTTCACGTAGAGCTGCGTACCGCGCGTGAAGAAGTCATGCCCGCGGATCGTGCCGATCGCGACCGCGCCGGGGGTGAAGCTGTTGCTGTCCGCACCCTCGTAATCGGGAAGCGACGCGACGCCCAGACCGAGCGTGATCCGGTTGTTGTCGGCGGGATCGGTGATTGGCGGGGTCGGATTGGGATCCGTCTGCGCAAGTGCCGGCGTGGCGAGGGCGACGGCCGCAGTTGCGGCAGTCAGAACGAGTGAGAATGCGCGCAAGGACGGGCTCCGGACAAAAAGGTTCCACCGCGCAACGCGGGGCAACCCCATTCGGTCCGTTGCAATCCGTCAGAAGATGTAACGCATCCTGACCTGTTGCATTTCAGCATCACCGGCGAGCATGAACCGTGCCGCGGAAAAGCGCGGCGGTCCGAAGCGTACCGCCGCGTTGTTCGAGAAACCATAGCCCTCGCGCGGGATGCCCGCGATCGTGTCGAGCTTGGAGTTGCTGTTCTCGTCATGGATGATCGCCAGCGCATAGCCGCGCTGCGGCAGGCCCGAAAAGCTCGTCGTCCGGACCGCGGCGGGCAGGGTCCGGGTCAGTGCCTTGGCATCGTCGACACAGGCAGGGAAATTGTCGGGGTCGGCGGTCAGGCAGATACGGATCAAGCCCTTGGCTGAGCGAAGATTGTCGACCTCGACGTCAAGCCGCGTGACCGGGCTCGCCGCCGCCAGAACGGCCCAGAGCGCCGCCGCGGCCAGCACGCGCGGCAGCCTTGGCATGCGATCTGCCTGCATCGCCGTGCTCCCGGTCGGTGCCGCAGAGCCGATCCCAGAACCGGAAAGTGAGCTCATAATTGCACCTGTATCGTTCATAATGTGGCTGATGGTGGCTGGCCGTGATCAGCCATGTCCCCAATGCTCCCCTCCACATGAACCGGGGAAAAACCTCCCGGCCCATCGGATTGGCCCCCTCCATAACGGTCATGACCGTCAGAGCCAAACCGAGCGCACCGCCAGGGTCGGAATCGCCACGACCCGTAGCGGAATTATCACAGCAACGGCAGCGCCTAGATTGGAGCGAACGCCTTTGCAGCACACGCGGTCGGCGGGCGCACCCGGTAAAACGTCAATCGCAGACAAGGAGATGACGAGCGTGATCGTCATGCCGCGCTCACAAGCATCTGCGCGTGCCGGGTGATGGCCGCTCGTACACCGCGCGATCGGGAAGATGACCGCGAGCGCATCCCGCAGAAGGTCGTTGTCGCCGGATCGCGACTTTCATAGCATCCTCCGCACGACATAATCGGGGACCACAATAGTGATTTTGCTCGCAATACTGCTGCAATCGGCCCAGCCCGTGCCGACCGCCGCTCCGCGACAATTGCCTCCGCTTCACGGTGGGCCTGCAGAAATGACCTGCCCGGTGGGCGGCGAGACGTTCTCGGCATGGCAGCCCGCGATGTTCAGCACCTATGGCGAGCGCCCCGACGGCAAGCCGTACAGCTATTTGCCCTTTCCGTTTCCGCTTCCTGAATGCCCGAGCAACAAGTTGGTCGTTTTCGACAAGGTCTCGACCCAGGACGCGGAAAACCTCGCGCGGCTGATCGGCACCGCCGATTATAAACGGCTGATCGGCTCGGAGACGACCTATTACCGGGCCTATTGGCTCGCCGGAAAGCTGGGCCGGCCGGAGGTTCTGCGTCTCGGACTTTTGCTGTCGGCCATCTGGCAGGTGACGCCCGATCCGAGGTCCCAAATCAGCACCGACGCGCAGAATAGCCAGTTCCAGCGATATCAGACATTGTTCATCCGTGGCGTTCGGGCATTGGGCCCTGCAACGCCCGTAGCGGACCGGCTATGGCTGGAGGCACGGGCCGCGAACGCTGCCCGGCAGATGGGTCGGTTCGACGAGGCAGCGAGGCTGATCGATACGGCCGATCGATCGCTCACGCTCGTTACCGACAAGCGCGGGTGGGATACCTATCTTGCCAAATTGCGCGCCGTCATCGCGCGCAAGGATGCTGGCGTCGAACCGCTCGACATGATCCCGGAGCAAGAGGTCGCCTTCACCTGCCTGCGCCGGCCGCCATCGACCAGCTTCGACAAAGCCACGTGCACGAGCCCGGCGGTCGTCGCACGGATGGCGACGCTCAACGCCAAGCCGAAATAGCCGCCTCGAACCCAGGTCAGGCGCGCCGGTCGAGGATCAGGATCGGCGCGTCACGATAGCGGCCCTCGATGCGCAGGCGGTAGCCGAGGCGCTCGGCGAGGCGGAGCGAGGGCGCGTTGCTTGGGTCGATGATGCAGGTCGTGGCGGCGATGCGCGGGTCGGCCCAGGCCAGGACCGCCGCCATCGCCTCCGACGCATAACCCTGTCCCTGCGCGTCGCCGGTCAGCGTCCAGCCCATTTCGGGGCCGACCGCACCGGGACCGTCGATCGGCGGCAGGATCGCGCGCCGCGCTTCGATCAGACCCATCTCGCCGATCAGCCGGCCGGTCGCAGTCTCGCGCACGATCCAGCTGCCATAGCCGAACGCGGTCCACTGCCCGATCGAGCGGAGCAACCGGATCCACACCTCCTCGCGACTGCGCGGCGAGCCGCCGATCATCGCATAGACGCGGGCGTCGGCCCACATCGCGGCGCAATGGTCGAGATCGGCAGGGACATGGCCGGTCAGCGTCAGGCGCGGCGTGGCCAGCGTCGGCGCCTGGGGGTGGCGGGGGTCGGGATCGCCGGCGTGCGGTGCTGGCGAAGCGTCGGTCGGGTGTGAGGGGGGCATGGCGGCTCCGGATCTGGCATGGACATAGTGGCGGAGATGGCGGCGGCGCGCCATGCCCGACCTGACGTCCCCCGTCCCTTCGCGTCCGTCACGTGGTGGCCGCGGAAGGCGATGACGTGCGGGGGATCGCCCCGGTGGCGGAAGAGGCCGCCGGGCCGGCAATGCAGGTTGTCTTCGCGTGCGATTGGGCGGGAAAGGCTGTTTTCGCAGGCGCCGGTTTGCGCTAGTCGGAGCCATGGCATCGACGATCTCCTGCGACGTCGCGATCGTTGGCGCGGGCCTGGCCGGCGGGATGATCGCGCTGGCGCTCAAAGCGAAGCATCCGGCGCTCGACGTGCGGCTGGTCGATGCCGCCCCGACGGTCGGCGGCAACCACCTCTGGTCGTTCTTCGACAGCGACGTCGCGGCGGCGGACCGCTGGATCGTCGCGCCGCTCGTGGTGCATGGCTGGCAGGGCTATGACGTGCGCTTTCCAGGGCATGCGCGAACCATCGACGCGCGTTACAATTCGATCGAGAGCGTCCAGCTCGACCGCGAGGTACGCCGCGTCCTGCCGCCGCACGCGCTGATGCTCGACCGCAAGGTCAGCGGCGCGAGCGCGACCGCGGTGGTGCTGAGCGACGGCGACCGGATCGAAGCGACCGGGGTGATCGACGCGCGCGGGCCGGGCGACCTCACGCTGCTCGATCTGGCGTGGCAGAAATTCCTCGGACGCGAGCTGCTGCTCGACGCGATGCACAAGGCGCCGCGGCCGATGGTGATGGATGCAGGCGTCGAACAGCTCGACGGCTATCGCTTCGTCTATTGCCTGCCGTTCAAGGCGCGGCGGATGTTCGTCGAGGACACCTATTACAGCGACACGCCAGATCTCGATCTGCCCGTGCTGCGCGACCGGATCGATGCCTATGTCGCCGAGCGCGGCTGGTCGGTGAAGCGGATCGAACGCGAGGAATCGGGCGTGCTGCCGGTGGCGATGGGCGGCGATTTCGAGGCCTATTGGCGTTCGACCGGGGCGCGTGTCGCCAAGGCGGGGATGCGCGCGGGGATGTTCCACCCGACCACCGGCTATTCGCTGCCCGATGCGGTGCGGACCGCGTCGATGATCGCGGCGCTGGGGGATTTCTCGGGCGCGCGGCTGCACGACGCGACCTATGCGATGGCGCAGGCGACGTGGAAGAGCCGCGGTTTCTACCGGATGCTCGACACGATGCTGTTCCGCGCGGCGGAGCCCGAGGAACGCTACCGGATCCTCGAGCGCTTCTATCGCCTCTCCCCTTCGCTGATAGGCCGTTTCTATGCCGGACGTTCGACCATGACCGACAAGGCGCGGATCCTGACCGGCAAGCCCCCCGTCCCCATCGTGCGCGCCGTCCGCGCCATCGCAGGCAGTATGAGATCATGAAGACAGCTATCGTCATCGGCGCAGGGTTTGGCGGGCTGGCGCTCGCGATCCGGCTGCAATCCGCAGGCGTCCAGACGACCATCGTCGAGAGCCGCGACAAGCCGGGCGGGCGTGGCTATTACTGGGAGCGCGACGGCTTCACCTTCGATGCCGGCCCGACCGTCATCACCGATCCCGACTGCCTGCGCGAACTATGGGCGCTGAGCGGGCACGACATGAGCGCGGACGTGACGCTCGACCCGGTGCTGCCCTTCTACCGGCTGAACTGGGCGGACGGGACGAACTTCGATTATACCAACGACGATACGCAAATGCGGGCGGAGATCGAGAAGCTGCATCCGGGCGACTGGGCGGGCTATGAGAAGTTCCTCGCCTATTCCGCCGGCGTGTTTCACGAAGGCTATGAGAAGCTCGGCCATGTCGCGTTTCTCGACTTCGGATCGATGATCAAGGCGGCGCCGGCACTGGCGAAATACCAGGCCTGGCGCTCGGTCTATTCGATCGTGTCGAGCTTCGTGAAGTCCGAGAAGCTGCGCGAGGCGCTCTCGTTCCACACGCTGCTGGTCGGCGGCAATCCGATGACGACCAGCGCGATCTATGCGCTGATCCACAAGCTGGAGCGCGACGGCGGCGTCTGGTTCGCGCGCGGCGGCACCAACCGGCTGGTCGCGGCGCTGGTGACCCAGTTCGAGCGGCTGGGCGGCGTGCTGCGGCTCGACGACCCGGTTACCTCGATCGAGACGCTGGGCGACCGCGCGACCGGGGTCACGACGGCGAGCGGCTGGTCGGGCCAGGCGGATGCGGTGGCGGCGAACAGCGACATCATGCACACCTATCGCGACCTGCTGGCGACGTCGCGCAGCGGACAGCGGACCAAGGCGTCGCTCGAGCGCAAGAAGTACAGCCCGTCGCTGTTCGTCGTGCATTTCGGCATCAAGGGCACGTGGCCCGGCATTCCGCACCACATGATCCTGTTCGGGCCGCGCTATAAGGGGCTGCTGTCGGACATTTACGATCACGGCGTGCTGGCGGAAGATTTCTCGCTCTATCTCCATCATCCGACCGTCACCGACCCCAGCCTGGCGCCGGAGGGGCATTCGACCTTCTACGCGCTCGCGCCGGTGCCGCATCTCGGCAAGTTCCCGGTCGACTGGGACGAGATCGGCCCGATCCTGGAAAAGCGGATCCTCGACGAGATCGGCCGGCGGCTGATCCCCGACATCCACGACCGGATCGTGACCAAGTTCAGCTATGCGCCGAAGGATTTCGCGCAGGATCTGAACGCGCATCTGGGCTCGGCCTTCTCGCTCGAACCCGTACTGACGCAGAGCGCCTATTTCCGCGTGCACAACCGCGACGATCATATCCCGAATCTGTACTTCGTCGGCGCGGGGACTCACCCGGGGGCGGGGATTCCGGGCGTCGTCGGGAGTGCCAAGGCGACGGCGCGCCTGATGCTTGAGGGCGAGCAGTAAGGGTTTGTTCGCGCGGAGGCGCGGAGGACGCGGAGGTGATGCGCGTGTCGCGAAGCGACCGTGTCTCCAACGGATGGCGGAGCGGGCGTGAAGACAGCGCAAGCGCTGTCCGGACTGCAACACCTCCGCGTTCTCCGCGTCTCCGCGCGAATCCATTCTTTTCTTGCGGCACCACGCGCGCTTCCCCTAGCGAGGCCACATGAAAAGACTTGCTGTGTATTGCGGGTCGGCGACGCCGGCTGATCCCCTGTATATCGAAGGCGCACGCGCGCTGGGACGGACCTTTGCCGAGCGCGGAATCGGCCTCGTCTATGGCGGTGGCCGCACCGGCCTGATGGGCGCGATCGCCGACGGTGCGCTCGAGGGGGGCGGCGAGGTGATCGGTGTGATCCCGCAGGCGCTGGTCGATGCGGAGGTTGCGCACCGGGGGCTGACCGAACTCCACGTCGTGCAGGGCATGCACCAGCGCAAGCAGATGTTCACCGACCTGTCGGACGGGTTCGTGACGATTCCCGGTGGTACGGGCACGATGGACGAGCTGTGGGAGGCGCTGAGCTGGGCGCAGCTCGGCTATCATGCGGATCCCGTCGGGCTGCTCAACACCGCGGGCTATTACGACCATCTGATCGCGTTCTGGGACAAGATGGGCGAGGTCGGCTTCCTGCGACCGCAGCACCGTGATCTGCTGATCGTCGCGGATACGCTCGACCTGCTGCTCGACCGGATGGCGGAGCATGTGCCGACACAGCCGATCGTCCGGATGAACGCGTCGGATCTGTGACCGCCTTGAGGCCGCACACTATCCTGCTCCACCCCGGCGAAGGCCGGGGCCCAATTGGGGGACATCAGTTGGTGAGCATTGCGCGTCGTTACTCCGGCCTTTCCGATTGGGCCCCGGCCTTCGCCGGGGTGGTGGCAATAACGATGGTCGGGGTGGCGTCATGACCACCCCCACCCGCGAAGCGATCGTCGCGACGGCGAAGGAATCGATCGCGCGCGGATCGAAGAGTTTCGCGGCCGCCAGCCTGTTGTTCGACAAGCCGACGCGCGAGCGTGCGTGGCTGCTCTACGCCTGGTGCCGGCGGTGCGACGACATCGCCGACGGGCAGGATCACGGGCACGGCATGACCGTGGTCGACGATGCCCCGGCGCGGCTCGTCACGCTGTCGGCGATGACCGAGCAGGCGCTGGCGGGCGAGGTCGTCGGCGAACCCGCATTCGACGCGCTGCGGATCGTCGCGGCCGAGACGCGGATGCCCAAGCGGTTCGCGCGCGATCTGGTCGAGGGCTTCGCGCTCGATGCGCGCGAGTGGCGACCGCGCTCCGAAAACGACCTGTACAAATATTGCTACCATGTCGCGGGCGTCGTCGGCTGCATGATGGCGATCGCGATGGGCGTCGATCCCGACGACGAGGACACACTCGACCGCGCCTGTGACCTGGGAATGGCGTTCCAGCTCGCCAACATCATGCGTGATGTCGAGGAGGATGACCGGGTCGGGCGCTGCTACCTGCCCGAGGACTGGCTGGTCGAGATGGACTTTCCGCCCGGCCAGCACATGAAGCCGCCATTCCGCGCGCGCCTCGCGGTGCTCACGAAACGGATGGCGGACCGCGCGGCGGCGTTCGAGGCGAGCGCACGGGAGGGCACGCCCGCGCTGTCGTTCCGGTCGGCCTGGGCCGTGCTGTCAGCGGCCGGCATCTATGGCGCGATCGGGCGGGCGGTCGCGGCGCGTGGCGAGCATGCCTGGGATCACCGCGTTACGACGTCGGGGGCGCAGAAGCTGGGATTTATCGCGAGAGCCGCCCGGGAAGCAGCGGCGCGGGAGCGGCTGTATCCGCGTACGCCGCGCGATCCGAGGCTGTGGACACGGCCGCGGTAGCTTCGTCTTTCACGCCTCACCCCTCATACGTTCGCCCTGAGCGAAGTCGAAGGGCCTCCGTTCGGGGTCTGTGCTTCGATTTCGCTCAGCACGAACGGGGAAGAGGCGAACTCGAACCCGCGTGAACCGGCATATCAGCCCCTGGTTTTGGCCTTGCCTGTCACGGCGATCTGCGCGCCCGCGGTGCGGCAGTTGGCGCCGATCATCGGATAGGGAACGTCGGTGTTCTGCGCGAGCTGATCGGGAAGCGCCGCGCGGCACTGTGCCATGGTTTCATAGCGCGCCGGCACGACCCGCGCCTCGGTGCAGTTCACATTGCCGTCACTGCAACCCATGATGGCCATGACGTAGAACAGCGGTTCCATTTCATTCTCCAGCGGATCGCTATGCCCGGCGTTGGACACGGTATGAAAAGCGACGAAGTGGCAGGATTGTTCCGCCAACCGCTTTCACCGGGGCTTGACCACGCCTACATCACCACCAGCAATGCCCCCTGATACCTACACCTCCACCCGCGCGGACCAGCCGTTGCTGCCGACGCTCCGCCGCTTTCTGCCATTCCTGTGGCCGGCGGGGCAGCCGAAGCTGAAGGTGCGGATCGTCGTCGCGATGCTGCTCGTGATCGCGTCGAAGCTGGTGCAGGTGTTCGGCGCTGCGTTCACGCTTAAATATGCGGTCGATGCGATGGCGGGGAACGACCGCGGCGCGCTGACGCTCGTCGTGCTGCTGGTGGTCGGCTATGCGGCGTCGCGGTTCGGGACGACGCTGTTCGACAATCTGCGCAACGCGGTGTTCGAGCGTGTCGGACAGGACGCGTCGCGGCGTCTGGCCGCGCAGGTGTTTCGCCATCTTCATGCGCTGAGCCTCGATTTTCATCTGTCGCGCCGAACGGGCGCAGTGACGAAGGTCGTCGAACGCGGGACTAAGAGCATCGACACGATGCTGTATTTCCTGCTGTTCAACATCGCGCCGACGCTGTTCGAACTCGTGCTCGTGCTAGGCCTGTTCTGGACCAAGTTCGGCTGGCCGCTGGTCGTCGCGACGGTCGTGATGGTGGTCGGCTATATCGCGTTCACGCGGATGGTCACCGACTGGCGCAACGCGCTGCGCGCACGCATGAACGACCTCGATACCGGTGCGGTCGCGCATGCGGTGGATTCGCTGCTGAACTTCGAGACGGTCAAGTATTTCGGCGCGGAGGAGCGCGAGGCGAAACGCTATGACAGCGCGATCACCGCCTATTTCGAAGCCGCGGTGAAAAGCGAGAATTCGCTCGCATGGCTGAACCTCGGCCAGGCGCTGATCACCAATCTGATGCTCGCGGGCGGCATGGGCTTCGTCGTGTGGCGGTGGAGCCGGGGCGAAGCGTCGGCGGGCGACGTGGTCTTCGTCTCGACGCTGCTGGCGCAGCTGTTCCGACCGCTCGACCTGCTCGGCATGGTGTATCGCACGATCCGCCAGGGCGCGCTCGACATGGCGGCGATGTTCGACCTGATCGACACGCCCGCTTCCGTCGTCGACGTGGTCGACGCGCCCATATTGGCGGTGAGCGCGGGTCATGTCCGGTTCGAGAATGTCTCGTTCGGTTATGATGCGGGCCGACCGATCCTGCGCGATCTCGAGCTCGACGTGCCCGCGGGATCGACGCTCGCGGTGGTCGGGCCGTCGGGCGCGGGCAAGTCGACGCTCGCCCGGCTGCTCTACCGCTTCTACGACCTGACGGGCGGGCGGATCACCGTCGACGGGCAGGACATTGCGCAGGTCCGCCAGGCATCGCTGCGCGCGGCGATCGGGATCGTTCCGCAGGACACGGTGCTGTTCAACGATACGATCGGCTACAATATCGCCTATGGCCGCGAGGGCGCGGAGATGCCCGAGGTCGAGACGGCGGCGAAGGGCGCGGCGATCGCAGGGTTCATCGAACGCCAGCCGCTGGGCTATGCGACGCGCGTCGGCGAGCGTGGTCTGAAGCTGTCGGGCGGCGAGAAGCAGCGCGTGGCGATCGCACGCACGCTGCTGAAGAACCCGCCGATCCTGATCCTCGACGAGGCAACGTCGGCGCTCGACAGCCGCACCGAGGCGGAGATCCTCGACACGCTCGAAGCGATCGAGCGCGGCCGCACGACGATCGTGATCGCGCATCGGCTGTCGACCGTGGTGCATGCGGACCAGATCGTCGTGCTGGAGGCGGGGCGGATCGTCGAGAAGGGCACGCATGCCGAGTTGCTGCGGCGCGAAGGTGTGTATGCGGAGATGTGGAACCGCCAAGCGCAGGAGCGTGCTGGGCATGATGACGGGGCGCTGGCGGCCGAGTAGCGACGCATCCGTTCTTGCTGCACGCGACAAGGCCTACCCTGCCCGGTGCGTCCGCCGCCAGTAGAAGAACGAGTAAAGGATTGGCGTCGCGACCATCACGAGCAGCAGCGCGATGACGAACGACGTGCGCGTTTCGCCCTGCATCGGCAGCAGCCCGACGAGGATCAACCCGAACCCCGCCCCCATCATGATACGGCCGCCATAACGATGCGTGGCGATCCAGTTATCAGGATCCATGATCGCCCAGGGCGTGCGGATGCCGACGAAGAATCCCGGGCGCGACTTCGGCAGGACGTTGCCGAGCGCCACGAACAGCACCCCGATCCCGACCAGCATCGTCGTCGCGGGCAGCGTGATGCCAAAGGCCGGCGCGGCGACCATCGCCTCGACCAGTATCAGGATTCCGAGCAGCCCGGCCCAGGCCGTGCGGTAGAGCGGAGCGGATTGTTCGAGCTTGTCCTGCATCGGTTCGAGCGAGGGCAGCGCCGCCATCACCAGCGAGACCACGACCGTCAGCGCGACAGGCATGAACAGAGCAGTTTCTGCATCGGCGAACCGGTCGGGCAGCTCATCAGGGCCCCAATGCGTCGGCAGTTGCGTCCCCGCCGGCAACCGCCCGAGCGCGAGCGCGGCGACGATCGCGAGCCCAGCCGCAGTCACTGCAGAGGCTATGATGAGGTTTCGGTAGCGCATGTCTCGTCCCCCTTATCGTTATCCGCGGCACCGACGCGAAGCCGCCCCATGAAGCCCATCACCACCTCCTCCATCACCGACAGATCGAGCGTGTAGACGATCGACGTGCCGCGGCTTTCGGCCTGGATCAGGCCGGCGGCTTTCAGCTTGGCGAAGTGATTGGACATGGTCGGTTTCGACACCGCGAACGCGTCGGCCAGCGCCCCTGCGGTCATCGCGCCGCCCTTCAGCAGCTCGAGGATGCGGCGGCGGGTCGGGTGTGCAAGGGCGTCGAAGACCGAGTCCATGCGCTTTGTTTATTCGTAAAGTCGCTAATTAGCAAGATGGCTAAACTTTAGCGATGGCTCGACGGGGTTTGCGCCTCCCCGGCGCAGGCCGGGGTCCAGTTGGGTAGCGTTGCTCATTGCGGGCATTCCGTCGTTGCGACCGGCTTTCCAACTGGACCCCGGCCTGCGCCGGGGTGGTGTACATCAAGCGATAAGACCCGCGCTATCCTCGACATCCCCCCGAGGATCGCTACCTAGACGGCGATGGCACTCGACCCCCTTCCCGATCTCCAGCGCATCTTCGGCTTTCCTGATTTTCGTGGCGTGCAGCGCGATGTCGTCGACCGCGTGCTTGCGGGGCAGCGGACGCTGGCGGTGATGCCGACCGGGGCTGGCAAGTCGCTGTGCTACCAGTTGCCGGCAACGATGCTCGAGGGGACGTGCGTGGTCGTGTCGCCGCTGATCGCGCTGATGCACGACCAGTTGCGCGCCGCGACCGCGGTCGGGATCAAGGCGGCGACGCTGACGAGCGTGGATACCAATCGCGAGGAGACGATCGCGCGGTTCCGCGCGGGCGATCTCGACCTGCTGTACGTGGCGCCCGAGCGGGCCTCGAACGAGAGCTTCCGCAACCTTTTGTCTCAGGCGAAGCTCTCGCTTTTCGCGATTGACGAGGCGCACTGCGTCAGCGAATGGGGGCACGATTTCCGCCCCGACTATCGCCTGTTGCGGCCGCTGCTCGACAGCTTTCCCGACGTGCCGCGGCTGGCGCTGACCGCGACCGCGGACGCGCATACGCGCGCGGACATCCTCGAGCAGCTGGGGATCTCGCGTGAGGGGCTGATCGTGTCGGGGTTCGACCGGCCGAACATCCGCTATGCGATTTCGGCGCGCGACAACGTCAACCGGCAGATCGCCGACATCCTCGAGAAGATCCCGGGGCCGGGGATCGTCTATGCGCAGACGCGCGCGGCAACCGAGAAGCTCGCCGAGGCGCTGGGGCGCAGCGGGCGGCCGACGCGCGCCTATCATGCCGGGCTCGATCCGCAGGTGCGCGCGAAGAACCAGGCGGATTTCGTCGCGAGCGAGGACATGGTGATCTGCGCCACCGTCGCGTTCGGGATGGGGATCGACAAGCCCGACGTGCGGTTCGTCGCGCATGCCGGGCTGCCGAAATCGATCGAGGCCTATTATCAGGAGACGGGGCGCGCGGGGCGCGACGGCGATCCGGCGATCGCGCATCTGTTCTGGGGCGCGGAGGATTTCGCGCGCGCCCGCCAGCGGATCGGTGAGGTCGAACCCGAGCGGCAGGCCGGCGAACGCCAGCGGCTGACCGCGATGGGCGGGCTGGTCGAGACCGCGGGGTGCCGGCGCCGCATCCTGCTCAAGCATTTCGGCGAGGACAGACAAGAGGATTGCGGCAATTGCGACAATTGCCTTGGCAATGTCGATGCGGTCGACGCGACCGAGACCGCGCGGAAATTCCTGTCAGCGGTGTTCCGGACCGGGCAGATGTTCGGCGTCGGCTATATCGAGGGGATCCTGACCGGGGTGTCGAGCGAGCGCAGCCTGATGAACGGGCATGAGGCGCTGTCGGTCTACGGGATCGTCGAGGGCGACGAGGTGGCGCTGTTGAAACCCGTATCGCGCGCGCTGATGCTGAAGGATGCGCTGCGGACGAACCCGCACGGCGGCCTCGAATTCGGGCCGGCGGCGAAGGCGATCCTGAAGGGCGAGGCGGCGCTGTCGGTGATCGTGCCGCCCAAGCGCGAGCGACGGCGCAAGGCTGCACCGGGCGCGGTGCCGAACCCGGTCGACGATCCGCTGTTCGAGGCGCTGCGCGTATGCCGCCGCGATCTGGCGAAGGACGCGGGCGTTCCACCCTATGTGATCTTCCACGATTCGGTCCTGCGTGACATGGCGGCGCAGCGACCCGCATCGCGCGCGGCGCTCGCGGTGCTATCGGGCATTGGCGCGCGCAAGCTCGACGCCTATGGGGATGCCTTTCTGGCAGTTATCCGCGAGTCCGCATGATCCGGCACATCAACGAAAGCATTTCGGTCGCGCCGCAGATCGCGGTCGAGCACGTCGCGGACATTGCCGCGGCGGGCTTCAAGACGATCGTCAACAACCGCCCCGACGACGAGGATGCGGGCCAGCCTTCGGGCGACGCGATCCGTGCGGCGGCGGAAGCGGCCGGCCTGAACTATGTCGCGATCCCGGTGACGCATGCGGGTTTTTCGCATCCACAGATCGACGCGATGACCCAGGCGCTGACCGAGGCCAAAGGCCCCGTCCTCGCCTATTGCCGGTCGGGCACACGGAGCTGCAATCTGTGGGCGCTGGCCGCGGCAAAGGCGGGGCGTAATCCCAACCTGTTGCTCGCGCAGGCCGAGGACGCGGGCTATGACCTGCGCGGGATCCGCCCGATGCTGGACGCGCTCGCAGGGCCGCGATGATCCCGATCGCGCTCGGCCCCGCGGTGATCGGGGCCGCGGTCGCGGCATTGGTGGCGTCGGTCGGCGGTATCGGCTGGGCAACGGCCCGGAAACGGCGCGTGATACGGATCGAGACCGCCGAGGAGGCCGCCGAGGCGGCGCAGGCGCAACTACCGGGCTTTGCCGTGTCGGGCGCGGTGGTCGGCGCCGATGGGCGCGGCGCGCTCGCGGTCGCGGATGATGGCCGTGTCGCCGCGGTCAAGCGTGTCGGCAAGCGGATCGCAGTGCGCGAGGTCACCTGGCGGACGGTGCGCGCGACGCAGGAAGGAATCCTCGTCGAGACCGGCGACCGGACGCTCGGCGCGGTGATGCTCTCGCGGGTCGACGTGCTCGATATCCGGCGGCTGGCTCCCAGGAACATCGGCGTCTAGCGGCCACCCTGCCGGCACTACGATCAACACGCAAAAAAAGACCCGGTGCGTTGTGCGCACCGGGCCAGGTTGTCCGCAGGAGGAACATCGTGGGTGCGGGCTCGGGCGGCCCGCTACCGAACTGGATCAGTTATAGGCACGCTCGCCATGCTCGCCGATGTCGAGACCCTCGACCTCGACTTCGGGCGAGACGCGCAGGCCGGTGACCGCCTTGGCGATCAGGATTGCGATCACGGTGCCGACCGAGGCCCAGATGATCGTGACGAGAACCGCCTGGATCTGCACCAGCAGCTTGGCACCGATCGCATAGTCGGCGGCACCCGGGCCACCGAGCGACGGCGCATAGACCACCGCAGTGCCGATCGCGCCGACCATGCCGCCGATGCCGTGGATGCCGAACGCGTCGAGCGAGTCGTCATAGCCGAGCAGCGGCTTGATCTTCGACACCGCCATGAAGCAGATCAGCGAGGCGATCGCGCCCAGCACGATCGCGCCGAACGGGCCCGAATTGCCCGCCGCCGGCGTCACCGCGACCAGCCCCGCGACGATGCCCGAGCAGAAGCCGAGCGCCGACCCCTTGTGACCCGACAGCCGCTCGGCGAGCATCCAGAACAGTGCTGCCGACGCGGTCGCGACGAAGGTGTTGATCATCGCCAGTGCAGCCGACCCGTTCGCCTCGAGCGCGGAGCCGGCGTTGAAGCCGAACCAGCCCACCCAGAGCAGCCCGGTGCCGATCCCGGTCATCACCAGCGAATGCGGCGCCATCGGCTCCTTGGGATAGCCGATCCGCTTGCCGAGCATCAGTGCGGCGACCAGCGCGGAAACGCCCGCGTTGATGTGGACGACGGTCCCGCCGGCAAAATCGAGCGCGCCAGCCTTGAAGAAATAGCCCGACGCGGCCCAGACCATGTGCGCGATCGGGAAATAGACGATCGTCAGCCAGACCAGGCCGAACACCATCACCGCGGAGAATTTCATCCGCTCGACGACCGAGCCCAGCACCAGTGCGATCGTGATCGCGGCGAAGGTCATCTGGAAACAGACGAAGACATATTCGGGAATTTCGACGCCCGCGGTGAAGGTCGCCGCCTGCGAGGCCGGGGTGATCCCCTTGAGGAATGCCTTGTCGAGGCTGCCGATGAAGTTGCTGAGCAGCGGATTGGTCACGTCGGGACCGAAGGCCAGCGTATAGCCCCACATCACCCAGATGAGCATCGCGAGTGCTGCGACCGCGCCGATCTGCGTCATCGTCGAGAGCATGTTCTTCGACCGGGTAAGACCGCCGTAGAACAGTGCGAGACCTGGCAGGATCATCATCAGGACGAGGATCGTCGAGGTCATCATCCAGGCGGTATCGCCCTTGTTGACGGTGGCGACGACGGGCGCGGCCGCGGGTGCGACGACCGTCTGCGCAAAGGCGGGCGCGGCGGCGACCAGCGCGGCACCGAACCCCAGAACCGCCGCGGCGGCTGTCTTCATGTCATGCTTCATCGTGTCCCCCTCCCCTCAGAGCGCCGAATCGTCGGTTTCGCCGGTGCGGATGCGCACCGCCTGGCTGACGTCGACCACAAAGATCTTGCCATCGCCGATCGCGCCGGTGTTGGCGGATGCCTGGATCGCCTCGACCACGCGGTCCACCAGGCTCGTCGCGCACACGACCTCGACCTTGATCTTGGGCACCATGTTGGTCGTGTATTCGGCCCCGCGATAAATCTCGGTCTGACCCTTTTGCCGGCCGAACCCCTTGACCTCGGTGACCGTCATGCCCGCCACGCCGAGCGTGGTGAGCGCTTCGCGCACCTCGTCGAGCTTGAACGGCTTGATGATGGCAATGACGAGTTTCATCGCGCCCCTTCCCCTTGTTACGGCGAACACCATGCAACGACCGTGCCAGTTTACCGGCAAGGTGCGGGACGGGGCGGGAACGGGGTGCCGGATGCGCCGGGCCGCTAGAAACTGTGCAACGCGGGACAATTGCCTGAAAAACGGGCAGCGCGCCGTCGGGCAGTTTTCCGGTCAGCGGTCGGGGATGATCGCGCGCGCCTCGGCGAAATCGTCGGCGTCGACCATCACGCGGACCGGGATCAGCAGATCGCTGCCGTCGCCGATCGCCATGTCGCCGTCGAACACGATCGCGGCAATGCCCTCGCTTTCGAGCCGACCGGCGATGATCAGCGCCTCGTTGCGGCTGTAGCGGCCAAGCTCGGCGAGACTCATCGGGCTGCACCGGGCGCGGCGGGTGCGATGGTCGGTACGCGCGTCGGTAGGCCGTCGATGCTGCGCGGGTGTTCGGCCCATTCGGCGAGCCGTTCGGCATCGCTCTGCCCGGCATGATATTTGGAAAGGGTCTGGCGTTCGCGATCGAGCGTCATGACGGGCACGCCCCAACCGCAGCTCGTCTGCACCTGATCGACCGCGATCTCGAAGATCTGCCGCGTACCCGGCAACGGCGTGAACTGCGCATAGAGCGCGTCCCAGCGATCGTCCTGCGGCAGCACCGCGGTGCCGTGCCCATAGATGCGGAAGATGAGCGCGGGGCGGTCGAACGCGCAGAACATGATCGTGATGCGTCCGTCGGCAGTGAGATGCGCATTGGTCTCGTTCCCCGAGCCACCGACGTCGAGATAGGCGACGGTGTTAGCGTCGAGCACGCGGAAGCTGTCCATGCCCTTCGGGCTGAGGTTGATCCGCGCACCCTCGGCCGCGGTCGCGACGAAGAACACGGGCTGGCGTTCGACGAACGCGCGGTGCGCGTCGGTAAGGGCGGGGAAGAAGTCCATGGCAACACCCTATCAGGACCACCGCTCAGACGCGAACGGTGAACCGCTTTTCCAAGCCACTGAAAACGCGATTTGCGAATCGGTCGCAACGCTATTGCAAATCAGTCGCGACAACAGTAGCGAGCCGGAAAGGGGTTTTTCATGTCCGAACGTCGCTTCGCCCGCCTGCTGCTAGCCGGCACCATTCTCACGGCCGCGCTGTCCGCAACACCGGCCTGGGCCGGGTCCGTGTCGGAGGACACGACCCCCAACGCGTCTGTGGCAGCCGCAACAAGCACCGACGAGTCTGACGCGTCCGACGCGTCCGAGCCGCAGGATCACGGCGTGATCGTCGTGACCGGCGAGAAGGCAACGACGATCGCGTCGTCGGGGACGAAGAGCGCAACGCCGATCGTCGAGACGCCGCAGTCGATCAGCGTGATCAGCGCCGCCGATATCGCCGGTCTGGGGCTGCAGAACCTCAATCAGGCGCTGCGCTTCGTCGCGGGCGTGACACCCGAGACGCGCGGTGCATCCGCCGAGGTATACGACCAGTTCAAGCTGCGCGGGTTCGACGCACCGGTCTATCTCGACGGGCTGCGCCAGTTCGGCAGCGCGACCGGCTATGCGGTGCCGCAGGTCGACGTGTCGCGGCTCGATCGGGTCGAGATCATCAAGGGCCCGGCGTCGGTGCTCTATGGCCAGTCGAGCCCGGGCGGTCTGGTCGCGGAGGTCAGCAAGCTGCCGCTTGATCGCGCAACCTATGGTGCGGTCAGCGGCACCTATGGCACCTACGACCTATACCGCGTCGACGCCGATATCGGCGGGCGCGCAGGGGACGGCGTGCTGTGGCGCATCTATGGCAGCGCGAATGGCGCCGACGATCAGCAAACGCAGGGTCAGGGCAAGCGCGAACGCCAGACGATCTCCGCCGCGGTGACCGCCGGCGCGGGCAGCAGCACCAGCTTCACGCTGCTCGGCGCCTATTCGCACGATCCGTTCAATGGCAATTACGGGGTGTTCCCGACGCTCGGGACGCTGATCGACAACCCGGCAGGCAAGATCTCGACCAAATTCTATGGTGGCGAGCCCGGGGACTTCTTCCGTCGCGAACAGGCCGCGCTGACCTATATCTTCAATCACGATTTCGGTAGCGGCTGGGCGCTGCGCTCGTCGGGGCGCTATCAATATGTGAAGAGCCGGATGGGGCTGGTATATACCAGCGGACCCGCGGTCGATCCGCTCGCGGTAGCGCCGACGCTGTATGCCCGGTCCTCCTATTCGACGCGGGAGCAACTCAACAACTGGACGTTCGACAATCAGCTGACGGGCAAGGTCGTCACTGGCCCCGTCACGCACAACCTGTTGTTCGGGGTCGACCGTCAGGTCGCGCATTCGGCGGGGCTCTCGGCCTTTGGCGGCGGGACGCCGATCGACGTTTTCAACCCGGTCTATGGGACGATGCCCACGCCGCAGACGCCAGCCGATGTCCAAGCGTCCTTCGGCATCGGTTCCGCCAATGTCCGTCAGCGTCAGCAGGGGATCTATGCGCAGGACCAGATTGCGGTCGGCGGGCTGCGCGTGACGCTAAGCGGGCGCCAGGACTGGGCCCGCCAGGCGCGCGACGGGCTGGCACAGGAGGACGACAAATTCACCTGGCGCGCGGGCGCGCTGTACCTGCTGCCGTTCGGGCTTGCGCCCTATGCGAGCTACTCGACCTCGTTCGAGCCGCAGAATGCGCGCCTGCGCGACGGCAGCCTCGCCCAGCCCTCGCTCGGCAAGCAGATCGAGGCGGGGGCGAAATTCCAGCCGACCGGTACCGCGATCCTGGTCACCGCGGCCTGGTTCCGGATCGAGCAGACCAATGTCGTCGTCAACTATCCCGACTTCACCGCGGACCAAGTCGGCAAGGTCCGGTCGCAGGGTGTCGAGGTCGAGGCGAGCGCGCCGCTGCCCTACGGGTTCAACGCCAAGCTCGCCTATAGCCGCCAGCGCGTGAAGAAGGTCGAGGACGTCGTTGCCGCCAATATCGGCCTGCCGCTCGCGACGGTCGGGCGCGGCGGGATTTCGGCGAACCTCGAATGGGCACCGACCGAGGGGCCGGCGTCGGGCTTCGCGATCGGCGGCGCGGTGCGGCACGTCGACAAGACCTATGCCGATTTCTATTCGGACGGCGTCGCGCGCTATTCACCCGCCTATACGGTATTCGACGCGCTGCTGCGCTACGATCTGGGCAAGCTCAGCCCGCGGCTCGCCAATGTCGATCTCGGCGTCAACGCGCCCAACCTGTTCGACAAGAAGTATCTGACGAGCTGCTTCGCCAACTATGCCTGGTGCTGGTACGGCAACCGCCGCACGGTGCAGGCAACGATCGGGTATCGCTGGTAACGGGCCGCTCGACCCTGCGCGGGCGGTTTATGCGCAGGTCGATGGCACATCTTGGCGTGTCGGCCGTTCAGCGGTCCGAGCGCATTCGTTCCGGATGCCGTCCAGCATAGGAGTTTAGCATGAACACGACGACCTTGAAGGGTGAAGGCCAGGATCTGCTCGGTTCGGTGAAGCAGGCAGCAGGCAATGCAACGGGCGACAGCTCGCTCCAGGCCGGCGGCGTCGCCGACCAGATCGCAGGCACCGCGAACAAGGCGATCGGCACCGCGACCGACACCGTCGCACCGCTCGCCGACAAGGCGCGTGCGTTTGCCAAGGATCGTCCGTTCGCCACCGCGGCGCTGGTCGGCGTCGTCGGCATCGCGCTGCTCAACACGCTGCGCGGCAAGTGATCAACCGGGGCCGCGTCCGCGCGGCCCCGCTGGTCGGAGGATCCCGGCGGTGTCGGCATGGGGTGACCGCCTCGTGAGTCGACCCGCCGGCCTCTGGATCGGTACCAATCGCGGCGGGCTGCACCCACTGCGACACGGCGATGGCTGGTCGACCGGCGCGCCCTATCCTGACGCGATAAACGTGTCCTTCGGCGTGCATTCGCCGCGCCATGACCTCCATTATCTCGTCGACGAGCGCGATGACGGCGCGATCGGCTTGTATCGCGCGACCGCCGACGGCTGGCGACAGATCGTCCGCGTGGCGGTCAATGGGGACGCGCCTTGTCATCTCGCGCTGAGCCACAACCACAACCTGCTCGCCGTCGCCAATTATGCGAGTGGGAGCGTGTCGGTCCTAGATCTCGACGCCGACGGCCTGCCGAACGCGCCAGCCCATGTCTTTGCCCATAAAGGATCGGGTCCGAACCGCGAGCGTCAGACGAGCCCGCATGCACACTGGGTCGGGTTCGACGCCGAGGATCGCTGGCTTTATGCAACCGATCTGGGGACGGACGAGATCCGCGCCTTCGCGGTGGCGCCGGCGCCGGGCGGCAACCGTGTCCGGGCGGCCGGAACAGCCTTTCACGCACCAGCGGGATCGGGGCCACGCCATCTGCTGCTGCATCCGCATGTCCAGCGCGTGGCGTATCTTGCCAGCGAACTGACGAACACGCTGACCGTTTTGGTCGGCGGCGAGGGTCGGTTCTCGGCGACCAGGACCGTGTCGACGCTGCCCGAAGAGTATGAGGGTCCGAGCATCGTCGCGCATCTGGCGATCAACACGGCGGGGGACCGCCTCTATGTCTCCAACCGTGGGCATGACAGCATCGCGGTCTTCGCGCTCGACGCGAAAGGCGACCCGCGGCTGATCCAGCATGCGCCAGCGGGGGCGGCCTATCCGCGACACTTCGTGCTGTTGGAGGACGAGGGCCTGATGGTCGTCGCGAACGAGAAGGACGAATGCGTGACGCTGCTGCCGATCGACGCGGACGGGCTACTCAGGCCGCATGTCGCCCGGGTCGCGGTTCCGGGGGCGGCGTTCGTCCTGCCCCTCTAGGCTGCGCGTCTGCGCTCAGCGATAGGCGAGCGTCCAGCCGGGCGGCAGATAGTCGGTCGACATGTAATAATAGAAGAGGCAGCTGCCATCGGCGCGGTAGGTGCCGCCCTTGACGAGGCCGAGCGCGACCTGGCCTATGAAGACCGGCGCGCCGCTGTCGCCTGACTTGCACGTCGGCCCTTCGACCGCGACCCAGGTCGGCAGGCATGCGCCGCCGCACAGATCACCGGCGGGGGCGAAATCGACCATCGCGACCGGCGCGCAGCTATAGCCGGTCCGCTCGCCGCGGTGACAGACGAAGTCGCCCGCGCGCGTGCTGGTCCGGTTGCGCCATGTCGCGACGGTCCTGAGCCGGGTCTTGGCGGTATCGGCAAAGAAGGCGGGCAGCCGTGGCGCAGTCGCCGGCAGCGCGGGCGCGCGGTTGATCTGGACGTCCTGATACCCCCAGCCCCATTGGCCGACATAGGGCAGCGCGATCGCCCGCCGCTCCGCGCCCGCCGGCGGCCGCCCGACATAATCGAGCGTGTCGGGACAATGCGCGGCGGTGGCGATCGCATCCGCGACGCCATCGGTGACGACGAATCCCGTCGTGCAGACATAGCGCCGCCCGTCGACCGTCCCGACCACCCGCCCCCCGCCCGCGACGTCCGGCATCACGGTCACGACGTCGGCAGGCGGGATCGTCGCCACAGGGATCCCGGGCGCTGTGGCGCCCGGCGTGGCTGTTATGCTCGTCTGAAGCGCCATCGGCAGCATCGGGCGATCGCTGGCTTCGATCCGCACGGGAACGCCGGTCATATCGGCGAACTTGGCGGTGAGCGCGCCGTCCCGGTCGAGTGCGAGGTCCGCGGTCGCGACCATCACGACAAGCATACCCGTCCGCTGATCCGCACCGATGCCGGGGGGGTGCGGAAGCGCGGCGCGGATCGCCGCCTGGAAGGTGCGGATCTGGCCGAGGATCCGGTCGAGTGTCGCCGCCGCGCCGGTCCGGAACACCAGCGGGACGCTCATCCCCCCTGCCTCGACGGCGCGGTCCGCGACCGGATCGGTGCCGGTCAGCAGCACCACGATCCGGTAGGCCGGGTCATGCTCGACCGCGATGCCGGCAAGGCGATCGGCGAATTCGAGGCGCAGCGCGTCGGTGACGGGAATCGTCGCCGCCTGCGCCCGCATCCGGTGGAGCGCGACATCGAGCGGCACGCCGAAACGCCGCGCATATTCCGCCGCGTCCTGCATCGCCGCATCGACGGGGAGCTGAAGTTGCAGGGCATCGACCGGCGCGATCGGTGACGGGGCGGGCGGTGACGGGACGATTGGCGACGGGGCGGACGGTGCGACACTGGTTTGCGCCGCGCCGGATGGTGCCGGGAGCCACAATCCCGCAACCAGCGCTCCGGCCAGCCCAGCCTCTATCCATTTCGCTGTCATGATCGGCAAACGTCCAGTTTCGGGGGCCAGCACCGGGTCGCGGACCGTGCGCCACGACCGCCCCTGACCCCGACCCCGCCTAGCGCACCGGCGCGGTGTCGCGCGAGACGGATTTTAACGCGCGTCGCGCGCACGCCCCCGCGGGATCGCCGCCATTGTGCCCTAGGTTCGGCGGTGCAGCACTGCGCTGCGATTACAAAGGAATGCCACAGTGACTCTTGCTTTACCCGCCCGACATTTCTCGCCGGCCCCGCGACCCGCAACCGCGACCACAGCCGGGATCGCGGCCCCCGCCCCCACCCCACCGCTATTCGCGCTCGACCAGCTCGAGGTGACGTTCGACCCGCAGGCCGACACGCTGTGGACCTATATGCGGCCAAGGACGCGGCCGAGTTTCAACCCTGCGCTGCTCGCGGACTTTGGTCAGTGGCAGGCTGATATCCACAGCGCCCACACCTCCGGGGCGATGCCGATTCGCTATCTCGTGCTCGGCTCGCGATTCCCCGGCGTCTTCTCGCTCGGCGGTGATCTCGACCTGTTCGCACAGCATATCCGTGCCGGTCACCGCGAGGCGCTGGTCCAATATGGCCGCGCCTGCGTACAGATCCTGCACCGCAACCTGCGCGGCCTCGACCTGCCGATCGTGACGATCGGTCTGGTCGAGGGCGATGCGCTGGGCGGCGGGTTCGAGGCGCTGCTGTCGTTCAACGTCGTCGTCGCCGAACGCGGCGCGAGCTTCGGGCTTCCCGAGACCGTGTTCGGGCTGTTCCCCGGCATGGGGGCGCACTGCTTCCTGTCGCGGCGTCTCGGCGCGGCGCGGGCCGAGCAGATGATCCTCAGCGGGCGCAACTACAGCGCGGAGGAGCTCTATGATCTGGGTATCGTCCACGCACTCGCCGACCCCGGCCAGGGCCGCCGGGTGGTCGAGGACTATATCCGCCAGAACCGGCGTCGCCACAGCGGGCATTGCGCGATCTACGAAGCGTCGCGCGCGGTCAATCCGCTGGCGCTCGACGAGCTCGAGGCGGTGGTCGACCTGTGGGCGGACGCCGCGTTGCGCCTCAGCGAGGGGGATCTCAAGCTGATGCGGCGGCTCGTCGCGGCGCAGACCCGTCTGCTCGACAAGCCGAAAGGCTGACGGACATCGCCCCCGGCCCTCAGGACAGCGCACGCATCCTGGGGGTTTCGTCGGCAAGCAGGTTCGCCACCTGGCTTGCCGACATCGGGCGCGCGAGCAGGAAACCCTGCACCGCGGTGCAGCGGGTGCGACGCAGCTGCGTGAGCTGGGTCTGCGTCTCGATACCCTCGGCGACGGTCTGCATGCCAAGCGTCGCGGCAAGATCGACCACCGTCTGGATGATCGCCATCGACGCGGGATTGTCGTCGAGCGCGGTGATGAACGACCGGTCGATCTTGAGCGTCTGGAACGGAAATTTGGTGAGATAGCCGAGCGACGAATAGCCGGTGCCGAAATCGTCGAGCGTGGTGCCGACCGCCATCCGGTTGATCGCCGACAGCGCCGCCAGCGATGCGTCGATATCGTCGAGCAACACCGATTCGGTCACTTCGAGATCGAGCCGCCCCGGCGCGAGCCCGCTGGCGTCGAGCGCGTCCTTCAGCACCTTGGCGAGCCCGGGCGACAGGAGCTGGATCGGCGACAGGTTGACCGCGACACGCACCGTGTCCGGCCAGTCCAGCGCGTGACGGCAGGCCTCGCGCAGCACCCAGGCACCGATCTCGACGATCAGCCCGCTCTGCTCGGCGATCGGGATGAATTCGGCAGGCGACACGCTGCCGTGGCACGGGCTGTCCCAGCGCAGCAGCGTCTCGCACGACAGGATGCGATGCGTCGCCAGATCGAAGATCGGCTGGAAGGCGAGCCACAGCTCGCCGCGCGCGATCGCGCCGTGCAGGTCGCTGGTCAGCGCGCGCGTCCGTTCGATCTTCTCGTCCATCACCGGTTCGTAGAAGCAGAAGGCCCCCCGGCCGCTTTCCTTGGCGCGGTAGAGTGCGAGGTCGGCATGTTTGAGCAGCGTGTCCGCGTCGCCCCCGTCGATCGGTGCGATCGCCACGCCGAGCGAGGCGCCGACCGTCAGCCGGCGTCCGGCATAGGCCACGGGCTGTGCGACGAGGTCAAGGATATGATCGGCGATCGTGCGGGCATCGTCGCGCGCGCCGATCGCGCAGACGACCGCGAACTCGTCGCCGCCCAGCCGCGCGACGATCGCGTCACCGGCCACCCCGATGGTGCCGCCATCGGTGACGAACGCGGTCTGGAGCCGCTGCGCAACCTCGGTCAGCAGCACGTTGCCCGCCAGGTGACCGAGCGAATCGTTGATCTCCTTGAACCGGTCGAGATCGATCCAGTGGATCGACAGGAGCTCGCCGGTCGATTCCAGCCGGTGCAGCCGCCGCTCGAACCATTCGCGAAACGCGGTGCGGTTGGCGACCCCGGTGAGGTCGTCGCGTCGCGCGAATGCGGCGTGATGTTCGGCGAGCGCGGTCTTTTCACTCGCCGCGATGGTTGCGCCGAGGATGGCCTCATAGGTCTGCAGCGTGATGTCGATCATCGCCAGCACGAACAGGATGATGACGATCGCAAGCACGGCGTTGAGCGGCTCACCCGACAGCAAAAGCCCCGCCGCGAGCGGCAGCGACGCGAGGCAAAGCTGCGCGAGCGCGATCGTCGGCCGACCCGCATTGCGTCCGGCAATCCCCGCCGCATAGCCGATCGCCGTCGTCACCGAGAGGAGATGAAGCACGCCGTCCGCGGTCCGGGTCAGCGTCAGCAGCCCGAACATGCCGAGCAGCGCGGAAAAGGCGAAGGCGCCGATGCGGTAGTAAAACTCCCACTGTCCTGCCCGGGGGCGCTCGGCGGCACCCCGATCGACAGCAAATACGTCAGCGGCCTGTTGATCGGGCACGCGCTGGACGATGCCGATGATCCGCAGTGCGGCAACCAGCCCGATCAGCACCGCGAAGCCGGCAAGCCAGCGATCGCCACTGGTGACAGCCACGACCGTGGCGATACCCGTGCTCGTCAACGCACCGATCACCAGCGACTTGGGTGAGGCATAGAGCGAGGTGACCAGAGTCGCCCGGACGTCCGCGGCAACCGCGTGATCCGAGTGGCGAAGCTGCCTCAACCGGGTAATGAAATGCGTCATGGCACCTTCGAACAGACTGTAACCGTAGGGTAAAGCGGTTAAGCAAACGCTACGATCCCGCGCGCGGGCGGTTCGCCGCAATGGGGTTCAGCTTCGACCGGGTGTCCGCTAGCAGGGATAATGATCCCAATCGCACCGCGTTCCGATACGCCCGGCCTGCTGGCCGCCCTTGCACTGTGCGCCATGCTCGCCGGCTGCGGCACGACGCGCTACCGCCCGGTCAGCGACTATCCGGTCAAGATCGGCCGCCCTTACAGCGTGCGCGGCACGACCTACCGGCCCGCCGATCTGCCGGGCTATGACGCGGTCGGCATGGCGAGTTGGTATGGCCGGGAATCGGGCAACCAGACTGCGAACGGCGAACGGTTTCGTGTGAAGGGCATTTCTGCCGCGCATACCGTCCTGCCGCTGCCAAGTTATGTCGAGGTCACTGCGCTCGACACCGGCCGGACGATCCTGCTGCGGATCAACGACCGCGGGCCGTTCACGCCCTCGCGGCTGATCGACCTGTCACGCGGCGCCGCCCGGCTGCTCGGGATCGAGCGCCTCGGCCGGGCCGCAGTCCGCGTCCGCCGCGTCGAGCCCGATGCAAAAGACCGGGCGCGGCTACGGGCCGGCAAGCCAGCATCAGCGAGACCCGATGCCCCGCCCGACGAACTCGCCGCGCTGCGCGCGCGGCTGACGGATCAGTCCTTCCAGGCCCAGTAGAGCTGCGCCGGGGGCACGTTCCACCATTCCATGTCGTGATCGATCGATTCGAAATGCGGGGTGAGGAAGTCCTTCACCTTCGGGCTGAACTGATAGACCAGGAACGCACCGCCGCTGCGCAGCACCGAATGCGTGCCGGCCGCGATCGCCGGACCGACGCCGGGGGGCAGCGTCGAAAAGGGCAGGCCCGAAAGGACATAGTCGGCCGATTCGAAGCCGTGATCGGCGACGATCTTTTCGACATCGGCGGCCGAGCCGAGCACCGCCGAAAACCGCGGATCGGTGATCGTGTGGCGCAGATAGCGGATGAAATCGGGGTTGGTGTCGATCACGATCAGCGTCGCGTCGGGCGCCATCCGGTCGAGAATCGGGCGGCAGAAGGTGCCGACGCCGGGTCCGTATTCGACGAACACCTTGGTGTTGTCCCAGTCGACCCGGCCGAGCATCTTGCGGATCAGCTTGTCCGAGGACGGCACGATCGAGCCGACCATGACAGGGTGTTTCAGGAATTCGGTGAAGAACATCTGCCACGGGGAGGGCACGCCGGCGGGGCGGGTGCGCGCGCGCCGGGCGGCTGTGGTCGGACTGGGCATCGTGTTCCTTACGATCAGGGATCCCGCGCGCACGCGAGGCTTTAAGCCCCCCGTCGCACGGATTCCAAACGTGTTTCAAGGCCTGCGGGTTGCATCACGCGACGAACCGCACCGAACGCGACCAGTGCCCGGTGCCGCAACCCGCGCTTGCCAACCCCCGGGCTTGGCTTAAGCATTGGGCATGCACGACGATCGGACGGGCCAGACGGCGGTCATTTTCATGTCGAACCGTAACGGCACCGACCCCGCCGGCTATGCCGCGGCCGCCGCCGCAATGGAGGCGCTCGCCGCGACGCAACCCGGCTATCGCGGGATCGACAGCGTGCGCGACCAGGCCGGGCTGGGGATCACGATCAGCTATTGGGCGGACGACGCCGCGGCGATCGCGTGGCGCGACGATCCCGACCATGCCGCGATTCGCGACCGCGGGCGCGCGCTCTGGTATGACCGCTACCGCGTCACCGTCGCACGGGTCGAGCGCGACTATGACTGGGCGCGGCCATGACCGGTACTGGTCGCGAGGATGCGCGGATCGATCGTCGCTTCGCGCTGATGTTCCTTGTCATGCTGACGATCGCCGCGGGCAATACCGCGCTGCAATCGGTGCTGCCCGCGCTCGGCCGGTCGCTGGGCGTCGCCGACAGCGCGGTGGCAGGCGCGTTTTCGGTGTCCGCGCTGCTCTGGGTGATCGCCGCGCCGTTCTGGGCGAACCGGTCCGACCGGCATGGGCGCCGCGCAATGATCCTGCTCGGCATCGGCGGGTTCAGCGTGTCGCTGACGCTGTGCGGGCTGTTCCTGATGGCCGGGATCAACCACTGGATCGGCGGGACCGCGGCGTTCGGCTGCTTCATCGCCGGGCGGCTGATCTATGGCGCATTCGGTGCCGCCGCCCCGCCCGCGGTGCAGGCGCTGGTCGCGGGCGAGACCACGCGCGCGGAGCGGACGCGTGCGCTGACCCTGCTCGCCTCCGCCTTCGGGCTCGGCACGATCCTGGGGCCGGCGATCGCGCCCTATCTGATTCTCGGGTCGGTCGGTGGACTCGAGGTAGGGCTGGCGGGCCCCGCCTTCCTGTTCGCGCTGTTCGGCGTGGCGGTGTGGATCACGGTGCGGCGGATGCTGCCCGACGACCGGATCGTCGCGCCACATGAAGATACGCACGGCGCAAGCGCGTCCTATCCCTCGATCGGCGGCGCGCCGAGCGGGGCTTCGGTCACCGCCGCGACCCAGTCGCATGTCGAACAGGTCGGCTATACCGATCCGCGCATCCGCGCCTGGATGATCGCCGGTCTGGTCATGGGGCATGCACAGGCGATGACCGGGCAGGCGATCGGGTTCCTGGTGATCGACAGGCTCAACCTTGCGCCCGCACTCGCGCTCGAGCCCACGGGGATCGTGCTGATGATGGGCGCAGGTGCAGCGCTGCTCGCGCAATGGGGAATCATTCCGCGGCTCAACCTGACCCCGCGCCAGCTCGTGCTGACCGGGCTGGTGCTGGCGGCGGTGGGCACCGCGCTGACGGGGATCGCGACCTCGCTCTACACGATCGCGACCGCCTATGCGCTGGCGAGTCTCGGTTTCGGCTTCACGCGGCCGGGCTTCACCGCGGGCGCCTCGCTCGCGGTCGGCGCGAATGCGCAAGGGTCGGTGGCGGGCAAGGTGACCAGCATCAACGGCGCGAGCTTCGTGCTCGGCCCGTCGATCGGGGTCGGACTGTACGAGGCGCAGCATTCGCTGCCCTATCTGGTCGCGGGCGCGGCTTGCGTGGTGTTGATCGGCTATGCCTGGGCGACGTTGCGCGAATCGCCGGGCGTCACGCCGGCCTGACCGGACCGGCGGCCGTCGCCACCCCGGACCGGGTCCGGGGTGGCGGGATGCTCAGTCCTTCTTGCCGGGGAAGGCGAAGCCGATCGGCTGGATGGCGGTCGCGTCCTGTTTCAGGCGGGCGGCCATCTGCTCATACTCACGCTCGGTCTCGGGCGTGACGCTTGCGCGCGATTCCTTAAGCGCATTGTCGAAATCGGCCATCGTCACGTCGGTCGAATCGATCGAGCGACGCAGCGCGACCAGGCCTGCGCGGCGGACGACGTCCTCCAGGTCCGCACCCGAGAACCGGTCGGTGCGGTCCGCGAGACGATCGAGATCGACGTCGGACGCGAGCGGCATCTTTTGCGTCTGGATGCCGAGGATCCGGCGGCGCCCCGCTTTGTCGGGCACGCCGACATAGACAAGCTCGTCGAACCGCCCCGGGCGAAGCAGCGCCGGGTCGATCAGATTGGGGCGGTTGGTCGCGCCGATCACGACGACCGACTGGAGCTCCTCCAGACCGTCCATCTCGGCGAGGATCGTGTTCACCACACGTTCGGTCACCTGCGGCTCGCCCGCCCCGCTGCCGCGGGCGGGCACCAGCGAATCGAGCTCGTCGATGAAGATCACGCAGGGTGCGACCTGACGCGCGCGCTGGAACAGCCGGGTGATCTGCTGCTCGCTCTCGCCATACCATTTGCTGAGCAGGTCTGACGATTTGGTGGCGATGAAATTGGCCTCCGCCTCGCGCGCGACCGCCTTGGCGAGCAGCGTCTTGCCGGTGCCGGGAGGGCCATAGAGCAGGAAGCCCTTGGCCGGGCGGATGCCAAGCCGCCGGAACGCGTCGGGATTCTTGAGCGGAAGCTCGACGCCCTCCTTCAGCCGCATCTGCGCGTCGTCGAGCCCGCCGACATCGGCCCAGCGCACGGTCGGCGCCTGGACCATGACTTCGCGCATCGCCGATGGCTGGACGCGCTTCAATGCGCCGAGGAAATCCTCGCGCGTGACCGACAGGTCGTCGAGCACCTCGGGCGGGATCGTGCGTTCCTCGAGGTTGAGCTTGGGCATGATCCGCCGCACTGCCTCGATCGCCGCCTCTCGCGCCAGCGCGGCGAGATCGGCACCGACAAAGCCGTAGGTCGTGCGCGCCAGCTCGTCGAGATCGACCCGGTCGCCCAAGGGCATGCCGCGCGCATGGATGCCGAGAATCTCGCGGCGGCCGCGCTCGTCGGGAACGCCGACGACGATCTCGCGGTCAAACCGGCCGGGACGCCGCAGCGCCTCGTCGATCGCCTCGGGACGATTGGTCGCGGCGATCACGACGAGATTGGCGCGTGCCTCCAGCCCGTCCATCAGCGTCAGCAACTGCGCGACGAGACGCTTTTCCGCCTCGCCCGACACCTGCCCGCGCTTGGGTGCGATCGAATCGATCTCGTCGATGAAGACGATCGACGGCGCGGCCTTGGCGGCTTCCTCGAACACCTGGCGCAGCTTGCCTTCCGACTCGCCATAGGCCGAACCCATGATCTCGGGACCGTTGATCAGGAAGAACTGCGCATCGGATTCGTTGGCGACCGCGCGTGCGAGCCGCGTCTTGCCGGTGCCGGGGGGGCCGTGCAGCAGCACGCCCTTGGGCGGATCGACGCCCAAGCGCTGGAACAACTCGGGATAGCGCAGCGGCAGCTCGACCATCTCGCGCAATTGGTCGATCGTCTGCGCCATGCCACCAATATCGTCATAGGTGACGTCGGCGCGGCGTGCGTCCTGCGGCTCCTCATATTCGGGGCGCAGCTCGATCTCGGTATTCTCGTCGATATGGACGACGCCCTTGGGGCTGGCGGCGATCACCGCGAGGCGGATCTCCTGCAGCGCATAGGCAGGCGCGTTCATGAACTGCTGGACGCCCGCGGGCATGTTGCCGACGCGCTGATGCCCCGCGGTCGCGACGATGTCGCCCTGGCAGATCGGCCGGCCGAGGAATGTGCGCTTCAACGCGTTGGTCGAGCCCTGGAGCCTGAGATTCTGCTGTGCGGGTGCGAAGACGACGCGCGTCGCGGGCTTCGATTCGGCCTTGCGCACCTCGACGAAATCGCCCGAGCCCACACCCGCATTCGCGCGCTGGAGCCCGTCGATGCGCAGGATGTCGAGCCCCTCGTCCTCCGGATACGGCCCGACGGCACGCGCGGGCGTGTTCTGCTTGCCGAGGATCTCGATCACGTCGCCCTCGCCGATGCCGAGCGTCGCCATCAGCGCGCGCGGCAGATGCGCCAGGCCGCGGCCGCTGTCCTCGGGACGCGCGTTCGCCACCTGGATTTTCCGCGTCGGGGTTTCGCTATCGGGCATCTCGACTCCTTCAAACTCGAAGCGTGTCAGATGGGGGGCCGCCGCCGGGCTTGCGAGGACTTGAAAAGACAAAAAAAAGGGCCGGCCAATAAAGGCCAGCCCATGAAAGTTTTTAGGAGAGGATGCCTGAAAGGCGAGGTCTTTTTGCGTCGAGGCGGTTCATGTTGCAAGTGCGAATGGATCCGCTACGATTGCGCTAACTGCAATCGTAGGCTTCAATGCGGCCAATGATGCGGATCACATGCATCGAGTCGGGTAAGGGAGTCGGGGAGGAATCATGCGGAGGCTGCCGCCACTCGGGGCTATCGAGGCGTTCGTCCAGGTCGCGCGGCTGGGCTCGATCAAGGCCGCCGCGGAGGATCTGGCGCTGTCCGCGCCCGCGCTCAGCCGGCGCGTGCAGAGCCTCGAACGGTTCATCGCCAAGCCGCTGTTCGCACGCCGGCATCAGGCGATGGTGCTGAACGCCGACGGCGAACGCCTGCTCGCGCAGATCGCGCCGGTGCTCGATTCGCTGTCGGATGCGGTCGAATCGATGACCAGCACGACCGAGGTGCTGCGGCTGCGGCTGGGCATCCTGCCGCTCTATGCGTCGCAGAAGCTGTTCCCGCGGCTCGGCGAACTCCGCGCGTCGCATCCCGAACTGCATCTCGACATCGATACCGCGGCGCATCTGGTATCGCGGCTGGGTGACGGGCTGGACGCGGTGATCGCGCTGTCGCGCGAGATCGATCCGGCCTTCTATGCGCGGCGGCTCGATCGCAATTCGGTCTATGTTATCGGTGCGCGCACCCTGCTCGACCGCGCCGATCCGATCACCCGACCCGAACAGCTCTCGACGCTGACCGCGCTGGTCCACCGCGACATGACGGATACGTTCACCGCGTGGCGGACGGCGGCTGGGCTCGACGATATCGAGCCGCTGGCGATCGATCATTTTGATTCGGGGGCGCTGATGCTCGAAGCGGCGGCGCAGGGGCTGGGCGTCGCGTTCATGCATGCCAGCCATTTCGAGGATGCGAACGATCCGCGGCTCGTGCGGCTGTTCGAAATCGAGGTGGAGAGCCCGTACAGCTATTGGTTCGTCTGCCGCCCGCGCGCGCTGCAGGCCAAGCCGGTCAAGCTGTTCCATGACTGGCTGATCAAGACGCTAGCGGAAGTTTAGCGAGGCACAGCCTCCGCTCGGATACCGGATGTACGGTTGAGAGAGGGTCAGGGCAGCAACCGCGACGCGCTTCTGACTTCAAGCGCGTCGCGGCTAAGCCGCGCCGTCGGACGGAGCTTTGCTCCGCCGGCCGGCTTCGACTGTCTCCGACGCAGCTTCGCTGCGCCGGTGCAGTCTTCAGCTCAGGCTGCGCGTGCCTTCACGATCTTGCCGGGCTGGCGCGGCGGCTCGCCCTTGGGGAGCGCGTCGATCAGCTCCATGCCGTTGGTGACTTCACCCCAGACGGTGTACTGCTTGTCGAGGAAGCGCGCGTCGTCGAACACGATGAAGAACTGCGAGTTCGCCGTGTCGGGCTGGTTGGTGCGCGCCATCGAGCACACGCCGCGGACATGCGGCTCGGCCGAGAATTCCGCCTTGAGGTTCGGCTTGTCCGACCCCGACATGCCGGTGCCGGTGGGATCGCCGCCCTGCGCCATGAAGCCGGGGATCACGCGGTGGAACACGACGCCGTCGTAGAAGCCGTCATTGGCCAGCTCGACGATGCGCTCGACATGCTTCGGGGCCAGATCGGGGCGCAGCTTGATCGTCACGTCACCGCCGTCGAGGGTCAGCGTCAGCGTTTCGGGGGTATCGGCCATTGGGTCTTCTCCTGAATTGATGCGCGGCAGATAGGGATCCACCCCGCGACTGGCAAATGCATGCGCAGCGCGTTAGGGCCCAAGCGCACGCTTTTAAGGGAGGCAGCCATGAGCGAACTCGAGCTTCCCGAGGTCGAAACCGAGACCCAGCCCGAAACCCAGCTCGATCGTGACGACCGGTTGCGGCCCGAGTTCGTCCGCGCCGTGCTCGACGCGGTCGAGGACGGTGACAATGCGGCAGCACGCGCGCTGGTCGAGCCGCTGCACCCCGCCGACATCGCCGATCTGTTCGAGCTGACGCCGCAGGAGGATCGCGCGGCGCTGGCGCGCGCGGTCACCGATCTGCTCGACGGCGACGTGTTCGCCGAGATGAACGATTATGTCCGCGAGGATCTGATCGACGCACTCGAGCCGCACCAGGTCGCCGACCTTGCCTCCGAACTCGATACCGATGACGCGGTCGCGATCATCGAGGACATGGACGAGGACGAGCAGCGCGCGGTGCTGCGCGCGCTCGATCCCGATGATCGCGCCGCGATCGAGGAGGCGCTGAGCTACCCCGAGGAATCCGCGGGCCGCCTGATGCAGCGCGAGCTGATCGCGGTGCCCGAGCACTGGACCGTCGGTGACGCGATCGATTATCTGCGCGGTCACGAGGAGCTGACGACCGATTTCTGGGAAATCTTCGTCGTCGACCCCGCGCACAAGCCGATCGGCACGTGCCAGCTGTCGTGGATGCTGCGCACGCCGCGCGGGATTGCGATGGCCGATGTGATGAAGCGCGAACAGACGCTGATCCCGGTCGACATGGACCAGGAAGAGGTTGCGCTGCGCTTCCAGAAATATGCGCTGATCTCCGCCGCGGTGGTCGATCATGGCGGCCGGCTGGTCGGCATGATCACCGTCGACGACATCGTCCACATTATTTCCGAAGAGGCGGGCGAGGATACGCTGCGTCTGGCAGGGGCTGGCGACGGCGACATCAACGAACCGATCCGGCTGACGGTGCGGACGCGCTTCACCTGGCTGGTGGTCAATCTGGGCACCGCGATGGTCGCGTCGTCGGTCGTCGGGCTGTTCCAGGGGACGATCGCGAGCTTCGCATTGCTCGCGGTGCTGATGCCGATCGTATCGGGGATGGGCGGCAATGCCGGGACGCAGACGCTCGCGGTCGTGGTCCGCGCGCTCGCGACCAACCAGCTGACGAGTTCGAACACCAAGCGGATGATCGTCCGCGAATTCCGGATCGCCACGGCCAATGGCGTGATGCTGGGCACGCTGATCGGGCTTGGCACCTATGTGATCTTCCGCAACACCGACCTGTCGATCGTGATCGCGGCGGCGATGCTCACCAACAACATCACCGCAGGGCTTTCCGGCGTGCTGGTCCCGATCACGCTCGACAAGTTCCGGATCGATCCCGCGGTCTCGTCGGCGGTGTTCGTGACGACGATGACCGACACGATGGGGTTCTTCTCGTTCCTCGGCCTTGCCAGCCTGTGGGGGCTGCACGGTTGACGCTCCGGTTGACTGGCGCGGATTAGCGCCCATTTTCAGACGGATGCCGCTTCACCTCACCAAAGTCGCGTTCGGCGCGGACAGCGTCGACCATCTGGCGGAGCGCCTGCGGCTGCGCGGTGAAGAGGGCCCCGTGTTCCTCACCACCCGCTACCTGCCCAAGCGGCACGAGGAGGTGGCGGGGCCGGTCGGCGAAGGCGGCTCGATGTACTGGATCCTGAAGCACCAGCTGATCGCGCGGTCGCCGATCCTGGGCTTTGGCGAGGCGGAGGGCGGACGAGTCGCGATCCATATCGATCCCAAACTGGTGCTCGTTCAGGCACGGCCGAAGCGCGCACATCAGGGGTGGCGGTATCTGGAGGGCGCCGATGCGCCGCTCGATCTCGGCGGCGACGCAACCGGGCTCGACATCATGCCGCCCGCGCTGATGACCAAGCTCGCCGAACTCGCGCTGATCTAGCCTGCGCGCTTAGCGGCCGCAGATCACGGGGCCGGTGGCGGCGGCGCGGACCGTGCAGGCGGCGGTGCCCGCGACCGTGACCGATCCGGCCCCGCTGTTCGTCACCTGCGCGGTGCGGCGCGCCGAGGCGCGGGTTTCGCCGACGCCGTCCTGCATGACGACGAGATCATCGACGGCGAAAGCGGTCGCGTCGATCAGCCCCGGACCACTGACGGTCAGACGCGCGCGCGCACTGCGCCCTGCCAGCGTCATCCGCCCGGTGCCGATGACGGTGGCATTCAGCTGGTCCGCCTGCGCATCGTTCACCGCAAGACTGCCCGCACCGCTGACCGCGAGGTCCAGCCGCATCCCCTTCATGCGATCGATCGTCAGCCGCCCCCCCGCCACGACGCTGGCAAAGGCGAGTCGCGGGGTGGACAGCGTCACGATGACCGGGCGCTGCGCCCCCGTCTCGGGTCGCTCGCCCCAGCGGCTCGTGCTCCGCCGGACCGACAGCGTCGCACCGTCGACGCGGATCTCGACCGCCTCGGTCGCGTGCGGATCCCCCGAAACCTTCGCGCCGGGCGATCCCGTGACGAGGCGCACGTCGAACGGACCGTCGATCCGGACCCGCTCGAAGCTGCCCACCGATACGCTACGATCGGCCGCGGCCGCGGCGACGGGACAGGCAAACAGGAGCGGCAGGACAAGAAAACGGATCATCGCCCGATCGTTGCCGCTTCGACGCACCGACGCAAGCCGCGCGCGCAGCGGATCACGGTGCGCAGCGGACCGAGCCGGAGCCCATCTTGGACACGGTGCACCGTGCCGCGCTGCCCAGGTCGACATCGCCCGACCCCATCATGTCGACGGTGGCGGGGCCACCGACCACCGCGCGGACGCTGCCCGAACCGGCAATCTCGACCCGCGCGGAGCGGGCCTTGAGCCCGGCTGCGTCGACATCACCCGAGCCGGCGATCTCGACCGCCAGCGCCCGCGCGGATCCCACCGCCGAGACGCTGCCCGACCCCGCGATCGAGACCGCGAGATCGTCGACCTTCACTGCCGCGACCCCCAGACTGCCGGAGCCCGCGATATCAGCCGCGAATCGCGTTCCCTCGACCCGGTCAACGGTCATGTCCCCCGATCCCGATATCGTCGCCCCCGCCAGCCGCGGCAGCGTGACGAAGACCTTGACCTTGCCCGATCGGCCCCAGCCAAGATCCACATTCTTGCGCCGCCCGATCTCGAGCGTGTCGCCTTCCCGCTCGATCTTCAGCCGGTCGAGCAGCTCGACCGGTCCCTGGGCGCGCACCGAAAAGCCCGTGCCCACGCGGACATCGACGTCACTCGCACCGCGCAGGTCGATCGTGCTGAAATCGCTGACCATATAGGTGCGGGTCGTGCCGGTGCCGCTCGGCGATGCCCCCGCCCCGTCATCGTCCCCCGACCAGCTGAACGAGCAGGCGGCAAGCGGCATCATCAGACCGAGCGCAAGATACTTCATGGCATCCTCCTGTGTATTGCCCAAACAATACACCCGATCGGCGAGAGGCGGAAGCGGAATCCTTGGTGGTCATCGGCCGGCGGGCCAGAAACGCAAAAGGGCGGCCCCGCGGGACCGCCCTTGCGTCATCGAACGGAGCGCCAGCGGTCAGGCGGGCAGCTTGTCCTTGTTGTAGATCGCGGCGGCGGCGCGGAGGATGTCGAGGATCTTCTCCTGCGCCTTGGGCTCGTCAATCTCTTCCATCGCGGCGAGTTCGCGGGCGAGACGGCTGGTCGCACCTTCGAAGATCTGACGCTCGGAATAGCTCTGCTCGGGCTGGTCGTCGGCGCGGAACAGGTCGCGGACCACTTCGGCGATCGACACGAGGTCGCCCGAATTGATCTTCGCCTCATATTCCTGCGCGCGGCGCGACCACATGGTGCGCTTGACCTTGGGCTTGCCCTTGAGCGTGTCCATCGCCTCGCGCATGGTCTTGTCCGAGGACAATTTGCGCATGCCGACGCTTTCGGCCTTGTTGGTCGGAACGCGGAGCGTCATGCGTTCCTTCTCGAAACGGAGGACGTAAAGTTCGAGCGTCATGCCGGCGATTTCCGAGCGTTGCAGCTCGATCACACGGCCGACTCCGTGCTTTGGGTAAACGACGAAATCACCGACGTCGAAGGACAGTGCCTTGGCAGCCATTGGGGGCCTTTCCGGATCAATGCCTCCACGCGGTGCCACAGCGACGCGTTCGCCGGATTGCACCGTGGAGGAATAGGGTTCGAACATACTCCAGGCGGACGACTTGACATATCGCGCCCGTCACGGACCCAATTACCATCTTTGCAACAAAATTACCAGCCGATCGTGACAGCCCTCGTGCCCCAATCCGCCATAAAGACACGAATTTCGCGCGATTTTCAGTCGCCGGCGCCGGGCTCGGGCGAGAAATACTTGTCGAACTTGCCCTCAACGCCCTTCATCGCGTCCGCGTCGGGCGGCGTCTGGTTGTCGTTGCGAGTGACGTTGGGCCACTGCGCGGAGAAGGTCGTGTTGAGTTCGAGCCACTGCTCCAGCCCGCTTTCGGTGTCGGGCAGGATCGCCTCGGCGGGGCATTCGGGTTCGCACACGCCGCAGTCGATGCACTCGCTGGGATTGATCACCAGCATGTTCTCGCCCTCGTAGAAGCAATCGACCGGGCACACTTCCACGCAATCCATGTACTTGCAGCGGATGCAGGCATCGGTGACGACGTAGGTCATTGCAGAACTCCTGGGCCGGATTCCTTCCCGGCGACGAACGGCCTGCGACTATGCGCGCAGGCCCGTCGCGTCAATCATAGCAAGCCTTCTGCGAGACGTTATCAGGCTTTGCCGCTGGCTAATCCTTCCCCGCCAGGGGGAGGATTCGGTTGGTCGAGGGCGGGGGTCTGGCCGGCGATCAGGTCTTGATAGCACGCCTGCGCTTCGGGGGCGGGACCGCGGCGTGTCGGCAGTGCCTCGATGCGGATCACGCGGACGCGGTCGTTGGCGGCGAAGGTGAGGACGTTGCCGATCCGGACGGGACAGTGTGCGCGATCGATCGCGCGGCCGTCGATTCGCAGATGCCCCTTCTCGGCGATCGCCTGGGCCGCGCTGCGCGTCTTGGCGAGCCGGACGAACCACAGGAACCGATCGATCCGCATCGCGCCTTCACCCATGGCGGACCAGTGCGGCAAGCCCGGCAAACGCGTTCTGCCGCGACGGGTCGATCGGCGTCGCAGGGACGGCGCGCGCGGGCGGGCGGCCGCGCCAGACCCAGCGCGGCGTGTCGCCTGCCAGCGGCTTGAAGCCGAGCTCGGCCATCAGCCGCTCGATCGAGGCCGGTTCGAGCCCAATCGAGGTCGCGAGCGTCGGGTCGGGCGCGAACGGTGCGCGGCCGGTGCGCGAATCATGCGCGGCGCGGGCGATACGCTCGATCAGGTCGACGCGCACCGCCTGGAGCCCCAGCGGGCGGAACCCGGCCTCGATCGTCGCGCCGTCGCTGCCGCGTGCGAGCACGGTCGCCCCGTCGCGCGGCGCGGTGATCACCGTCCCGCGGATGCCGGCGAGGATACGGCGCCAGCGCGCCGGCTCGGGCTTGAGCAGGCGGATGTCGAACAGGTCGAGCGCGCCGATCATGATGCCGATCTTGCGCAACCGCTTGCGCTCGTCGGGATCGACCGCCTCGAGCGCGAGCCGCATCGGCAGGCGGGGCAGGATCCCGCCCGCTTCCTCGATCGCGCTGGCGACTGCGCGCAGCGCCGGGGTCGCGTCCGCGTCGCGGCTGAGCACGGCAAGATCGACGAGCACCGCGAGCCGCCGCTTCAGCATCCCCGCGAGCCAGCGCGACAGGCGCGTCTCGATCCGCTCGCGCGCCGCCTTGTCGAGACAGTCGAGCGCGCGATCGAGGATCAGTTTCGGGCGGGCGAAGGACGGGCCGGCGCCGAGACGGGCGACCGGATGCCCCGCCCACACGATCTGCGCCGACTCGTCGAGCGCGATGTCCGCATCCGGCGCATCGACGAGCGACTGGCCGCGGCGCGTGCGTTCGCCCGCCAGCCGCTTTTCGGCGGCGGCGAGCAGCAGGCGCTTGTCGCTGGCGCGCGCGTCGGCGGCGACGGTGAAGCGGAAGCCGTCGAGCCGGCCGATCGGATGATCCTCGACCATCACCTCGCCCTCCGGACCGATCACGACGGGGAGCGACGCGGCGTCCGCACCGATCTGGCGCATCAGCGCGGTCGTGCGCTTGTCGACGAAGCGCTGCGTCAGGCTGGCATGGAGCGCGTCGGACAGGCGCTCCTCGAGCGCGGCGGTGCGCGCGGCCCAGTGCGCGGGCTCGGCGAGCCAGTCGGCCCGCTGCGCGATATAGGCCCAGATCCGCGTCGCCGCGATCCGGCCCGCGATCACCGGCACGTCGCCCGCGACGGTGTCGAGCCGCGCGATCTCGTCGGCGAACCATTGGTGCGGGATATGCCCCCGCCCCTCGCTGAAATGCCCGAACACGCGCGAGACGAAGCGCGCATGCGGGTCGAGCCCGACCTTGCGGAAATCGGGGATGCCGCATGCCGCCCAGAGCCGCGCGACCATCTTCGGGTGCCGCGTGCGTTCACGCACCCAGCCCTCCTCGGCGAGCCGCTTGAGCACGCCGAGGTCGAGCGCCTGGGGTGCGGCGCGCAGGACGCCGGCGGGCGGACGCGCCTCGAGGCTCGCGACCAGCGCGTCGATGCTGGCGAAATCGGGTTCGCCCTGCCGCCAGTAGAGGTTTTCGAGTCGGGGAAAGCGGTGTTCCTCGATCGCGAGCACCTCTTCGGGAAGGAAGGCGCCCGGCCCGTCATCGGACAGCGCGCCGAACGTGCCGTCGCGCTGGTGTCGCCCGGCGCGGCCCGCGATCTGCGCCATCTCGGCGACGGTCAGGCGACGCTGGCGCTTGCCGTCGAACTTGTTGAGGCTCGCGAACGCGACATGCGCGACGTCCATGTTGAGGCCCATACCGATCGCGTCGGTGGCGACGAGATAATCGACCTCGCCCGCCTGGAACATCGCGACCTGCGCGTTGCGGGTCCGGGGTGACAGCGCGCCCATCACCACCGCGGCGCCACCGCGCAGCCGGCGCAGCATCTCGGCGACCGCATAGACCTCCTCGGCCGAGAAGGCGACGATCGCGGACCGCTTGGGCAGGCGGCTGATCTTCTTGGCGCCCGCATAGGTGAGCGTCGAAAAGCGCGGGCGGTTGACGATCTCCGCGCCGGGAACCAGCGCCTTGATCATCGGTCGCAGCGCCTCGGAGCCTAGGATCATCGTCTCCTCGCGTCCGCGGGCACGCAGCAGCCGGTCGGTGAACACATGCCCGCGCTCGGGATCGGCGCCCAGCTGAGCCTCGTCCAGCCCGACGAACGCGACGTCGCGGTCCGGCATCGATTCGGCGGTGCAGAGCAGCCAGCGCGCATCGGGCGGCATGATCTTTTCCTCGCCGGTGACCAGCGCGACGCGGTTCGCACCCTTGATCGCGACCACCCGGTCATAGACCTCGCGCGCGAGCAGGCGCAGCGGGAAGCCGATCATGCCGCTCGAATGCGCGCACATCCGCTCGATCGCGAGGTGCGTCTTGCCTGTGTTGGTCGGCCCCAGGACCGCGGTCACGCCGCCGGACACATCGTCACTCATAGCCCAGAACATCGGGCGTAAGGTCGCGCGGCGCAATGACCGGCAGGACAAGTTCGCCGTATTCCGCGCACGGGCTTCCGTCCGCCCCCGCCGCACCACGCCTCGTCGTCGTGCGTGGCTGGCGTGCGGCGGGTTAATTTGACTTTAGGACCCTTGCTGCACAGGACTCCGACCCGCGCCGGGGGGAACGGCGAGCCTGGCCGGAAATGTGCGCCAGGAATTTGGGCCACGAGGTGCGCGACGTGTATCTAGGGACGGAGCAGGAACTGGGGCTGGCCGGCGGCATCGACGCCCGAGGTTTCGGGCGCGCCGCCACCACCGGTTCCGACGCAATTCCCCGGGGCGTCACGCGGTTGCACGACGCCGCGACGCGGATCGACTGGGTGCCCGATCTGGGCAGCGCGATCGGTAGTGCGACGTGGTGGCGCGGCCTCGCAACCTGCACCGCGCTGTGCGCTGCGACCGTCATGCTCGCCCCCGGCTTTCGCCCGCTGACCGGCCACGTCCCTGCGCCGCTGGCCGGTTCGGTCCGCGAACAGGCACGCGCACTGGCGATCGCGCCGCTCGGCCAGGGCGCGGATACGGGGCGGCGGATGGCGGCGAACGACCTTGTCGTGCCGCTCGCGCAGGCCCCCGAACGGCCCAGCGTCGATCTTGCCGCGACACTGGGTCAGGGCGATGCCTTCGACCGGGTCCTGATCCGCGCGGGCGTCAGCCGGCGTGACGCCAGTGCTGCATCGGCGCTGATCGCGCAGACGGTCGATCCCGGCGCGATCCCGGCGGGCACGCGGATCGCGCTGACGCTGGGCCGGCGCGCGGATCGCACGGTAGCCCGCCCACTCGAATCGCTCGCGGTGCGCGCACGGTTCGACCTCGACGTATCACTGCACCGCACCGCAGCGGGTCTGGCGATGACGCGCACGGCGATCGCGGTCGATCGCACTCCGCTACGGATCCAGGGGCTCGCCGGATCCAGCCTCTACCGGTCGATGCGCGCCGCCGGTGTGCCCGCCAAGGCGGTCGAGACCTATATCAAGGCGATCGCGACACGGCTGTCGATCGGGCGCGACGTCAGCGCGACGGACCGTTTCGACCTGATCGTTGCCCGCGAACGCGCCGCGACCGGCGAAACGCGGATCGGCGCGCTGCTGTTCGCCGGGATCAACCAGGGACGGCGCACGCTGCAACTCGTCCGCTTCGCACCGGCCGCTGCGACCAACAACCAGTCGGATCTCGACACTGCAGAGGGCGAAGACGCCGGCCGCGGCGGCTGGTTCGATGCCAATGGCCAGACCGAACGCCGCGCCGTGTCGGGCATGCCGGTGATCGGCCGCATCACGTCCGGTTTCGGCCTGCGCGTGCATCCGCTGCTCGGTTTCACGCGGATGCACAAGGGACTCGACATCGGGGCGCCGCAGGGCGCGCCGATCCATGCGATGACCGACGGGGTGGTGAGCTTCGCGGGCCGGACCGGCGGCTATGGCAATTTCGTCAAGCTCGTCCACGGCGGCGGTCTGGCGAGCGGTTATGGCCATATGAGCCGGATCGCGGTCGCATCGGGCACGCGCGTACGCCAGGGTCAGGTCATCGGCTATGTCGGCTCGACCGGTATGTCGACGGGGCCGCATCTCCACTGGGAAGTGTGGAGGAATGGCGGCGCGATCAATCCGCGATCGGTATCGCTGGCGAGCGCGGCACAGCTGTCCGGCCCGGCATTGCGCGCGTTCAAGGCGCGGGTCTCCCGCCTGCTCGCGGTCCGCACCGGCAACTAGCGACGCGCGCCGCGCCGTACGAATCTGCATCCGCCGCCGAGTCCCCGCAGATGCCCGTGTCGACCGCGTGCACTATTGATCGATCATCTTGCCGAATTCGCACAGACTAACGCGCTGTCGGTCCCAATCACGGACGCAGATCCCATACTAAAGTGCGGTTCGTAGTTATACGATATTACAGGACCGTCATGCACCATGCTAGGCGGGATGCACCATCGCTTTACCGGATATGTGACGATCATGCAGACAGGGCTCTCCTCGACCGCGACCGGACGGCTCATTTCGATCCAGGGCTATGTTCCGGGACGCGCGATGCGCCGCGAGCAGGACTGGGCCCTGCGCGGTGCCAGCCGGCCGCAACCGCGCCCAATACCGGTCACCGCGATCCGGCCCGCCCGTGCGCCCACCGCGTCGACCCTGCGGACGGTATTGTATCTGAGCAAGATCAAGCCCGATATCGCGATGGATCAGCGCGCGCTGATGGACATCGTCAACGACTCCCGCGCGCGCAACGCGCAGGCCGGCATCACCGGTGCGCTGATCATCACCGATCTGCACTTCGTCCAGCTGGTCGAGGGACCGGATCCGGCGATCTCCAATCTGCTCGCGCGGCTGAGCGCCGACCGGCGCCATAGCGACGTGACGATCATCACGGACATGATCGGCCTGGACCGGGGGTTCCGGCGCTTTTCGCTGGCCTATTCGGGTCCCGACACGTTCGTCGACCAGCAGCTCATCCCGATGCTCGCCACCCCGAACGGGCCCGGCAAGTCGGAGATCGCATGCCGCCTGATCAACCGGCTGCGGCTGATGGCGGACAACGAGATCACCGAAACCGACTACGCCGCCTAGGCGCCGCCGCGAGTAGCACCCGCCACGACGACCGGCAGCCGGCTCACTTGCCCTGCGCGCGCCATTTCAGAATCGTCCGGTCGATGATCTGCTCCTCGCCGCCGACATCGCGCCACAGCGTCGAGAAGAGCGGATCGCTCGAGGCGGGGCGGCGCGCGTCCTCGAGATCGTCGAACGCGACGCGGATCGGGATCGTCACGCCCTCCCCGCAAATAATGGCCTCGCGATTGCGCAGCGCAGGGATGGATTCGAGAAAGCCGCGTGCGCCCTCGGGCATCGCCGCGCGGACAAAGGCCTGATCGCGTTCGTTGTTGAGCCGCATCGCGACGATCGTCCCGCACTGCGACAGGACGCCTTCCGCCAGATCGGACGGGCGCTGCGTGATCAACCCGAGCGAAACGCCGTATTTGCGACCCTCCTTGGCGATCCGTCCGAGGATCCGCCCGACCGAGCTTTCCGCCTGACGGTCGTTCGGGATGTAGCGATGCGCCTCCTCGCAGACGAGCAGGATCGGTCGCTGCGGCTCGTTGCGCGACCAGATCGCGAAATCGAACGTCATCCGTGCGAGCATCGCGACGACGACGGCGGTGATGTCCGACGGCACGCCCGATACGTCGATGATCGAGATCGGCCGGCCGTCGCCGGGCAGGCGGAAGATGCGCTGGAGAAACGCCGCCATCGTATCCGCGACGAGCATCCCCGAGAACATGAAGCCATAGCGCGGATCCGCCTTGATCTCGTCGATCTTGCCCTTGAGCCGCAAATAGGGGCTGGTGTCGCCCGCGCGGTCCATCTTGCCCATTTCGAGGCTGATGATGCCGGTCAGGTCGCTGAGCAGATAGGGAATCGGCGCGTCGACCGTCAGCTTGGCGATCGCCTGGCCGAGCCGGCTCTTCGCACGGGCAGCAAGCAGGCATTTGGCGAGGATGTCCGCATCGAACTGGCGCTGTTCCCCGGTGCTGGTCAGGAAGACCTCGCAATGCTCTTCGAAATTCATCAGCCAATAGGGCATTTGCAGGTTCGACACGTCGTGGATTGCGCCGTTCGTGCCAAAGGCCGCGGCATATTCGCCATGCGGGTCGATCATCACGATATGCCCCTGCGGCGCGAGGTCGCAGATCCGGTGCAGGATCAGCGCGGCAGCGGTCGACTTGCCCGTGCCGGTCGAGCCGACGAGCGCGAAATGCTTGCCCAGCATCGCATCGACATACAGCGCGGCGGGAACGTCGGCGGTCGGATAGACGGTACCAATCGCGATATTCGCGCGGTCCTCGGCGGCATAGACCTCGCGCAGGTCGCGCGTCGTGACCGCGAACACCTCGCAGCCCGGCATGGGATAGCGCGTCACGCCGCGGCGGAATCCGTACAACGCGCCGGTCGCCCGGTCCTCGTCCCCCTCGCCAAGGAAATCGATCTCGCCCGCGATGACGCTGCCCATCGCCGCCTCGAGTGCGAGCGAGCGGACATTGGCGATGATCCATGACGTGCCGACCCGGATCTTGACCTGGCTGCCGACCTGGCCGGCGGCGGCGAGCACCGCATCGGGGTGCGCGAGCAGCGGCGCGATCGCGGCCCGGTCGAGCAGGACCCGGCTGCTGGCACCGGCAATCGCGGATATGACGCCGATCGGGGCGTCAGCCTGTCCCCCCGGTGATGCGTCCGGCCCCGCGCCGTCCACGATCGCCGCGGCGGCAATCGCCCGCTGGAACACATGGGCGGCGGGCATGTCGGTCATAGGCGGTCGGTCCTCGATCCTCCGGCTTTTGCCAGATGTCCGCATCCATGCCGCGCACGGGTAAAGAATGCGTGAGCGCCCGCGCGCGTGCTGGCCTCAGACCCGGCGTGCGATCCAGCCGGCCGCCCAGCCGAGAAAGATCGAGAGAAAGACCGCGACCAGGCCATAGGCGATCGCCGACCGGTCGGCCGCTCGCGCGACGAAGCGTTCGAACCCCGATTTGCGGATGTCGATGTCGCGCACCGCCGCGGCCAGCACGCGGCCGTCGCGGATCAGGAAGGTTTCCGCGGTGAAGCGCCCAACCGGTACGCGCGCGGGCACCGAAACCCGCGCGCGGTACAGCACGTCATCGGTGATCTCGACCGCCCCCGGCGCCTCGTAATACAGCCCGGCACGCCGTTTCAGGTCGACCAGGCCGCGCTGGAACCGGTCCTGCGTCGGAATCGGCGCGCTCGAGGCGGGCGACAATTGCAGGCTGTCGAGGCCGAGTTCGTAGATCGCCCGGGTGCGGTCGTCGACCAGCCGCCCGATCGGCTTGGATGAGGCGATCGCATAGAAACTGGGCGCGGACCGATAGCGCAGCCGCGACGTGTTGACCCAGATGCCGGCGACCTTCTCCTTCTCGCGCATCACGATCGACTGGGTCGGCCCCTTGACGACGACGACGATGTCGGTGGGACTCTCGCCGCTCGGCAGGCGCCCGCCGGGATAGAGGATCGCGCCGAACAGCAGCAGTTCGGCGCCGGTGAAGCTGTAGGCGATCTCGATATTGCGCTGCGACACGTCGGGGACGAGCACCGGCTTGGCCTGCGCCATCAGCAGCGGCGCGAGCAGGAGGAGCGGCGCGCCCGGCTTCACGACAGCGTGACCGAGAAGATCTCCTCGGGCCGCCAGACCAGCCCGAGCACGATCCGCGCGCCGACAAGCAGGACCATCACGGCGAGCCCGAGACGGAGATATTCGGGGCGGAATTTGGTCGCGAACCGCGCACCGATCTGCGCACCGACGACCGATCCGATCAGCAGCAGCCCGGCCAGCACGATGTCGACCGCCTTGGTCGTCGTCGCATGCACCATCGTCGCCACCGCGGTGACGAACAGCGTCTGGAACAGCGAGGTCCCGACCACCACCGACGTCGCCATGCCGAGCAGGTAGATCATCGCCGGTACCAGGATGAACCCGCCGCCGATCCCCAGCAACATGGTCAGGATCCCGGTCGAAAAGCCGAGCAGCAGCGGCGCCAGCGGCGAGATATACAGGCCCGAGGCGTAGAAGCGGGTCCGCAGCGGCAGCGCGGCGACCAGCGGGTGATGGCGTCGCTTGCGCGGCTTGGCGGGGCGGCCGGTCCGGGCGCGGCGGATCGTCCCGATCGATTCGCTCGCCATCATGCCGCCGATCGAGCCGAGCATCACGACATAGACGATCGCGATCACGGTATCGATCTGGCCGCTCTGCTGGAGCAGCCGGAACAGCCAGGCGCCGAAGAACGCGCCCAATATGCCGCCTGCGACGAGGACGCCGCCCATCTTCACATCGACGCCGTTGCGGCGGAAATGCGCGAACACGCCCGACACGCTCGCCCCCGTGACCTGGCTGGCAGACGAGGCGGCGGCGACGGTCGGCGGGATGCCATAGACGATCAGCAGCGGCGTCGTCAGAAAGCCGCCGCCGACCCCGAACATCCCCGACAGGAGCCCGACACCGCCGCCGAGCAGGATGATGACGAGCGCATTGACCGACAGGTTTGCGATGGGAAGATACAGGTCCACGCGCGTCGTTATACGCAAACCGGCCGCGGGGGCTAGCGGCCGGCTAGAAGTCGCTGCCGACCGAGAGTGCGGGACCCGAGCCGGGGCGGGCGGTGCCGGCGATACGCTGGCGCCAGTCGAGCGCGAGACGGACCGATCGTCGGCCGAGCGGCGCTGCTAGGCCGAGCGACGGACCGATATCTCCCCGTGTCGCCCCCCGCTGAGCGCTCACCCATGCGCCGACCCCCGCGTCGAGGCGGAGCCTGCCGCGTTCCGCGACGCCGTGCGTCAGGCGCGCAGCGGCGTCGACGAACCCTTCGACGCCGTCGCGCATGATCGCCCCTGCCTGACCATAGGTCTCGATGCGCGCACCAGGTGCGATCTCGGCGGGGCCGTAGCCCGCGATCACGCCGACCGTCGGGCCGCCGCGGCCCCCGTCGAGGACGAAGCGCTGTTCGGCGATCAGGCGGACGGGCCAGCGGGTCGGCCGCCATTCGATGCCGAGGGCCGCCTCGCGTCCGCGCCCCTCGAGCGGCGCCGCGAGCCGCGCGGTCAGCCCGAGCCGCCGCGATGGGTCGATTCCGTAGACGGCCCGCACCCCCGCCTGCGATGCGCCCAATTGCCCCCCCGATACCGTACCCGACGCGCCACCGCGCGCGAGCAGCCAGCCGCTGACGCTCAGCGGCGCGTGCGAAGTTGCACGGGTCGCGCCGATCGCGGCCGGACCGAGCGGCGGGAGCATCGCGATCCGGCCCTGCCGGTCGGGCGCAAGGTCGGGCTGGACGTCCATAGTGAATTCGACGTCACGATCTGCGGCGTGCCTCGCGCGAACGTCAGCGGGGCGAGCACGCGCGTTCAGGATGACCGCGGCGAGCACCGGCGCGGCGCGGGCATGGCTGCGCGACGCTTGGGCACCATGCCCGATGGTCCAGTAGGGCGGTCGCGACGGCGTGACACGCCGGTCGGGCCGGTCGGCCGCGGCAGCAGTGATGTTCGCATCGTCGGTGGCGCGACGATGGTCGGTAGTGGCGATACCCACGGCGCGGGCTGCGGGCGAAGCTTGCCGATCGTGCCGCCTCCCCGCCGCGACAGGGGGACGCTGCAGGCTGCCAGATTCGCCGGGCGTCAGCACGCCCGCCGCATAGGGCGACAGCACCACGATCCGCATCACGACCCATGCGCCGAGCGCGGCGGCGAGAAAACGGAGCGGCCGCCCGCCCTTCACCCGTGGCGCAGCGTGCGCGTCCCGCTCACCCTCCCGACGATCGGAGATCGGGAAATTCATGGCGGGTCTTGTCCCAGACCAGCGCCGCGCCGCGGAGCATCGCAATATAGCGGACCACGGCGCGCGGCGCGGCGATCAGGCTGATGACATTGCCGACGACGAAGCGGGGCAGCGACCAGAATGCCTCGGCCAAGCCGTAGATGCGCGCGGTGAAGGCCATCCGCATGCCGAGCCGCCACACGAGAAGCCCGATATTCGCCCCCGCCAGCCAGACGACCGGCATCGCCGGCCAGCCCTGCACGGCCGGGACCACCGCATGAACCAGGAACGTCAGGACCCAGGCGGTCAGCCCGACATAGGCGGCGGCCAGCACGACCATGCTGAGCGGCGCCCGCCGATCGCGCATCCGCATCCAGTGATCGGCCAGTGCCTGCGGACGAGCCCAGCCGGTCCGGTCCCAGCCCGCCAGCGCGATCCCGGTCATCCAGCGCGCCTTTTGCCGGACGGCGGCGTCGAAGGTCGCCGGGAAGAACGCCCGCACCGCGATCAGCGCGCCCGCATCGTCGACGATCCGCGCAAACCGTCCGGCCCCACCGAGCTGGGCGATCCGCAGCCCGAGCTCATAATCCTCGGTCAGGCTGGACGCGTCGAACGGATCGCCGTCGCGGGTCGCCGCCACGGTTTCGAGAATCGCGGTGGACATCGCACACCCCGTCCCCGCCAGCGGCATCCCCGCACCAAGCGCGGTACGGATGACCAGCTGCTTCATATGCGCTTCGGCGAACTCATCGGCATAATGCCCCGACACGAGCCGCGAGCCGCGCTTGACGAGCGGCAGGACGGGCAATTGCACGACGGCATAATGGTCGATCAGCGAATCGAACACGCGCAGTTCGAGCGGGTGCACGACGTCTTCCGCATCGTGCAACACGACCGCCTTGGTCCGTCGCCCGTCGCGATCGTCGGCGCGGCGCAGCGCATGCCAGAGCGTGTTGAGGCAGTCCGCCTTTGTCGTCGGCCCATCGCGCTGGCCGATGACCAGGCGGATCCGCGGATCGCGGGCCGCCACGCGCGCCGCGGCGTCGATCGTCGCGCGGTCGTTCGGATAGAGTCCGACGAAGATGCGGTAATCGTCATGGTCGAACCGCGCCACCGCCGCCGACAGCATCGCGCCGATCACCGCCACCTCGTCCCAGGCCGGCACGAACACCGCGAGCCGGCCGGGCTCCGACGGCGTGGGCAGCGCGTCCATGCCCGGCAAGGTCGACGGTCCGCGCCAGATTTTCCAGACAAAGAATGCGATGTCGACCAGGAGGTCATCGATGCCGCCGATCAGCAAGCCGACCGCAGCAAATGCCACCGCCTCGCGCACGATGATATCGATGATCCCCAGCGACTCGCTCATCGGCCCTCTCCCCGGCCAAGACTATCCGCTGTCCCCGCCGTAACGGACCAAACATGATCCGTTTCGGACAGGTGTCGGCTGACCGATCGTCAGAATATTGGAATGACTTGGCTCGTCCGCCGACCGATGCTGAAATTTGGATCGAATGAACATCGCCTGCCACGCTGCCCGGTGCGCGACTCAGCGTCTGTTAGGCAGGGCGGGGACGGCTCCTCATCCCCGACAAGACCCACGTACAAGCCGGTACTTGCGCTTTTCGGCACAGCGAGGTTGCCAATTCGTTCCGCATCGCGCACGGTCGGCAACGTGCTTGCCTACCCCGCCCTTCACGCCAGCCATGGCGGCATCTGGGTCGCACAGGGTGGCGAGACGCGCGGGATCGGGCGTGGCGAAGCGATCCGGATCGCTGCCGACACGCCCGTCATCCTGCTCAACGCCGCGCTGATCGGCCAGCGTCTGGGCTATGCCGATCTGTCGGGGCTCGACCTGCTCGAACTTTATGCGTTCCTGCGCCCGGCGCAGTTCGCGGTGCCGACGCCGAAGGGCATCGCCCGCGTCACCGGTCTCGACCTGCCGACCGACGATGCCGAGGTCGCGCCGTTCCTGTTGCGCGCGGCCGAAGCGATGCTGGCGCTGACCGACGCGGCCGACTGGCCCGAGCGCGAGGGGGCCTGGACCGCGGCGCAGTCGCTCTACCGGTTGCGCTGGCCCTGGGCGCCCGTGGTCGCCGAACGGCTGGCCAAGCCCGCGGTCAACGAACGCTGGCTGTTTTCGAAACTGCCCGAATGGGAGGAGCAGGCCCCGCGCCCCGCGCCGCGGACGATCGCGATCGAGCCGGGTGATGCCGAGGCGCGGCTCGACGACCTGACCGGGCATGGCGCGGAGGAACGGCCGGGGCAGCGCGCCTATGCCGCCGCGGCGACGGCCGCGTTCGCGCCGCGGGCGGTGCGCGATTCGCCCAATCTGGTGCTGGCGGAGGCGGGGACCGGGATCGGCAAGACGCTCGGCTATCTCGCCCCCGCCTCGATCTGGGCGGAAAAGGCGGGCGGCGCGGTCTGGATCTCGACCTACACCAAGGCGCTGCAGCGCCAGCTGGGACGCGAGACAGAACGGCTCTTTCCCGATCCCGCGGTCCGCCGGACCAAGGTCGTCACGCGCAAGGGCCGCGAGAATTATCTCTGCCTGCTGAACCTCGAAGACGCGTTGCAAGGCGGCTTTGCGGGGCGGGCGGCGGTGCTCGCGCAGCTCGTCGCGCGCTGGGCCGCGTATAGCGCGGACGGCGACATGGTCGGCGGCGACCTGCCCGGCTGGCTGCCGACACTGTTCCGGCGCAACGGATCGACCGCGCTGACCGACCGGCGCGGCGAGTGCGTCTATGCCGGCTGCCCGCATTACCGCAAATGCTTCATCGAACGTGCGGCACGCGCCTCGACCGATGCCGACATCGTCATCGCCAACCATGCGCTGGTCATGGTCAACGCAGCACGCGGACGCGAACTCGCGACGCGGCCGACGCGTTATGTCTTCGACGAGGGTCATCACATCTTCGACGCCGCCGATTCGATGTTCGCGACCGCGCTGACCGGCGGCGAGACGATCGAGCTGCGCCGCTGGATCATCGGTCCCGAGGGCAGCAGCCGGGGGCGGCGGCGCGGACTGGCCGCACGGCTGTCCGATCTCGCCAGCTATGACGAGGCAGGCAATCGCGCGATCGGCGAGGCGGTGGCCGCGGCCGGCGCGCTGGCGAGCGAGGGCTGGCTGCAGCGGATCGGCGAGGGTGCGCCGTTTGGACCGATCGAGGAGCTGCTCGCCGCGGTGCGCGGGCTGACCTATGCGCGCGCCGAACAGCCGGGCGATGCCGGCTATGGGCTGGAGACCGAACTCGCCGAACCCGATCCGACGCTGATCGAAGCCGCCGCACCCGCCGCCGCCGCACTCGACGCGCTGGTGCGCCCGTTGGTCACGCTCGGCCGGCGGCTCGAGGCGGTGCTGAGCGAGGCGCCCGACTGGCTCGACGGGCCGGCGCGCGCACGCGTCGAGGGCGCGATCGCGTCAATCGGTTGGCGCGCCGAGACGGTGGCGGCATGGCTTTCGCTGCTGACGCGCGTCGGCGGGCCCGCGGATGCCGATTTCGTCGACTGGCTCGCGGTCGACCGGGTCGAGGGACGCGAATTCGATATCGGGCTGCATCGCCGCTGGCTCGACCCGACCCGCCCGTTTGCGGAGGTCGTACTTAAACCTGCGCATGGCGCGCTGGTGACGTCGGCGACGCTGACCGGGGGCGGCAGCGCGGAGGAAGGCTGGCAGATCGCCGAGGCGCGCAGCGGCGCCCCGCATCTCACCCGCCCTGCCGCGCGATTCGCCGCGCTCAGCCCGTTCGACTATGCGACGCAGGCCGAGGTGCTGATCGTCACCGACGTCAAGCGCGGTGATGTGGGCGCGCTGGCCAACGCCTATGCCCGGCTGATCGTCGCCTCGCGCGGCGGGACGCTCGGACTGTTCACCGCGATCCGCCGGTTGCGCGGCGTGCATGGGCGGATCGCCGACCGGCTGGCGCGCGAAGGACTGCCGCTGCTCGCGCAGCATGTTGATCCGATCGATACGGGCACGCTGGTCGATATCTTCCGCGATGACCCGGGCGCGTCGCTGCTCGGCACCGATGCACTGCGCGACGGGGTCGACGTGCCGGGCGAATCGCTGCGGCTGGTGGTGATGGAGGGCGTGCCCTGGCCCAAGCCGACTGTGCTGCATGCCGCACGACGGCTTGCGGGTGGTGGCGCCGTGTATGACGACCGGCTGATCCGCGCGCGGCTGGCACAGGCGTTCGGCCGGCTGATCCGGCGTGCGGACGATTCGGGGGCATTCGTCATGCTGTCCGCGGCGATGCCGTCGCGGCTGCTCAGCGCGTTCCCGCCGGGTGTGCCGGTGACGCGCGTGACGCTCGACGAAGCGGTGACCCGAGTCGCGGCACGGCTTTCCTCGCGCGCCGCCTTGAGGCATGAGGCGGGCGAACCGGCCCGAGGACCCTTATCATGACGCCCGAGCCATGAAGACGCTGACGCTGCTGCGCCATGCCAAGTCGGGCTGGGACGACACGGTCTCGCGCGATTTCGACCGGCCGCTGAACGCCAAGGGCCGCCGCGCCGCGACGATCATCGGGCGGCAGATGCGCACGCTGTCGCTCGCGTTCGACCATGTCGTCGCCTCGCCCGCGGTCCGTGTCGTCGAGACGCTCGACGAGATCGTCGCGGGCTATGGACGCACGCTGGCACCCGACTGGGACCGGCGACTGTATCTGGCGTCGGCGGGGACGATTCTCGACCTCGTCCGCGATCTGCCGCGCGGCGTCGATCGCGCGTTGGTGATCGGGCATAATCCGGGGCTCGAGGATCTCGTCCTGCTGCTGACCCCCGACGTGACCCACCCGTTCCGCGACGCGGTCGAGGACAAATATCCGACCGCAAGTCTTGCCGAGCTGCAGTTCGACATCGACGACTGGGACGATCTGACGAGCGGATCGGCGCGGTTCACCCGCTTCGTGCGGCCGCGCGATCTCGATCCGACGCTGGGGCCCGACGCGGACTGACGCGTCGGGCCGGACTTGTCAGCCCTTGCCCTCGAGCTTGGCCTTCAGCCCCGAAAACGCGTTGACCGGCTGATATTCGTCCTCGCTGATCACCCCGGCAGCGCGCAGCGCGGCAGCGGCATTGGGACCGCGGGGAAAGGGATCGAGCGCAAGCGCGAGTGTCTCGGCCGCCGCTTCGCCCAGATCGACCGCACCGCCATCGATCGGCACGGTGTCGAGCGCATCGTCCGACAGTTCGATCTCGCCGTCGACCGCGCCGAAATTGTCAACGAAGCGCAGCGCGACGGGCTCGTCGATCGTCGCGGTGAGCGGTTCGTCCGTCACCGAACAGGCCTGCACCACCTTTGCCGTCACATGCCCGTTCGCGACGATCCCGGCGGTGTCGCGCCGGATCGTGAAGTGCGCCTCGAGCAGGTCGACGGACAGGATCGCAAACCGTGCGGCAAGCTTGCGGCGTTCCTCGGGCGTTGCGGCGAAGGTCACGCTGCGATCGCGCTCGCCGATCGTGTCGAGTCGCTCGGGGCGGCTGAATTCGGGGGTCATGGCAGCTCTCCGGCGAGTAGGGTTGATAGCGGAACGCCGGCGAGCGCGGCGTGGAAGTCGGTGAGCTCCGTGCGGACATGCGCGAGCGCGGCGGGCGCAGGCGGATCACCGCGATAGAGGTTGCGGACCAGCGGTGCGTCGAGATCACCCGCCGCGAGCCCGTCGCGATAGGCACCGAGTCGGCCGCCGAGCATGCTCATCATCCGGCCGATATGCTTGCCGACGATGATGTCACCGATCCCGAGTTCGCGCAGCTGCCCGTCCATGTCGTCGACGAAGCGTTCTGCGAGTCGCGCCGCGGGCTCACCACCCGATGGCTCCGATTCCATCCGCAGCATGACGAGCGCGAGGACTGCGGCGATCACGTCGAAGCGGCCGTCGACCGTATCGGGCACCTGCCCGTCGCGATACCAATGCTCCGCGCGCGCGCGCTGCACGACCGCGGTATAAAGTGGCAGCGCCTCGTCGTGCTTCTCGCCCAATAGCCTGCCGAACCAGCCCAAATCCTGTCGCCTTCCCGTCGCCAATGCGCGGCGGCTTGTTTGCCTGCGCAACCTCGCATATCGAGGCGATCCGCGGCCGATGCAATCGTGCTGCCGCCAGTATCGCGTGACCCCGCCCCGGGAGAGTATATGAGCGTCCTTTCATTCCGCCTGACACGCCGTACGGCCAGCGTCGCGGCGCTCGCGCTCGTCGGCCTGACGAGCGCAGGCTGCACGCAGCTTCGCTCGCATCAGGGCTATGTGGTCGATGTCGACCTCGTGAACTCGGTCCAGCCCGGCGTCGACAACCGTCAGTCGGTGCTCCAGACGCTCGGCAAGCCGACGCTCGCGGGGCAGTTCGACCAGGGTGACTGGTATTATCTGGCACGCGATAGCCGCAACCTGGCGTTCCGCAATCCACGTCCGAACGCGCAGATCACGCTGCAGATCAGCTTCGACCAGCAGGGCACCGTCACCGCGATCCGTCGCGGCGGGCTCGATCAGGTCGCCTCGATCAGCCCCGATGGCAAGACGACGCCGACGCTGGGTCGCCAGCGCGGCTTCTTCCAGGATCTGTTCGGCAATATCGGCTCGGTCGGTGCCCCCGGCACGGGCGGCGGCGGTGGCGCCAATACGGGTACGGGCCGCACGCGGCCGTAAACGCCTGGCGTAGAGTCGCGTCGTAGGATCACTAGGCCGGCGCGGACTTTGCAGACTCGTACCTTCGCGCTAGGGCGCGGGGCATGACCGACGAGCTCCGCACCGCCGCCCTGGAATCCAAAGCCTGGCCGTTTGAGGAGGCGCGCAAACTCCTCAAGCGCTATCCGCAGGGCAAGCAGGGCGCGCCGATCCTGTTCGAGACCGGCTATGGCCCGTCGGGCCTGCCGCATATCGGCACATTCAACGAAGTGCTGCGCACGACGATGGTGCGCAACGCCTTCCACGCACTGAGCGATACGCCGACGCGGCTGATCGCGTTTTCGGACGACATGGACGGCTTGCGCAAGGTGCCCGACAACGTCCCCAATGGCGACATGCTACGCGAGCATCTCGGCAAGCCGCTGACGCAGATCCCCGATCCGTTCGGCACGCATTCGAGCTTTGCCGCGCACAACAACGCGATTCTGCGCGAATTTCTCGACCGCTACGGCTTCGATTACGAGTTCGCGTCGTCGACCGAATATTATACCAGCGGTCGCTTCGACGAGGCGCTGAAGGGTGTGTTGCGGCATTTCCAGGGCATCCAGGACGTGATGCTGCCGACGCTGCGCGCCGAGCGCCGCGCGACCTATTCGCCGGTGCTGCCGATCTCGCCGACCAGCGGCATCGTGTTGCAGGTGCCGATCGAGGTGATCGATGCCGAGGCCGGGCTGATCGCGTTCGAGGATGAGGGGCAGCGGATCGAGCAGAGCGTGCTCGGTGGCAAGGCCAAGCTCCAGTGGAAGGTCGACTGGGCGATGCGCTGGGTCGCGCTCGGCGTCGATTACGAGATGGCGGGCAAGGACCTGATCGATTCGGTGACCCAGTCGTCGAAGATCGCGCGCGTGCTCGGCGGCCGCCCGCCCGAGGGCTTCAACTACGAGATGTTCCTCGACGAGAATGGCGAGAAGATCTCGAAGTCCAAGGGCAATGGCCTCAGCCTCGACCAGTGGCTGACCTATGGCCCGCAGGAGTCGCTGGCGTTCTACGCCTATCGCGAGCCCAAGAAGGCGAAGTCACTGCAAATGGGCGTGATCCCGCGCGCGGTGGACGAATATTGGCAGTTCCGCGGCAATTATGCAGGCCAGGACCTGAAGCAGAAGCTCGGCAACCCCGTGCATCACATCCATGACGGCAAGCTGCCCGAGGGCGAGTTGCCGGTGACGTTCGGGCTGCTGCTCAACCTCGTTGGCGTGATGGGCGATGCTAGCAAGGCGCAGGTCTGGGGCTATCTGGCGAACTATGTCCCCGATGCGTCGGCGGAGAGCTATCCCGAGCTCGACAAGCTGATCGACCATGCGCTGGCGTACGGCCGCGATTTCGTCGCGCCGACGCTCAAGCGGCGTGCACCCGAAGGCGTAGAGATCGCGGCGCTCGAGCGGCTCGATGCCGAACTTGCCGCGCTGCCCGCCGATGCGAGCGCGGAGGATGTGCAGAACATCGTCTACGAGATCGGCAAGACCGGCGGGTTCGAGACCCTGCGCGACTGGTTCAAGGCGCTGTACGAGACGCTGCTCGGCTCCGAACAGGGGCCGCGGATGGGGAGTTTCATCGCGCTGTACGGGATCGACAATTCGCGCAAACTGATCGCGGAGGCGCTCGCCCGCCCCGCTGCCTGACACTCCTTACGAGGGTATACCCGATGCGCATGTTCTTCGACGACCGGCAGCGGGCGCATGCGCCGACGCAGGAGCTGCACAATGGCGGCTTCACGACCTATGCGGAGATGCCCGCGCGGGTCGATGCGATCCTGGCCGCGCTGGGGCCGGTCGAAACGCCGGCGGACCGCGGCGAGGCGGCGATCCTCGCGGTGCATTCGCCGGCCTATGTCGCGTTCCTCAAGGACGCGGCGAGACTGTGGCGCGAGGCAGGGCGGACTGGCGATGCGATTCCCTATGCGTTTCCGATCCGCGGGCGGCGACCGCTCGACCTGACGCGGATCGATGCGCTGATCGGCGCGCACAGCTTTGATGCGACGACGCCGATTACGCCCGACAGCTGGGCCGCCTCCTATGGCAGCGCGCAGTCCGCGCTGGCGGCGACGCACGTGGTGCTGGAGGGCGACCGCGCGGCGTTCGCGCTGTGCCGGCCGCCCGGCCATCATGCGGGCGCGGATTATTGCGGCGGCTATTGCCATCTCAACACCGCGGCGATCGCGGCACAGGCGGCGCGCGACGCGGGTGTCGCACGCGTCGCGATCCTCGACATCGACTATCATCACGGCAACGGCACACAGGACATCTTCTACGATCGCGGCGATGTGTTCTACGCCTCGGTCCATGCCGATCCGCGGACCGACTATCCGTTCTTCTGGGGGCATGCGGACGAGACGGGGGACGGCGACGGTCGCGGTGCGACGCTGAACCTGCCTTTGCCGCACGGCACGACGATCGACGCGTTTCGCGCAGCGCAGACGACCGCGCTCGACGCGATCGCGGCGTTCGATCCCGGGCTGCTCGTCGTCAGCTTCGGCGCGGATACGTGGGCGGGGGATCCGATCTCGCATTTCGCGCTGACCACGCCCGATTTTGCGGTGCTGGCGCGCGATATCGCGGCGCGCGGCTGGCCGACCGCGATCGTGATGGAGGGCGGCTATGCGGTCGATGCGCTCGGCCACAATGTCGACAGCTTCCTGCGGGGATTCTGACATTTCAGGGACGGGTATCGCGGCGGGGACGCCGGCCTATCGCGGGCTGACGCTCGCGATGCTGTTCGCAGGCTTCTCGACCTTCTCGCTGCTCTATTCGGTGCAGCCGTTGCTGCCGTCGTTCGCCACGCAGTTCGCCCTGAGCGCGGAGGCGGCGTCGCTTGCGGTCTCGCTGGCGACGGGGCCGCTCGCGATCGGGATCCTGTTCGCAGGGGCCGTGTCCGACCGGCTCGGACGGCGGCCGCTGATGATCGCGGCGATGTTCGCGGCGGGTGCGCTGACGCTCGCGACCGCGCTGGTGCCGGGGTGGAGCGGATTGCTCGTGTTGCGGTTCCTCACCGGGGTGGCGCTCGCGGGGGTGCCGGCGGTGGCGATGGCCTATGTCGCGGAGGAGGTCGATTCGGCCTCGGTCGGCGGTGCGATGGGGCTGTATATCGCGGGCAGCGCGATCGGCGGGATGGGCGGGCGGCTGGTCGCGAGCCTGGTCGCCGATTTCGGCGGCTGGCGATTCGCGATCGCCGCGGTCGGCGTCGCGGGGCTAGCGATGGCGGAGGCGTTTCGCCGGCTCGCCCCGCCGTCGCGTAACTTCCGCCCCAGCGCGGGGCGGCCGGCGGCGCTCGTCCGCGATGCGCGCGCGCTGTTCGCGGACCGGGCGATGCCGCTGCTGTATCTCGAGGCGTTCCTGCTGATGGGGGTGTTCGTCACCGTCTATAATTATGCGGGATTCCGGCTGATGGGGCCGCCTTACGGGCTCAGCCAGTCGGCGGTCGGCGCGGTGTTCCTGCTTTATGTGCTGGGGTCGATCAGCTCGGCGCGGTTCGGGACGCTCGCCGGGCGGCTGGGGCGGCGGACGATCTTCTGGGTGCCGGTGGTCGTGCTGATCGCGGGCGTCGCGCTGACCGCGATGCAGCCGCTGGCGCTGGTGATCGCCGGGATCGCGGTGGTGACGATCGGCTTCTTCGGCGCGCATTCGATCGCGAGCGCGTGGGTCGGGCGGCGGGCACAGAGCGTCGCGGGCGGTGGCGCGCGCGGGCAGGCGGCGGCGTTCTACCTGTTCTTCTATTATATGGGGTCGAGCGTGCTGGGCTCGGCGGGCGGGTTCGCGTGGACGCATGCCGGCTGGCCCGGCGTGACGGGATTTTGCCTGGTCGTCGGCGGGGCGGCGCTGGCGATCGGGCTGAGGCTGCGCGCGGTGCCACCATTGGCGGTCGAGCCGGTGGCAACGCCGCGGATGCCGGTGCCCTGAACCTCAACGCGAGGCGATATCGATCGCGTCGCCCGGCGGCAGCGCGGACAGCGACCGCGCAACCGCGTCGGTGGCATCCATGACGCGCAGCATGTTGCCGCCGGCGAGCCTGGCCATGTCGGCATCGGTCCAGCCGCGGCGCGCGAGTTCGGCGAACAGCAGCGGATAGCCGTCGACGCCTGTCATCCCCTCGGGCCCGGTACCGTTGATGCCGTCATAATCGCCGCCGAGGCCAACATGATCGCGGCCAGCCACCCGCGCGATATGCTCGACATGATTCGCAACGGTCGCGGCGGTGACACGCGGTTCGGGATGGTCCCGGTCCCACGCGACCAGCGGCGCTGGCGAACGCGCGCCATAGACGTTGGCGGGCACGCCTGCAGTCTTGGCGAAGGCGGTCCGGTCGGCATCCCAGGCCCGCCACGCGGTCGAGACGAAGGCGGGATAGAAATTGACCATGACGATCCCGCCGTTCGCGCCGACTGCGGCGAGCAGGTCGTCGGGAATGTCGCGCGGTGCGTCGGTCAGCGCGCGGGCGCTGGAGTGCGAGGCCATCACCGGCGCCCTGGCGGCGGCGAGGACCGCGCGCATCGTCGCGTCGGAGACGTGGCTGACATCGACGATCATCCCGATCCGGTTCATCTCGGCGACGACCGCGCGGCCGAAATCGGTGAGCCCGTTCGCGCGCGGCACATCGGTCGAACTGTCCGCCCAGTTCAGGCTCTTGCCGTGCGTCAGCGTCATGTAGCCGACGCCGAGCGCGCGGTACTGGCGCAGCACGGAGAGGCGTCCGTCGATCTGGTGCCCGCCCTCAACACCGATCAGCGACGCGATCCGCCCCGCCTTCTCGATCCGACGGATATCGGCAGCGCTGGTCGCGCGTTCGAGCGCGGCAGGGTTCGCGGCGACGAACCGGTGGACGATATCGATCTGTTCGAGCGTCATCTCGACCGCGCGCGGGCCGGTCATATCTGCGGGGATCCACACCGACCAGAATTGCGCGCCGACGCGGCCCTTGCGCAGGCGGGGAATGTCCGTCTGGAGCGGGCGTGTGTCCGCAGCGAGATCGAGCGATTCGACCTTCGCGCAGTGCACGTCGCGGATTTCCCAGGCGAGGTCGTTATGGCCGTCGATGATCGGGGTCTTCCTAAGCACCCGGTCGACACTTGCCGCGACGCGGGGGTCGGGGGCGACGGGCGCCGCGCTTGCCTGCGCGGCGATCAGGAGCAGGGCGGTGATCATGCCGCAGCATCGTGCCCGCCGCGTCGCACGGCGGCAAGAGGATCAGTCGTCGTCCTCGGGGGCCCCGAGTTCGTTGACCCATTCCTGGTTGTGGACGACGGTCGAACGGACCGGGCGCCCCGCGGCGTCGAGCCAGGGCCGATAGCGATAGCGCAGCTCGATCAGCCGGCAGGTTGTCGCGTCGAGCACTGCATTGCCGCTCGACCGGGTGATGCTGCACCCGGTGACGCGGCCGGTCGTCTCGACGGTATAGCGGACGCCGACCACGCCACCCGCGCCGATGATCGCCTCCGCATTGGGGAAGTCCCTGTTCCGGAACCGCCCCTTCAACAGCCGCGGCGGGCTCTCGTCACCGCCATCGCCGTCGCCGTCGCCATAGCGGCCGCTGCCCGTACCGTCGCCCTCACCACCCGCGCCGGTGCCGGGCCCCGGGACCGGCGCGGCGCCGGTCGTCGCCGCACTGCCGACGCCGGGCTTGAGCGCGGCGACGATCGGCGGCGGGATGACGGGCGGGACGATCGGGATGGGCGCGACGAGTTCGGTCGCCTTCGACCGGAGATTGGCGGGTGATGCGGCGCCTTCGGGCCGGTGGCTCTTCGCCGGGCGGGGCACGACTTTTTCGAGTGGCGGCGGCGGGGGCGGCGGGCCGACCGCGAAGGTCTTGAGCGCGTCGGGGATCGCCGACGGGAGGCTGACGCCGAGGCCGAGGATCAGCGCATAGCCCAATGCTGCACACAGGGCAGCGGCGCCGGCGGCGGACAGGATCCGGTCGCGCGGATGGGGTTGGACGCCGTACATGACTGATATCTGGGGAGGATGGCGCGGGGCGGCAAGCGTTCGGGCCGCGGCGCTGTCCGGGGGGTTGGTGGGTGGGGAGGAGGACGGGCAATATGGGTCCGTCTATCCTCCCCCTCCGTCAGGCTATGCCTGCCACCTCCCCCTGGCGGGGGAGGAGGGGCGGCGTCAGAGCTTTTCGGTCAGTTCGGGGACGATCTTGAACAGATCGCCGACCAGGCCGATGTCCGCAACCTGAAAGATCGGCGCGTCCTCGTCCTTGTTGATCGCGATGATCGTCTTCGAATCCTTCATGCCCGCGAGATGCTGGATCGCGCCCGAGATGCCGACTGCGACATAGACTTCGGGGGCGACGATCTTGCCCGTCTGGCCGACCTGATAGTCGTTCGGGGCATAGCCCGCATCGACCGCGGCGCGGCTTGCACCGACGCCCGCGCCCAGCTTGTCCGCGAGCGGATCGATCAGCGCGTGGAACTGGTCGCTCGAGGCCAGCGCACGGCCGCCCGAAACGATGACCTTCGCGCTGGTCAGTTCGGGACGCTCGTTCTTGGCGATCTCCGCGCCGGCAAAGGTCGACAGACCCTTGTCGCCGGTCGAGGCGACCGCCTCGATCTCCCCCGAGCCGCCTTCGGTCGCGGCCTTCTCGAACGCGGTGCCACGGACGGTGATGACCTTCTTCGCGTCCGACGACTGGACGGTGGCGATCGCGTTGCCCGCATAGATCGGGCGCGTGAACGTGTCGTCGCTCTCGACCGAGAGGATGTCGCTGATCTGCATGACATCGAGCAGCGCGGCGACGCGCGGCGCGATATTCTTGCCGTGCGTGGTCGACGGCGCGACGAACGCGTCGTGATGTCCCATCAGCTCGACGATCAGCGGCGCGACGTTTTCGGCGAGCGCGTGCGCGAACGCTGCGTCATCGGCGACATGCACCTTGCCGACGCCGGCAATCTTCGCGGCGGCGGCGGCGACGGCGTCGACCCCCTGCCCGGCCACCAGCAAATGGACCTCGCCGAGCTTGCTCGCGGCAGTGACTGCGGAAAGCGTGGCGTCCTTGACGACCTGACCGTCATGTTCGACCCAAACGAGCGTCTTCACTTTGCGACTCCCATTGTCTTGAGTTTGCCGACGAGCTCGTCGACGTCAGCGACCTTGATCCCCGCCGAGCGCTTGGCGGGCTCGACGACCTTCAGCGTGGTCAGCCGCGGCGTCACGTCGACACCGAAATCGGCCGGTGCCTTGGTCGCCATCGGCTTCGACTTGGCCTTCATGATGTTCGGCAGCGACGCATAGCGCGGCTCGTTCAGGCGAAGATCGGTGGTGATGATCGCGGGCAGCTTGAGCGTGTCCGTCTCCGCACCGCCATCGACTTCGCGCGTCACATGGACCGAGCCGTCAGCGATCTCGACCTTCGACGCGAACGTGCCCTGGCCCCAGTTGAGGAGGCCGGCGAGCATCTGCCCGGTCTGGTTGTTGTCGTCGTCGATCGCCTGCTTGCCGAGGATGACGAGGTCGGGCTGTTCTTCCTCGACGATCTTGGCGAGGATCTTGGCGACGCCCAATGGCTCGACCTTGGTCTCGCTGAGGACGAGGATCGCGCGGTCGGCGCCCATGGCGAGCGCGGTGCGCAGCGTTTCCTGCGACTTCTGCTCGCCGATCGACACGACGACGATCTCGGTCACGCCCTTGTCCTTCAGGCGGATCGCTTCCTCGACCGCGATCTCGTCGAACGGGTTCATGCTCATCTTGACGTTCGCCAGATCGACGCCCGTTCCGTCCGCCTTCACGCGAGGCTTCACGTTGTAGTCAAGCACACGCTTGACCGGCACCAGCACCTTCATCAGGATTCCTTCCAAGGTGAATATGTTCGTTTCGCCCGCCGGTTACCGGCCGCGTTGGTGCGACAGATGGCGGTTTCGCGTCGTTTTCGCAAGTGCGGTACGGAAACATCGGATACCGTAGCGTCACGACGACCGCCCCGTCGGACCGGCTGCGATACCAACGAAAAAGGGCCCGGACGTTTCCGTCCGAGCCCCGTTTTTCGCGAAGTCAGTATGCGAGGCCGACAGCGGTTACGCCGCGACCTTCTGCACCTCTGCGACGATCTTCTTGGCGGCGTCGCCAAGGTCGTTCGCCGGGACGATCGCCAGGCCGGAGTTCGCGAGGATCTCCTTGCCCTTCTCGACATTCGTACCCTCGAGGCGGACAACGAGCGGGACCGACAGGTTCACTTCCTTCGCCGCCGCGACGATGCCGTCGGCGATGATGTCGCACTTCATGATGCCGCCGAAGATGTTGACGAGGATGCCCTTCACGTTCGGATCCGCGAGGATGATCTTGAATGCCGCCGTCACCTTCTCCTTGTTGGCGCCACCGCCGACGTCGAGGAAGTTGGCCGGGAACATGCCGTTGAGCTTGATGATGTCCATCGTCGCCATGGCGAGGCCGGCGCCGTTGACCATGCAGCCGATGTCGCCGTCGAGCTTGATATAGGCGAGGTCGTACTTCGACGCCTCGAGCTCGGCGGGATCTTCCTCGGTCTCGTCGCGCAGCTGCAGCAGGTCCTTGTGGCGGAACAGCGCGTTGCCGTCGAACGCGACCTTCGCGTCGAGCACCATCAGCTTGCCGTCGTTGGTGACTGCGAGCGGGTTGATCTCGATCTGCTCGGCATCGGTGCCCATGAACGCGTCATACAGCTTCGACGCGGTGTTCGCGGCCTGCTTGGCAAGATCGCCGGTCAGTTCAAGTGCTGCGGCAACGGCGCGGCCGTGATGCGGCATGAAGCCGGTCGCCTGGTCGATGTCGATCGACTGGATCTTCTCGGGCGTGTCGTGCGCGACCGCCTCGATGTCCATGCCGCCTTCGGTCGAGGCCACCATCATCACCCGGCCGGTGGTGCGGTTGAGCGTCAGCGCGAGGTAGAATTCCTTGTCGATGTCGACGCCGTCGGTGACGTACAGGCGGTTGACCTGCTTGCCCGCGTCACCCGTCTGGATGGTGACGAGCGTGTTGCCGAGCATGTCGGTCGCGGCCGCGCGAACCTCGTCCTCGGTCTTGGCGAGGCGGACGCCGCCCTTGGCGTCGGGGCCAAGCTCGACGAACTTGCCCTTGCCGCGGCCGCCGGCGTGGATCTGCGCCTTGACGACGTAGAGCGGTCCGGGGAGCTTCTTCGAGGCCTCGACGGCTTCCTCGACGGTCAGCGCCGCGAAACCGGCGGGGACGGGGACGCCGAACTTGGCCAGCAGTTCCTTGGCCTGGTATTCATGGATGTTCATCGGGAAGGCTCCACGCAATTTTTAGGAAACTCGGGAATTGCCAGCGCGTAAAGCACAGGGCGCGCTGCAAATCCACCCTTAAGGCATTTGCACTTGCGTCTTGTTCGCAATAGAGAGAGGTTATCGCTGATTTTTGGCCATTTTAGGGATACGCGCCGCGGCGGATCGAAACGCCTGCCGGATCACAAACATTTGCGGAAAAGTAACGCTTTCCGTGCCAGAGTTGAACCATGACAGACCCCGCCTACGACTCGCCCGAGACTCGGACCGGTGAAGAGCCCGGTGGAGAGTTGCGCCGGGCGTTGCGCAAATCCGTCAGGATGCGTGCGCATCTGCGCGACCGCGGCCAGACGCGGTTCGAGATCGAAGTGACCGACCTGTCGCTGTCGGGGTTCCGGGCCGAGACGAGCTTCACGCTCTGGCCGGGGACGGTCGTGTGGCTGACCTTGCCTGGCCTCGCCGCCCTCGAGGCGGTGGTCGCGTGGCGCGACAAGTTCAAATATGGCTGCGCCTTCGCCAAGCCGCTGCACCCTGCGGTGTTCGATCACATCGTGGCGCTGTCGCAGCGGTAACCCGGCGACCGCACCACGATCCGACAGCGGCGCGCCTCAGTCGAACAGGCTCGAGACGCTGGTTTCATCCGCGATCCGCTTGATCGCCTCGCCGAGCAGCGGTGCGATCTGCAGGTGGCGGATCTTGCCGTGCGCGCCCTTGATCACGTCGTGATTGCCGATCGAGTCGGTGATGACGAGCTCGCGCAGCTCTGAGCCCTCGACCCGCGCGACCGCGCCGCCCGACAGCACGCCGTGCGTGACATAGGCGACGACGCCCTCGGCGCCCGCCTCCATCAGCGCGGCCGCCGCATTGCACAGCGTGCCTGCCGAATCGACGATGTCGTCGACGAGAATGCAGAAGCGGCCCTCGACCTCGCCGATGATGTTCATCACCTCCGATTCGCCTGCGCGCTCGCGACGCTTGTCGACGATCGCGAGCGGCGCGTTGTTAAGGCGCTTGGCAAGCACGCGCGCACGCACGACGCCGCCGACGTCGGGGGAGACAACCATCAGGTTCTTGCCCTTGAACCGCGCAAGGATATCCGCGGACATGACCGGCGCCGCATAGAGATTGTCGGTCGGGATATCGAAGAAGCCCTGGATCTGCCCGGCATGGAGATCGACCGAGAGGACGCGGTTGGCGCCGGCGACGGTGATGAGGTTGGCGACGAGCTTGGCCGAGATCGGCGTGCGCGGGCCGGGTTTCCGGTCCTGGCGGGCATAACCCATATAGGGGATGACCGCGGTGATGCGGCGTGCCGACGCGCGCTTCAGCGCGTCGATCATGATGAGCAGTTCCATGAGGTTGTCGTTCGCTGGAAAGCCGGTCGACTGGATCACGAACACGTCCTCGCCGCGGACATTCTCGTTGATCTCGACGAACACTTCCTCGTCGGCAAAGCGGCGGACGCTGACATCGGTCAGCGGGATTTCGAGATAGGCGGCGATCTCCTGCGCCAGAGGCAGGTTGGAATTGCCGGTCATCAGTTTCATCAAAATCGCTCCACGCCCAGTCGCACGCCCCTTAGTCCCGGTGTTCCAATGGGGAAAGGGCCGAAGGGGTTTGCCGGGGCGCGCGCCGCTTCGTACAGCGCAGGGCATGACCGTCATAACCCGTTTCGCCCCCTCGCCCACCGGCCGGCTGCACGTCGGCAATATCCGCACGGCGCTCCACAACTGGATGTTCGCGCGCGCGCAGGGCGGACGCTTCCTGCTGCGGATCGACGACACCGATGCGGCACGTAGCGAGGAGCGGTTCGTCGACGCGATCCGTAGCGATCTCGACTGGTTGGGGATGACGCCCGATGGCGAGGAACGCCAGTCGGCGCGGTTCGCGCTGTACGAGGCGCGGTTCGCGGCGCTGGTCGAGAGCGGGCATATCTATCCGGCGTATGAGAGCGCGCAGGAGCTCGACCTGAAGCGCAAGATTCAGGCGGGGCGCGGATTGCCGCCGATCTATGATCGCGCGGCGCTGACGCTCACCGATGCGCAGCGCGCGGTGTTCGAGCGCGACGGGGTGTCGCCGCACTGGCGATTCAAGCTCGATCACGACACGCCGATCGCGTGGATCGACCTGATCCGCGGGCCACAGGCGTTTCATGCTGCGTCGATGAGCGATCCGGTGATCCGGCGCGCCGACGGATCCTGGCTGTACATGCTGCCCTCCGCGATCGACGATGCCGAGATGGGGGTCACGCACGTCGTACGCGGCGAGGATCATGTGTCGAACACCGCGCTCCAGCTTCAGATGTTCGCAGCGATGGACGCCCGCGCACCGCAATTCGCGCACGAGGCGCTCCTGACGGGCGCGGAGGGGAAATTGTCCAAGCGGCTGGGCTCGCTCGGCGCGGATCATTTCCGGGACGTCGGGATCGAGCCGCAGGCGGTGCGCGCGCTGCTCGCGCGGATCGGGACGAGCGATCCGGTCGAGCCGATCGCCGACGCCGCGCCGCTGATCGCGACGTTCGATTTCGCCCGGTTCGGCCGCGCGCCGGCGCGGTTCGACGAGGGGGAGCTGGCGCAGGTAAATGCGCGGATCCTGCATGCGCTGCCCTTTGCCGACGTCGCCGACCGCCTGCCCGAGGGCATGGGCGAGGCCGCATGGGAGGCGGTACGTCCGAACCTGGTGACGCTCGCCGATGCCGCCGACTGGTGGCAGGTGATCGAGGGGCCGGTCGCGGTCGAACCCGTCGGCGGGGACGAGGAGGCGACGTATCTCGACCAGGCGCTGGCGGCCGCTACGGCAATCGACTGGGCAAGTGACCCCTGGCACGCGCTGACGAGCCGGTTGAAGGCGGAGACGGGGCGCAAGGGGAAGGCGCTGTTCCTGCCGCTGCGCCGCGCGCTGACCGGACGCGATCACGGGCCCGACATGGCCGCACTGCTGCCGCTGATCGGGCGCGAGCGGGCACTGGCGCGCCTCGCGGCGGCACGCGCCGGCTGAGGCTTGAACGAGCGGGCTGAAACCCCGCTGACCGCCCCTGATCCGACGGCGTGCAAAACGGTTCCGATCGCGCTTGCGCGGCGCATGTAATGATGTACCATTTCACGTGGCGGTATCGATCGCGCCGCCATCCTCGAGGAGATGCGAAGGAGACGGACGGATGTACGCGGACAGAATGAGCCGGACGGGCGGATTGAACCCCGGAAGCCTGGGCGTCGCGCTGGCGATCAACGGCGTGGTGATCGGGGCGTTGTTCTTTGCAGCACCGGAACTGGTGCCGTTCACGCCGCCCGACCCGCCACTCACAATCTATATCCCGCACACCCCGCCGCCGCCCACGCCGGTGCCGCCCGCCGATCCGCTGGTCCGCCAGCAGCCGCGCCCAGCGCCGCGGCCCGATGCACCGGTCCGGCAGGTGCCGACGCCGGCCACCGAGGGGTTCGAGGTTGTGCCCGACCCGCTGCCCTTCAACCCGCCGATCGACGTCGTCGGCACGGGCACAGGCAGCGTGGCGGTCGATCCGCCCAAGCCGTCGCCCCTGTTCGTCCAGCCGGGCATCGACCCGCGCTATGCCGCGGATTTCCAGCCGGGTTATCCGTCCGAGGAACGCCGGGCCGGGCGCGAGGGGCGAGTCGTCCTGCGCGTGCTGATCGGCGCGGACGGGCGCGTGAAACAGGTCGAGCGGGTCACCGCCACCAGCGACGCCTTTTATCGCGCGACGCTGGACCGGGCGCTGACGAAGTGGCGGTTCAGGCCAGCGACGCGCGACGGGGTCGCGGTCGAAGCGTGGAAGACGATGAACCTGTCGTTCGTGCTGGAAAACTGAGCCGCGGGCGGCGACCCGCCGCAAGGATGGGCCTGCAGGTCGGCCCCCCGGGTCGTCGCCCAAGGTACTGGCCTTGGGGGGCCTGCATGCCTATCTTTGCGCGATGGGCTCTTTCAGTCGTTTCTCGCCGGTCCGCGCCTATCGCGACCTCCGCCTGTTCCTCCGGGGCCGGCAGCCGTACGAGCTCGGCTTTCTCGCGCTGGCGATGCTCGTCACGGGCTTCCTGATCTACGCCTTCTCGAAGGACAGCTATGCCGAGCGCGAGTATCGGCCGAACATCGTCTATGTCGAGCAATGGCCCGCGGATCGCACCGATGCGCAGATCATCGCGCAGCAGAAGATCGACGCGCCGATCAAGGCCGCGCGGCTGGCTGAGCAGAAGAAGCGCGAGGAGGAAACCCGCGCGTCGTTCAAGCGGATGGACGACAAGCTGAAGGCGCTGGGGATCTGAGCATCGACCAGCCCGGCCGCGGTATTGGCGCGGCACTGGCGCTGGCGGCACGGGGACGCGGGCGTACGGCACCCAACCCTTGTGTAGGCTGCGTGATCGTAGCGGACGGACGCATCGTCGGGCGCGGCTGGACGCAAGCAGGCGGTCGGCCGCATGCCGAGGCGATGGCACTGACACAGGCGGGCGTGAAGGCGCGGGGAGCCACGGCCTATGTGACGCTCGAGCCCTGTGCGCATGAATCACCGCGCGGGCCGGCGTGCAGCGATCTGCTGATCGCGGCCGGCGTGGCGCGGGTCGTCGCGGCGTTGGAGGATCCTGATCTCCGGACGGCGGGGCGTGGGTTCGCGCGGTTGCGCGACGCCGGGATCCGCGTCGAGACGGGCGTGCGTGCCGCCGAGGCGCGACGGTCGATGGCGGGGTTTCTTACACGACTCGCCCGCGGTCGGCCGCATGTCACGCTGAAACTCGCGACCTCGCTCGACGGCTGTATCGCGATGGCGGACGGGTCGAGCCGCTGGATCACCGGGCCACAGGCGCGCGCGCATGCGCATCTCGAACGGAGCCGGCACGAGGCGATTCTGGTCGGGCGCGGGACGTTCGAGGCGGATGCGCCGCGACTCGACGTGCGGCTTGCGGGACTTGAGCCGCGGGCGCCGCGCCGCGTGCTGCTGTCGCGGACAGCGCCCGATGCGGACGCGGAGTGGCACGTCATCGCCGATCCGCAGGATATTGCGGCCCTGCCCGGCGACCATCTGCTGGTCGAGGGCGGCGCGGCCGTAGCGTCGGCGTTCCTTGCCGCGGATCTGGTCGACCGGCTGCTGCTGTACCGCGCGCCGATCCTGATCGGGAACGGCCGGCATTCCATTGGCGATATTGGTCTCGACGATCTTTCCAGCGCGCATGGCCGCTGGTCGATCGTCGATTCACGGCAACTTGGCAGCGACCGAGTCGAGGTCTACGAGCGCGAGCGAAACGAGGAATAATGTTTACCGGAATCGTCACCGACATCGGCACAATCACCAGCGTGGCGCAACAGGGCGACACGCGCGTGGTCATCGCGACCGCCTATGATCCCGCCACGATCGACCTGGGCGCGTCGATCGCGTGTTCGGGCGTCTGCCTGACCGTGGTCGACAAGTCCGCGGGCGGCGACGGACCGCACTGGTTCGCGGTCGACGTGTCGGGCGAGACGATCAGCCGCACCGCGCGCGATCAGTGGACGCAAGGTCGCCCGCTGAACCTCGAACGCGCGATGAAGCTCGGCGAGGAACTGGGCGGGCATATCGTCACCGGCCATGTCGACGGGCTGGGGACGATCGTGTCGGTGGTCGAGGAAGGCGGATCGCACCGCGTCACCGTCCGCGCCGGCACCGACATCGCGCCGTTCGTCGCTGCCAAGGGATCGGTCACGGTCGACGGCGTGTCGCTGACCGTCAACACCGTGCGCGACGTCGACGGCCCCGACGGGCAACGCGCGGTCGAGTTCGGGCTGAACATCATCCCGCATACCTGGGGCGTCACCACGCTCGGGACGATCGAGACGGACCGGACGGTCAATATCGAGATCGACGTCCTTGCCCGCTATCTCCAACGGATGGAGCATTACCGTGTCAATGCCGGCTGAACGCAGCGCCGAACTCGGGCGCCTGAAGCATGGATATCTGTCGAGCCCCGAAGAGATCATCGACGAGGCGCGCAACGGCCGGATGTTCATCCTGGTCGATGACGAGGACCGCGAGAACGAGGGCGACCTGGTCATCCCCGCGCAGATGGCGACGCCCGAGAAGATCAACTTCATGGCGAAGTTCGGTCGTGGGCTGATCTGTCTCGCGCTGACCAAGACGCGGACCGAAGAGCTCGGACTCGAGCTGATGAGCCGCAACAACGGCACGCGGCACGAGACCGCGTTCACCGTGTCGATAGAGGCGCTCGAAGGCGTCACCACGGGCATCTCGGCGGCGGATCGCGCGCGGACGATCGCGGTGGCGATCGATGCGACCAAGCAGAAGGCGGACATCGTCACCCCCGGCCATGTCTTCCCGCTCGTCGCGCGCGACGGCGGCGTGCTGATCCGCGCCGGCCATACCGAGGCGGCGGTCGACGTCGCGCGGCTGGCCGGGCTGAATCCTTCGGGCGTGATCTGCGAGATCATGAACGAGGACGGGACGATGGCGCGGATGGACGACCTCGTCACCTTCGCGCAGTTCCACAATATCAAGATCGGCACGATCCGCGACCTGATCGCCTATCGCCGCCGCTACGACCATCTGGTCGAGAAGCGCGCCGAGGCCAGGTTCACGTCCGAATGGGGCGGCGACTGGACCGCATTGACCTTCTGGAACAAGGCGACGGGCACCGAGCAGGTCGCGCTGGTCAAGGGCCGGATCGACCCGGCAAAGCCGACGCTCGTCCGCATGCATGCGCTGTCGCCCTTCGCGGACATCTTCGGCGAATCGGGCGATCGCGGCCGGATCCTCGCGCGGTCGATGCAGATGATCGCGGACGAGGGCGCGGGCGTGATCGTCGTCATCAACCGGCCGCGCGGCAACGCATTCACCTCCGCCGTGCTGAAGAAGGCGGGCGCGGAGATCACCCCGGACATGGAAGAGCTGCGCGACTATGGCGTCGGCGCGATGATCCTGACCGAGCTCGGCGTCCATGACATGGTGCTGATCACCAACACCCACCACACGCTGGTCGGGCTCGACGGCTATGGCCTGTCGATCGTCGGCGAACGTCCGATCGCTCCCCTCGACACTGAAAAGGCTCCCAACTGATGGCGCATATCCTGATCGTCGAAGCGCGGTTCTACGACCATCTGAACGACCTGCTGATCGAAGGCGCGCGCGCGGCGATCGAGGCCGCGGGCCACAGCCACGAGACGATCACCGTCCCCGGCGCGCTCGAGGTGCCCGGCGCGATCGCGCTGGCGGCCGAGAGCGAGACCTATGACGGCTATGTCGCGCTGGGCGTCGTGATCCGCGGCGAAACCTATCATTTCGAGATCGTCGCTGGCGAGAGCGCGCGCGGGATCATGGCGCTGACGATGGACGGCCTGCCGATCGGCAACGGCATCCTGACGACCGAGAACGAGGCGCAGGCGCTCACGCGTGCCCGCCCGACCGAGGGCGACAAGGGCGGCGGCGCGGCGAAGGCGGCGCTCGCGATGCTGGCGCTGAAGGACCGCTTCGTCGCGTAGGATGCGTGGGCGTTCGGACGTCCGCCCTCATCCACCCACGATCGCCCTGGTCATTCCTCGGGAGTGTCGCGCAGGGCGGCCTCGACCTCTTCGGCAGTAATTCCGAACGCGGCGGCCAGCGCGGCGATCGACGCGCCGCGGGCGGCGAGCGTGCGGATGCGGGCGGGATCAACGATCGTCGTATAGCCGCGGGTGTCGCGTTCGGTCTTCGTCTCCTCGCCGCTGCGCGCACGCGCGCCCGAGCGGCGGCGCTTGGCGATCTTGAGCGCTTCCTCGTCATTGGCGGGCGGTGCGTCGAGCCGGGCGCGGATCCGCTGCGCTTCCTCGACCCGGCGCGCTTCGCGCGCACGTTCACGGTCCTGCGAGAGCGCATCGCGTTGCGCGGCGCGTGCTTCGGCGCGCTGGTCCGTGGCAGCGAGGCGGTCCTGCGCGCGCTGCTCCCGCTCGCGGGCACGCTCTTCCGCACGGCGGGCAGCGCGATCCGCGGTGCCGGGCAGCAACGGGCCGGGGCCGCGGTCGTTCAGCGGCCAGGCCGATGCGGGGCTGGATTTGGGGGGCGATTTCGGCGGGCCCCAGCCGTCGGTCATGTCATGTCCTGTCGTCACCGGTGCGCCGCGCACGACGCGAAAGCCGCGCTGCTATGCGATGGCGTTACCGGTGACAATCAGGCGGTCGGCTTAGGCGGGCACGGTTTCCAGCGCCGGATAGTCGATATAGCCCTCGGGGCCCTGGCTGTACCAGGTCTTCGGGTTATCCTGCGCCAGCGGTGCGCCGGTACGCAGGCGCTCGGGCAGGTCGGGGTTCGCAATGAACGTCCGCCCGAAACTGATCGCATCGGCATCGCCCTTGTCGAGCTCGGCCTGCGCCTTTTCGAGCGTGTCGTAATCCGAGTTCACGACCAGCACGCCCTTGAAGACCTTGCGGATCGCCGGGCTGAGCTTCGGCACGTCGGTCTTGCCGAAGGTGCCATCGGGGCCGGGCTCGCGCAGTTCGAGGAAGGCGATGCCGAGATCGGACAGCGCCTTGGCAGCGGCGGTGAACAGCGGCTCGGGATTGCTGTCGTCGACGCCCTGCGAATCGCCATTGGGCGAGAGACGGACGCTGGTGCGATCGGCGCCGGCGACCGAGATCACGCGCTCGGTGACTTCGCGAAGCAGGCGGATGCGGTTCTCGATGCTGCCACCATAGTCATCGGTGCGGCTGTTCGCGTTGTCGCGCAGGAACTGGTCGATCAGATAGCCGTTCGCGGCGTGGATCTGGACACCGTCGAACCCGGCCTCGAGCGCGTTCTTCGTCGCCAGCTCATAGTCGTTCAGCAGCCGCGGGATCTCGTTCAGCTCGAGCGGACGCGCGACCTCGAAATCCTTCTTGCCCTCGAACGTGTGCGCCTGGCCTTCGGTCTTGGTGGCGGACGACGAGACGGGCTGGCCGCCGATCACCGACGAATGAACCTGGCGGCCCATATGCCAGAGCTGCGCGATGATGCGGCCGCCGGCGGCGTGCACCGCTGCGGTGACGGGCTTCCACGCGGCAACCTGCGCATCGGTCCACAGACCCGGCGCGAATGGCCAGCCCAGGCCTTCGCGGCTGATGCCGGTGGCTTCCGAGATGATCAGGCCGGCGCTGGCGCGCTGCGTGTAATAGTCGATCATGAGGTCGGACGGGACGGCGTCCTTGTCCGAACGCCCGCGGGTGAGCGGCGCCATGAGGATGCGGTTGGGCGCGGCGACGGCGCCGAGCGTGATGGGATCGAAAAGGCTTGGCATGGGGGCTCCTTAATGCCTGACGGGGGCAAGATAGGACGCTACAGCGCGGCATGCATCGCCCCGCCCCGCAAAGAATATCTAGCGTGCCCGAAACGCCGACGGCGACGACGACCGGTGCCCCCGGCACGCTCGCGTTCGGCGCGCTGCTGATCGCCAACGTCGCGCTCGCATTCGGGCCGTGGTTCGTCCGCGCGACCGAGGTCGGACCGGTCGCGGCAGGATTCTGGCGGCTGACGCTGGCGGTGCCGTTTCTCGTCCTGCTGGCCGCGCAACAGGGCGCGCGACCGACGCGGCTCGGGCGCGGCGTCTGGATCGGGCTGATCGCGGGCGGCGTGTGCTTTGCCGCGGATCTCGGCAGCTGGCATCTCGGCATCCTGCGCACCACGCTCGCCAATGCGACGCTGTTCGGCAATGCGGCGACGCTGATGTTCCCGATCTACGGGTTCCTCGTCGCGCGGACCTGGCCGACGCGGACGCAGGGCTGGGCACTTATGCTCGCCGCGGCGGGCGCGGCGCTGCTGCTCGGACGCTCCTATCAGCTCGACGCAAAGAATTTGGCGGGTGACCTGCTCTGCATCCTCGCGGGGCTGCTCTACACGGTGTATTTCATCCTGATGGCGCGCGCGCGGACGACGCTTGCCCCCCTGTCCGCGCTGGTGCTGTCGACATTGGCGGGCATCGTGCCGTTGCTGGTCTTCGCGCTGGCGATGGGCGAGCGGATCGTGCCGGCGCAGTGGGGCCCGCTGATCGGGCTCGCGCTGTGCAGCCAGGTGCTGGGCCAGGGATTGATGATCTATGCGCTCGGGCGGTTTTCGCCGCTGGTGATCGGCATAGCGCTGCTGATCCAGCCGGTCGTCGCAGGGACGGTCGGCTGGCTGGTCTATGGCGAGCGGCTCGGCCTGCCCGATCTGGCCGGCGTGGTGATGGTGGCGATCGCGCTGGTGCTGGTCCGCCGGACGCCGGCCGATCGCCCCCCTATTGAAGAGGCGCTCGACACGCCTGATCTTGGACGGCAGGAGACGGTATGACCCAAGACCTCACGCTCGACGAAATCCGTTCGCTGCTCGCTCCCGGCATCGCCGCCAATGCGGCGTTCGACGGGTGGAGCGACGCGGCGCGCGACATGGCGGCGGACGCGGCGGGGATCGACCGCGACGTCGCCGCGCTGGCCTTCGAACAGGGGCCGGTCGACATGATCGACGCTTGGTTCGCCGATATCGACGTCGCGATGCTCGAAAGCGTGCCGCCCGAACGACTGTCGGCGATGAAGATTCGCGCCCGGATCGCCGCGCTGGTCGAGGCCCGGCTGCAGGCGACCGCCGCCGACCGCGAATCGCTGCGCCGCGCGCTGGCGATCCTGGCCTTGCCGCAGAATCTGACCAAGGCGGGGCGGCTCGGCTGGCGGACGGTCGACACGATCTGGCGCGCCGCGGGCGACGTCGCGACCGATTATAATCATTATACCAAGCGGACGATCCTGCTCGGCGTCTATGCCGCGACCGTCACCATCTTCCTCGACGACGACAGCGAGGGGTTTGCCGAGACGCGGGCGTTTCTCAGCCGGCGGATCGACGGCATCATGCGGTTCGAAACCGCAAAGTCGGGCTTTCTCAAGCGGACAGAGCATGGCTTCAGCCTGTCGCGGTTCGTCGGGCGGTTGCGCTATCCGGTGGCATGAGCCCGTTGCGGCGCATCGTCACGCGGCGATGGAATGCGCGCAATCTGGGTCAAGCGCGCGTGCCGGGGCTTCCCTTGGCGATCCGTTACTGATAATCAGTCGCATCATGGACACTCGCCCCGATCGTTCCGTCAGTCTCGAAACGCTGCCCCGCAAGCAGCATGGCACCGTCGCTGCGATCGACTGGGCCAGACTGGCAGGCCCGGAGGCACGCCGGTTGCGCGAACTCGGCTTTGACGAGGGTGTCGATGTCGAGGTTCTTCACCGCGCGACGCTGGGCCAGGGTCCGATTGCCTGCCGGATCGGCCGGATGACCGTCGCATTGCGGCGTGCGGTCGCAGGTGCGATTCGCGTATCACCCACGCCAGCCGCCGCAGAATAATCAGCCTGACATTATGAACGCAGCACCGCTGGTCGCGCTGGTCGGCAATCCCAATGCCGGCAAGAGCGCGCTGTTCAATGCGCTGACGGGTGCGCGGCAGAAGGTCGGCAATTATCCAGGCGTGACGGTCGAGCGCAAGGCCGGACGGCTGACGCTCGACGACGGCCGCCCGGTCGAGCTGGTCGACCTGCCGGGCGCCTACAGCCTCGAGCCATCGTCCCCCGACGAGCGCGTCACGCGCGACGTCGTCACCGGCACGCAGGACGGCGAACGCCTGCCCGACGCGCTGGTCGTGGTCGTCGATGCCGCCAATCTCGACAATCATCTGCGCTTCACGCTCCAGCTGATCGCGCTCGGCCTGCCCGTCGTGGTGGCGCTCAACATGGTCGATCTCGCCGAACGCGACGGGTTGAAACTCGACGCGGCGGTGCTTTCGCGCGAACTCGGCGTACCGGTGATCCCGACCGTCGCGGTCCGCAAACGCGGGCTCGACGCGCTGCGTGCGATCCTGACGCAGACCGTCGTCAACGGTCCGATCCGGCTGCGCAAGTCGGACGGCAGCGTGCAGGACGACATCGTCACCTTGCAGCGGCGCGCGCGCGACATCGCGACGGCCGCCACGCTGTCCGAGACACCGGTGCGGCGCTGGACGCACATGCTCGACGGGGTCGCACTGCATCCCATCGCCGGGCCGGTGCTGCTGCTGGCGATCATGTTCCTGATGTTCCAGGCGGTGTTCAGCTGGGCGCAGCCGTTCATGGACCTGATCGACGGCGGCTTCACGGCGCTGCAGGCGTTCATCACGTCGGAGCTTCCCGATTCGCTGCTCCGGTCTCTGCTGGTCGACGGGGTGATCAAGGGCGTCGGCGCTGTGATCGTGTTCCTGCCGCAGATCCTGATCCTGTTCCTCTTCATCCTCGTACTCGAGGCGAGCGGCTACATGGTCCGCGCGGCGTTCCTGATGGACCGCGTGATGGCGAGCGTCGGGCTGTCGGGCCGCGCGTTCATTCCGCTGCTGTCGAGCTTCGCCTGCGCGATCCCCGGGATCATGGCGACGCGGACGATCGACGACGAGAAGGACCGGCTGACGACGATCCTGATCGCGCCGCTGATGACCTGTTCGGCGCGGTTGCCGGTCTACACGCTGATCATCGGCGCGTTCATTCCCAACACGCAGGTGCTGCCGTTCGTCGGCCTTCAGGGGCTCGTGATGCTCGGGCTGTACGTGATGGGGATCGTTGGTGCGTTCGTCGCCGCGCTGGTGCTGCGCCGGACGGTCACCAAGGGCGTGTCGTCGGGCTTCATGATGGAGATGCCGAAATATCAGTGGCCGCAGTGGCGCGACGTCGGCATCGGCCTGTGGAGCCGCGCGCAGATCTTCCTGAAGCGTGCGGGCGGCATCATCCTGGTGTCGACCGTGATCCTGTGGGTGATGCTGAGCTTTCCCAAGCCGCCCGAAGGCAGCCGGGTGTCGCCGGTCGATTATTCGGCGGCGGGACGGATCGCCAACGGCATTGCCCCGGTGTTCGCGCCGATCGGCTTCAACCGCGACATCGTGCTCGCGCTGATCCCGGCGATGGCCGCGCGCGAGGTCGCCGTCGCGGCGATCGGCACCGTCTATGCGATCGACGATCCCGACAGCAACCAGGGCGGCAAGGCGATGGTCGAGAATCTGCGCGGCCGCTGGACCCTGCCGACCGCGCTCGCCTTCCTGATGTGGTTCGTGTTCGCGCCGCAGTGCATTTCGACGATCGCCGTCACCCGGCGGGAGACCAATGGGTGGAAATGGCCGGCGTTCATGGTTGGCTATTTGTTCGCTGCCGCGTACATCATGGCAGGCATCACATATTGGCTGGCGGTGGCCGCTGGCCTGTAATTGATGCGGTGAGCGGACTCCAAATCCGTTCAAGGCGTAGGTCCTGGTCCTTCTCCCCAGAAGCGATCACCCCTTCCACCGGGTCATCTGCACCCAGGTCCTACGCCGCTACGTTCTATTCGTTCATGCTCGTCTGAGCAATCAAACCTTACTATTGGAGTCCTGGTTCGTGGCAGGCAGCGTCAACAAGGTCATCATCGTCGGCAATCTCGGCCGCGATCCCGAAAGCAAGCAGTTCCAGAACGGCGGCAAGGTCGTCAACCTGCGCATCGCGACGTCCGAGTCCTGGAAGGACAAGATGTCGGGCGAGCGCAAGGAAAAGACCGAATGGCATTCGGTTGCCATCTTCAACGAAGGCCTCGCCAACGTCGCGGAAAAGTATCTGCGCAAGGGCTCGAAGGTCTATATCGAGGGCGCGCTCCAGACCCGCAAATGGCAGGACGCGCAGGGCCAGGACAAGTATTCGACCGAGATCGTGCTGCAGGGCTTCAACAGCGTGCTGACGATGCTCGACGGCCCGAATGGCGGCCAGGGCGGCGGCGCAGGCGGTGGCGGTGGTAGCCGCGGCGGCGGCGACGACTGGGCCGGCGGCGGCAACGACTTTGGCGGCGGCTCGTCGGGCGGCGGCGGCGGTTACGGCGGCGGCGGTGGTGGCCGCTCGGCGCCGTCGGGTGGCGGAAGTGGCGGCGGCGCACGCGGCGGCAGCTTTGGCCAGACCGGCGGGTTCTCGGACGATCTCGACGACGACGTGCCGTTCTAAGCATCGTGACGCCACCCGTTTCGACTCCAGTAGCGCCGAGCGTGTACGACGAGGCGGCGCGATCGCGCGTCATCTCGTCCTACGATGTCGCGGGCGCGCGCATGCAGGGTGAGCTGGACGACATCGTGTCGTTCGCAGCCCGGCTGTGCGATGCGCCGATCGCGCTGCTGAGCCTGGTCGAGGAGGAATATCAGCGGTTCCTCTCACGCAGCGGCACCGATCTCCACCAGACGCCGCGGAGCCAGTCCTTCTGTGCGCATGCGATGCACCATCACGACGTGATGGAAGTGCCCGACGCGCAGGCCGATCCGCGGTTCGTGGACAACGCGCTCGTCACCGGTGCCCCGCATGTCCGATTCTACGCGGGCGCACCCTTGGTCTCGAGCGAAGGCGTACCACTCGGCGCGCTGTGCGTGCTGGCGACGACCTCGCGGGCGGGGCTTACGCCGTTCCAGCGCGACGGGCTGACGCTGCTGGCAAAGGCGGCGATGGGGCGGCTCGACGATCGCCGGACCGCACGCGAACAGGCCTTTGCCGAGGCGCGGGCGCGGCGCACGCTCGAGGCGAGCGATCTGCGGTTCCGGACGCTGGCCGACACGATGCCGCAGATGGTCTGGTCGACGCTGCCCGACGGCTTCCATGATTATTACAATGCGCGCTGGTACGAGTTTACCGGCACGACGCCCGGCACGACCGATGGCGAGGGCTGGAACGACGTGTTCCATCCCGAGGACCAGGACCGCGCCTGGACGATCTGGCGCCATTCGCTCGCGAGCGGCGAGCCCTATACGATCGAATATCGGTTGCGGCACCGGGACGGCACCTATCGCTGGGTGCTCGGCCGCGCGCTGCCCGTGCGCGACGACCAGGGCGCGATCACGCGCTGGTTCGGGACCTGCACCGACATCCACGAGCAGAAGCTCGCCTATGAAGAGCGCGAGGTGATCAGCCAGGAGCTGAGCCACCGGATCAAGAACATCTTCGCCGTCATCGCCGGACTCATCGCCTTTTCCGCGCGCGGCAAACCCGAATTTGCCGGGATCGCGACCGATCTGCGCCACCGCATCACGGCACTGGGCCGTGCACACGACTTCGTCCGCCCGCACAGCACCCAGTCGCGTCCGGAAGCCCCGCAGGACAGTCTGAAGGGCCTGCTGGGCGATCTGTTCGAACCCTATCGCGAGGATGGGACGGATCGTCTGATCGTGATCGGCGACGATGTGCGGATCGACGATCGTTCCGCGACCCCGCTCGCCCTGCTGTTCCACGAGCTTGCGACGAACGCGACGAAATACGGCGCGCTGTCGACTGTCGATGGGCATGTTGCGCTGACGATCGGGCATGACGAAGATGGCGCCACAGGCATGGTGCGCCTGATCTGGCGCGAGCAGGGTGGTCCGCCGATCGCACACCCGACGAGCCATAAGGGTTTCGGCAGTCAGCTGATCGAAATGAGTGCGGTTCGCCAGTTGGGCGGCACGGTGCGGCGCGACTGGCGTCCCGAGGGGCTGTGCGTCGAGATCGGGGTCCCCCTCCCCTCCTTCTGCCGCTGACCGCGCGGCCTCCCCGTCAGTTCCCGCGCCGTCGGATCTGGATCAGTTCGCTACCGCCGCGTAGCGCCTGACCCGTGGTCGCCAGTTCGGCGGCGGCAAGGATCGCGGCATCGTTGAACGGCTTGCGGATATAGCCGAGGCAATCGGCGTCGCCGATCTGGCTGGGATTGGCGGTGACGAAGACGACCTTCACGCCGTGATCGCGCGCAATCGTCTCCGCAATCGACGGACCGGTCGGACCGTCGCGCAGATTGACGTCGACAAAGGCGAAATCGCATCCGGCCGCGGCGATGAGCGCGGTTTCGCGGTCCGCCGCGATCGCCACGACGTGATATCCCGCGTCGATCAGGATCCTTTCGAGATCCAGCGCGACGAAGATTTCATCTTCAACGATCATGGCGGTCTTGGTCATTGTCGTGGCAACCGTTGGCCGGGCTATCCGTTCCTTCGGTTTATTGATTTGAATCAAGAACCTGTAGCGAATTGAAACAAACAACCTGTGTTACCGGGGGAGCGCCCGGGTCATGCCCCCGGTTCGCCCCGCAACAGGAATACGGCGTGCTCGGCGAGCAGGTTGGCGGCCGCCGACGTCGTCTGCTTGTCGCCCGACAGGAACCAGGCGCCCTCGACAATCACGCCGCGCTGCCGGAGGAACGCACGGAAGTCGTCGATCGTGACGTGATGGATGTTGGGGGTGTCGTACCAGCTTTCGGGCAATTGCCGCGTGACCGGCATCCGCCCGCCCCACAGCAGCGACAGCCGCACACGCCAATGCGCGAAGTTGGGAAAGCTGACAAAGGCGCGCCGGCCGATCCGCAACAGATGGTCGAGCACCAGATCGGGCGCGCGCGCGGTCTGCAATGTCTGGCTGAGGATCGCATAGTCGAAACTGGCATCGGGATAGCCCTGCAGGTCGACATCGGCGTCGCCCTGGATCACCGACAGGCCGCGCCCTACCGCGGCCGCAACGTTGCCCGGATCGATCTCCAGCCCGCGCGCATCGACCGCGCGCTCGTCGCGAAGCGCCGCCATCAGCGCGCCGTCGCCGCATCCGACGTCGAGCACGCGCGACCCACGGGCCACGTGATGCGCGATGATCCCCAGGTCGGCGCGCAGCGCCTCCTGCGGCGTCGGGGTGCTCACGCCCCTGCCCTCAGAAATCCGTCGACGACGCGGTTGAGCTCGGGCGCCTCGAGCAGGAACGCGTCATGGCCGTATGGGCTGCTGAGCTCGACGAAGCTGACCGGCGCGCCGGCGGCATTGAGCGCCTGGACGATGCTGCGCGATTCCGCGGTCGGATAGAGCCAGTCGGTGTCGAAGCTGACGAGGCAGAAGCGCGCCCTGGTGGCGCGAAAGGCGTTGGCGAGCAGCCCGCCATGCTCCTCCGCAAGATCGAAATAGTCCATCGCGCGGGTGATATAGAGATAGGAATTGGCGTCGAACCGGTCCGTGAAGGCGAGCCCCTGATGCCGCAGATAGCTCTCGACCTGGAAATCGGCGTCGAAGCCGAACGACTTGGCATCGCGCGCCTGCAGCCGTCGCCCGAATTTCTCGGTCAGCCCGGCTTCCGACAAATAGGTGATGTGCGCTGCCATCCGCGCTACCGCGAGCCCCGCGGTCGGCGCGGACTCGTCGTGATAATCGCCGCCGCGCCAGTTCGGATCGGCCATCACCGCCTGGCGGCCAACCTCGTGAAAGGCGATGTTCTGCGCGGTGTGGCGCGCGGTCGATGCGATCACGACACAGGCGCGGACCCGGTCGGGGAAGGTCGCGGGCCAGCTCAGCGCCTGCATCCCGCCCATCGATCCGCCGACCACCGCCTGCAGCACGTCGATGCCGAGATGGTCGAGCAGCATTGCCTGTGCGCGGACCATGTCGCGGATCGTGATGACCGGAAACCCCATCGCCCAGGCGCGCCCAGTCGCGGGGTTGATCGTCGCAGGCCCCGACGAGCCCATGCAACTGCCGAGCACATTGGCGCAGACGATGAAATGCCGCGCGGGATCGATCGGTCGCCCCTCACCGACCATCCGCGTCCACCAGCCGGGCTTGCCGGTCCGCGGATGCGTCGAGGCGACATGCTGATCACCGGTCAGCGCATGACAGATCAGGACCGCGTTCGAGGCGTCGGCATTCAGCGTGCCATAGGTTTCATAGGCAATGTCGACCGGCGACAGCAGGACGCCGCCATCGAGCCGCAACGGTCCCGGCAAGGTCACGCGACGCGCCAGGCCGAAGCGCGCGTCGGTCGTCCGGTCGGGATCAATCGTGTCGAGCATGACGCGTCCGCTACCACAACCATTTGCCACTGCGCCACACCGACCGCTATGCCCCGCGGCCATGACAAACATCATGCCCGCACCCACGCCGAAGCCCTGGATCCTGGGGATCGCGCCGTACACGCCCGGTCGCTCGACGACCGATGATGGCCGCACGGTGATCAAGCTGTCGTCGAACGAGAACCCGCTTGGGACGAGCCCAGCGGCCAAGGCCGCGTTCGACGGCGCGGATCACACGCTCGAACGCTATCCCGACGCCAGCGCGACCGCGCTGCGCGAGGCACTGGCGGCGCATTACGACCTGGATCCGGCACGCGTGATCTATGGCACCGGATCGGACGAGATCCTGCATCTGGTCGCGGGCGCCTATGCGGGCCCCGGCGACGAGATCATCCATGTCCGCTACGGCTTTGCGGTCTACGAAATCGCGACGCGGCGCGTCGGTGCCGAGCCGGTCGTCGTCGACGACCGCGACTATGCGACCGATGTCGATGCGATCCTCGCCGCGGTCACCGAACGCACCCGCGTCGTGTTCGTCGCCAACCCGAACAACCCGACCGGCACCTTCACGCCGCGCGCGGAGATCGCCCGGCTGCACGCCGGTCTGCCGCGTTCGGTGCTGCTGGTGCTCGACCAGGCCTATGCCGAATATCTCAGCCCCGAGGAGGATGATGCGGGCCTCGCGCTGGCGATGACCGAGGCGAACGTGCTCGTCACGCGGACCTTCTCGAAGATCCACGGCCTGGCAGCCGAACGGATCGGCTGGGGCTATGCCTGCGCGCCGATCATCGATGCGATGCACCGCATCCGCGCGCCCTTCAACGTCACGACGGCGGGCCAGGCGGCGGCGGTCGCGGCGCTGGCGGATACCGGCTTCGTCGATGCGACTCGCGCGCACAACGACCGCTGGCGCGGCTGGTTCGTCGAGCAGGTCGCGCAGATGGGCAACGCAGGACTTCGCTGCGTGCCCTCCAAGGCGAATTTCGTGCTGGTCCTGTTCGAGGGCGAGCTGAGCGCCGACGCGGCCTATCACGGGCTGATGGAGGCGGGGTATATCGTCCGCTGGCTGCCCGGACAGGGCCTTCCCAACGCGCTGCGCATCACGATCGGCACCGAAGATGAGACGCGCGGCGTGATCGCGGCGTTGCGCGCGCTGGTCGAGCGGGGCTGATGCTGCCGTTCGCACGCGTCACGATCCTGGGACTGGGGCTGATCGGATCGTCGATCGCGCGCGGCGTGCTGCAGGCGATGCCGACGGTGCGGCTCACCGGATATGACGCCGATCCCGCGGTGCGTGCGACCGCGGACCGGCTGGAGCTGTGCCACGATATCGCCGACACTGCGGGCAGTGCGGTGATCGACGCCGATCTGGTGATCCTGTGCGTCCCCGTCGGCGCGATGGCGGCGGTCGCGGCGGAATTTGCCGCGGACCTGCCCGCCGAAGCGATCGTCAGCGATGTCGGCAGCAGCAAGACCGAGGTCGCGCGCGTGCTGGCGGAGGCGCTGCCGGGTGCGACCGTGATCCCCGCGCATCCGGTCGCTGGCACCGAACGCAGCGGGCCCGAGGCGGGGTTCGCGACATTGTTCAACCATCGCTGGTGCATCGTCACGCCCCCCGAGGGCGCAGAGCCGGCGGCGGTCGAGCGGGTCGCCGAATTCTGGCGGCGGCTGGGCGCGCAGATCGAGTTCATGGCCCCCGATCATCACGACCGGGTGCTCGCGATCACCAGCCATCTGCCCCATCTGATCGCCTACACGATCGTCGGCACCGCGAGCGATCTGGAAGAGGTCACCCAGTCCGAGGTGATCAAATATTCAGCGGGCGGCTTTCGCGACTTCACGCGTATCGCCGCGTCCGATCCGACGATGTGGCGCGACGTGTTCCTGACCAACCGCGAGGCGGTGCTCGACATGCTGCAACGCTTTTCGGAGGATCTGAGCGCGCTGCAACGCGCGATCCGCTGGGGCAAGGGCGACGAGCTGTTCGACCTGTTCACGCGCACCCGCGCGGTGCGCCGGTCGATCGTCGAACAGGGTCAGGACGACGACGCCGCCGATTTCGGCCGCGCGCACGACTGACCCCCCTCGGAGCGCCGCCAGCGGCGTCAGCCGTCGAGCGCGTTCATCGCCGCGTGGACGCGCGCCTCGGCCTCCTCGCGCTTGAGACCGGCGGGGACGACCTCGCCGAAGCGGAAGGTGATGACGCCCGCGCGCTTGGGCCCCTTGCGCGGCCAGACGGTGCCGCTGTCGCAGGCGATCGGGACCGTCGGCATGCCGAGCGCGCGGTAGAGGCCCGCAAAACCCGGCTTGAGCGGCGGATGCTCGCCGGGCGCGACCCGGGTGCCTTCGGGGAAGATCAGGACCGAGCGCCCGGTCGCCTTGGCCGCGATCGCCTCGCGCATCATGCTGCGCAGCGCCTTGGCGGACGCGTCGCGGTCGACGACGATCGCACCATAGCGTCGCGCCGCCCATCCCCAGGCGGGGATGTCCGCCAGTTCGCGCTTGAGCACGATCGCCGGCCCGTCGAGCAGCGCCTGGAGCTCGAGCGTCTCGAACATCGCCTGGTGCTTGCACGCGTAAAAGGCCGCGCCGTCGGGCCGCGTCCCCTCGATCCGGATCCGGATGCCGAGGATCCAGCGCGTCGCCCAGCGGTGGAACCGCGTCCACACCGTCGAATGGACGATCACCGCGCGCGACCCGAACAGCGCGCTGATCGGCACGGTCAGCACGATCGGCGCCGAGATACTGTAAAAGACGATCATGAAGACGATCGTTCGCAACCAGGCGATCATGCGCCAAATCCTATCCACAATGCGATCCGTCGCAGGATCAACTTGTTGTATTCGTTGACCAGCGTCCCGAGCCGCGGCGTGCCGGGAACGCCGTCGCCGAGCACCAGCACGCGCGGCCCGAGCACTGCGGCAAGCTCCATCTTTGCGCGCGGGACATGCCAGTCCGAGGTGACGAGGCGCACGGTGCGATAGTCGTGCGTCTTGACCCAGCGCGCGGTTTCCTCGGCATTCGACCGCGTATCGACCGCATCCGCGCCGAGATCGACGCAACAGGCGAAGACGCTGGGCGAGGTGCGATATTCGAGTGCGAGGTCGATCGGGCGGACGCCGGGCGCGACTCCGGTCACGAGCATCCGCTTGGCCTGGCGGTCGCGCAGCAGCGCCAGACCGCGATCGATCCGCCCTGCCCCGCCGGTCGGCACGACGATCGCATCGGTGGTCGAGCCATTGAGCGGCGGCGGCAGGAACAGCATGAACGCGGCGAACCCCAGCGCCCAGACGAGCACACCGACACCCAGAAGGCGGACGATCACAGGGTCGTCCTCATCGCGCGCACGATCGTCGCGCGCGCGGCGACCATCGCTAGCACGATGAAGCCGATCGGCATCGCGCCCAGCGTGGCCCAGTCGGTCGAGGACAACCGCCCCCCGTCGAGCAGTTCGGAGCCCAGCCCCTGCAACCGGGTCATGATCAGCAAAATGACGGCGATCGCGACGCCGGCACCGGCCACGCCGCCGATCGCGGCGTCGATCGCCACCCGACGCTGGAAGAGACGCGCGACCTGCAGATCGGTCGACCCCAGCATGTGCATGACCTCGATCGTCGCGCGGTGCGTTTCAAGTCCCGCGCGCGCCGCCAGCACGACCACCGCTGCGGTCGCGCCAGCCATCAGCAGGACGATACCGAACGCGAGCAGCGTGAGCGAACGCATCACCCCGCTGACAGGCGACATCCAGGTTTCGTGCCGGTCGACGCGCGCGGTCGGCGCGACGCCGCGAACCGCGCGCGCGACCGCGGCGACCGCAGCATCGTCCTGGCCGCCCAGATCGACGTCGATCATCGCCGGCACGGGCAGCCCCGGATCGGCGCCGTCGCTGCCGAGCCAGGGTCGCAACAGCCGCGTCAGCTCGGCGCGATCGACCGCGGCGACGCGGGTCACCTCCGGCAGCGTGCGCAGCGTCGCGAGGACGCGGGCGGCACTGGCATCACGCCGAACCGGGTCGCCGTCGATGATCTGGACCGTCAGCCGTCCCGCCAGCTGACGATCGAGCGCGCGCGCGGCACCCGCGGTCCCCAGCCCCAGCGCGGCGGCAAGCATGGTGAGGAACAGCATGATCGCCATGACCCAGGTCATCGCACGGACGCCGCCAGCCTCGTCGAGCACGCGACGTTCGGATGCGCGGCTCATGGCTCGGCCCGGGGCGATGGGGGGTACTGCAACGACCCGGTCGGATCGAGCAACCGGCCGTGATCGAGCCGCATCATCTGCGCGGTCGGAATCCGGTTGAGAAGGTGCAGATCATGCGTCGCGACCACCACCGTCGTGCCGAGCTTGTTGAGCGATTCGAACAGATGCAGCAGCCGCTCGGCCATGTCGGGATCGACATTGCCGGTCGGCTCGTCCGCGACCAGCATCTCGGGCCGGGCGATCACCGCGCGGGCGATCGCGACGCGTTGCTGCTCACCACCCGACAGCGTCGCCGGTCGCGCCTCGGCGCGTTCGGTCAGGCCGACCCAGGCGAGCATCTCCTCGACGGGTTGGCGCAGGTCCGCCTCGGGCATCCCCGCGACGCGCAGCGGCAGAGCGATATTGTCCCAGGTCGACAGATGCGGGACGAGCCGGAAATCCTGGAACACCACGCCGATGCGGCGGCGAAACCCCGGCATCCGGTCACGCGGGAGCAGCACGGCATCCTCGCCGAACAGCCGGATCACCCCGCGGCTCGGCCGCTGCGCGAGATAGAGCAGTCGGAGCAACGACGTCTTGCCCGCGCCGCTTGCGCCGGTCAGAAAGTAGAAGGCGCCGCTGCGCAGCGTGAACGAGATGTCGGACAGCGTTTCCGCGCCGGTGTCGTAGCGCAAGCCAACATTTTCGAACTGCACGATATTCGCCATGAAATTGGTCGCGCCCGCCCGAGTTCGCCTGTGCCGTCAGCCTCGCTTTCGCATGAAAGCGCGCGCGGCTTCAAGCTGGCGGCCATCTGCAGCGTGTCAGACAGCATCCGGGCGCATGATGCTTGCCACGAGCGGGGGCCACGTGCTTAGTTTGACGGCGAACGGCCCCGTCCCGCGGCCCGCAGTGAATCGTGCCCGATGATCCTCCAATGCCCCGAGTGCAGCACACGCTATCTGGTCCCCGACAGCGCGATCGGCACCGAAGGTCGGACCGTGCGCTGTGCCAATTGCCGCCACAGCTGGTTCCAGGCCGCGACGGACGTCACGGCGCCCGACGCGCCGGCCCCTGCGGAGGCAATGCCCGCGACCCCGCTCGGCTTCGCGCCCGCGCCGCCGTTCGGCGCAGCGTTTGACGCCGAGCCCGCCGCGCCCCCGGTCTGGCCCAATCCGGCGTGGCCCAATCCGTCCTCGCCCACCCCGTCCGGGGTTCCGATGTCTTCGCCGCCTTCGGCTGCACAGACCGCCGACGATCTGCCGCCGCCGATCATCCGACCCTTTGCGCCATTGGTCGCCGCGCCGACTCCCCCTTCCGCTGCCGCGCCGGATGTCGAAGATGCGGAGGCCGTGCCGCCTGCGGCTGCGACGACCGTGTCCGCCACGACCACCGACAGCGCCGCTCCGCCCTCCTATGCGGGAAGCCGGAGCGACGCCGATTCCTATGATGCATTCGCACATGCCCCGCCGTTCCGCGCACGGCGCAACACCACCCGGCTGTGGACGATCGGTGCGGTGGCGGCCGGGCTTCTGATGCTGCTGGGCGTCGCTGCGATCCTCTATGTCGGCGCACCCGGCCTTGCGACGCAGTTGGGACTGGTGACGGGCGCGGACGAGACACCGCTGCGACTGCGCGACAATCCGATCGAGCGTCGCGAACTGGACAATGGATCCGAGCTGTTCGCGGTCAGCGGGCAGGTCACCAATCCCTCCGATTCGACGCAGCGCGTGCCCGACATTCGCGCCGAGCTGCGTGATGCGCAGGGCCGGATCGTGTATAGCTGGACGATCACCCCGCAAAAGCGGACGCTGACACCCGGCGCGGCGATCGATTTCAACTCCGCCAAGCTCGACGTGCCGTCGAATTCGAAACGGCTCGAACTGAGCTTTGCGGGCGAAAACGCCTCCTGATCCGGTTCCGCCGCCCCGACGCGGTGGCGACATAGGGCCCTGCGGCACGATTTTCTCGCAGGGGCGCGCATTCGATGGCGAAAGGGCGTTGCGGGATCGCAAAAGCCTTGCTAGTGGCACCGGCCTACCAGCTAGCCGGCTTGTCCGGTCAGTGTTTCACGTGCGGCCGTGGCGGAACTGGTAGACGCGCAACGTTGAGGTCGTTGTGGGCGAAAGCCCGTGGAAGTTCGAGTCTTCTCGGCCGCACCACTTTCCTCGTTTCTACCGACCCGGATCAGAACCACCCCCATGGGGGACATGACGGTCCGTCCTGCGGGATTTTGTCAAAGCGGAGCACGGCGATGGCCGATTCGATCGACGACCAGATCATCGAAACGCCCGATGGCCCGATGACGTTCGCGCAGTGGAAGAAGAAGCACCCCGTGCAGCTCCCGTCGCGCCGAACCAAGGGCAAGACGCTTCCTAACAAGGTGAAGTTGACGACCGACGAGGTTTAGTCGCCGGTCGTCGTTGCCAGGCCCCTGGGAGGGGGGATGGGGACCTGACAATCGGGGTTTGACTCCAGCACCCGGGACAAAGTCACGAGCGATAGCGGCGCAACGAAGCGAAGCCCGAATCGGTTGCCACGCCGCCAGCAGATTGCCGCAAAAATCGCGAGTCCGCCGGGATCGACGACGAGCTGGGCCGCCTGCCCCTGTGAAAAATGCCCGCAGAGCGACGCCGCGACCTCGAGTTTCGCGCCGCCGGTCGAGATGTCGACCAGCCGTGCAGCATACCAATACCCCTCAACATTCAGCCTGACTGGTGCCGAAACCACGAATCGTGGCGATCGGGCGATCATCCCGGCGGCGTCGCGCGTCGCGAAGACGGGGTCGATCACATGCGGCTCGTCAAAATCGACCCCTGCGTGAAACCCGTCGACCCAGCGGACGGTGGCGCGAAGCAACGGCATGCCCCTCACCTTGATCTCAAGCGTCTCACCAAGCGCTGGCAGCGTGGTGAAGCGCGCCTTCAGACCGACGGTCGAAATGTCATGGACGAGACAGATCGAGCCGCGGTCGGCATGCATGACCCGGCCGATCAGCAGGACGGTCGCATGGCGTCGACCGGCACGCCGGTCGCGGTCCGCGGGCCGGCGCAGATCTGCTCCGCTCCCGCCGTCGCCGCCGGTTGCGTCTTCCTCGTCAGGCCCCGACAGCACGCGCCGTCTCCCCGCCGCCATGCGATCGGGAGGCGCGACGCGCGATCAGCACGCACCGCCCTGTCGGTGCGCGATAGCGCCATCTGGTGCCTGAGCCTGGTCTGCCTTGCCGCACATTTGATATCCCCGAACGGTGTCGGCGAACCGTGCTAGGCGCGGCTTAACTAATTACTACAAAACCGAAATTACTGTAATACCGTGCTGAATGCCGGTCAGCGTCGGGCGATCGCGGTGAGGTAGCCGGCGACCGCGTCATAGCCGGTTGCGCTCAGCGAGATTTCGATGCGACGCCGATCGGTCGGGTCGTTGACGCGGTCGATCAGCTTCAGCTTGTGGAGGTGCTCGATCCAGCGTTGCGACGTGGTGACCGGTGCATCCGCCATCGCGACCAGCGCCTTGACGTTGGTCGGCCGGTGATCGCGGTGCGAAACGAACAGTGCGACGAGCATGTCCCAGGCCGGCTCGTGAAACAATTCGCCCGGCAGGAAGCGACGGCGCAGTTTACGATGCGCCAGAATCTCCTTGGCCCGGGCGACGAGCATTTCCTCGCTGATCGGGCTCGTCGCATCCTCGGCCCGCTGGTCGACGACCCGCGATGCCCGCGCCGTGAACTCCTCGCTGACGGCGGCCAGCCTCGATCCCAGATCCTTGATCAAGTCGGCAACGGATTCGTCTTTCACCACATGCTCCCGGTCGCCCACAGGGTCTTAAGCCCATAATGACCCAAATATGGCGGCAGGCCGGCATAATGGTCAACATCATTCAGCTATCTGTTTTACCGCTCTATTCTTTTCGGTACACGCGATAGTCTCGGAACTTTCTTAAGATATGCAAAACGGTTTGAAATCTGTTCAGTTTGGTTGTGATTGGTGGCTTGCTACGCGTGGGTTTTTGGGCTGCAACAGGTAGAATTTTGTACCAATGTGAAACCAATATAAGGTTTGATCGATTTTGCCCGCGTCTGGGATGATCCTCCAGCTCGGACGCCCTCCTCGGAGATACGCGATGAATGCTGCACGCACCTATGAGCTTCTGCAGGAAGCCTGTCGCGCGCTCGAACAGGCGGGCGATCATGCGATTGCGGCCTATGTCGGTGTCAGCATGGCGATGGTCGAGGAGAAATACCTGGTCGGGCACGACCATCTCGACCCGATCGATCAGGACTGAAGCCAGCGCGGTTCCGCATGCCAAGGGCTTGTTATAGCCGCATGTCGGGCCGATGTCCGGACGTCACGCGTTGGCCGTATCAACCGTGCGAAAGGATGTCGTGCCCGCTCCCCTGCCTGCCTATCTGAACGCGATCGGGACTGCGGTCCCCGGCCATGACATTCACGAAGCCTTTATCCGCTGGGCACGCGACCGGGTCGATGACCGTTCGGCCAGGCTGTTCGATCGGATGGCGGGTCGATCGGGTATCGCGCATCGCTGGTCGGTGCTGCCGCCGACAAAGGCCATCGCGGTTGCGGACGGCGTCGACAGCGGCGACACGCAGCGGCTGCATGCCGGATCTCCGGTCGACCCGGGTGGGTTCTACGCGATCGATCCGCATCCCGGCACCGCGGAGCGGATGGCCATCTATGCCGACGCCGCACCCGGTCTTGCGCTCGAGGCGATCGCCGCGCTTCAGGAAACGATCGCGCTCGGCACGATAACGCATCTGGTGGTGGCGAGCTGCACCGGATTCGTCGCGCCCGGCATCGACCAGATCATCGCCCGCAGGCTCGCGCTGCCCGCGACGGTCGAGCGGCTGCTGATCGGGTTCATGGGATGCTATGCCGCGGTCGTCGCGCTCCGCAGCGCGCGGCATATCGTCCGGTCAGAGCCCGGTGCACGCGTCCTGGTCGTCACCGTCGAATTGTCCACGCTGCACCTGCAGGCGGTGTCCGAGATCGAGCCGCTGCTGGCGATGCTCCAGTTCGGCGACGGTGCCGCCGCGGCGCTGGTGACCAGCGATCCGAGCGGATTCGAACTCGAAGCGCCGTTCGCCACCGCATTGCCCGACAGCGAGGCGCTGATCCGCTGGGACATCACCGACCAGGGCTTTGCGATGCACCTGTCCGGAGAGGTGCCGGGGCGGATCGCGCAGGCGCTCGCCGATCCCGCCTTCCGTGCCGCCGCGAGCGGCGGGCGCCCCGCGGATACGGTCGACGGATGGGCGGTCCATGCCGGCGGGCGCTCGATCCTCGATGCGGTCGAGCATGCCCTGGCGCTCCCGGCGGATGCGCTCGACGCGTCGCGCGCGGTGCTGTCGGCGAACGGCAACATGTCGTCCGCGACGCTGATGTTCGTGCTGCAGCGATTGCTCGCGGGTCCGGACATCGCCCGCGGTGTCGCGCTGGCGTTCGGCCCGGGTCTCGCGGCCGAGGGCATCGGCTTCCGAAGCGCAGCGCGATGCTGACGACGCGGGCGCAGGCCGAGGAACTGATGGACGCCGACGACCTGGCGCCCGAAACCTATGCCGCGGTGGTCGCCGATCTCGCGAAGGTGAATGTCGTGACGATGGCGGCGCGTCCGACGCTTGCCTTTCTGAAGCGGGTCATCGCGGGGCGGACGCGGCTGAGACTGCTCGATGTCGGGTTCGGCGATGGCGACATGCTGCGGACGATCGAGCGCTGGGCTCGCAGGCGCGGTGTGGAGACCGAACTGGTCGGGGTCGACCTCAATCCCCGCAGCGAACAGGCCGCGCGCAGGCATACGGACGCGGGATCGACGATCCGCTATGTCACGGGGGATTACGCCGATCTCGCCGGTGAGACGGCGGGGGAACCCCGCTGGGACGCGATCGTCAGCAGCCTGGTCGCGCACCATATGAGCCATGCCCAACTGATTGCCTTCCTTCGGTTCATGGACACACATGCGCGATGCTGGCTGATCAACGATCTGCATCGCCACGGGTTTGCGCATCGCGGATTCCCGATTCTGGCACGGCTCGCGCGCTGGCATCCGATCGTGCGTCACGACGGGACGCTGTCGATCGCGCGGTCGTACCGGCCGGATGAATGGCCGGCGATTCTCGACGAGGCGGGGATCCGCGGTGCGCGCGTGTTCCGGGCGTTCCCGTTCCGGCTGTGCGTCGAACGGCTGCGGTGACCACGACACGCGCGCTGATCGTCGGCGGCGGGCCGGCAGGGGCGGCGGTCGCGATCGAGCTTGCACGTGCGGGCCTGCCGCATCTGTTGATCGAGCGTAGCCGCGAGACGGGCGACGCCTTGTGCGGCGGGTTCCTCAGCTGGCGGACGCTCGACACGCTGGCGCGACTAGGAATCGATCCGGATCAGCTCAACCCGGCGCGAACGACGACCGTCCGGATCTTCGCCGGTAGCCGCGTCGCGCATGCCGCGCTGCCAAGGCCTGCACTATCGGTGTCGCGACGGCGGCTCGACACCGTTCTGCTCGCCGCCGCGGTGGCGCAGGGCGCGGCGGTCGAACGCGGGGTGACCGTCCGGGCGATCGAAGACGGCCAGGTGCGGACCGCCGATGGCGCGGTGATCGCCGCACCCGCGCTGTTCCTGGCCAATGGCAAGTCGGATGTCCGCGGGACCGCGCGGCCGGCAAGCGCCCGCGGCGCCGATCCGACGCTGGGGATACGCGTCCGCATCGTGCCCCCGCCGGCGATGGCACGGGCGCTGGCAGGGCAGATCGACCTGTATCTCTTCGACCGGGGCTATGCCGGGCTTGCGATGCAGGAAGATGGCAGCGCGAATCTGTGCATGGCAGTACATCGCTCGCGATTGCAGGAGGTGGGAACGCCGGCGGATCTGCTCGCCGAGCTCGGCCGCGCGATGCCTGTGCTTGGCGAATGCGTCGCCGCGATTGCGCCGGATGCGACGATCGATGCGATTGCCAACGTCCCCTATGGCTGGCGCCAGACGACGGGGCAGGCGGGGCAGTACAGGCTGGGCGATCAGGCGGGGGTGATCCCGTCGCTGGCTGGCGAGGGCATGGGCATCGCGCTCGCCAGCGGGCTCGCCGCCGCGCGCGCCTATCGCACCGACGGGGCAGGGGGGGCAGCGGCATGGCAGCAGCAGCTGGCGCGGACGCTCGCGCGGCCGATCGGGGTAGCGGGCGCGGTGCGCCGGGTGGCCGAAAGCCGCGGTGCAGCCCGGCTTATCCCCTTTGCGCATCCCGTACTGATCCGAATGCTCGCACAAGCGACGCGGATCGGCGCGTGACGCGCCGTCGCGCGGCGATGAATACTGTCGACGAAACGCCGGGCGGAGTGCGCGTGCCGCGGGCGCACACGCGAACCGCTTGTCGGCGCCGCGGTTAAGGCGTATTTCGTCGACCCTTCATGGCTCGCGCGCGTCCCGCTTCCCGCCCCTCTCGGCCTCGCTCCTCATGGCGCCGCCGGTTTGTCCTCCTCCTGAAGGTTCTCGCCGGTATTGCCATCCTCGCGCTCGGCGCGCTGGTGATCGCGATCTACATCGCCCGCGCGCAGCTGCCGAGCTTCGAAAGCCTCAAATCCTCACCCAACGGCCAGATGATCCGGGTACATGCCGCCGATGGCAGCGTGATCGTGTCGATGGGGCCGAGTTTCGGCGAATGGCTTTCCTATGGCCAGATCCCCGCGGTGATGCGCGACGCGACCGTCGCGGTCGAGGATCGTCGGTTCCGATCGCATCTCGGCGTCGATCCGGTCGGGATCGCTCGCTCGGTCAAGGTACGGTTCGATCGCGGGCGCTGGACTCAGGGCGGGTCGACGATCACGCAGCAGCTCGCGCGTAACGTTTTCCTCAACAACCAGAAGAAGTTCGGGCGCAAGTTCCGCGAATGGATCCTGGCGTTCGCGCTTGAGCGCAAGTTCAGCAAGGATCAGATCCTCGAACTCTACCTCAACAAGGTCTATTATGGCGGCGGCGCCTACGGGATCGACGCCGCGTCGCGTAAGTTCTTCGGGCACGGGGCGGACCGCCTGTCGCTGGCCGAAGCGGCGGTGATCGCCGGGCTCGTCAAGGCACCGTCCAACTATTCGCCGACTGCCGATGCCGAGGCGGCGATGGGCCGTGCGGGCGTCGTGCTGAAGACGATGGCGGAAACCGGCGTCATCAGCGCGAGCGAGGCCGCCGATGCCGATGTGCAGGGGCTCAAACTGGCGCCCGAGCCGAAGCAGAACAGCGTCCGCTACTTCACCGACTGGGCCTTGCCGCAGCTCGACACGCTGATCGACGAGACCGAGGCGCCGCTCGAGGTGTGGACGACGCTCGACCTGTCGATGCAGCGCGATGCCGATGCCGCGATCCGGGCGAATGCCCCCGCGGGTGCGCAAGGCGCGCTGGTGTCGCTCGACCGCGATGGCGCGGTCAAGGCGATGGTCGGCGGCAAGGACTATGTCTCGTCGATCTACAACCGCGCGACGCAGGCGGTCCGCCAGCCGGGTTCGGCGTTCAAGCTTTTCGTGTATCTCGCCGCGCTCGAGGCCGGGCACAAGCCCGAGGATTCGATCGTCGACGAACCCGTGACGATCGACGGATGGAGCCCGCGCAACGATTCGCGGCGCAATTCCGGTGCGGTCAGCCTGCGCACGGCCTTTGCCTATTCGCTGAACACCGTCGCGGCCAAGCTGGGGCAGGAGGTCGGTTTCACGACGGTCGCGGACATGGCGCGGCGGTTCGGGATCACGACGACGGTCAACACGCATCCCTCGATGGTGCTGGGCACGTCGGAGGTCCGCGTGATCGACATGACGCGTGCCTTTGCCAGCGTCGCGAGCAAGGGCGTCGCGGTGACCCCCTATGGCATCATTCGCGTGACCGCGAACGGCCAGACGATCTACACGCATGAGGTCGATCGCAGCCACGTCCTCGTCGCCCCCTATGTCGCCGCCGAGATGACCGACCTGTTGCAGACCGCGGTCAACACCGGCACCGGGCGCGCCGCGCAGATCGGCCGGCCGGTGGCGGGGAAGACGGGCACGACGAGTTCGTCGAAGGATGGCTGGTTCCTCGGCTTCTCCAGCGGCATCACCACCGGCGTGTGGATGGGCCGCGACGACGCCAAGCCGATCTCCGGACTGCACGGCGGTACGGCACCGGCGCGCGCCTGGGCGGCGTTCATGAAGCCCGCCACGGCCAATCGCCCGATCGAGCAGTTCGAGACGCAGGTGACCTTGCCCGAATGGCAGCTCGAACCCGATGAGGAGAGCTATTTCGGCCAGCCCGACAACGGCCAGATGATGGTCGACGAGAATGGCAATCCGATCGAGCCTGGCGGCGTTCCGGATATGCCGAGCGATGCCCCGGCGGGCGAGCCGATACCGCGCCCCGATGCGGACCCGTCCGACCAGGCCCCCCAGGTGCCGCAGCAGCAGTTGAACCAGGACTGGATTGACCGCGTGACGGGCCGGGACGCACCACGTCGCGATCCCGTCGCGCCGCAGCCCCGCGCGCCCCAGCGGGACTGGTCACGCGAGAGTTCGCGCGATCGCTTTCAGGACGATCGACCGACCCAGTGAAGCGCCGCGCCATGCGTGCGTAGCCAGACCCGCGCAGGGGTGGGGTCCTCACCATAGAGATCGGCGACGAGCGCGTGGAAGGCGGGCGCGTGGTTCATGTGGACGCGGTGGGCGACCTCATGCGCCACCGTTGCCCGCCGTACGAAGCCGGGGGCGAGGATCAGCCGCCAGCTGTAGCGGATCACCCCGCTCGACGCGCAGCTGCCCCAGCGGCCCCTGGCATCACCGATCGCGACCTGCGTGACGCTCACCCCCGCCTTGGCGGCATATTCGGCGGTTTCCTGGTCCAGCAGGCCCAGCGCGGTACGCTTGAGCCATGCCTCCACACGGCGGGGAATCGTCTCGACGGGACCGGACAGCGACAGGATCGCCCCCTCACGGACCACTGTGCGCCGGCTGCCGGGGGTCCAGTGGATCGTCACCGGCTCATCGGCGACCATCACGACCGCGCCGGGAACGAAAGGCTGCGGCTGCGGCAGACGCGCGCGCTGCTCGGCGATCCAGTCCGCCTTCTCCTCCGCCCAGGCCAGTGCCTGCTTCAAGGCCGCCCGCTTGGGCAGGACGAGCCGGGCGCGGCCGCTGGCGGGATCGATCGACAACCGTGCCCGGCGCGCGCGCGGATGCCGGATGATCTCGAGGCCGTCGATCACCGGGTCAGAGTTCGCGGTCGATCACGTGATATTCGAGTTCGCCGGCCTCGTCCTCGCTGATCGTCCAGCCGCGGACCGACTGTTTGGCGCGGTGGACCGCCTCGCGGTCGCCGCAGACGAGATAATGCCATTCGGGAAGCTGCTCGCCCGCCGCGCGCAGGCGGTAGGCGCAGGTCGAGGGCAGCCAGTCTATATCGCGGACGTTCGACGTCGTGAGGCGCACGCATTCGGCGACATAGGCGTGGCGGTGGCGATAATCCGAACACTGCCCGCTGCGCCGGTCGAGCAGCCGGCACGACACATTGGTCGCGACGAGCTCGCCGGTATCCTCGTCCTCGAGCTTGTGGATGCAGCATTTGCCGCAACCGTCGCACAGGGCTTCCCACTGGCCGCGGTCGAGCTTCTCGATCGGCGTGTCTTCCCAGAATCTGGCGCTCATCGGGCCCAGCGCTTGATGTCGTCGGCCAAGGCCTGTGGTCCCTTATCCTGTGGCAGCAGCGCGAGAGGCTTGCCGTCCGGATCCATCAGATAGGCCTGACGCGAGTGATTTACGAGGTAACCGCCACCGGGCGCGGCATCCCCCTTGGCTGAGAAGATCGCGAATTCCTTCTTTACCGTCTCAATCGACGCGGGACTGCCGGTGAGCCCGACAATGCGCGGATGAAAGGCGGTGACGAACTGTTTGACGACCGCAGGGGTGTCACGCGTCGGATCGACGGTCACGAAGATCGGCACGATCCGCGCCGCGAGCGCCGGGTCGCTGGCCTCCAGCAGTTTCATCGCGCCGCCGATCGTCTGCATGTCGGTCGGACAGACATCGGGACAGAAGGTGTAGCCGAAATACATGATCCGGTATTGGCCCGCGAACAGGCGGTCGCTGACCTGTTGCCCGTCCTGATCAACGAGCGTGAACGGCCCGCCGATCCGCGCCCCGGCAAGCGGCGGCGTGGCGGGGGCCGCGCTCGTATCGGGCGCAGAGGGGCTGCACGCCGCGAGCGCGAGGGCGGCGAGAAGGGCGGGGCGTCGATTGGTCATGATACAGCCAGCCTTGATCTGTTAGCCCGTGCGGCGCAAGCGTCGCACATCACCCGCGTCCCGAGGATCTATCGATGTCGTATATCCGCCAGTGCCCCGCCCTGACGACGGGCGCCAAGACCATGGGCGCCCTGTTGATGGGAGCCGTGATCGCGCTTCCCGCCGCCACTGTGGTCGCCCCGCGTGCCGCGCATGCGCAGAACCAGTCGGAAGGCTATAAATTCCTGAACGCGGTGCGCGAGTCGAAGAACAACGAGGTCCTCGAAATGCTCGGGCGTCCGGGCAGCAGCATCGTCAATGCGCGCGACGTCTCGACCGGCGAGGGTGCGCTGCACATCGTCATCAAACGTGCCGACGAGACCTATCTGCGGTTCCTGCTGCAGAAAGGCGCCGACGCCAATCTGCGCGACGGCAAGGGTAACACGCCGCTGCTCCTCGCGGTGACGCTCGGCCAGACCGATATGATCCCGATCCTGACCGCCGCCGGCGCCAATCCGAATCTTGCCAATTCGGCAGGGGAAACGCCGTTGATCCGCGCCGTTCAGCGCCGCGACATCGCCATGATCCGCGTGCTGCTCACCGAAAACGCCGATCCGGATCAGGCGGATATCATCGCCGGCATGTCGGCCCGCGATTATGCCAAGCAGGATGGTCGCAACGTCGTGGTGACCAAGCTGTTGGCCGATGCACCGAAGAAGACCCGCAAGGCGGTCGCGGGGCCGAAATTCTGACGACCACGTCGCCGGGCTCAGAAAGCGAGACCGGCGGCGTCGGGATCGACCTGTGCGATCAGGCGGCGTGCGGCGCGTCTTGCAAAGGCCAAAGTGCAGCGCTTGCGGACATGCGCGGGCAGGGGGGTCGTATGCGCCTCACGGACGATCGCGGCGTCATAGCGATCGGCGACGATTATCCCGGTACGTTCGGGCAGAAACGCCGCCCCCTGCAGCGGCCGCATGTCGAACCCGGCCGGCACCGCCCAGAAATAGCGATCACAATGCCCGAGATACTCAGGCCATTTGCCATCCCCGACCAGGTCCGCGCGCGACACCTTGATCTCGACGACGACGATCTGCCCCCGGGCATCGATCGCCATCAGATCGGCGCGACGCCCCCCGTCGAGGGGAACCTCCGCCATCGCGGTCAGGTCGTGGCGCAACAACATCCGGATCACGCCGCGTGCCACGTCGGCGGCACATAGGGGCGATCCGGGTTCGTCGATGCAGGAGTCCGGGGGGCTGTCGAGCATGCGCCAGAAATAGAACAATCCGCGAACGACGCAAGCGCGTTCACGGATTGTTTGTAGCGTTGGCGATGCAGGTGGGATCCTGATCATGATCCCGGACCCTCTCCGGATCGGCTGTCGATCAGCGATAGAAGACGTGGTTGCCGATCGAGGCGACCTTGATGACGCGGCCCGCGGGGCGGCGATCGGCGGTGTTGAAATACAGCGCCTTCTCCGCCGGGCTGTTCCACGCATCGGCCAGTGCGACCTTCGCGACGGCGATGGCGGTGCGGTACGACGTGCCTTTGTTGATCGCGGGGATCTGACCGCCGCGGACAAAGCTGAACTGGCCGCGCTGCTTAACGACGTCGCAGACGTCGGCGGGGAAACGACCCGACTTGGCGCGGTTGATGATGACTTCGGCGACGGCGAGCTGACCGGTGAGCGGCTCGCCCTTGGATTCAAAATAGATGGCGCCGGCAAGGCACTGGAGCGCTTCGTCGGCGGCGGCGCTATCCTGCGCGGCAACGGCCTGAGCGAGCGTTTCGAATTCTTCGTCTTCGATTTCGGCCGACGTCTGGACGGCGGTTTGTGCAGCGGGCTCGACGGCGGTGACGGGCGTCACGGCGGGAGCGATCTGCGGAACATTCTGAGAGGAGAGGGCGTTTAGATTTGCGAGTGCGGTGAGGCTGGCGGTCGAGCGATCGACGCCGGTGGCCTGGCTGGGCGCGCTGTTGCCGAACAGGCCGGCAAGAGAGAAGGTCATGACCGCAATCGTTGCGGCCCGCTGCAAAATCGTCATTCAAACTTATTCAGATGCGGTTGGACCACGGAACCAATCGTACGAGCCGATCGTCCAGGCATCCCCCCGACTGCGTAACTGATCCGGATCGCACCCGTCCCAGCACAACGCCAATCAATGTTGAATATCCCCTCTATCGGGGGGACTTTGGAGTCAATCGGCCAGGATCGTTTCAGCGGCGAACCGTTCCGCCGCTGCGACATCCACCTCGATCACCCAGAGATCTGGATCGCTCGACCGCCGTCGACGCCAATAGCCGTCGAGGTCTTCGGGCGGAGTCGAGTCGATCAGTGCCGTTCGCCCATCGGCGCCGATCCCGCGCTCAAGCAGGCGGGGCAGGGCACCGCGGTCGATGGCGATCACGAGGATCGCGCCGCCCTGCGCGTCCCCTTTGGCAAGCACCGCGCCGAAACCGCCGGCGTCGTTGACCCGTCGCAGCAGCGCACTGACGAGGACGCCGCTGGGAAGACGGTCACTCATCGCAGGACCATCAAGGCAGCGGATGCGGCGAGACGCGGTATCCGGGAAGGCCGGCCAGGGCGATCCGTGAGCGCATGAACGTACCCGTGCCCCGCGCTGCCTCCTCCTCCTCGGCGTCGATCAGCCGGGCATCGGCGACGAACACGCGGCGCTTCCCGCTGATCCAGCGGCCTTCGGCGATGACCGGCCCCGCCTTTAACGGGCGGGTCAGCAACAGGTTGAACGCGGTCGTCAGGAGAAAGCGATCGGTGACGAGACTGTTTGCGGCATAGAAAGCGGCATCGTCGAGCATCTTGAAATAGCTCGTCCCGTGCGCGGCACCGCCGGCATGATAATGACGTTCGTCGATCGTGAACCGGATCCGCGCGACGCCGGCCTCCGGTATCTCGAGCGTGGATTCGAAGAAGCGGTTGATCGGCGCACAGGCGTAGAGCGATTCGAGCGCACGAAAATGCGCCTCGGCGCCGGCGGAGGCCAGTTCAGGCGGCATCGCGAACCGCATCGGCGGTAAACAGGGCATAGAGCGCATCGGTCGAACCCGCACCGCGCAGCTTGTCGAGGAACAGCTTGTCGCGCAGCCGCCGCGATATCCGGGCAAGCGCCTTCAGATGAACCGCGCCCGCATCGGTCGGCGACAACAGCATGAAGACGAGATCGACAGGCAGATCGTCGACGGCCTGAAAATCGATCGGCTGCGCCAGTCGCGCGAACACCGCCGTGACCTGTGTCAGTCCGTCGAGTTTGGCATGGGGAATCGCGACACCACCGCCAAATCCCGTCGAACCCAGCTTTTCGCGGGCAATCAGACGGTCCGCGATAGTTTTTGCGTCGCCTTCGACAATGTCGGCAGCAAGCGTGGCGACATGGTGAAGCACAACCTTTTTGTTTGCTGCGACCATGCCGGTCAGGACCGCGTCCGGACGCAGCATATCACTGAAGTCATTCATGCTGTTCATGTCTCAAAGCGCCCCCGCACGCCCCGCCTTAACGGTTTGCACGGGGGCGTAAAGCGCAGCGTCACAACAGCTGTTGCGGCTCGCGCGCTCTATTATGGTGCGGCGGATGCGGAGCGTTGCGGTTCGACCCAGCCGATCGTGCCGTCACCGCGGCGGTAGACCATGTTATGCGCGCCAGTACCCGCATTCATGAACAATAGTGCGGCTGTATTGCGAAGATCCAGCATCATCACCGCGTCGGATACGCTGGCCTCGGGGATGTCGACGCGCGTCTCGGCAATGATCAGCGGTGCATCGGGGGCATCGTCCTCGGTGACCTGCTCCTGAAACAGCGTATAGCTTGCATTGTCATAGCCGTTGCTTTCCGCGATCGCCACGGCTTCACCGGCATGGCGATCCTTCAGGCGGCGCATATAGCGTCGGAGCTGGGTTTCGATCTTGGCCGCAGCGCTGTCGAACGCGGCACGGGCGTCATAGGCATCGGCATGGCCCTTGAGCACCAGCCCCTTCATGACATGCGCGACGATATCGCATTTGAAGCCGGCATCATGCGGCCCCTTACCGAACGTAACCTCGGCGGAAATGGCGCGCGAGAAATACTTGTCGGCGATACCCTGGAGTCGGTCTTCCACATGGCTGTTGAGCGCATCGCCAGTGGCGACCTGATGACCAGAAATCCGGATATCCATTATCGTCTCCTTCTCATCGGACGGTCCTATTGGCTCCGTCCGCCCGGCGTCATCCGGACGCCACGGCCCCCCAAATCGGATCCTTGATCCCCTTCATAAACGCGGCATGGGCAGCAAGGTCTCCCTCGCTGACCGTGAAAACACGCGGTTGCCGAACGACACGAGGCGCCGGTGCGACGACCGGAGTCGCGGCGGTGACAGTCCGCTCGCTGAGCAGGCCGAGACCAATCTGGCGACCACCCAACAGCTCGACATAGACCTGCGCCAGAAGCTGCGCGTCGAGCAACGCGCCGTGGAGAACGCGGTGACTCCGATCGATCCCGAACCGCGAGCACAGCGCATCAAGCGAATGCTTCGCGCCCGGATGACGGCTGCGGGCGATCTGCAGCGTATCGATCATCCGGTTCAGGTGAATGATCGGACGACCGCATTTGACGAGTTCGCCGTTGAGAAACGAGAAATCGAAGCTGGCATTATGCGCGATCATCGGCGCATCGCCGACGAAATCGAGCAGGTCCGCCACGCCCTCGCCGAACCGCGGCTTGTCGGCGAGAAACGCCTGGCTCAGCCCGTGGACGTTGAACGCCTCGACCGGCATGTCGCGTTCGGGATGGTAATAAGCGTGGAAGGTGCGCCCGGTCTCGACCCGGTTGACCATCTCGACACAGCCGATCTCGACCATGCGATCGCCACCGGAAAAGCTGAGGCCGGTGGTTTCGGTATCGAAGACGATCTCACGCATCCGGCTGTTATCGGCGCTCACGTCCCGTCACGCAAGCGATCACCGCACGAACCTGCGCGCGGGTTTCGTCGAAACTCGTGTCGGTGCGAATGACATGATCGGCACGCGCGCGTTTCTCGGAATCGGGTGTCTGGCGGGCGAGGATCGCGGCGAAACGCTCGACGGTCATACCGGGGCGGGCGAGCACGCGGGCCCGCTGGACATCGGCGGCGGCGGTCACGACGACGATGCAGTCGACCCGCGCGTCACCGCCGGTTTCGAACAACAGCGGCACGTCGAACACGACCAGTGCGCCGGCATGAGAATCGAGAAACGCCTGACGCTCCTCACCGACCGCGGGATGCACGATCGCCTCGAGACGGCGGATCGCATCGTCGTCGCCGAACACCGTTGCGCCCAGTCGTGTACGGTCGACCGCGCCGTCATGGACGGTGCCGGGAAACGCGGCGCCGATCGGTTCGACGAGTCGACCACCGACACTCTGCAGCCGGTGGACCGTCGCATCGGCGTCGAACACGGGGACACCTTCTTCCGCGAACATCGCGGCAACGGCGGATTTGCCCATGCCGATCGATCCGGTAAGCCCGATGATCATGCGGTGAGCAGCGCGCGCAAGGCCTCGTCGCGGTCCCGCGGAGGTTCCACGTGGAACAAAATCTCGAACGCAACCGCCGCCTGGCCGATCAGCATCTCGAGCCCGTCGACGGTTTCGAGATCGCGCGCGCGGGCGGCCTTGAGCAGTCCGGTCTCGAGCGGCGAATAGACGATGTCATAGACGAGCGAGTCGGGATCGAGCGCGCCGAGATCGAGGTCGAGGGGCGGCTGACCGGCCATGCCGAGGATGCTCGCATTGACCAGCAGCCGCGACGGTGGGACCGCCGGACCGATCGGCAGCGCCTGTCCCTTGAGCCCGAATGTCGACAGCAACGCCGCCGCCTTCAAAGGATTGCGGTTGAAGATCGTCACCGGACCGACGCCCATACGCGACAGCGCGAACAGGATCGCGCGCGCCGCGCCGCCCGCACCGATCACGGTGACCGGCTGGCCGGCGATATCGAGATCATCGATCGGCGCCCAGAAGCCCGCGGCATCGGTATTCGTACCGATGCAGTCGCCGGCCGAATTGCGGAACACGGTATTGATCGCGCCGATCGAACCCCGGACGTCGCCGGGGTCGGACACGTGGTCGAGCGCCGCCAGCTTGTGCGGCATGGTGATATTGCACCCCCGCCATGCGGGATCGCTTTTCCGCTCAGCGAAATAGGCCGGAAGCTCTTCCGCGGTGACGTGCTTGTGCCGGTACTCGGCGTCGATCCCGAGCGCATCGAGCCAGAAGCCGTGGATCAGCGGCGATTTCGATTGGGCGATCGGATCGCCGATCACTTCGGCATAGGGGCGAGGGGTCATTCAGAGCTCCATAAGATCCCGGGGCTGGCTGGCCGGCGTTCGACGCCGCCACCGCGCATCGATCGCGTGTAATCGATACCGCCGGGATTGCCAGCCGAACGCCGATCGCCGTCAGAGGCCCACGAGCTAGGCGGGCAGTGCACCGCGGGTCCGGAGAAAATCGAGCACGTTCAGCAGCGGCATGCCGAGCACGGTGAACTGGCTGCCGTCGATCTTCGTGAAGAGCTGCGCGCCCGGACCCTCGATCCGGTAACAACCGACGCACCCCGCGATCGCCGGCCACTCGGCTTCGAGATAGGTTTCGATGAACGCGTCGGACAGCGGCCGGACATGCATCCGCGCGCGCTCGACATGGCGCCACACCGGTCGGCCATTCTCCGCGATGACCGCCGCGCTCCACAGATCATGATGCGTGCCCGACATCCGTCGCAGATGCGCGGCCGCGTCATCGCGATCGACCGGTTTGTCGAGGATCGTGCCATCCTCCAGCGCGACAAGCGAGTCGCTGCCGAGGACGAGATGCCCCGGCATCCGGGTCGAGACCTTCGTCGCCTTGAGCTCGGCAAGCGCGTCGGCAAGATCTCGGGGTGACAGCGCGACCAGGGCCGCCTTGGCCGCATCCTCGTCGACACCTGCAAAGGTCGCATCGAACGCGACGCCCGCCGCGGTGAGCATGGCACGACGCGACGCGCTCTGCGAGGCGAGGATCAGCAGGCTCATGCCTCGGGCCGGCGCTGGTTGCACAGCGCGATGATCGCCGCCGCGGTTTCCTCGATCGACCGCCGTGTCACGTCGATCACCGGCCAGCCATTGTCGGCGAACATCCGCCGCGCAAAGGCGAGTTCGCGCATCACGGCCTCTTCCTCGACATAGGAGGTATCGGGCGCCTGATGCAGCGACAGCAGCCGGTTGCGGCGCACCTGGATCAGCCGGTCGGCGCTGGTCGTCAGCCCGACGATCAGCGGCTTCCGCAAGGTGTAAAGGATCTTCGGCGGCGGGCTTTCGACGACGATCGGGATATTGGCAGTCTTGTAGCCGCGATTGGCGAGATAGATCGAGGTCGGCGTCTTCGACGAGCGCGAGACGCCGGCGAGGACGATATCGGCCTCCTCCCACTCTTCCCACGCGATCCCGTCGTCATGCGCGATCGTCCACTGGATCGCGTCGACACGCGCGAAATAGGCGGCGTCGAGGACGTGCTGGCGACCCGGCCGCGCCTTGGCCTGCTGACCCAGCAGTCCCGACAGTGCATCGTTGACCGGATCGAGCGGCGCGACCGCGGGGAGACCCAGCGCAAGGCAGCGCTGTTCGAGGATCCGCCGCGTCGCGGGGTTCACCAGCGTGAAGATCACGAGCCCGGGATTCTGCGCGACCTCCTGAAGGATGCGTTCGAGATGCGCCTCAGTACGAACCATCGGCCAGAAATGGCGGACGGTCTCGACATCGTCATATTGCGCGAGTGCGGCCTTGGCGATGTTCTCCAGCGTCTCGCCCGTCGAGTCCGACAGCAGGTGAAGATGAAGCCGTATCATAGGTCGCATAGCCCTGCCGCGAGGGGCCATCGGGATGAATCTGTGGATAACATGCGGATAAGGGCTAGCGTAACTCACGCCTCCCGCCAAGCGGGCCGGTCGCTGTGGATAAGTCACCTTTTATCCACAGGGCCGCGCACAGCCTAAAAAGTTATCCACAGGCTGTGGGTTGCGGGAACGGTTGAATCGAATCAGCGCGTTTGTACGGGTGTGCAGAGGTCAAGCTGTTGGCATTTCCGGGATCACCGCATAAGTCCCGTGATCAACCGCCCAACCACTGCAACAACCTCTTTCTTGAATCTTCTTATAGTAGAAGAAGGGTGCTCCGCTGACCGATCCGACCCCCAATATGCCGACCTTCAAGCCGCTTCTGGCGACGTTGCGCGGCGACCGTCCGGCAACCCCGCCGCTGTGGCTGATGCGCCAGGCCGGGCGCTATCTTCCCGAATATCGCGCGCTCAGGGCGGAAAAGGGCGGGTTCCTCGCGCTCGCGACCGATCCCGCGGCTGCGGCCGAAGTGACGCTGCAGCCGATCCGCCGGTTCGGCTTCGACGGCTCGATCCTGTTTTCGGACATCCTGATGATTCCCTGGGCGCTGGGGCAGGATCTGAGCTTCGGGGTGGGTGAGGGGCCGCGGCTCGAACCCGCGCTGGTCGATCATGCGCTCGATCGCCTGCAGTCGGTGCCGGAGCGGCTGGAGCCGGTCTACGAGACCGTCACGCGGGTCGCCGAGGCCTTGCCGCCCGAGACAACGTTCCTGGGCTTTGCGGGGTCTCCCTGGACGGTTGCCACCTATATGGTGGCGGGCAAGGGCAGCAAGGATCAGGGCGAGACGCGGCGTTTCGCCTATCGCGATCCGGCGGCCTTCGGAGCGATCATCGATGCGATCGCGGACAACACCGTCGAGTATCTCGTCCGCCAGATCGAGGCGGGAGTCGAGGCAGTCCAGTTGTTCGACAGCTGGTCGGGATCGCTGTCGCCTGCGCAGTTCGAACGCTGGGTGATCGCGCCGACCGCGCGGATCATCGACGAACTCCATGCGCGCTGTCCCGGCGTGCCGGTGATCGGCTTTCCGAAGGGGGCAGGGGGCAAGCTCCCCGCCTATGCGCGCGAGACGGGGGCCGATGCGATCGGGCTCGACGAGACGGTCGATCCGGTCTGGGCGCATGCGTCACTGCCCGCCGACCTGCCGGTGCAGGGCAATCTCGATCCGCTCGCGCTGATCGCGGGCGGTGCGGATCTCGATGCGGCGATCGACCGGATTCTCGGGGCGTTCGGTGATCGTCCGCACGTCTTCAATCTGGGGCATGGTATCCTGCCCGACACGCCGATCGCGCATGTCGAGCAACTGATCGCCCGCGTCAGGAGCACGACATGAGTGGTTTTCTCGGGGCGGCCTATGATTGGGTGAAGGCCGCACACCTGATCTTTGTGATCTTCTGGATGGCGGGGCTGTTCATGCTGCCGCGCTATCTCGTCTATCATCAGGAAGCGCTGGCCGCGGGCAATGCAGCCGAGGCGGCGAGCTGGATCGAGCGCGAGGGCAAGATCCGCAAGATCATCCTGACCCCGGCAATGATCGTCGTCTGGGTGCTGGGGCTCGCGCTTGCGCTGAATCTCGGGCTTGCGGACGGCGCGCCGGGGCTGGGGTGGCTGCATCTCAAGCTGCTGCTGGTGTTCCTGCTGACGGGTTATCATGGCTGGACGGTCGGCTATGCGGGGAAGCTTGCGGCGGGGAAGCCGACGCTGACGGGCAAGCAGTTGCGGATGCTCAATGAGATCCCTGCGCTGGCGGTGACGCTCATCGTTGTGCTGGTGATCGTCAAGCCGTTCTAAGCGCGTCGCACCAACTCTCGTCATCCCCGCGGGGGCGGGACCCAGAGCCTCTAACGTCGGCGATAGCGCGTCCAGGTTCGCCAATATGGGTTCCCGCCGACGCGCGGGAATGACGACGAAGTGGGGACGCGGTCCCGCTTGACTAACCGCCCCCCCAATTCTACCCCGATCCACAGCACGGCCTCCTGGCGTCCTGCCCGGTCGTGTGGTCCTGCCTGTTCGGCTCGCCCAGTTCCGCTTTCCAGCGCACCCGCAGACCGAACCTGTTCCCGTTGATCGCTATCCGGAAATTCCCATGCATCTCAAAGACCTGAAGAAGAAAAAGCCCGCCGAGCTGGTCCAGCTGGCCGAGGAACTGGGGGTCGAGAGCGCCTCGACGCTGCGCAAGCAGGACCTGTTGTTCGCGATCCTGAAGGTGCAGGCGGACAATGGCGACCAGATCATGGGGCTCGGCACGATCGAAGTGTTGCCCGACGGTTTCGGCTTCCTGCGCTCGCCCGAGTCCAACTATCTCGCCGGGCCCGACGACATCTACATCTCGCCCAACCAGGTGCGGAAGTTCGGCCTGCGCACCGGTGACACGGTCGAAGGCGAGATTCGCGGGCCGAAGGATGGCGAACGCTATTTCTCGCTGGTGAAGCTCACGGCTGTCAATTTCGACGATCCCGACGTCGTCCGCCACCGTGTCAATTTCGACAATCTCACGCCGCTCTACCCCGAGAGCAAGCTGACGCTCGATCCCGCCGACCCGACCGTCAAGGACAAGTCGGCGCGGGTGATCGACATCGTGTCGCCGCAGGGCAAGGGCCAGCGCACGCTGATCGTTGCCCCGCCGCGCGTCGGCAAGACGGTCATGTTGCAGAACATGGCTAAGGCGATCACCGACAATCACCCCGAGGTGTTCCTGATCGTCCTGCTGATCGATGAGCGCCCCGAGGAAGTCACCGACATGCAGCGCAGCGTGAAGGGTGAGGTCGTCAGCTCGACATTCGACGAACCCGCGCAGCGCCACGTGCAGGTCGCCGAGATGGTAATCGAAAAGGCCAAGCGCCTGGTCGAGCACAAGAAGGACGTTGTGATCCTGCTCGATTCGATCACGCGTCTGGGTCGTGCCTACAACACCGTTGTGCCGTCGTCGGGCAAGGTCCTGACCGGTGGTGTCGATGCGAACGCGCTGCAGCGTCCGAAGCGCTTCTTCGGTGCCGCGCGCAACATCGAGGAGGGCGGCTCGCTCTCGATCATCGCGACCGCGCTGATCGACACGGGCAGCCGCATGGACGAGGTGATCTTCGAGGAGTTCAAGGGCACCGGCAACTCGGAAATCGTGCTCGATCGCAAGGTCGCGGACAAGCGCATCTTCCCGGCGCTCGACGTCGGCAAGTCGGGTACCCGCAAGGAAGAGCTGCTGGTCGACAAGGCCAAGCTCTCCAAGATGTGGGTCCTGCGTCGTATCCTCATGCAGATGGGCACGATCGACGCGATGGAGTTCCTGCTCGACAAGATGAAGGATTCGAAGACCAACGAGAATTTCTTCGACAGCATGAATCAGTGATCGAATGCGGCCCGCTGCACGCTGCAGCGGGACTCGCATCGATCCGGCCGGCGGGGCACCGCCCCGACCGACGACGCGGCTTTGCCGCGGCGCCGGCCAACAGTTCCGCAGCGGCACGCGAGAGCAATGGCTTTCGTGTGCCGCTTTGCTATGAAACCCATTGAAATCCGCCATCTCCGCACGTCGGTGGTGGCCCGTCACCGGGAGCTGACATCTTGAGTATCATCGCCATGCTGGCCACCGCCGCATCGGGAGTAACCGGACCCGGTTCACCGCTGGAAATCTGGCAGCACATCGTCGCCGACTTCTCCAATCTCGGCGACCCGAAGGCGCTGGCCGCATTCGGATCGGTCCTGATGATCGACCTCGTCCTTGCCGGCGACAATGCGATCGTCGTCGGCGCGCTTGCCGCGGGACTTCCCGCCGATCAGCGCAAGAAGGTCATCCTGATCGGCATCGGCGCCGCGCTCGTCCTGCGCATCTTCTTCGCGCTGATCGTGACGTGGCTGATGGGGATCGTCGGGCTGATCTTTGCGGGCGGCCTGCTGCTGCTGTGGGTCAGCTGGAAGTTCTGGCGTGAAATCCGCGAGGGTGCACAGAATGCCGGCTCCGAGGAAATCGAGGGCGACGAACGCTCGGGGATCAAGTCTTCCAAGGGCTTTGCCAGCGCCGCCTGGGCGGTCGCGGTCGCCGACGTGTCGATGAGCCTCGACAATGTGCTCGCGGTCGCCGGCGCGGCGCGCGAGCATCCGGGGATCCTTGTGATCGGCCTGTTGCTGTCGGTCGCGATGATGGGCCTTGCGGCGAACTTCATCGCGCGGATCATCAACCGCTATCGCTGGATCGCCTATATCGGCTTGGCGGTGATCCTCGTGGTTGCGGTGAAGATGATCTACGAGGGCTGGACCGGTACCGGCGAAACGCTCGGGATCGTCTCGCTGCTCGCCTGATCGGCGCAGCGTTCGGATGGAAAGAAGGCCTCGCCGGGATCGTCCGGCGAGGCCTTTTTTTGGCGCTCGGTCGTTTGTCATGCCGCTTATAGTGCGTTCAGACACGATCCCCACCGTCATCCCTGCGGAGGCGGGGATCCATATCCTGCACGGTCGTTGATCTCGTAAGCGACGCCAGCCAGTATGGATTCCCGCCTTCGCGGGAATGACGAGGGGGGAGGGGTGCCTCTTAGCTCTTAGCCCAGATGCTCGGCGAAGAACTTGGCCGTCCGTTCGTCCGCCAGCTTCGCCGACGCATCCGACCGGCGCTCGCCGAACTCGGTCGCGAAGCCGTGATCCTCGCCCGCATAATCGTAGATCGTGACTTTGGGATGATCGTCGAGCCCGGCGTGCATCGCCGCCTGCGCGTCCTTGTCGACGAAATGATCCTCCTCGGGAACGTGGAGCAGCACGGGGTTTGCGACCGCGTGCTTCTCGCCGAGCAGGCCATCGATCCCGACGCCGTAATAGCCGACGCTCGCATCGATATCGGTGCGCGCGGCGGTCATGAAGGCGAGGCGGCCACCGAGGCAATAGCCGACCGCGCCGACCTTTGCGCCGTCACCAAGTTCGCTGCGCGCGGCGCGGATCGTCGCCTCGATATCGGCGATACCCTTGTCCTGGTCGAACTGGCCCATGAGTTCGAGTGCACGCTCGAATTCGGGCTTCACGTCCGGGTCCAGCTCGATCCCCGGCTCCAGCCGCCAGAACAGGTCAGGGGCGATCGCGAGATAGCCGGCCTCGGCGAGCGTGTCGCACTTGCGGCGGATGCCGGCATTCACGCCGAAGATCTCCTGGATCACGACGATCGCGGCCTTGGGCGTGCCGGCGGGGACCGCGCGATAGGCGGTGAAGCTGCCGTCGCCCGCGAGCGTCGGGATGGTGGTGGTATTGGTCATAGCAATCCTCCTTGCGGCCGTTCGAGATCGAGCAGCCGGGATTTTGTGATCGGGCCTTGGCCTGCGGAATACGCACCAAGCCCGCCCCCGGCTCCGAGAATTCGGTGGCAGGGGACGATGATCGGAAAGGGATTGCGCGCACAGGCCTGGCCGATCGCGCGCGGGCTCGACCCGATCGCCTGCGCGAGGTCGCCATAGCTGGCGGTCCGGCCGTACGAGACCGCAACGATCGCCTGGCGCAGCGCATCGCCGCGGGGCGTGGCCGGTGGTACGAGCGGCAGATCGAAGACGGTCAGCCGGCCGGCGAAATACGCGTCGAGCTGGCGGAGCGCTTCGCGGATCGCCGGGCTCATGGTCGCCTCGACGATGCCGTCCCGGTCGATCGCGATCGCGTCGATCCGGTCGGTGCTGCCGGTCACGCGGATCAGCCCGATAGGCGTTGCGATCGAGGCGGCATCCCGCGCATACATTGCGACGCTATGCCGTGCCCCGCCGTGCGGCTCAAGCGCCACCGAAAGGGCCGTCCATGAAAATGAACATCGAAATCGAATGCACGCCCGAAGAGGCCCGCCGCGCGGTCGGGCTGCCCGACCTGACGCCGATTCATGACCGCTATGTCGCGATGATGATCGAGGCGATGCCCGGGCTCGGCGACGGGGCGATGCAGCCCGAGATGATCGAGACGATGATGCGTGGGTGGCAGCCGATGGGTGAGGCGGGGATGGCGTTCTGGAAACGGATGTTCGACGGCGCGACGCAGACGGGCAAAACGGGCGGTTGAGTAACAGAATGACGACGATCTTTGCAGTGTCGAGCGGGCGCCCGCCCGCGGCGATCGCAGTGGTGCGGATATCGGGGTCTGAGGCGTTTGCGGCGGCGATCGCGCTTGCCGGGCCGCTCCCTGCCGCGCGGCATGCCAGTTTACGTGCTCTGCGTGATGCCAGCGGGACGATGCTCGATCGCGCATTGGTGATCGTCTTTCCGGGCCCGACCACTGCGACGGGCGAGGATCTGGTCGAGCTCCACTGCCACGGGGGGCGGGCGGTGATCGCTGCGGTCGAACGCACGCTCGCGGCTATGACCGGGTTACGACTGGCCGAGCCCGGAGAATTCACCCGCCGTGCGCTTTGTAACGGACGCATCGACCTGACCCAGGCCGAAGGGCTCGCGGATCTGCTCGAGGCCGAAACCGAGGCGCAGCGTGTTGCCGCGATCACCGCGACCGAGGGGCGGGTGAGCCAGGCTGTACGCGGCTGGATGGACGCGGTCGCGATGCTGTCCGCACGGATCGAGGCGATGCTCGACTTTGCCGACGAGGATGACGTAACCAGCGATGCGGCGGCCTTCGACGCGGTGCTCGCCGATCTCGAAGCGCTGGCGGCAGAGATCGAGACGGTGGTGGCGAGCCCCCCGGTCGAGCGACTGAAAGACGGCCTTCGCGTCGTGATCGGCGGCCCCCCCAACAGCGGCAAATCGACGTTGCTCAATCTGATGGGGGAGCGCGATGCCGCGATCGTCTCGCCGATCTCGGGGACGACGCGTGACCGCATCGATGTCCCGGTCCTGCGCAACGGGGTCGCCTATGTCCTGACCGATACCGCGGGTCTGGTTGATACGCTCGATCCGATCGAGGCAATCGGCGTTGCCCGGGCGGAGACGGCGATGGCGACGGCGGACCTGCTGCTGTGGCTGGCTGACACGGCGCCGCCACGCGAGGATGCGATCTGGGTTCACGCCCGAGCCGATCTGCCGGGGCGGGACGGGGGCGTCCCGCCCGGTCGGGTAATTGCCTTCTCACAAAGCGACCAGGCATCGCTCGATCGACTCTGGGCTATCGTCGATGATCGCGCGGCCGCTCTGCTTCCGCGCAATGACGATCTGGCGCTCAAGGCGGATCAGCGCCTTCGCTGCAAGCGGGCTGCGGCGACGCTTCGCGTCGCGGGCAACGACCCTTTGATCGTTGCGGAGCATCTTCGCGAAGCCCGCACCGGGCTCGCTGCGGTGCTGGGTCTCGACGCAACCGGGGAGATGCTCGACGCATTGTTCGGCCGGTTCTGCATCGGCAAATGATGTTCCACGTGGAACAACTTTGACGCGATCGTCGCGTCGCTCTACGGCGATGGCATGTTCGATGTAGTGGTGGTTGGCGGTGGCCATGCCGGGACCGAGGCCGCAGCCGCGGCAGCGCGGAGGGGCGCGCGTACTGCGCTGGTGTCGTTCGACGCGCGGCAGATCGGTGCGATGTCATGCAACCCGGCGATAGGCGGGCTTGGCAAGGGCCATATGGTCCGCGAGGTCGATGCCTTTGACGGGCTGATCGGACGCGCTGCCGATGCCGCGGCGATCCATCACCGGATGCTCAATCGGAGCAAGGGATCCGCGGTCCAGGGGCCCAGGATCCAAGCGGACCGCCGGCTCTATGCGGCAGCGATCCAGGCACAGCTGGCGACGACGCCGAACCTGTCGATCATCGCCGGCGAGGTCAGCGCGCTGCATCTGGAGGGTGATCGCGTCGCGGGTGTCGTGCTCGCCGACGGCACCGTCATCGCAGCGCGCGCGGTGGTCCTCGCGACCGGGACGTTCCTGGGCGGGCGGATCTTCCGCGGCGATGACCGCGAGGAAGGGGGCCGGATCGGCGAGCGTGCGGCGAAGCCACTGGCGGACCAGCTCCGCGCGCGCGCGCTGCCGATGGCGCGGCTGAAGACCGGAACCCCGCCACGGCTCGACGGACGGACGATCGACTGGGGGGCGCTTGCGGAGCAGCCCTCCGATCCCGAGCTCTGGACGATGTCGCCGATGACGACCGGCCGTATCCTGCCGCAGGTCGCCTGTGCAATCACGCGGACGACGGACGAGACGCATGCGATCATCCGCGACGCGTTCCACCGGTCGCCGCTGTTCACCGGCGCGATCGAGGCGGCAGGGCCGCGCTATTGTCCGTCGATCGAGGACAAGGTTTCCCGCTTCGGTGACCGCGACGGCCATCAGCTGTTCCTCGAACCCGAGGGTCTCGACGACCCGACGATCTATCCCAATGGCCTGTCGACGTCCTTGCCAGTCGAGGTTCAGGCAGCGATGCTCGCGAGCATTCCCGGGCTTGAGCGCGTCGTGATGACGATGCCGGGCTATGCCGTCGAATATGATTATATCGATCCGCGCGCGCTCGATACGCGATTGGCGCTTCCCGCGATCGACGGCGTGTTCTGCGCCGGCCAGCTCAACGGGACCACAGGCTATGAAGAGGCAGCGGGGCAGGGGCTGGTCGCCGGGCTCAATGCGGCGGCGCATGCCTGTGATCTCGCACCGGTGATCCTCGACCGCGCGTCGAGCTATCTCGGCGTGATGATCGACGACCTTGTCCTGCAGGGCGTCACCGAGCCATACCGGATGCTGACCGCGCGTGCCGAGTTCCGGCTGTCGCTTCGCGCGGACAATGCCGAGACACGGCTTGGCGGGATTGCAGAGGCGGCGGGATGCCTCGGCACCGCGCGGCTCGCCCATCAGCGTGCGCGTGGCGAAGACCGGGTCCGATTCCGATCTGCACTGCACGGCGAACGCACTGCGACGGAGATCGCGGATCAGGGCGTTGCGGTGGGGCGTGATGGCGCGCGGCGAACCGCGTTCGACTGGTTGCGCTTCGAGGGCGTCAAGCTTGCGCATGTCGCGCCTGATGCAGCGACCGGAATCCCGGCGGCGGTGGTCGACGAGGTCGTCGAGGATGCACGCTACGCTCCCTATATCGAACGGCAGGCGCAGGAGGTCGCACGATTGCGGGCGGACGAGGCGATCCTGTTACCCCAGGATCTTGCCTATGATCGGATCCCCGGTCTGTCGAACGAGATGATCGACCGATTGAGTGTGGCACGACCGCTGTCTCTGGCTGCTGCGGCACGGATCCGGGGCATCACGCCTGCGGCGCTGTCTGCGGTGCTTCTCCATACGAAACGAGTGCCGGCATGACCGAAGACGAAGCACGGACCTGGGTCCTCGAGCGGTTTGGCCCGGTCGCGATCGAGCGGGTTGCGGCGTTCGTCGCGATGGTCGTCGAGGAGGCCGCGCATCAGAATCTGATTGCGCCATCGACGATCCCGACGATCTGGGAGCGGCATGTCGTCGACTCGCTTCAGCTAGTTGCACTCGCGGGCCCGGAGACAGATGCGATGCGCTGGCTCGACATCGGGACCGGAGGCGGATTTCCGGGCATGGTCGTTGCGCTGGTCCGCGAAGGGCCGGTCGATCTCGTCGAGCCGCGCCGGCGTCGCGCGGACTTCCTCCAGCTTTGTGTCGCCAGGCTCGGGCTTGGCGAGCAGGTCCGTGTGTATCCAACCAAGGTCGAGTCCGTCACTGCAACGGCGCGGATCATTTCGGCGCGCGCGGTTGCCTCGCTCGAAAACCTTTTGCGTGGCGCGGCCCACTGCGCCACAACAGAGACGCGGTGGCTGTTGCCTCGGGGGCGTCTCGATGAGGCAGAGATCACCGCGCTTCAGAAGCCTTGGCACTTTATGTTCCACGTGGAACAAAGCGTCACGAACCCGGAGTCGTCTATCGTGGTTCTGGATCGAGTCCGCGCGCGATGATCACCATCGCGGTCGCCAATCAGAAGGGTGGGGTGGGCAAGACCACCAGTGCCATCAATCTCGCGACCGCATTGGCGGCGACGGGAATGCGGGTGCTGCTGGTCGATATCGACCCGCAGGGCAACGCCTCGACCGGCCTTGGCATCGGCCATGCGCAACGCGTCAAATCTAGCTATGACGTCCTCATCGGCGAAGCGACGATCGACCAGGCCGTGGTGCACAGCCGCGTGCCCCGGCTGGACGTGATCCCCGCGACGGTCGATCTGTCGGGAGCAGAGATCGAGCTCGTCGAATTCGATGCGCGGACGCATCGGCTCGATCGTGCGATGCAGGACTCGACCGGGCATTGGGATATCGCGCTGATCGATTGTCCGCCTTCGCTCGGGTTGTTGACGATCAATGCGATGGTCGCAGCGGATGCGCTGCTCGTGCCGCTCCAGTGCGAATTCTTCGCGCTGGAGGGCCTGTCGCAGCTGCTCAGCACGGTCGAGCGTATCCGTCAGCGGTTCAACCCCGGCCTGTCGATCCTCGGCGTTGCGCTGACGATGTATGATCGCCGCAACCGGTTGACCGATCAGGTCTCGGCGGATGTCCGCGCGGTGCTGGGCAAGGTCGTGTTCGAAACGGTCATCCCGCGCAACGTGCGGCTGTCGGAAGCGCCCAGTCACGGACTTCCGGCGCTGATCTACGACCATCGCTGCAGCGGATCGCAGGCGTATATCGCGCTTGCCCGCGAGATGATCGGTCGTCTTCCGGTATCGGCACGAGCAGCCGCGTGAGGGTATTGGCATGAGTGAAGGTACCAAGCGCGGCCGGCCGGGGCTCGGCCGCGGGCTGAACGCGCTGCTCGGCGAGATGGCCCGCGAGGCGCCGGTCAACGCCAGCGGCGACGCGCCGACCCACAGCGGCGTGCGCATGCTGCCGGTCAGTTCGCTGTCGCCGCATCCGGACCAGCCCCGCCGGCATTTCGACGAGGCGATGCTGAGCGAGCTTGCCGCCTCGATCGCCGCACGCGGATTGATCCAGCCGATCATCGTGCGGCCGCACGGCCATGATTATCAGATCGTCGCGGGCGAGCGCCGTTGGCGCGCGGCGCAACGGGCGCGGCTGCACGAGGTCCCGGTGGTCGTCCGCGACTTCGACGACGCCGAGACGCTCGAAATCGCGCTGATCGAGAACATCCAGCGCGAGGATCTCAACGCGATCGAGGAGGCGCAGGCCTATCAGCGGCTGGCGGGCGAATATGGCCACACGCAGGAGGTGCTGGCCAAGATCGTCCATAAGTCGCGGAGCCATGTCGCCAACCTGTTGCGGCTGCTCGAACTGCCTGCACAGGTTCAGTCGCAGGTGGTCGAAGGATCGCTGTCGATGGGCCATGCGCGCGCGCTGCTCGGTTCGCCCGATGTCGAGACGCTGGCGGACCAGGTGATCGCCCGCGGCCTATCGGTGCGCGAGACCGAAAAGCTGGCGCGCGATGCCAAGCCGGGCCGGACTCGGTCGGGCGGAGCTGCGGCGACTACGGTGAACGAGGCACGGATCCCTGACGCGGATATCGCGGCTCTGGAGCGGCAGCTGGCCGATCTGCTGGGGCTTCAAGTGCGCGTTGCGCATAGTGAGACCGGCGGCACGCTGACGCTGAGTTATTCGACGCTCGATCAGCTCGACATGGTGTGCCAGCGGCTGACGGGCGGGGCGATCTGAACGTCTGGGGGGAAGCGTTGCGCGTACTCCCGTCCGGTACGTTCGCCTGACGGGGAGAATTCAGCGGGCTTAGTTTCTGCGTGCGATTGCCTGGGCGAGGGCAACGATGGCGGCATCCGCGACGACCCCGCCGGGATTGCCCGGGGCCATGATCGCGCGTTCGGCGGCGCGGACTCGGGCGATGGCCGTAGCAAGCATCACCGGCGACCAGCGGCGGAGCGACTTGGCGGTCTGTGCCTCGTCGCGGAAGAAGACGCGGTGGCGCTTCATCACCGTATCGACAGCTTCGCCGCGATCGATCTCGCCGCGCATCTCGGCCAGCGCGATCAGTCTGCGGACGAGCTGCCGCAGCCACGGGATCGGCGAGGTTCCGGCTTCTTCCAGCCGCGCGAGTTCGGTCCCGAGATCGGCGACACGCCCCTCGATCGCCGCGTCGATCGCCTGACCCATCTCCGCCTCGCCGAGGTCTGCGCCGATCGCATCGAGCGCAGCGTGGTCGAGATCATGCGGTCGTTCGGCGCTTGCGTCGAGATACAGCGCGAGCTTGTCGATCTCGCGCGCGATGATCGCACGGTCGCCACCGGTGGTCTCGACCAAACGGCGTGCGACGCCGGGGGCAGGGCGCAGGCCCTGCTCGCCCGCCATCGTGCTGGCGAGCCGCTCTGCATCGGCGGCGGTCGGTGCGTAGCAGGCGAACGCCATCGCACGCGGCGATTCGAGCGCGAGCTTGACGATCTTCGCACTCGTCTTGACACTAGGCGCGATCGCAACGACCGGGTTGCCCGCGCGATCGGCGTTCAACAGCGTGGCGAACGCATCGAGGCTCTCCTCGCCAGCCGAGGCGACGCGAACGTGACGCGCGGTGGCGAAGAGCGACATGGCGGCCGCCTCGTCGGCGAGCCGCGAGGGATCCGATCTGAGTTGTGCGCCGTCCAGATCGACGCGCTCCGCATCGGGCCCCATCGCCTTGGCGAGCGTGCGGGCGAGGTCGCTTGCGCCGGCCTCGTCTGGGCCGTGGAGGAGATAGAGACGGATATCGGGGCCGGGCCTGGCCAATGCGGCGCGGATCTGGTTGGCGCTGGCCTTCACGGGGCCGGCGTGGGGGTCGGCGGGGTCCGCTGCGCATAGAGCGCGATCCGCGCGACGATCTGATCCGCGACGATGCCCGACAGACGTTCGAGCGCGGTATTCTCGGCGGCGATCGTCGCATATTCGGAGCGGACGACATCGATGCCCGCGTCCGATCCCGCCGTCGCGTCGAGCAGGACGGTGCCGTCACCGATCCGGACGAGCTGATAGCGCGCACGCAGGATCCGGCGTTCGCGCGACACGCTGTCGTCGCGCCGCACGCCGAGGCCGTTGATCTGGTCCTCGAGCCGGATGTCGATCCGATACAGCGGTGCCCCGCCGTTCGACGGCAACCGGTCGCGTAGCGCGGTCGCCATCAGCCACCCGGACTTGCCCTCGATCGGCGTGATCTCGACCTGGCCGAGCGTGCCGGCAACCGCGCCGCTGCTGCCGCCCGAATAGAGCGGATGCAGCCCGCAACCCGCCAGGCTGGTCGAGAGCAACAGGGCTCCGGCAAGAAGCGCGTACCGCGTCATGCGACGATGTTCACGAGGCGGTCGGGCACGACGATCACTTTCCGGGGCGGCTTGCCCTCGAGCAGGCGGACAATCTTGTCGGAGGCCAGCGCGGCCGCCTCGACTTCATCCTTCGGCGCGCCCTTGGGGAAGACGAGCGTATCACGCAGCTTGCCGTTGACCTGCACCGCGATGGTGACCTCGTCATCGACCAGCAGCGCCGGATCGACTTCGGGCCACGCGGCGTCGGCGATCAGGCCATCGTTACCGGCGGTCGCCCAGGCTTCCTCGGCAACGTGCGGCACCATCGGGCTGACGAGCAGCAGCAACGTACGGATCGCCTGTTCGCGGTCGGCGGACTGCGGTGCCTTCTCGATTGCGCTGCACAGGCTGTAGAGCCGTGCGACCGCCTTGTTGAACTGCAAGCCATTGATATCGCTCTCGATACCCACTGTCGTCCGGTGGCAGAGCTTGCGCAACGCGATGTCGTCACCCTCGGCCTTGGCGGCACCATCGGCCTCGATCAGGCGCCAGAGACGCTGGACGAACCGCCACGCGCCTTCGATACCCGATTCACTCCAGGGAAGGTCGCGCTCGGGCGGCGAGTCGGAGAGCACGAACCAGCGCACCGCGTCGGCGCCATATTGGTCGACGATCGGCTCGGGATCGACGGTGTTCTTCTTCGACTTCGACATCTTCTCGACACGACCGACGGTGATCGCGTCACCCGTCGCGATCTCGATGCCGTCGCGCACGTCGTCGGGGCCGAGCCAACGGCCGTCCGCGGACTTGTACGTTTCGTGCGTGACCATGCCCTGCGTGAACAGCCCGGCAAACGGCTCGGCGATGTCGAGCATGCCGATATGCTTCAGCGCGCGCGTCCAGAAGCGGGCGTAGAGCAGATGCAGGATCGCATGCTCGACGCCGCCAATATACTGGTTGACCGGCAGCCACTTCTCCGCGCCCGTCCGGTCGAACGGCTTGGCGTCCGGCTGGCTGGCGAAGCGGATGAAATACCACGATGAATCGACGAACGTGTCGAGCGTGTCGGTCTCGCGTCGCGCATTCCCGCCGCAGCTAGGGCATGGGACATGCTTCCAGGTTGGATGACGATCGAGCGGGTTGCCGGGGATGTCGAAGCTGACGTCCTCGGGTAGCACGATCGGCAGCTGCTCCTTCGGCACCGGCACCGCACCGCACGCGTCGCAGTGGATGATCGGGATCGGCGTGCCCCAGTAACGCTGGCGGCTGACGCCCCAGTCGCGCAGGCGGAACACGGTCGTGCCCTTGCCCCAGCCTTCGCCCTCGGCGCGCTCGATCACAGTGCGCTTGGCGTCCTCGATGTCCATCCCGTCGAGGAAGTGCGAGTTCACGAGATTGCCCGCACCCGTCCAGGCGGTGTCGCCGACGAACACGGGGGCCTCGTCATCGCCTTCGGAGACGACGCGCTTGACGGGCAGATCGTATTTGCGCGCGAAATCGAGATCGCGCTGGTCATGCGCGGGCACGCCGAACACCGCGCCGGTGCCGTATTCCATCAGCACGAAGTTCGCGATGTAGACCGGGAGCTCCCAGCTCTGGTTGAGCGGGTGCGTCGCGCGGATCCCGGTGTCGAAGCCCAGCTTCTCCTGCGTGTCGAGTTCGGCCGCGGTGGTGCCGCCACGCTTGCAGAGTTCGATGAACGCAGCCGCATCGGGGTTCGTCTCGGCGATGGCGCGCGCGATCGGATGATCCGCGGCGACCGCGACGAAGCTCGACCCGAACATCGTGTCGGGACGAGTCGTGAACACCTCGACCGAGTCGATGCCGGTCGCATTGCCCGCCAGCGCGAACTTGAACTGCAGGCCCTGGCTGCGGCCGATCCAGTTCTCCTGCATCAGCTTGACCTTGTCAGGCCAATGCTCGAGCGCGCCGAGGCCGTCGACCAGTTCGTCGGCGAAATCGGTGATCTTCAGGAACCACTGCGACAGCTTGCGCCGCTCGACCAGCGCGCCCGAACGCCAGCCGCGCCCGTCGATCACCTGCTCGTTGGCGAGCACGGTCATGTCGACCGGATCCCAGTTGACCGCCGATTCCTTGCGGTAGACGAGCCCCGCTGCGAACAGGTCGAGGAACAGCGCCTGCTCGTGCCCATAATACTCAGGCTCGCACGTCGCCAGCTCGCGCGTCCAGTCGAGCGCGAAGCCCAGCCGCTTCAGCTGCGCCTTCATCGTGGCGATGTTGGCGCGCGTCCAGTTGCCCGGATGCACGCCCTTTTCCATCGCTGCATTCTCGGCGGGCATGCCGAACGCGTCCCAGCCCATCGGATGGAGCACTTCCATGCCCTTCATCCGACGGAATCGCGCGAGCACGTCGCCCATCGTGTAGTTCCGGACATGCCCCATGTGGATGCGCCCCGACGGATAGGGGAACATCTCGAGCACGTACGAGCGCGGCTTGGTCGAAGAATCGTCAGCGGCGAACGTCTTGCGTTCGTCCCAGACCTTCTGCCACGCCGCGTCCGCCTTCAACGCATTGAAACGCGACGCCATGATGTCGTCCTCAGCCCGCGATCGAGGCGCGGCGCAGGTCGCGGGCCTTGGTCAGGATGATGTCCTCGAGTTTCTGCGTGGTCGCCGCCTGGACGGGTGCAGACACCCACTGGCCGTTGCGGTTGATCTCGCGCAGTGCCGCGACGCGCACGGCATCGGCGCGCAGGTCCTGGTCGAGGATCGATACCGTTACCTTCATCCGCTCGGCCGGGGTCTGCGGGTTGACGTACCAGTCGGTGACGATGACGCCGCCATTGGAGTCGGTCTGAAGCAGCGGCATGAAGCTTAGCGTGTCGAGCGTCGCGCGCCAGAGATAACTGTTGACGCCGATCGTGGTGATCTTCGACGCGGCCAGATCGGCCTTGGGACGGGCGCTGCCGCCGCCGCACGCAACCAGCGGCAGAGCGGCGAGAACCACGAGGGCGGTACGCGGGCGGAACATCGGCATCATCCTGGCAATAGATCGTCGTCAGCCTCTACAGGGCGGGCCTGCTACCCGCAAGGATGGGGTGGGCGTCTGCAATTCGTCCGGCAACCACGGCGTTCGACCTGTTCTGTGTGTCTGATGCAACACCTTTGGATAATCATTAGGTGCGGATAGCTGACGGGGATCGATCTGTGTTAGCTGCCGTTCAGCGAAGGAATCGTAACAAGATTCGTCTATAAAAGATTCGCAGGGAGTTGTTGTTTTGGTTGCCAAGCGCGTGATGGTCGGGATGTTCGCCGGAGTGGCTGCTGCCGCTGCGGTCTTCGTCGCGCCCGCGTTCGGCGCTTCCGAACAGCAGGTCCGCATCGCCAAGCGCCCGGCGCTGTCGGTGCGGGGCACGGGCGGCTTCACCCCATCGGCGGCGGATCCCCGGCTCGCGGCGCTGTTCGCGCGCGGCGGCTTCGATGCCGGTAGCTTCCGCTTCACCCCGGCCGAAACGCGTCGCGACAATCGCGCCGTCACCGTCGCCGTCCGCGCGCAGACCAACCGTGGTATCGATACCACGCGTCTCGCGACCAGCACCGCGCCGACCGTCGGATTGGCGCCGATCGCGTATAATCTGGGCATGTCGGTCGGCTGGAAGCGGTTTGCGGTGTCGGGCGATCTGGCACGCGTCGATCTGGCCGAGATGCCGGGCAGTCGCAGCTCCGCCGATGTGGCGGTCAGCTATGCGGGCAAGCGGTTCACGGGCAGCGTCAAGGCTGCGGCGGATCGTCCGCTCGCCAATACGCCGCGTCTCGTCGAGGATGCGCCGAGCTATTCGGTCGATCTCGGCGGATCCTATTCGCTCACGCGGAACATCGATGTGACCGCCGGCGTCCGCTATCGGTCGGATCGTGAGCGGTTCGTTCGGCTCGAGGACGATCGTCGCGACAGCCAGGCCGTCTATCTCGGGACCGCCTTCCGCTTCTGATCCGGGCGCAGCTGACCGGCGATAAGCCGTGAACCGCCCCTATCACGTCCACGCATCGATCGCGGCCCAGCCGTGAAAGCCCAATACCCGAAGCCGTCGCCACCGTGCGGCCGTCATACCGCCCAGCGCGATGACCGGCAGGTCGAGTCCGCGTGCAACCCGCAAAGCGGCTGCGGGACCGATCGCTGGTGCCCCCGGATGCGACCGCGTCGGATAGATCGGCGACACGAACAGCGCGTCGGTACCGGCCCGCGCGCCGAGCATCGCCTCGTGCCGATCATGCGCGGGCCAGGTCCGCAGGCTCCCACAGCGGCCGGCGCCATGCACGCCATCGATCCCGGCAAATCCGGGCCGCGCAACCACCACCAGCCGTCGTGCCTGCGCGATGCGGCGGATGCGCAGCGCCAGCGCCCGACGCTGCGCCGGGGGCGTCTGGTAATGGCGGATCACGACCCCTGATCCGGGTGGAATACGCTGCAGCGCATGCCATAGCGCATCGCTCATCCGCTCGTCGGTCATCAGCCAGAGGCGCGGGACGGGGTTTCGGTGCGGCATCTTGCTGCCTATAGCGCCCCGCATGACAGACACGAACGGCATGACCGACGAAACCGACCGCACGCAGCGCCTGGCCGAGATCCGCGCGCGGATCGCCAAGGCTGCCGAGATTGCCGGTCGCAAGCCCGAGGACGTCGCCTTGATCGCGGTGTCGAAGACTCATCCGGCGGCGGCGATCGAACCCCTGCTCGAACAGGGTCAGCGGATATTCGGCGAGAATCGCGTCCAGGAAGCGGCGGACAAATGGCCAGCGCTCAAGGCGCGATACCCCGACGTCGTCCTGCACCTGATCGGGCAATTGCAGTCGAATAAGGCGGCGGACGCGGTCGCGCTGTTCGACTGCATCCATGTCGTCGATCGTCCGTCGCTGGTCACGGCGCTCGGCAAGGCGATGCGCGAGAGCGGACGGCGGCCCGACTGCTATCTCCAGGTGAATATCGGTGATGAGCCGCAAAAGGGCGGCTGTGCGATCGCCGACCTGCCCGCGCTGCTCGACGCGGCCCGCGCGGCCGACCTCCCGGTTGCGGGGCTGATGTGCCTGCCTCCCGCCGACGTCGAGCCTGCGCCCTATTTCGCGCTGCTGGCAAAGCTTGCGCGCGATTGCGGGCTGTCGGGGCTGAGCATGGGCATGTCCGATGATTTCGAGACCGCGGTGACGATCGGCGCGACGCACGTCCGGATCGGCAGCGCACTGTTCGGCGCGCGGGGGCATCGCGCATGACCGGTGCATTCCGGTTCGATGCGCTGCTGTTCGATTTCGACGGTGTGCTGATCGACAGCGAGGCGCTCGGCAACCGGCATATCGCCGAATGGCTGACCGCTGCGGGGCACCCGATCACCCCGGAGGAGTCGATGGCGAACTTCATGGGGCTTGCCGGGCCGCAATTCGTCGACGCGATCGAGCGCTGGATCGACCGGCCGCTGCCCGAGGCGTTCTACGCGGCGCGCAAGGCGGAGGACGACCGCGTAATGGCCGCGGGTATCGATGCGATCGCGGGTGCGGTCGCCTTCGTCCGCGCCTTGCCGGCCGACCTGCCCAAGGCGATCGTCTCGTCGAGCCCGACCCGCTGGATCGCGCGGCACCTCGACCATATCGGCCTGCGCGACGCGTTCGGCGATCATCTCTACAGCGGCCGCGAGCATGTCACGAACGGCAAGCCCGCGCCTGACCTCTATCTCTACGGTGCCGAACGGCTCGGCGTCGACATCGGCCGGACCGCGATCCTTGAGGATTCGCCGGTCGGCGCGACCGGCGCGGTGGCCTCGGGCGGCTATGTCATCGGACTGTCGGCGGGGTCGCATTGCGGGCCGGATCACGGCGCGCGGCTCAAGGCGATCGGCGTCGATGCGCTGGCCGACGATTTCAACGCGGTGGCGCGCGTCCTGCGAGAGGGGGCCTAGGCCCGCCGCCTGCGCAGGATCGCGCCGACGCCCGCGACCAGGTCATAGGGGATCGCCGCAGCCTCGCGTGCGCGCATCTTGATCTGGTAGCGGCGGCTGCCGCCATGTGGGACGTGAATCGCGCTGGCGGGCATCCCCAACATTGCGAACAACATGCGGATGCGCGGTTGGTGATAGCCGTCGGTGCAGATCATGCACTGGGCATAATGCCCCGCGCGGGCGAACCGAGTGGCTGCGACCACGCTCTGCAGCGTATCGAGACTGGCTTCGTCGAGATGGATCCGCGACCGATCGACCGTTTCGGCCAGCCGATCGGCCATCACCGACGCCTCCGACGGACCATGACGGCCGATCGCGCCCGAGCAGAACAGGTCCGCCTCGGTATAGCGTGCCGCTGCCGCGGCCGCGAACGCGATCCGTCGCTTGAGCGTCGGGCTCGGGCTGCCATCCGCACGGACCGCGGCGCCGAACACGACGATCAGCCGCCGCGAGGGAGGTATATCGATCAAAGCTGATGTCCGGTGCGGTCGCGCTTGGTCGCGAGATAGCGGGCATTGTGCGGATTGGCGGGCAGCGCATGGGGGACGCGCTCCGCCACCGTAACACCGGTCGCTTCGAGCCCGGCGACCTTGGCCGGATTGTTGGTGAGCAAACGGACTCGGTTCTGGCCGAGCAGGCTCAGCATCCGCGCGGCAACACCGAAATCGCGCGCATCGATCGCGAAGCCCAGCCGGGTGTTGGCGTCGACCGTGTCGAACCCCTGATCCTGCAGCGCATAGGCGCGCAGCTTGTTGACCAGGCCGATGCCGCGCCCCTCCTGACGCAGATAGAGCAATATGCCCCAGCCGCTGTGCTGGATCGCGTGAATCGCGGCGTGGAGCTGCGGCCCGCAGTCGCATTTGAGGCTGCCGAGCACGTCACCGGTCAGGCATTCACTGTGCAGCCGGACGAGCGGGGCATCGCCGTTCGGCTGCCCGATCAGGAGGGCGATGTGTTCGTCGGCGCTTTCCGGCGAACGGAAGGCGACGATCTCGGCATCCTCCGCACCCTCGACCGGCAGCCGCGCCCGCGTCGCGATGACGAGCCGGGTCGCATCCTCATGCGCGTCGATATCGGCGGCGGTCGCGGTCGCCTCGGGCGCACCGCTGCCCAGGAAGAAGGCGGGCAACAGCCCGGCGATCCGTGCGAGCCGCAGCGCGGCCGCGGCTGCGTCGGGGTGCGGGACGGGCAGGGTGCGGAACGGACCCTTGAGCGGCGTCGCGAGGTCGAACTGCGGGTCGGCAAGCGCGGTCGCCGCGGGGAAATCGATCCAGGGCGCGCGATCGACCAGGACGGGGGCGGTCGGGTCGGCCGCCTCGAGTTGATTGGCGAGCTTCAGCGTCACCGCCCGTCCCGACGAGATCAGCACCCCGCCGGTCGCCGGCGGATCGAATGCCGCGAGCCGGTCCGCGTCCGCCGTCTCGACCGCGAGCAACGTCAGTCCGTCGATCGCGATCGGCCAGCCGCGGCGCAGGGCATCGACCGCGCGGGCCGCGGCGCGCGGATTGGGGCGATCGCTCAAAAGGCGAACTCGGTCAGGATCGGGATATGGTCGGAGGGCTTGAGCCAGCTGCGGCACGGCTCGAAGACGTGATGCGCGATCGCGGCGTCCGCGGCCGCGCCCGTCGCCCACATGTGATCGAGCCGCCGCCCGCGATCGGACGTCGCCCAGTCCTTCGCGCGGTAGCTCCACCAGGTGAACAGCCGCGCAGGGGCGGGATGGAAGCGGCGGCCGAGATCGACCCAGTTTCCCGCCGCCTGGAGCCGGGCCAGCGCCTCGACCTCGACGGGCGTATGGCTGACGACATCGAGCAGCTGCTTGTGACTCCAGACGTCCGCCTCGAGCGGCGCGATATTGAAATCGCCGACCAGGATCGTCGGGCCGCTGAGCGTTTCCGACCAGCGCGTCATCCGCTCGAGAAAGTCGAGCTTCTGGCCGAATTTCGGATTGGCGTCGCGGTCGGGGACATCGCCGCCCGCGGGAATGTACACATTCTCCAGCCGCACGCCGTTTTCCAGGCGCACGCCGACGTGGCGGGCTTCGCTGTTCGCCTGCCAGTCGAACCGGTCGTCGGCGACGATCGGCACCTTGCTCAGGATCGCGACGCCGTGATGCATGCGCTGGCCGTGGAGCACGATATGCTCATAGCCGAGCGCGCGGAACGTCTCGAAGGGGAAGTCGTCGTCGACGACCTTGGTTTCCTGGAGGCACAGGATATCGGGCGCGGCTTCCTTCAGAAAGTGCTCGACGATGGCGATCCGGAAGCGGACCGAGTTGATGTTCCAGGAGACGATTTTCACGCGTGCGATGTAGCGCCGCGTGGGGGTGGCGACAAGGATCGCGCGGCGGCGTGCCGATCAACGAAAAGACCCCCGCTCCGGGGGCGTGGAGCGAGGGCCGACTCAGCGTTCGTCACGCAGGCAGACAATGGGGACACCATCCGGGCAACAGGGGGAAAAATCCCGAATGCCCCACATCCGCGACTCAGCTCCTAGCGCCAGGAACCTGTCGCCGGGATGAATGAAACGACAATGCCGTTCATTTTCAGGAGGTGACCAGACTCACCGCGTCCGGCGCGGGTCGTTCCACCGGAAGGTGTTGTCGCTGACCGGTCCACCGAATTTCTGCTTGGACAGGCGGATGGTGGTCCGGTTGTTCTGGCTGTCGAGCGCGACCCAGCCCTGCAGCATCAGCCCGCCGGGGGCGGCGGCATCGCGTGCGAAGACCAAGGTGATGCGGCCATATTCGGGGTGCTTGGGGTCGTTCGCCTCGACCGAGACGACGCGGTTGTCATAGCCGGGCACCAGCTTGGCATAGCGCGTGATGTCGCGGCTCGGGTCGAGCAGCACGCCGAGCGGCGAATTCTTGATCGGCCAGCGCTGCACCTGCTTCACCGAATAGTCGATGAAGGTCAGCGCGCCGCCCTCGGCCACGATCAGGATCGGCACGCCCTTCTCATACTGGAACCGCAGCTTGCCCGGCTTCTTGAGCGTCAGCACGCCGGTCAGCACCTTGCCGTTGCGATCCGCCTGCGAGAAGTCGGCGGTCATCGTCGTGACCGATTGCAGGTGCTTCTGCACGGCCGCGAGGTCGCCGGTCGCCTGTGCGGCGATCGGCGACGGCACGGCGGCGACCGAGAGGGCGGCGATCGTCGCGATCACCGCGGGGCGGGTGTTGAACATCGAAATCTCCTTGGACGCCGGGCAATGCCGGGCCCGGCTTGAACGGGTTGTGAACTGGGATGCGTGAGGATCGGGTCATCGCCGCCAGAGCCTCCGTCATCCTGGGCTCGACCCAGGATCCAGGATGACGAGCGCCGGACTGCGTGGCTCTGGATCCCAGACCTCGCTGGGATGACGGGCAGGGTGTGGTGGACGCCCCCCTCAACCCCTCAGATCGCATGCCCTTCGGTATCGCGCAGGACCTCGCGGCGTCCGACATGATCGGGCCTGCCGACGATGCCATCCTTTTCCATCCGCTCGATCAATCGCGCGGCCGAGTTGTAGCCGATCCGCAACTGCCGCTGCAGCCACGAGGTCGACGCCTTTTGCGACTCGCAGACCAGCTGGATGGCGTTGCGATATTGCTGGTCTTCCGCCGAATCCTCGCCGGTCGGCGAACCTTCGAGCGTGAAGCCGTCCTCGGGCTCCTCGGTGACCGACGAGATGTAATCGGGCAGGCCCTGCGACCGCCAGTGATCCGCCACCAGCCGGACCTCGTCATCGCTGACGAACGGCCCGTGGACGCGGACGATGCCCTTGCCGCCGGGCATGTAGAGCATGTCGCCCTTGCCCAGCAGCTGTTCGGCGCCCTGTTCCCCGAGAATGGTGCGCGAATCGATCTTCGACGTGACATGGAAGCTGATGCGCGTCGGCAGGTTTGCCTTGATGACGCCGGTGATCACGTCGACCGACGGCCGCTGAGTCGCCATGATCAGGTGGATGCCCGCCGCGCGCGCCTTCTGCGCCAATCGCTGGATGAGGAATTCGACCTCCTTGCCCGCGGTCATCATCAGATCGGCCAGCTCGTCGACGATCACCACGATCTGCGGCAACACGTCATATTCGAGCTTCTCCTCCTCGTACATCGGCGCGCCGGTGTCGGGATGATAGCCGGTCTGCACCTTCCGCCCGAGCGGTTGCCCCTTGGCCTTGGCGCCACGCACCTTGTCGTTGAAGCCGGCGAGGCTGCGCACGCCGACCGACGACATCTGGCGATAGCGATCCTCCATCGTCTCGACCGCCCATTTGAGCGCGCGCACCGCCTTGGCGGGATCGGTGACGACCGGCGACAGCAGATGCGGGATGTCGTCATACATGCTCAGCTCGAGCATCTTCGGATCGATCATGATCATCCGGCACTGGTTCGGGGTCAGCTTGTACAGCAGCGACAGGATCATGCTGTTCAGGCCGACCGACTTGCCCGACCCCGTCGTACCCGCGACCAACAGATGCGGCATCGGCGCGAGGTCGGCGATCACCGAATCGCCCGCGATGTTCTTGCCGAGGATGATCGGCAGCTGCGCGGCCTGATCCTCGAACGTCTGGCTGCCGACGAGCTCGTGGAGCGACACCGCCTCGCGCCGCGCATTGGGCAGTTCGATGCCGATCACGTTGCGTCCCGGGATCACCGCGACGCGTGCGGAGATCGCCGACATGTTGCGCGCGATATCGTCGGCCAGCGCGATCACGCGGCTCGCCTTGATGCCGGGCGCGGGCTCGAGTTCGTACATCGTCACGACCGGGCCCGGCCGCACCTCGATGATCGATCCCTTGACGTGGAAATCGTCGAGCACATTCTCCAGCAGCCGCGCGTTGCGCTCGAGCCCGGCCTTGTCGACGACATTGCCCTGGCTCGGCGGCGACGGCGTCAGCAGGTCGACGCTCGGCAGCGTGTAATTGTCGCGCAGGTCGAGCTGGCGTTCCTTGGGTTTCGCCTGCGACGGCGCGTTCTGGCGATCGGCGATGACGGGCGCGGGGCGTGGATCGGGTTCGGCGATCGCGCGCGGCTCGACAGGCTTGCGCGTCAGCGTCAGCGGCTCGTCCTCGTCGTCAGGCCCACCGACATAGCCGTCGGCCCCGTCATCATAGCCGAGCGCCGGGATCCGGTTGCGCCGGAAGCGCCACTTGCGCTCGCCCAGATCGATCTCGATGCTCTTGCCCCAGACGATCGCACCCGCGATCGCGGCGACCAGGCCGACGGCGCGCGCCGACCAGAGTTCGGCGACCGGCTGGCCCAGGAAACCAAGACCCCAATGCACGGCATTGGCGACCGACAGGCCGATGATGCCACCCCAGCCTGCAGGAAGTGCGAGGACCGACGCGTCGGACACGAAGGCGAGCGCGCTGGCCATCAGCGCGACGCCGAGCGCCGCACCGCGCAGCATCCGTGCCCAGCGTCCGACCGGCAGGTCGCGCCACAGCCGCATCGCAAGGATCGGCCCGACCGGCAGCAGCAGCGCGACGGCGGGGCCGAACAGCGACAGCGCGATATCGGCGAACCACGCGCCCGGCGGGCCGATCAGGTTGGCGGGATAGCCGCCCGACGCGGTGTTCAGCGCCGGATCGCTGGCATGATAGCTGGCCAGCGCCAGCGCCATCAGCAACGTCGCGACGAACAGCGCGATCGCGGCGATCAGCGCGCCGCTGCGCACCGCTCCCGCCTTTACCGTCTCACGCCATAAGGCTGGCTGCGCGCGGCTGGCCATGACCTCAAATCCTTCAATGTGCGAAAATCCGACTTTTCATCGCGCCGAGCGGGTCCGACGTCAAGGCGAGCACGCGACAACACGGGTTAAAGCGACCCCGGATCGACGTTGGCAGCGGCGGGCGGGCGGGATAGAGCGGCACCATGGACACAGATGTACTCATCCTCGGTGGCGGGCTGGTCGGTGCGACGATCGCCGTGGCGCTCGACGTGCACGGCATCTCGACGATAGTGATCGATCCGGCGGACCCCGCGGTCACGCTGGCGCCGGGCTTCGATGGCCGCGCCTCGGCCGTCGCGAGCGCGAGCCACCGGATGCTCGATGCGATCGGTGTCGGCGCGACGCTGGCGGGGCAGGGCTGCGCGATCCGCCAGATCCGCGTCAGCGACGGGCTGGAACCGGGCAAGCTCGATTTCGTCCCCGCCGCGGACGACGGCGCGCTGGGCACGATGTACGAGAACAAGCTGCTCCGTCACACGCTGTTCGATGCCGCGAGCGCGGCGGCGCATGTCGACCTGCGGATGATGACGCGCGCGACCGATCTCGACCGCAGCGCCGCGGGGGTGACCGCGACGCTCGATTCGGGCGCGGTGGTCCGCGCGCCACTGGTCGTCGTCGCCGAGGGGCGCAAGTCGCCGACGCGCGAGGCGGCCGGGATCACGATGGCGCACTGGTCCTATGATCACACCGCGATCATCGCCGCCTTTCATCACGAACGCTCGCATGAGGATGTCGCCTACGAGATCTTCTACGCCAGCGGCCCGTTTGCGCTGCTGCCGCTGCCCGACGATGCGGAGGGGCATCGCTCGGCGATCGTGTGGACGGTCGACACGAAGAACGCCGCAGGGATGCTCAAGATGGGTGACCGCGCGTTCCTCGCCGAAGCGACCAAGCGCATGGGCGGCTTTCTCGGCGAGCTGTCGACGCTGACGCCGCGCTCCTCCTATCCGCTCGGCTTTCAGCATGCCGCCAGGATCACCGACACGCGGCTCGCGCTGGTCGGCGATGCGGCGCACGGTATCCACCCGATTGCGGGACAGGGGCTCAATCTCGGCTTTCGCGACGTGGCGACGCTGGCCGAAGTGCTCGTCGAGGGCAAACGCCTCGGCCTCGACCTCGGCGATGCGGCGCTGCTCGCGCGCTACCAGCGCTGGCGCGGGCTCGACACGTTCATGACCGCGGCCGCGACCGACACGCTGACCCGGCTGTTCGGCATGCCCGGCACGACCGCGAGCGCGGTGCGCCGCTTCGGCATCAGCGCGGTCAACGCGCTACCGCCGCTCAAGGATCGCTTCATGGCAGAGGCGCGCGGCGAGAGCGGCGACCTGCCCAAGCTGCTTCAGGGTCTGACGATCTGACCATCGCCCGTCCGCGCGATCTGGCGTTCGTGCGGGCGGGACAGCAGCATGACGGCGAGTGCGGCGCCGACCAGGCACATCAGCATGTCCCACTGCGTATCCCAGGGGTCGCCCTGCGTACCGAGAAACGCGTCTGCGCCCTCGCCGAGCGAAACCGCCGCACCGAATTCGATCAGTTCGTACAGCGCGCTGATGGCGAGGCAATAGGCCAGGACGGTGATGGTCAGCAGCCGTGGCGACGCGATATGCCGACCCCGGATTAACAGCTCGCGCAGCACGAGCGCGGGGACGAACCCCTGGATCAGGTGACCGAACCGGTCATAGGGATTGCGCGCGAGATGCAGCCAGTCCTGCACCATGAAACCGACCGGGACACGAGCATAGCTATAGGCGCCACCCAGCATCAGCACGAAGCCGTGAAACGCGATCAGGGATAGCGCCAGAGGGGTGAAGGCGAACCGGTGACGCAGCGCCACCAGGATCGGAAAGGCGATCAGGACGGGCGCCACCTCCATCCACCAGGTGGCGCGGTCGAAGGGCGACCATCCCGATGCCGCGAGCCCGATGCTCCAGGCCACCCCGAGAATGACGAGGCGGCGGTCGGGTTTCGCCATCAGGCGGTTGCGGCACCATCGATTGACCGCGCCTCTTCGACCAGCATCACCGGCACGCCGTCGCGGATCGGATAGGCGAGCCCGGCGGCATCGGAGATCAGTTCCTGCGCGGTCTCGTCATAGCGCAGGGGGGTGCGCGACACCGGACAGACGAGGCGTTCGAGCAGCCAGGGATCGAGCCCGCTCATTGCAGCGTCACCTGTTCGTCGCCGTCGTGTCGCCCGAAAAACTGCATCAGCTGGATGATCAATTCGGCACGCGTTTCGATGTCGGGGGCCTCGAGCAGCGCCTGCTTGGCGGCCGAATCGAACGGGGCGATCTGCGCGATGCCGTTGACGAGGCTCTCATCGTCGAGCCGCGCGACCGCGTCCCAGTCGACCGCATAGCCCTGCACGTCGGCAAAGCGACGCGATTCGAGTTCGAGCGACGAGCGTCGGCCGAGCGACAGCGTGTCGTCCTCGATCACCGGCAGCAGTTCTGCCTCGACCTGGCGGAAGGGCGTGGTGACATCGAGTTCGCGGACGATGCGGAACATCGCGACGCCCTCCAGCACGACATTGTACCGGCCGTCCTCCAGCGCCTCGACTTCGGCGATCTTGCCGACGCAGCCCAGTGCGTAGAGCTCTCCATCATCACCGCGCGGCTGGATCATGCCGATCCGCCGGTCGCGCGCCATCGCGTCGCTGATCATTGCCCGATAGCGCGGCTCGAACAGGTGCAGTGGCAACTGCATGCCCGGGAACAGCAGCGCGCCGGGCAGGGGGAAGATGGAGAGCCGGGTCGTCATCCGAACAGGATCGCAGACAGGCGCCGCCGCTGTCCAGAGACCCAGGGATCCTCGAGGCCCACCACCTCGAACAATTTAAGCAGCTGCGTCCGCGCGGCGCTCTCGTTCCAGTCGCGATCCGCGGCGATGATGGCGAGGAAGCTGTCCGCGGCGGCATCGCGGTCGTTCGCCGCCATCTGGCCGTTTGCGAGTGCGAAGCGCGCGGCCAAATCGTCTGGTGCTGCCTCGACCGCGGCGATCAGTGGCGACAGGTCGGCGACCGGGGGTGCGGACTGGGCCAGCGCCAGCGCGGCCTGCGCGCGGTGGATCGCCGGATCCTTGGCGATCGCGGGGTCCAGGTTCGCAAGCCAGTCCGCCGCCTCGTCGAGCTGCCCGGTCAGGACGAGCGCGCGGACGAAGCCGGCATGGACCGCGGGGTGCTCAGGCGCCATGTCGGCGATCTGGCGGAAGATCCCCAGCGCGCGTTCCCCGTCGCCCTCGGCAAGGACCTCCTCACCCATCGCGATCAGCGGTTCGATGTCGGGGGCGTCGGTATTGGCCTCCGCTTCGATCGGCAGCTGCTTGAGCAACTGATCGAGGATCACACGCAGTTGTGAATCGGTGCGTGCGCTGGTCATGTCGGCGACCAGCTGTCCCTGGTACATCGCATAGACGGTCGGGATCGACTTGATCTGGAATTGCGCGGCAATGAACTGGTTCTTGTCGGTATCGACCTTCGCCAGCACGACGCCCTTGTCCGCATAATCGGCGGCGACCTTTTCCAGCGTCGGACCGAGCGCCTTGCACGGCCCGCACCATTCCGCCCAGAAGTCGATGATCACGAGTTTCGTCATCGACGGTTCGACGACATCGCGACGGAACGCCTCGACGGCGTCCTTCTCGGCAGGCGACATTCCAAGCGTGGCCAACATACACTCCCGTATTGAACTCTGCGCTATCTGGGGCGGCGGCGCGGTGATTGCCACCATCTTACCGACACTCTCAATGGAAGTCGCGCGACTTGGGCAGGACACGCACGTCGCGGGGATGCTGCGCGCGCGAGGGTTGCAACAGCGACGTCCGTGAATCCGGACTGCGCGTCGGGACGGAGCGGACCACTTCGTCCGCGCGGCACAATGGTGCATCAAGCGCATGGTCCTCGGACAGGAACCGGAGCATCGCGCTGCGATCCTGGACACTCGATGCGATCAGATGCGTGACGCCCTCCTCGCTGCGCTGGATCACCCCTTCGAGAACCATCAGCCGCGAGGCCATCACCGCGCGGCGGTTCGCCTCGAAATCGCGCGCCCAGATCAGCCCGTTGGTGACGCCGGTCTCGTCCTCGATCGTCACGAAGATCGCATTGCCCTTGCCCGGGCGCTGGCGGACGAGGACGATGCCCGCGACCCTGGCGCGCCGGCCGTCCCTGGTGGCACAGGCCTGCGCGCTCGACAGGATTCCCTCGGCGGCGAAGCGATCGCGCAGGAACGCCATCGGATGCGCCTTCAGCGACAGGCCGGTCGTCTGGTAATCTGCAGCGACCTGTTCGGACAAGGGCATCGCGGGAAGCTGTGCATCGGGTTCGACCCCCAGCTCGGGCACATCGGCGGCGGCGAACAGCGCGAGCTGCCTGGGCGGGGTGCGGCGGACGTCCCACAGCGCCTCGCGGCGGTCCTTGGCGAGCGAGCGGAACGCATCCGCATCGGCGAGCAGGTTCATCGCGCGCTGCGGCAGGTCGGCGCGGCGGGCAAGGTCCTCGATCCCGGTGAAGCGCGCGAGCGTGCGCGCCGCGACGAGATTGTGCGCCCATTCCGCGCGGAACCCGTCGACCTGCCGAAAGCCGAGGCGCAACGATTCCTGCCCGTCCGTGGTACCGGCTTCGAGGCCATTGTCCCACAGGCTCGCATTCACGTCGACGGGCAGCACGGTCACCCCGTGTTCGACCGCGTCGCGCACCAGCTGTGCCGGGGCATAGAACCCCATGGGCTGCGAATTGAGCAGCGCGCAGGTGAACACGGCGGGGTGGAAGCATTTGATCCACGACGAGACATAGACCAGCCGCGCGAAGGACAGCGCATGGCTTTCGGGAAAGCCGTAGGATCCGAACCCCTCGATCTGTTTGAAACAGCGTTCGGCAAACTCCGCCTCATAGCCACGGCGGACCATGCCACCGATCAGCTTGGCCTGGAAATTATCCATGCCGCCGACCTTGCGGAACGTCGCCATCGACTTGCGCAACTGGTTCGCCTCGCCCGGCGTGAACCCGGCCGCGACGATCGCCAGCTTCATCGCCTGTTCCTGGAACAGCGGCACGCCATAGGTGAAGCGCAGCAGCTGCTGAAGTTCGTCGGGCGGACCGAAACGCGGGTGGGGCGAGGGGAAGTCGACCTTCTCCTTGCCGCTGCGGCGGCGGAGATAGGGATGGACCATGTCGCCCTCGATCGGTCCGGGGCGGACGATCGCGACCTGTACGACCAGATCATAGAGTTTGCGCGGACGCAGCCGCGGCAACATGTTGATCTGCGCGCGGCTTTCGACCTGGAACACGCCGATGCTGTCGCCCCTGCACAGCATGTCATAGACACGGTCGTCCTCGGCGACGGCGATCGTGTCGAGCAGGTGATTGCCGTGGCCATGCTCGCGCATCAGGTCGAAGCTCTTGCGGATGCAGGTCAGCATGCCGAGCGCGAGGATATCGACCTTCATCAGCCCCAGCGCGTCGATATCGTCCTTGTCCCATTCGATGAAGGTGCGGTCCGCCATCGCACCGTTGTGGATCGGCACCATTTCGTCGAGCCGTCCCTGCGTCAGCACGAACCCGCCGACATGCTGCGACAGATGCCGCGGGAATTCGAGCAGCCGGTCGACCATCTCGCGAAGCCGCGCGATCTCCGGATTGTCGGGATCGAACCCGGTTTCGGTGAAGCGGCGTTCGTCGAACCGGCTCGAAAAACTGCCCCAGACCGTGCTTGTCAGTTTCTGCGTCACGTCTTCGGTCAGGCCCAGCGCCTTGCCGACCTCGCGCACCGTGCTCTTGGGGCGATAATGGATGACCGTCGCGGCGATCGCCGCGCGGTCGCGACCATAGCGGCGATAGATATACTGCATCACCTCCTCGCGCCGTTCGTGCTCGAAATCGACGTCGATATCGGGGGGCTCGTCGCGTTCGCTGGACACGAAGCGCGAGAAGAGCAGGTCGTATTTCATCGGATCGACCGAGGTGACGCCGAGCAGATAGCAGACCACCGAATTGGCCGCCGAGCCGCGCCCCTGACACAGGATCGGCGGGTCGCAGCTGCGCGCAAATCGGACGATGTCGGAGACGGTCAGAAAGTAATAGGCGTAGTTCTTCTCGCGGATCAGCGTGAACTCCTCGTGGAGCAGCGCCAGCATCCTGTCGGGTACGCGGTCGTCATAGCGTTCGAGCGCGGTCTGCCAGACGAGATGCTCCAGCCAGTCCTGCGCCTCCCATCCCGGCGGGACAGGCTCGTGCGGATATTCGTAGCGCAGGTCGTCGAGCGAGAACGCGATCCGCGCCATCAGGCGGGCGCTTTGCCCCACCGCATCGGGACGATCGCGGAACAGCCGCGCCATCTCGTCTGTGTCCTTCAGATGGCGTTCGCCATTGGCGGCGAGCAGGCGACCGGCCTTGTGGATGCTGGTGCCCTCGCGGATGCAGGTGACGATGTCGTGCAGGTCGCGGTCGTCGGGATAGGCATAGAGCGCGTCGGTGGTCGCGAGCACGGGTATGCCCGCGGCGTCGGCGAGCCGCGCCAGCCGTGCCAGCCGCCGCCGATCGCGTCCGCCGCGCGGCATCGTCACGCCGAGCCAGACACAGTCCGCCCCCAGCCGCTTCACCGCGTGGAGGACGCTCGACAGGTCGCGGTCGCGGCGTTCGGGCAGCGTGTCACCGTCGGGCAGCGGCGAGACGGCCGTTGCGCCCCGTGCGCTGCTCTCGGGCATCACCACGAGCATCATGTCGGCATGATGCGCGATCAGGTCGCCGAGCCCGAGGATGCAGCCGCCTTTTTCGGCGCGTCGGTTGCCGACCGTCAGCAAGCGGGTCAGTCGCCCCCAGCCACGCCGGGTCGAGGGATAGGCGACGATGTCGGGGGTCCCGTCCTCGAACACCAGCCGCGCCCCGACGATCAGCCGGAAGTCGATCGGCGGCAGCATCATCCCCAGCAGTCCGTCTTTGGCCTTCTTCAGCGCCTGGTGCGCGCGGACCACGCCGGCGACGGTGTTGCGGTCGGCGATGCCGATGCCGCCAAGGCCCAGCTCGACTGCGCGACCCACCATGGTTCCGGCATCGCTCGCGCCGTCGAGGAACGAGAAATTGGTCGCCGCAACGAGTTCGGCAAAGGCGGAATCGGCAAAGGCGGTCACGGCGCGGTCATGCGAAGACGCCGTGGAGATACCAGCGCGGGGTCTCGACCTCCGAATACAGGCCGTGCCGGAAGATCCAGAAGCGGCGGCCGCGGCGATCCTCGACCCGGTAGTAATCGCGCGTCGGAATGTCCTGACGCCGCCACCATTCGCCTGCGATGCGTTCGGGGCCTTCGCTGTGCGCGACGTCGTGGACGGTGCGGCGCCAGCGGAACCGGTGCGGCGGACCGTCCGGAACCTCGGCCATCATCGATTCGATCGGGTGCGGCGGATCGAACAGATAGATCGGGCGCAGCGGCGGTTCGCCCGATTCGGGGGCGGCCCACGGTGCCGGGCGCGCACTGACCGCGGCGGCGTCCGCCGCCGGCAGCATCAGTTCGGCCTGTTCGGGGATATGGCTGTCGCGCGCCGCGAACCGCCTTACCCGTGCCCGACCGAGCCGCGTGCCGAGCTGGTCGACGAGTTGCGCCACGTTCCGGTTCTGGCCATCCCGGTCCTGACCGTCTCCCTTCTGCCCGCCCTCCAGTTTCAGCTGAGTCGCATCCAGTCGTTCGGCGAGCGCGATGTCGAGGCGGATCAGGTCATAGCCGAAGCCGGGGTCGAGCGGGTCGGCGAGACTGTCGATCCGTTCGCGGAACAGCCGCATCAGCACGGCGACGTCGCGCGTCGGCTGGCCCGTCTCGATCCGCAACCGCTGGACAAGCCCATCGGCGCGAAACAGTCTCGCCTCCCAGCGCCTGCCACCCTCATGGCGTTCGGCGAGCTGGATCCCGGCCTCGGTCGCAAGCTCAGACAGGATCTCGAGCGCATAGTCGGTCCGCGCGATCGGCTCGGCAAAGCGGCGTTCGACGCCGATCCGTGCGATCGTCTGCCGCGGCACGATCGGGCCTTTCACCGTTCCGTCGAGCCTGCGGATCATCATCGCGGCGTCTTCGCCGAATCGCGCCGCGATCACGCTGAGCGGGCGTGCCATCACGTCGCCCACGGTCTTCAACCCGGCGCGCGACAAGGCGGTCGTCGCATCGTCGTCGAGGCCGAGTGCTGCGACCGGCAGGCGCTTCACCGCGCGGCGTTCGTCGGGGGCAGGGGCCCCTGCGAACCGCGCAAGCGCCCGCGCGGTATCCGGCGTGTCGCCAAAGGCATGCCGCACCAGCAGGCCGCGGCGGGCCAGCCGTTCCTCGAGATCGGCGGCAAGCCGGCGCTCTCCCTCGAATTCATGGACGCAGCCCGCGATGTCGAGGATCAACCCGTCAGGGGCATCGAGCGCGACGGACGGGGTATAGCGCTGACATCCGTCCGCCAGCCGCTCGAGCCATTCGTGATCGGCATGCGGATCATGCTGATAGGTTTCGAGTCCGGGCACGCGCGCCCGCGCATCGGCAAGCGTCAGCCCGGGTTCGAGCCCGGCGCGAAGCGCTTCGCGGTCGAGCGACTTGAGCCGTACCCCGCCCGCAACCGTCTCGACGAACGCGATCGGTGCCTCAGCCCGTCCGACGAACAGATGGGGGCGCATCGTCCGCAGCCGCTCGATCGGCAACCATGGGAATACCAGCGCCAGATAGCGGCGCGGTATCGATGCCGGTTTCAATGTCGGGTTGGGGGAGGGCTTGTTCGAAGTCATACGCGTCACGATTCCACTCCACGCGCCAGCGCAGGCCGGCCTGGCCTCCGCGTCGACGCAGCAATTCGATATCGAAGGCCGGCTTGCCCGGGGCGTCCGCGTCCAGCGGTTGCGACCGGCACGATGTCACCTGCCAGCGCGTCGCGGCGGCGCTGGGCACGGGGGCCGCATCGATCCTGAGGCTGAGGATGGTCACGCCCGAGGTTTCCGCGGCCAGCATCAGTCGACGCGTCGCCGTCAGGTCGATGCTCGCCGCCCGACCCCAGGATTCGATGACCAGCGTTCCCAGCCCCTGGCATCGTGCGGCATCCGCGGCGGTGCGCAACAGGCTGGCCTCGTCATCGACCAGCGCGAGCACCAGCGACGATACGTCGAGCCCCATTTCCACCAGACCGTTCGCATGGAGTCGCCCGCCCTGGCGCTCGCTCGCCTCGGTGCGCAGCCACAATAAAGGCACCGCTCGCGCGGCCAGAGTCGTGGCGACCGCGAAACCCGCGGCGCTTGCCGAATCGTCGACCGACGCGAAGATCTCGTGCAGCTGCGCCTTGGCCATGCCCTCGGTCATCCAGGCCTCGACCGCCCGGCCATCGCGCTGCGATGGCAGGCCGGTCGTCGCAATCCGCTTGAGGCGGGCGATCAGGGCGGTCGAGTCGTTCACAATTGTTCTTGTAATGTTCTATTGGGGGAGTCGCCAAGGACAATCTTCGCGATGGTCGCTGCAAATTTTGCAAAGAAGGCGCTTGCCGGATCCGAAACCCCGGGCTAATAGCGCGCCTCACCCCGCCACCGTGTCGTTACTGACCGGCGGCACAGGCGCCAGAGCGGGCGTAGCTCAGGGGTAGAGCACAACCTTGCCAAGGTTGGGGTCGAGGGTTCGAATCCCTTCGCCCGCTCCAGTTTTCCAGTGGGTTCCCCACTGGATCCCCACTAAGGGGGACATTAGGGGTCCGTCATGGTGGCCTCACCTACCTCCTCCATCGTATCTTTAACCGAATCGGATCGTAGCGGATCGTCGGGTGACTTGCATGCGTCGATGTCGCTATCGAGCGCGTTCGCTACTAGCGTCGCAAACTCTGCCTTCTCCTTGGAGGTTAGTTCAGCCAAGCCTGCTGAGGCTTTTATATCGCGTAGCTGGCGCTCCGCCTCTGTGTGCAGCGCACACGCCTCTGCGGAGGCCGCTAACGTCTCTTGATACGCGAGCTGACTGAGGCGGCGTAGTTGCTCAGCTCGATATGAGCGAAGAGCAGCTAGCAGTCTTTCCACGTCCGCACCCGGTGGAGGTGCAAAGCCAGGAATGGTAGTGGTCAGTTCAGAGGATCGAATGAGGAGATTGGCGCTCGACGCATTCAGTTGATCGCGGTCAGCAATGATCCCCTGCTCGGCCGAGTCTATGCGATTTAGGATTCCCTGCTGAGTGATGACGAGCCGTTGGGCTTGCTCCGACGTAGCACGTAGCTGTGGGGGGACCTGCGCTACGCTGATAGCGTTGCAGAATGAGATAGCGAAGGCGATCGCTGCTGTTGTACCCGGTATCAACTGGCGGCGGCGGCGGCGGCGGCGGCGATCTCGTAGCATATGCATCGTTGCCTGACCCCTTGTGCGTTAAGCATAGAGGCGGCGGCTTGAAGCCGGGTGTTCGAAACCCCGGCAAAGCTCAAGGCGCAGACGCCTTTGGACCCTAAGGCCTTGGACATGCGCGCCCGCCACCCGGCCGCAGCATGACTGTGACCGGAGGCTTTGCTCGGGAGGTTTCGACGCCTCACTCCCGAGTGACGCGGGAGCAAGGCAACCTTAGAGGGTAACTGATACTGCCAACAAGAGGGTAATAATCGCGATCAACTAGATTGCGATTTTTCTCTCTTAATGTACAATTTTAAGACCTTAAGAGAAATAGAAAGCATAGCTTAGCGGAAGGGTAGTACCCATATTACCATACTCATTCTTATAAGCATTGAGTATCGCAAAAATGCCTCGGGGAAAATTTTTCCCTTTTAAGACGCCATTATATTTCAAAGCGAAAATTTCTGTGAGTACGCCACCTTTTACGTAGCACCATAAAAAATGACCATTAGCTCAGAGACGACCTATTTGACGAAATAAGAAAATCTAAAAAAGCAGACATCTTGATTTACAATTGATCTAAGCACGATTTTGAGCAGAATAGGGTCGGGTTTAAAAATATTTATTTACACCGGCTCACAAAGAATAAGGTAGTAACCTAAAATTGACAAAAACGTGGTCAACGCGGAAAAAAGACTTTATTGCTAGTGGCGCAATTACTTGCGAAACAACATAGCTTCGTCTTGCAGGCCACCTTTAATAATTGAGAATGGCCGGTTTCGGGCTGGTGTCAAATTGGTGTCTGCATCAGCTGATAGCTGGAATGGGTAGGAAAGCGGAACGGCGGCTTTCGGGTAGGTGGGGGCAATAGTTGCGATAGCTAGGCGGCTGTTTTTTTACCGGCTACCTCCCGCTCAACCTTCCACCACGAAAAGTGATGCGTTTTCAGGCACTTAGTGGAATGCATCGTGATTGAACCAACATACTGCCAATTATGGCATTTTTTATTGCGATAATTCGGCGTTCAGGTGACGATGCGTCAACAGGAGGGGTTATGTCGTTGAAGATATTGCATCTGTCAGATTTGCATTGGTCACCGTGGTCCGCAAAGGATCTTGAAATCGTTATAGATGCCCTCTTGATCGACCTTAAAAGAATGCGAGTCGAGAAGGGTTTGGAACCTGAGATCATTATCTTTAGTGGCGATTTAGCTATGGGGGGTGACGACAGCAGCTGGTTTCAAGGGGGGTATGACGCGCTCATAAAGCCGCTAATGGCCCAGACGGGCGTTCCTATTGATCGAGTTTTTTTAGTTCCCGGCAATCACGACATTGCTCGCGAAGAGGTCAGAGCGCGACCAAGTATCGAGCAATTCTATAAAGGTAAGCTGATAAGCAAGGAATCGATAAACGATTTTATCGATCGGCCGTCGAAGGCCGGTGACGAAAAAGAGTTATCCTTGCGCAGAATGAGTAACTTCTATGATGCTCATGACTCATATCATCCGTCAGCGATTTCAGCCACTGAATTTCTTAGAACATTTGAATTTACTCATCCCGAGTGCAGCGTAGGGGTCGCCTGCTTCAATACAGCTTGGCGGGCCAGTGGAGAGTCCGACAACAGAGATTATGGAAATCTGTTACTCGGTGAACGGGCGATAGATCAAGCGCTAAAGGATATTGGACACTGCGACTTCCGTATTGCAATTCATCATCATCCCCTCGATTGGCTTGTAGAAGCCGATCGAGCAGCAACTGATTTTCTTACCCGCAAGTCTTTTCACCTGTCTTGCTGTGGGCATGTGCATACCTCTCGTCCTTCAATGTCGAGGGACGCAGCCGGTATTTGCATATTGAGCCAAGCGGGTAGCGTTTACGATAAACGAGAGTGGTTCAATGGTTACCAGTTTATCGAGATCGACCTTCCTAGCAGAGACTATAAATTTACGGTGCGTGAATACATTGACAAACAGCGCCGGTTTGACGCTGCTAATACGGTGTGTGACGGCGGCGAAATGACGCTAAGTAACGTGCCGCAGGGTGATGAGCGCAGGACTGATCAAGTTGAGCTGTTTATGCGGGCCAATCGCAATGGTTTGCGAGATACTGTTGCGGCTCACCTGAACTTTGTCGGTCAACCGGCTATGTCAGCTGAGCAAGTTATTCGTCAGTTTGTATCACCACCATTTATGGAACGGGCTGCTAAGAGCCTTGATAAGGAAGTTGGTGAAGGTAAGTCGCTAAATCGCAAGGCGCTTTCTGATATTTTGGCTAGCAGAGACAATACCCTGTTTGTTGGTAGAAATCAGTCAGGAAAAACAAGTCTCGCGTACTTCATCGCTTATCAAATCGCCTTCGATAATTGGACAGTCGACCGTTCCATACCGGTATATATTGATGCTCGGACGTTCACGTTTAACAAGTATGGCTACAAAAAAGCTGTAACTAATCTTTATGATATGGTTCCAGCTGGTTTTAACATCGAGAAAGCCATTGAAAGCGGTTATTTCACTTTCATATTTGATAACGTTGAGGCAAATGAGGTAATTCTCGAAAAGCTGGCAGCCAATGTAGAGTTATTTAAAAATAATCGATGGATTATAGTAGGCGAGCCGAACTCAGATGGCATATCTCCTGACCGTCTTTTTAATGAGCAGTTGCCGTCATTTACTAAGTTACAAATTCGCCCGCTAAATCGCGGTGCAATTAGAACGCTCTCAAAAAGGTGGTGTGAAGGAACTACTGAAGATGCGAAGGTGGCGTACAACTTAGTAATGTCTCAGATCGTGCGGGACGGTCTTCCAAGGACTCCATATATGGTGTCGCTTCTACTTTGGGGGCTTCATCAGACTAAAGAAATGGTAAAGATAAATGAAGCGATATTGCTTGGCAATATCATTGATCACCTTATCGGAAAAGCGGATTTTCGCCTGTCGCGGCGGGGCGCGCTTCATCCCGTTGGCAAAGAGATAACCCTACAAAACCTTGCCAAGTTTCTTAAAGATAAGGGTGGATCAGCTGACGAAAACGAGGTTGTTACTTATTTGATTGGATTCTTCGATAAGAAAAAGCTGTCTTTTCTGGGGGGTGACGTTCTCGATAAGCTTGTTTCCTGTGGAATACTAAAGCGTGACGGAGACTTAATCGCTTTCAAGTATCCATGTTTTCAAGACTATTTCTATGCTCAGCTACTGCGGAACGACAGAGGTCTTCTAGACTTTCACATGAGCGGGCTGAACTTCCTAGAGGTTCGTAGAGAGATTGAATTGCTAGCCGGTATTCGCCAGCAGAATGACGATCTCATAGCGTCAATAATTGAAACAATCGACGCGCGTGTGCCTGAAAAATTCTCGAACCAGTCGGTGGCGGCGTTCGATTTGATCGCCGAATCCAGATTAAAATCGGGAACGACCCGTGCAGACCTTGGGCGTATAAGGCGATCCCGGTTATCCGACGAGCAAGTCGACGAAATGATGGATGAGGCTGACCGGCGCGCGCTGGGTCGCGGGGATCGACCGGTTAGTGAAAGTCTCGACCGAGCTGACGGTAACATCGAAATTGCTGCGAAGGAGCGTGAGGCGGACGCTATCGCGAACGATCGAGATCAGGGTGATGGCCCCATACGCCCGGCTACGCACATGGCAGCGATCGATACGCTCGCGAGGATCGTTCGGAATTCAGATTTTACGGATTATGACCGTAAGGGCCCCGCGGCACGGCACGTTGTTCAAAGCTGGGTTAGGATCTTTCTCCTAATTCTTGAAGAACTATCTGCTGTGCTCTCCAACATCGGCGAGAAAAGCGGCGAGAAGCTGAGTGATGACGAGTTCGCGGCAATATCATATATTATGTCAAAGTGGATGCTAAACTCGGTCGGTGAAGCGTTGATTGGACACCTTTCTTCTCCCGCAATGAACGATACATTGTTGACGATTTTAGACGATGAGGACGTTGGCTCTGGTGAAAAGATGCTTCTACTATTTATGTTAGAAGAAGCCGATGTTCCTGGATGGCAGGAGCGATGGGGAGCAGTCATTCGCGACAAGGCAAGTTCGGGCTTCATGATAGACTCATTCGTTGAGCGTCTAATGTCCGTGTGTGGCAGCAAAGCACTGGATGACGCTCAATTTATACGCGTAGGCAGTGTCGTTGATGAGGTTGAGCATCGATTAGGGTGGACGAACGACAAGAAGGTTGCCGTAGTCGAAACCATCCGAAGTGCTGCCGCGCTAGCCTCGGTCAACGAGGGACTTACGCTCGTTGACGACTGATACAACGGATCCTCGAACCTTATCGAATGAGTCGAAACCCGTAGCTATATCGGAGCCGCCCGCTTCTGATACACAGTCGATTGACTGGGAAAGCGGCATGTTATCGTTGTGTCGTAATGGCGGGGTTTCGAGCTACGTTTCTAGTATAGGCTTTGCCGCTCCCAGCGGGCGGAATTCGCGGAAGAGATCGTCCGACGGGAAAGCGGCCCCGCCAAATGGTGATAACCGCCGTCAGGTTAGCCGCTTTCTCGAAAATTTCCTTTATCTGACCTTAGGTAACTGCAGATCACTTTGCTGAACGGATCTCCGCTTCCGGGGTAGCGGAATACCGACCGGGGCGTCCGGTGGGCGTTTTCAGGCATTCGCCAATTGCGGTGCACACCATCAGCACGTCGAGCCTACCGGAGGACGGCATGACGATGGCAGGCGATCCGCTCGCTGACGGGCACATCCCATCGCGGCTTCGCTCTCCTATGGGCGTTACAGTTTCAAGGGCGGTTGCCTCGCTACGTGATTAGTGCCTGGTTCTCACGGTCTACCTAAGTTCTGAATCTGTCATCGCTAAACTTAAATGGGGGCTGCGGGGCATTGCAGCCCCGAATCCCTTGTAGGCGGCCATGCAGCCCCTGTGGGCGCTTCGACAACCTTTCGCTATACCAACTAGCTCTTACACCTACAAGCCCCTGCAAGGGCGTTATAACGGTTTTGCGTGGTGTCTCGACGCTAATGCCCTTAAAGGTCAGTTGGTCAGAATCGAAATAAACTGTAACTCTATATTATTATGTTACCTTTTTTCTTTTCGCGTAAATAATAAAAAGAGAGATAATATCAATTATCGAGTTTACTCTCTATCTCAGATGGGGATGCTGGAAAGTGATCAGTGACGTAAAGTCCTTTGAAAAATCTCGGCTTGTAGATCCCATAGTGCAGACAATCGGGAAAATATATTCCCGATGCATTACATAAGCGTTCTATTTGCGAGATTCTCCAGTCGTGAGACCAAGGGCGCTGAACGGCACGGATTAACTCATTGCGGTTCAAGCCTGTAATACTGCTGGCTTCCGTGTTTGAAAGATTACGTGATTCAGTGAGGTCATATACAATGCTGCCAAGATGTGACCGCAGCCGCATTGAATGGTCACTTAGTCCAAATGGCACTTCGTCGGTCCGACTGCCGCAATAGCTTGGGTCGATCTTTTTGCAGAGCGTGCGAACGCTGACCGTTGCGAGGCCTAACCTGTCAGCTATCGTAACAGGCGACAGGCCTTCCGCCATCAAAGCCCTGACGGAGCCCGGCGATGTGGTTGTGTTGCGGGTTGGCCGAGTAGCCTGCTCCTGATCGGCGGCGCTCACTTGCCTGCTCCATGAACTGCTGCATGCTGTCCGTTGGCAAGGCGGTCGGCAACCTTCGCGACTTCTGAGCGCAGGTAGCGCCGCGATGATCCGATATGGATCGCATCGATGTCGAGAATATGGGGCAGGCCGTGGACGCGCTTGTGGCGCTGCCCACGGACCCACGGAGTTGACATCGCAAAAACCGCAGCGACGTCACGGTCATTCATATACGTACGCAAATTATTCATTATCGTCTCCGATTCAAAACATAACCTAGATATGGAGAATCGGAGAAAACAGATTTATGAGAAACTTAAGAACGCGCTATCAAGCAAAGTTGTTCCAAGAGGATTGTATACGGCGTAGGTAGACATAAGCATGTCGGTATTTGAATGACCGAGACGTCCCGCGACCGTTCTCATATCCACCCCTGCGTCGACAAGTCGCGTAGCGTTAGTACGTCTAAGATCGTGCAGCCTTACATCGCCGAGTCCGCAGCGCTTCCACAGGGTTGTAAGCTTTCTTTTCAGAGTAGTTAACGAAATGGGGAAAAGCCGGATATCACCATCAATACGCTCGACCGCTTTCAATCGCTCGACAATCCTACACATTTCAATAGTTCCCGGTATTGTTCTAGACTTCCCGCTTTTGCTAGTATGAACAATGACGGCCATGCCGCTCGCGTGGGTTATTGTATCATTGAACGTTAAATCCAACATTTCTTGGCGACGCATTCCACTATGGAGAGCCCAAAGTATGAAATCGCGAAGCCAGCCGCGCTTTTGAAAAGGCATTAGATCGGCGATAGCGTTATCTTCGGTCTCAATTTCTTTAGCGACCATAAGGACGTGGGCAATTTGCTGAGCTCCAAGTATGACCTGTCGCGACGTAGCTCCTTTGATCTTGTCAGCCAATCTGGCCGGATTACTTGCAATATGCCCTGCTTTAACGGCATTGTTTAGGATCGAACTCAATGTAGAAAACTGCCGATTTACCGTAGCAGGCTTGAAACCGAGCGCGCGTTGTGATGCCGCCCATCGATCTACATCTATAACCTTTATATCCCGGAGGAGCTTGTCGCCAAACGCTAATAGAAGATGATTGTATACATGCCCTTTAATAGTTCCATAACCTTTTACCGTTGGCTTCTTTTGTTTCAACCAAGCCTCGGCGTGTAACGAAAAAGTGGGGTGTACTTTATCCTCAATATCTTCACCACGGTCGGCTCTACCTTGATATTCGCGCCTACGAGCGTCCAACTGCTCCCAGGTAAACGAACTTAATAAGCCGATCTTAATTTCCTTAGATCGAGAGTTGGGCAGGCGTATCTTCACGTATGCAGTGATCTCACGTTGCCCGTGCAAGAGGCCTATCCCGTTTACGTAATGAGCCCTCTTTCCGTGGTTGGCCGGTGGATTATCCCGCAAACTTTCTAGCGCCTCGAACCGTCGTGGTCGGCCGCGTGGTCTTGTCACTTGTTGTGAGGTCATTTGATATGTTCCTGATATTGCTTATAAATATTCAACGGTTCAGGAGGGAATAAGATTCATCAATCCCCCACCGGTTCCCCACTAAGAACGGCTAGAATTGAATATAACGGCGTTAACCAGCATAACGGTCAGGGAGAGCTTAGCTCTGCCAAGATCTGTCGGAATGAACTGTTATAACGCTGAAAACGTCTGACTCCGGCCTTGCCAAGGTTGGGGTCGAGGGTTCGAATCCCTTCGCCCGCTCCAGTCGCTGCCTCGAACGGCAGCGGCTTTCGCCGATTGGTGATTCCAAACCTACACGTTAAACTCCCAGATGGCGTCACGCCATACGTACGGGATGCTTGATCTATGTATGCCCGACAACGACGATTTGTTGAGGCGGACCTGACCGATAGCGGCGCCGCGTTGCTATAAATTGGTCATCTACCGCTATATTCGGAGCCGTCCGTGTCCGTTGACCAAGTTTCGTCGCGTCTCGCCTTCATGGAAATGGGAGCCGATCAACAGGCAACCGTCGCCGCCGTCCGGCCCTTGATCGAATCCCTGATCGGCGGCGCGCTCGACAAATTCTACGACCGGGTCCGCAATCAGCCCGAAACCTCGCCCTTCTTCCGCGATGCCGGCCACATGACTTCGGCCAAGTCGGCCCAGGCCAAGCACTGGATGAACATCGCGCGAGGGCAGTTCGACGCGAGCTTCTATGACAGCGTACGGCGGATCGGGACCGTTCACGCGCGGATCGGGCTTGAGCCGCGATGGTATGTCGGCGCCTATGCGCTCGTCCTCGAAAATCTGCTTGCGGGGATCGGCCGCCACTACAGCCCTTGGCGGCGGCTGGTGAAGGGGCTCCGCACGCCGAGCGCGACCGATGCCAGCATCGCGATCGTCAAGGCGGCGCTGCTCGACATGGAATTGTCGCTGTCGGTGTATTTCGAGGAAGCCCAGGTCGAACGCAACGCTGCGATCACGACCATGGGCAAGGCGCTGAACGCGCTTGCCGCCGGGGATCTGTCGACGACGCTGACGGGGCTCCCGGCCAGCTTCGCGCCGCTCGAGGACAGCTATAACGACGCGCTCAACCAGTTGCGCACGCTGATCGGCGCGGTGTCCGAAAGCGCCACCGCGATCCGCACCGGATCGAACGAGATCGCGCAGGCGTCGGAGGATCTTGCCCGCCGGACCGAGAGCAATGCCGCTTCTCTGGAGGAGACTGCCGCGTCCGTGACCCAGATGGATGGCCGGCTTCGCGCCTCAGTGACCGCGGCCAGCCAGACCGTCGAACGCGCCGATCAGGCGATCGCGACGGTCGGGGGCGGTCGCACGGTGGCGGATCTGGCGGTACAGGCAATGGGCCGCGTATCGGACAGCGCCAAGGGCATCGACAGCGTGATCGAGGGGCTGGACAAGATTGCCTTCCAGACGCGCGTCCTGGCGATGAACGCCGCGGTCGAGGCGGGAAGGGCCGGCGATGCGGGTCGCGGATTCGCGGTCGTGGCCGATCTGGTATCCGCGCTCGCGATGCGTGCGGAGGAAGAGGCCAAGCGCGCGCGCGACCAGCTGACGGTGACGCAGACCGACATCGTCACCGCGGTTGATGCGGTGACGAAGGTCGATGGCGCGCTCGCGGCGATATCGGACGACGTGGCGCAGGTTCACGCCCTGCTCGCCACCATGGCGCGGGACAATCAGGCACAGTCGGTCGCGATCACCGAGATTTCCGCGACGATCGGGACGATGGACCAGACGACGCAGCAAAATGCCGCGATGGTGGAGGAAACGTCGGCAGCGGCGCGCAACCTAGCCGCCGAGGTGGGCACGCTGGCCGATCAGGCCCGACGGTTCCGCACCAGCGATTCCCGCGCTGCCAAGCCGCCGGTCGCACCTGCGAAACGGGATTATGGCCAGCCCGAAAGCTATACGTCGCCGGTCAAGCCGTTGCCGCCAGCCGCAATCACGGCGATGGTTCGCCACGAGGACGACTGGAACTCCTTCTGACGCCCTGACAAGTCCTAGGCGACAGGCCTCGGCCGGTCGACCTGGCGGGGTGTCAGGGGGCGGGTACGGCGACCGGCGCCTCGGTCTGCGTCGATGTCGCCACCGGTGGCAGCACCGGGGTGGTGACCACGATCGGGCTTGGCTGGGGCTGGCCCGCCTGGCCCATCAGCGCGGTGTTCTCGAGAATATCCAGCGCCTTGCGCGCGACGATGTAACGGCGGGCGGCGTCCATCCAGTTGCTCGCCTGAGTCGCGCCGGGCAGGCGCTCGACCTCGGCGCGGGCCGCCTCGACCTGGCCGGCCTCGAGCAGACGCCGCGCCCGTGCAAGGCGGTCTGCCGGCATGGGCGAGGCCATGCTCTCCTCGCGCAGCACGATCAAGTTACTGAATTCGCGCCGCACGGTCTGCAGCCAGCTGTCATTGGTGGTCCCGTTGGTGCTGGTGATCTGCGGCGCGATCGTATCGAGCCCCTGGCGCAGATCCTCGATCGTGACCGGCTGGTGCGCGGCCTGGATCACTGCGGCCGTGGGGCGCGGCTGGGCGCGCCCGAAGCGCAGCCGCAGCTGCTCCTCGATATAGCCCAGCCCGACACCGCGCTCGATCGCCCGACGCGCGGCGAACGCGACCATCAGGCCTTCCGCGCGGGTCGCCTGACCCCCGGCTGCCATCGCGTCGCTTGACACGGCCGCGGTCCGGGCCTCGAGCGCGGTGAGCTGGCCCGCCAGCGTCGCCTCGCGCGTCGCCAGCATTGCGGTGTCGACCCGCGGCTGTTCGCCATTTGCGTTGAGCGGTTGCGCGGGGGTGAAATCGGGGTTGCCCGATGCCGCCGCGGCCGTGGTCGATCCAGCGGCCGTCAGACCGGTGCGCTGACCAAACCATGGCATCGTTTTCAGCGCATAGCCCATCGCTACCGATCCGGCGATAAAAGCCAGTCCGATCAATATGATGATAACACCCAGGCGGGGGCCGCGTGCCCGGGGACGCTCGATCGGCACGTGGTCGCTCATGACGCGCTTATCCCCGCGACGCGCGTCAGGGTCAATCGCGCGCTTTGCGGCGATCGTCACGAGCGCATCGTCGGTGGGTGTCTCCGCCACAACCAGCGCGGCCCAGCCGCTGCCCGCGGCGTCGGCCGCGGCTTGGCTGATCGCAGCGATCGTGACGCGCGACCGGTCGATGCCGGCCTGTGCGACATGCTCGGCAAACGCATGCGCGGCGCGGGGTGAATGGATCAGTACGAGCAGGTCTTCGTGCCGAGGCAACATGATATCGCCGATCCGCAGCGCCTCACTCGCATAGACGGTGCACGCGACGACGTCCGGGCCGGTCGGCCTGCGGTCGCGACCCGCCGGGTGGAACAGGCGGTCGAACCCGGATGCCCGCGCCGCGTCGATCGCGGCATCGACGTTGCTGGTGCCGGTCACCGCGACATTGAAGCCGGCGAGCCGGGCGGCGGCGGCCGTGGCGTCGCCGACCGCAATCACAGGCAGCGCCTTGAGTGTGTCGGGCAGGGCGCCATGGCGAACCGCGTTTGCGCTGGTCAGCAGAACGGCATCGAACCCGCCGAAGTCCGGCGGCGTCCAGGCGACGGGGACGACCGTGAACACGGGCATCGCCAGGGGCTCGAGCCCCAGTCCGCGAAGCTTGGCGCATGTGTCGGCGTTGCCCGGCTCCGGGCGCAGCACGACGACGCGGGTCATGCGGCGAACAGGCGCCGGACGCTGGCGGGGGCGCGGGTCAGCAGGTCGAGCGCAAGTGCGGTACCAAGATCTTCGTCGATCCCGCCTTCGATCGCGCCGGAGACGTCGCACGACCCGTCCTCGGCGATCAGTTCGCCGCGCAGCGTCAGCGTCTCGCCGGCCAGCGAGGCAAGGGCTGCCACCGGCGAATGGCAATCCGCCCCCAACCGCGCGAGCAACGCGCGTTCGGTCCGGACGCACAGGCTGGTATCGGCGTGATCGATCGCCGCGACGATCGCCTGTGCCGGCTTGCCGACCAGCGTCTCGATCCCGACCGCACCCTGGGCGGGTGCGGGCAGCATGATGTCGGTCGGGATGGCATGACCGATCGCCGTCCGCCCGAGACGATCGAGCCCGGCGGCGGCAAGCAGCGTCGCGTCCATGTCGCCGGCCGCGACCCGCGCGAGCCGCGTATCGACGTTCCCGCGAATTAGGACGATGTCGAGATCGGGGCGCGATCGCAGCATCTGCGCGCGTCGCCGCGGCGAGCTGGTGCCGACGACCGCGCCCTGGCGCAAATCGGCAAGCGTTTCTGCGCCGATCAGCCGGTCGCGCACGTCCGCGCGCGGCAGCATCGCGGCGATCTGCAGGGTCTGCGGGCGGATCGTCTCGACATCCTTCATCGAATGCACCGCGCAATCGATCTCGCCGTCGTGCAGCGCGCGATCGAGTTCCTTCGTCCACAGCGCCTTGCCGCCGATCTCGGCGAGCGCGCGATCCTGCACACGGTCGCCCGTGGTACGGATCACGACCGTCTCGATCCGATCCGGGGACCAGCCATGCGCGGCGCACAAGGCGTCGCGCACCATGCCTGCCTGCGCGAGGGCGAGGGGCGAGCCGCGTGTGCCGAGCCGAAAACGAGTCATGACGCCTGCATGCAGAAACGCGGCGCGTTCGACAAGCGTGAGGACAAGCCTTGTCCGGCGCGATAGGGATATGGGATGATCATTCTGGGTATCGAATCCTCATGCGACGAAACCGCCGCCGCGCTCGTCACCGCCGATCGACAGGTGCTGGCGCACCGGTTGCTCGGGCAGGAGGCAGCGCATGCGCCGTTCGGCGGAGTTGTGCCGGAGATCGCGGCACGCGCGCATGTCGAGGCGCTCGAGCCGCTGATCGTCGCGGCGCTGGCCGACGCGGGGCTCAAGCTGGCCGATGTCGATGCGATCGCCGCGACGGCCGGGCCGGGGCTGATCGGTGGGGTCATGGTCGGGCTCGTCACCGGCAAGGCGCTCGCGCACGCCGCGGGCAAGCCGTTGATCGCAGTCAACCATCTGGAAGGCCATGCGCTGTCGCCGCGGCTGTCCGATCCCGATCTTGCCTTCCCCTATCTCCTGCTGCTGGTGTCGGGCGGGCATTGCCAGTTGCTGCTGGTCGAAGGGGTCGGCGCCTATCGCCGACTCGCGACAACGATCGATGATGCGGCCGGTGAGGCGTTCGACAAGACTGCGAAGATCCTCGGCCTCGGATTCCCGGGAGGCCCCGCGGTCGAGCGGGCCGCCGCGCTGGGTAATCCAAAGGCCGTGCCGCTGCCGCGCCCGCTCAAGGGTTCCGCCGAACCACATTTCTCCTTTGCCGGTCTCAAGAGCGCGGTCGCGCGGGTCGTCGGGGACTATGCGCCGGAGGATATCGCCGCGTCGTTCCAGGCCGCGGTGGTCGACTGCCTGATCGACCGCACGACCAAGGCGCTGAACGGTCTGAGGGTCACACCCACCGCGCTGGTCGTCGCGGGTGGGGTCGCGGCGAACGGCGCGGTTCGCGGCGCACTGCAGACGCTTGCCGCGGCCCGCGGCCTGCGGTTCGTCGCGCCGCCGCTCTGGCTGTGCACGGACAATGCGGCGATGATCGCCTGGGCCGGGGCGGAGCGGTTCGCGGCCGGACTGACCGACCCGCTCGACACCGCAGCCCGCCCGCGCTGGCCGCTCGATCCGGACGCCGAGGCGGTGCGCGGTGCAGGGGTGAAGGCATGAGGATCGGCGTCATTGGTGGCGGCGCCTGGGGCACCGCGCTGGCACAGGTCGCGGCGCATGAAGGTCGCGACGTGATCCTGTGGGCGCGCGAGCCGGCCGTCGTCGACTCGATCAACGCGACTCATGCGAACGCGCTGTTTCTCGCCGGCGTCGCGCTGTCGCCAACGATCCGCGCCACCGGCGACCTTGGCGCGCTGGCGGACATGGACGCGATCCTTGTCGTCGCGCCGGCGCAGCATGTCGGCAGCGTGCTCGCCGCCGCGCCGATCGGCGGCATCCCGCTAGTGCTGTGCGCCAAGGGGATCGAGGCGGGGAGCAAGCGGCTGGTCGGCGAGGTCGCGCGCGCGGTACATCCCGACGCGCCGATCGCGGTGCTGTCAGGGCCGACCTTCGCGCATGAGGTGGCGGCGGGGCTGCCGACCGCGGTGACGCTCGCCTGCGAGGACGAGGCGCTTGGCGAGGCACTCGCGACCCGGCTCGCGGCGCGGCATTTCCGGACCTATGCGTCGACCGACGTCGCGGGCGCGGAGATTGGCGGGGCAGTGAAGAACGTGCTCGCGATCGGCTGTGGCGTGGTCGAGGGGGCCGGTCTCGGCCAGAATGCACGTGCGGCGCTGATCGCGCGCGGTTTTGCCGAGATGACGCGGTTCGGGCTCGCGCGCGGCGCCCGTGCGGAGACACTCGCCGGGCTGTCGGGGCTTGGCGACCTGGTGCTCACCTGTTCCTCGACGAGTTCGCGCAATTTCTCGCTTGGCGTCGGTCTCGGGCGCGGCGAGGCCGCCGCCGCGTTGCTGGCTGATCGCCGCACGGTCGCGGAAGGCGCATTCACCGCCCCCGTGCTGCGCGAGGCCGCGCGTGACGCGGGCGTCGACATGCCGATCACCGAGGCCGTCTGCCGCCTGCTGGAAGGGACACCGGTTCGCGACGTGATCGGGGATCTCCTCGCGCGGCCGCTCAAGGACGAGGCGGGCTGACAGGAGGCGATTGCTTTATTCTCTCCGTGCCGGGGGAGGATCAGGTTACCGCAGCACCCGCGCGGCCAGCCCCGAGCAATCCGCATCTCTTGCGGCCGGGCCCTGTTTCCCCGTGATCGCGCGGCCGATCGCCTTGAAGATGTTGCCGACGGACTTCACCTCGGGCGGGATCGTTACCGTCGGCCGCTCGATCGTGCCGGTCATATAGGCCGAGCCCGGCACGCGCAGCAGCGCATGCTGTTTCGGCGTGCCCGTCAGCCGGATGTTCAGCGTCTCGCCTGGAAACACCACGCTTCCCTGACCGCGCAACAGGCTGGCGGTCGTGTCGACGATCATCGGATCGATCCGACCATGGCCGCGCGTCACGTCGAGTTTCAGCACGACGCAGCGCAGCCCCGCGCGCTCACCATCCTTCGCCAGCAGCGCGCGCGCCGCATCGAACCCCAAAGCCGCCGCGATTCCCTGCGGCAATTGCCCGTCGCGCGCGACGAACCCGATCGTGCCGTTCGCATTGCCGACCGCCGCGCGGATCGTCGTGCCGGGCCCCTTCAGCCGGGCGCGCGCGCTGACATTGCCGCTGAAATCGCCGCGGCCGCCCGCGAGATCCTGCACGCTGCTGCCACGCAGCCGCAGGTTGATATCAACCATCGGCACCTTGCGGTCGCCGCGCTGGTCGACCGTCAGCTTCCCCTCGACCCGGCCATGCGGCAATCGCGCGTCGAGGTCGCTGAGCGTCAGCAGCTGGTGGTCGATCGCCAGCACGCCCCTGGCGGACAGGATCGGCGACGCGCCCTTGGCGCTCACGATCCGCTTGATCCGGAACGCCATCCGCGCATCGGTGGTGTCGATCTTGCCGATATCGATCCGCGTGTTGGGCACGAGCCGCGGGCCGATCGCGCGCTCGAGCGCGGCCCCCTCAGCCTTGCCCTCGTCCGACGCCAGATCACCAAAATCAAACTGTCGCGACACGATCGCGCCGTCGACCTTGCTACGGCCATCCTGCTTGTCGACGCTGACATGCCCGGTGAAATCGGACCGCCCGACCACGCCCTTCAGCTGGGTGACGGTCCATTTCGGCTGGTCGTGGCGGACATGCGCGGAGAATGACACCGGCTGCGTGCGGAACAGCCCCGCCTCGATCACTGCGTCGATCAGCTTGAGATCGGTCGCGCGCGCGGTCACGTCGAGTTCCATCGCGTCGGTGTCGAGCGGGTGGTCCATCCGGCCCTTCGCGGTGATCGAGAGCGCGTCGCCATCGATCGACGCGGTGAACGGCCAGGGCTTGCCCTGGAACCGCTCGACCGAAGGCCCCGCCACGGCGATCCGCACCGCCGCACCGCGGATCGTGCCGTTGCCGGCCGCGCGGATGCCGTGCACCGGATCGGCGGTGAAGCGTGCGGTGACGAACCGGTCCTGCTTGTCGTCGCGATAGGCGATCACGCTGTCGCTGATCGTCAGTCCGTCAAGGTCGGTCGAGCTCCCGCCGCCCTTCGGCTTGCCCGGTCGTTCCCAGTTGGTCCGGCCGTTCCTGTCGCGGACCAGCACGAGCCGCAGCCCGCGCGCCTTCACGTCGCGCGGCCCGAACGCACTGTTCAGCAAAGCGAGCCCGGAAAACGTCGCCTCCGCCTCGCGCAACCGGACGAAATCGCCCGTTCCGGCCCATGCCGCCTGCGGGATACGGACGTCGGTGATGCGGATCGTGGGGTTGAACCCGAACGTGTCGACGCGCTCGATCCCGCCGATCGTCACCGGCCGGCCGAACCGCGCGGTAAGCTGCCGCTGGATCACGCCTTTGAGAGAGCCCCAGGGGAAGGCGGCGAGCACGATCAACCCCAGCACCACCACGCCAGCGACGACGATGCCGGTGATTTTCACCCAGCGTTTTGCGAAGAATCCCCTCATCCTACCGCGACGCGCCGCCGTGAAATACGTTCCGCGTGCGTCAGGACCGCTGCCGCAGATTTACCCACACAACCTCTGTCATTCCCGCGTAGGCGGGCATCCATAGGGGCGAAGCGTGCGGCCTCACCGCCGACAACCGGGAATATGGATCCCCGCCTGCGCGGGGATGACGGATGTGGAGCAGCGCTGGATCAGGCTTCGAAACGACGAAGCGATCAGAAGTCGATCGCCATGCCCTTCAGTTCCCAGTCGCCATAGCGCGTCGGGTCGCGCGGTTCGGGGTCCTTGTCGGGCGCGATCGGCTCGGGCTGTGGCACCGGTGTATCCTTCGACAGATAGGCGGGTGGCTTCACATGGTCGGGGCGCTGGCCCATCATGGCTCTCCGGATTGCGTGTTGGCGTCGTAACCGCCACATGGGGCGCGCCGTGCGACTTGCCAATGCAGCGCGCGGCACCCGAACGCGAAGGACCTTCTTATGCCCGACTACACGCACGCCCCCGAGCCGCTTGGCGTCCCCACCCGCCGCGCCGCGCTGCGCCTGCTCGACGCGGTGCTGCGTCGCGGGGAATCGCTCGAATCCGCGCTGCCCGCCGCGACCCGCGCGATCCACGGACCCGATCGCGGGCTTGCGCATGCGATCGCCGCCGAGACGCTGCGCCGGCTCCCCGATCTCGACGCGATGATCGATTCGGTCACCAAGACCAATCTGCCCGACGATGCGAAGGCGCGGATGGCGCTGCGGATCGCGCTCGTCCAGGTGCTGATCCTCGGTACGCCGTCGCATGCCGCGATCTCGACCGTGCTGCCGCTGGTCGATGGTGGCCCGCGCAAGCTGGTCCACGGCGTGTTCGGGACGCTGTTCCGCGCCAACATGCTGCTGCCCGAGGTGCCGACGCTGCCCGCTCCGGTCGAGCTGCGCTGGGAAGCCGCATGGGGCGAGGAGATGGTCGACGATGCGGGCCGTGCGATCGCCGCACCGCCGCCGCTCGACCTGACGATCGCCGACCCCGCCGAGACCGAAGGCTGGCGCGAAAAGCTCGGCGGCGAGAGCTTCATGCCCGGGCATCTGCGGCTCGGTGATCACGCCTCGGTCCCCGACATGGAGGGCTTTGGCGACGGCGCCTGGTGGGTGCAGGACATCGCCGCCTCACTGCCCGCGCGCTTGCTGGGCAAGGGGGAGGGCCATGTCCTCGATCTGTGCGCGGCGCCCGGCGGCAAGACGCTGCAGCTTGCTTCGGCAGGCTGGACCGTCACATCGGTCGACAATTCGCAGAGCCGGATCAAGCGTCTGCGCGAGAATCTCTATCGCACGCATCTGAAGGCCGAGGTGGTGAACGCCGACCTTCTCGAATGGGCGCCCGCCGAGCCCGCCGACGCGATCCTGATCGACGCGCCGTGCAGCGCGACCGGCATCTTCCGTCGCCACCCCGACGTGCTCCACCGCGTCCGCCCCTCGATCATCGCCGAGACCGCGGCGCTGCAGGCGCGGATCTTCGCGCGCGCGGCCGATTGGGTAAAGCCCGGCGGCACGCTCGTCTACGCGACCTGCTCGCTCGAACCGTCGGAGGGCGAGGCGCAGCTCGACGCGTTCCTCGCCGCGCGCAGCGACTATTCGATCGTGCCGGTCGACCAGGCCGAGCTCCCCGCCGGGATCACGCCGACCGACACTGGCACCGTCCGCACGCTGCCGGGCATGCTCGCCGAACACGGCGGTTGCGACGGCTTCTTCATCACCCGTCTGAAGCGCGCCTGATCATTCCTCCCCCGCTTTGGGGGAGGATTGAAGGCCTTCGCACCACGTGAATCCCCCGCTAGGACACATTCATGCAACCCGTCCGCATCGCCCCCTCGATCCTGTCCGCTGACTTCGCTAAACTGGGTGAGGAGGTCCGCGCCATCGATGCGGCCGGCGCCGACTGGATCCATATCGACGTCATGGACGGGCATTTCGTGCCCAACATCTCGTTCGGCCCCGCAGTCATGAAGTCGGTGCGCGGCGTCACCGCCAAGCCGTTCGACGTCCATCTGATGATCGCCCCCGTCGACGCGTATCTCGATGCGTTCGCGGAGGCCGGCGCGGACTGCATCACCGTGCATTACGAGGCGAGCCCGCACATCCACCGCTCGCTCCAGCACATCAAGTCGCTCGGCAAGCGCGCGGGCGTCGTGATCTGCCCCGGTACGCCGGCGAAGATGCTCGATTACCTGCTCGACATGGTCGACCTCGTGCTGGTGATGAGCGTCAATCCCGGGTTTGGCGGGCAGAGCTTCATCCCCAGCCAGCTCAAGAAGATCACCGCGATCCGGACGATGATCGAGAAGAGCGGTCGCATGATCGATCTCGAGGTCGATGGCGGTGTCGACGCCGAATGGGCGAAGCGCTGCATCGATGCGGGTGCGGACGCGCTGGTCGCGGGGACGTCGGTGTTTCGCGGGGGGCCGGCACAGTATGCCGCCAACATCGCGGCATTGAGGGGCGATTGACCGACCAGCCCGATCCCGTGACCGATCCAATGCTCGACGGTATCGACGAAGGACGTCGCCTGATCCGGCTCGGCGGCGACAACGGGCTGTCGCTCGCCGATCGGCTGGCGGAGCGGTTTCACCGCCTGACCTGGCGTACGCCGCTCCACGCCTTGCGGCTCAAGGGGCGCTATCCGCTCAAGCTGATCGCAGTCCCCGAGGATCCGGTGCTCGGCGACATCCCGCGGGGCACGATGCTGCTCGAGGGCCTGCTGTCGTTCCGCGGCGAGGCGCGCGATATCGAGACGCTCGATCTGGCAAAGCCGCTGCCCGGTCCCTTTGCCGACTATTTCCATAGCTTTGCCTGGCTGCGCGACCTGTCGACCGTCGCAACCCGCGCGCGCGGGGCACCGATCGCCGAATATCTGATGGGGCTGTGGCTGACCGCTTATGCCGACACGCCGGGCGGGATCGCGTGGCGGCCGGACCTCTGGGGCAGGCGGATCCTGTTCTGGACCGCGCATGCGCCGCTGATCCTGTCGTCGTCTGACCTCGTTTACCGCTCGAAGGTGCTGAACGCGCTCGCGCGGGGCGCGCTGCACCTTGATCGAAGCGCGGACAAGGTGCCCGCGGGCGCACCGCGGATCGCGGCATGGTGCGGCGTCGTCGCCGCCGGGCTGCTGATCCCGGGCGGCGACCCGCGCCGTGCGTTCGGCGAGGCCGGGCTGCTGCGCGCGCTCGGCACCGGGTTGTTCGACGATGGCGGTTCGGTCTCGCGCAGCCCGGCGATGCTGCTCGACTCGATCCAGCTCCTGACGCTGCTTCAGGACAGTTATCTGGCACGCAACCTGGCCTTGCCCGAACCCGTCGCGACGACGCTCACCAGGATGGTCGCGGCGCTGCTCGGCGTGACGCATGGCGATCTTGGACTGTCGAGCTGGCAGGGCGGGGGCCCCGCAAGCGAGACCCAGGTCGCCGCGGTGATCGAGGCGAGCGGCGTCCGGACCCGGCCGCTCCGCCAGGCGCGCGACTGGGGCTATCAGCGGCTGGCGGCGGCAACCTCGGTGCTGATCGTCGACGCCGCGCCGCCACCCGTCGCACGCCTGGTCGAAGGCGGGTGCGCTTCGACGCTCGCGTTCGAATTCTCCGATGGCCCGGCGCGGCTGGTCGTCAATTGCGGCGGCGCGCGGGCGGGGATCGCGCAATTGCCGCCGGCGATGGTCGAAGGTCTGCGGTCGACCGCCGCGCATTCGACGCTGACGATCGCCGACAGCAACTCGACCGCGATCCACGCCGACGGAACGCTCGGACGCGGCGTTGCCGAAGTGGAGCTGAGCCGGCAGGAATCGGAGGCGGCGAGCCGGATCGAAGCGAGCCATGACGGCTATGTCCGGCGCTGGGGATTCCTGCATCGCCGCCAGCTGATGCTGACCGGCGACGGCCGCGAGCTGCGCGGCGAAGACGCGCTGTTGCCCAAGGGCAGCAAGCGGCGCCTGGGCCTTTCGCTGTTCGCGATCCGCTTCCATCTGGGCGCAGGGGTGCAGGTGTCGCCGACCGCGGACGGTCTGGGCGCGATCCTCCGCCTGCCGGGCGGCGCGATCTGGCAGTTCCGCTGCCGCGGCGGTGCGCTGGTGGTCGAGGACAGCGTCTGGATCGACGCGGACGGCCGCCCGGTCGCGACGCAGCAACTGATGATCACTGGCGAGGCCGCGGCGGGCGGCGCGAGCGTGAGCTGGGCACTGAAAAAGGCCTGACACTTTCTCCGGCCAGATCACGACCCAATGGTCTTTTCATTTCCAGACACTGCCACCCCCCCGGCGAAGGCCGGGGTCCAGTTGCGAGGTGGTGCTGACAGGGGACAGCGCGTCGTTACGACGGCCTTTCCAACTGGACCCCGGCCTTCGCCGGGGAGGTGCTTCCTTTCGCGATGACTGGTCGAGACGCCACCTTCGAAGATCGCCGCGTTCCCGCACGCCCCCTGTTCCCAAACTCCAACCGACGCTAAGGCCCGCCGCACGGCGAAACCCGGATCACGAAAGACCTGTCATGACCAGCATCCCGATAAAGCGCGCACTCCTGTCCGTCTCCGACAAGACCGGGATCGTCGATCTCGGCACCGCGCTTGCGAGCCACGGTGTCGAGCTGGTGTCGACCGGCGGTACCGCCACCGCGCTGCGGGCGGCGGGGCTGACGGTGCGCGACGTGTCGGAGCTGACCGGCTTTCCCGAGATGATGGACGGCCGCGTCAAGACGCTGCACCCGATGGTCCATGGCGGGCTGCTCGCGGTGCGCGACGATGCGGGGCATGCCGCGTCGATGGAGGAGCACCAGATCGGCGCGATCGACCTCGTGATCGTCAATCTCTACCCGTTCGAGGCGACCGTCGCCAAGGGCGCGGACCGCGACACCGTGATCGAGAATATCGACATTGGCGGCCCCAGCATGGTGCGCTCGGCCGCCAAGAACCACGCCTATGTCGCGATCGTCACCGATCCTGCGGACTATGCGCTGGTCGCGGGCGGCAGCACGACGCTCGACGACCGCAAGCGCCTCGCCGCCAAGGCGTTCGCGACCACCTCTGCCTATGACTCGGCGATCGCGACCTGGTTCGGCACAGTCGACCAGGGCGAGCAGTTTCCGGCCACGCTGCCGATCACGCTCAAGCGCGGCGATGCGCTCCGCTACGGCGAGAACCCGCATCAGTCGGCGGCCTTCTACACCGCGACCGACGGCGTCCGCGGCATCGGTCAGGCGCGTCAGGTGCAGGGCAAGGCGCTGAGCTACAACAATCTCAACGACGCGGACGCCGCGCTCGAGCTCGTCGCCGAGTTCCGTGATGCCGCCCCCTCGGTCGTCATCGTCAAGCATGCCAATCCGTGCGGCGTCGCGACCGCCGCGACGCTCGAGGAGGCCTATGCCGCGGCGTTCGCCTGCGACACCGTGTCGGCGTTCGGCGGGATCATCGCGGTCAACCGCCGTCTCGATGTCGAGACCGCGCGCGCGATCACCGGCATCTTCACCGAAGTCGTCGTCGCACCCGATGCCGATGAGGAGGCGATCGCACTGTTCGCCGCGAAGAAGAATCTGCGTCTGCTTCTGACCGGCGACCTGCCCGATGCGGCGCGCGCAGGGCTCACCGCCAAGTCGATCGCGGGTGGCTGGCTCGTCCAGGGGCGCGACAACGGCACGCCCGGCGAATTGCAGGTGGTGACGAAGCGCCAGCCCACGCCGCAGGAACTCGCCGACTGCCGCTTCGCCTGGACCGTCGCCAAGCACACCAAGTCGAACGCGATCGTCTATGCCAAGGACGGCAGCACCGCAGGCATCGGTGCGGGGCAGATGAATCGCCTCGAATCCGCGCGCATCGCCGCGTGGAAGGCCAAGGATGCGGCGGACAAGGCGGGCTGGGCGACGCCGCGGACGATCGGCTCGGCGGTTGCCTCCGACGCGTTCTTCCCGTTCGCCGACGGGCTGCTCGCGGCGGTCGAGGCAGGCGCGACCGCGGTGATCCAGCCGGGCGGGTCGATCCGCGATGCCGACGTGATCGCGGCGGCGGACGAGGCGGGGCTGGCGATGGTGTTCACCGGGATGCGCCACTTCCGGCATTGATCGCCGGCGGCCCCCCGGCTTCGGGGGGCCGGATCAGCGGACCGGTGATCCGCTCCGCGGCAGCGTCGCTTCGCTGGGCTCGGGGGTCTTGGCGAACAGGGCACGGTCGGCGGGCCCGAACGCCCATTTCCACAGGATGAAGAGATAGGTCGCGGCGATCGCCGGCTCGCCGACCGCGAGTTCGACCCATTCGAGCCGCTTGGGCAGCGCGGTAAAGCCCGCGCCCACGACGATCGCGGCAAGCGCCGCCCAGACCAGCGGCCAGCGCCACGGCGAGACGCTCGCGCCGAGCAGGCTTCCAAGCAGCCGCGACTTGATCACCGAGGTCAGCGCGACCGAGATCATGAGCGCGATCGCGGGCCCTGCGGCCTGATAGTTGACCGGATAGCCAAGCCGGCGGATCGCGAAGATCAGCGCGAAGCTGAGGCCGATCTGGAAGGCGAGCATCACCGCCGAGATCATCAGATTGCGGTGCCGCGCGATATAGACGAGCGCGGATTCGCTGACCGCGCCGCTCGAGGCGAGGAATTCGGCGGTCAGCAGGAAGGCGAGCGCGGCGGTGCCAGCGACGAATTGCGGCCCGACCACGCCCATCACCGCCTCGCCGGGGATCGATCCCATCAGCGCGAGGCCACCCTGTGCCGCCATGATCCAGAACGCGACCTGGCGGACCTGGTTGGCGATCGCCGCGCGGTCGTTGACCGCAAGACTCTGCGTGATGACGGGGCCGAGGATCGGGTCGAAGCTTGTCTTAAGCTTCTGCGGCAGGCTCGCGACCTGTTGCGCCATATAATAGATGCCGACGACCTTGGGCTCGAACATCACGCCGAGGATGAAGCGGTCGACGTTGCGGCTGCCCCATTCGAGGATGTCCGCGCCCGCCAGCGGCACATTGGCGCGGGCGAGCGCGTAGAGCGGGCGCAGATGCGGCGACCAGCCGCGCGGCAGCCCGTAGCTGCGCACGAACGGCACGAGGCTGGCGATCAGCGCCGCAGTCATCGACGCGACATAGCTCAGCACGAGCCCGTCGCGGATCGTGAAATAGGAAAAGGCCCAGGCGGCGATCGAGATCGTCCACGGCTCGACCACCGCGCGCGCGGTGACCGCGGCCTTGACGTTCAGCCGATAGGCGAGTGCTGCCAGGCTGACGTCGGACCAGGCGACCGCGACGATGATGAGCGGCAGGAACCGGTCGAGCCCAGTGATCGCCGTATTGGGATACATGATCTCGGGGAAGGTGAAGAGCACCGCGCTCGCGATCAGCGACGCTACGAACGCCACCGCCATCGCATCCCACACGACATAGGCGTGCGGCCGCTCGGTGCTGCTCAGCGCCTGCGCGAGACCGCGCTTGAGCCCGAGCGTCGCCAGCAGCGCGGCGAGTTCGACCACCACGACCGCGATCGCGAATCGGCCGACCAGGTCCGGGCCGTAGATGCGGCCCGCGATGAACAGGAACGGGATGCGCGCGGCGAGGCGGAGGACGAAGCCCGCAATGTTGGTCCGACCGCCCTTGGCGAGCGTGTCGATGTCCTTGGTCGATTCGGTCACGGGCGGGCGCCGCTGGTGCGTCGCGCCGCGGCAAAGCCGTGTCGTCGGTCGGAGCAAGCGCTCCGCCGGCCGCGCTTGTGCGAGTCAGCCGGGCGTGGCCGGCTGCCGCCCTGCGCGATCAATGCGCTGCGCCCCAGCTCAGGCCGGTGCCGATCTCGATCCCCAGCGGCACGTCGAGCGTCACCGCCGGCTCGGCCGCGGACGCCATCACGCGTTCGATGACGGGCTTGGCCGCCTCGACATCGCCCTCGGGCAGTTCGAACACGAGTTCGTCGTGGACCTGAAGCAGCATGCGCACGTTCGGCAGCCCGGCTTCGAGCAGCGCCGGCCCCATGCGGACCATCGCGCGCTTGATGATGTCCGCGCTCGTCCCCTGGATCGGCGCGTTGATCGCGGCGCGCTCGGCGCCCTGGCGTTCGTGCTGGATCTTCGAGCGGATCCGCGGGAAATGCGTCTTGCGACCGAACAACGTCGTCGTGAACCCGGTCGCGCGGACGCTTTCGGTGGTGTCGACGATGTAGCTCGAGATGCCGGGGAAGCGATCGAAATAGCGGTCGATCATCGCCTGCGCTTCGTCCGCGCTCACGTCGAGCCGGCCGGCGAGCCCCCAGCGCGAGATGCCGTAGAGAATTGCGAAGTTGATCGTCTTGGCGCGGCCGCGCGTGTCGCGGTTGACCTCGCCGAACAGCTCCTGCGCGGTGAGGCTGTGGATGTCGTCGCCATTCGCGAACGCCTGCTTCAGCGCAGGGACGTTCGCCATGTGCGCGGCCAGCCGCAGCTCGATCTGCGAGTAGTCGGCGGCGAGAATGACGTTGCCGGGCTCGGCCACGAACGCGTCGCGGATCTGGCGGCCGATCTCGGTGCGGATCGGGATGTTCTGCAGGTTGGGATCGGTCGACGACAGCCGTCCAGTCTGCGCGCCCGTCAGCGAGTAGGACGTGTGGACGCGGCCCGTCGCGGGGTTTATCTGCGCCTGCAACGCATCGGTATAGGTCGATTTCAGCTTCGAGAGCTGGCGCCAGTCGAGCACCTTGCGCGCGATCACCGCGCCGGGCGAATCCTTGTCGGCGGCGATCCGCTCGAGTTCGGTGACGTCGGTCGAATAGACTCCGGACTTGCCCTTGCGGCCGCCCTTGATGCCCATCTTCTCGAACAGCACGTCGCCGAGCTGCTTGGGGCTGCCGATCGTGAAGGGGCCGCCGGCGAGTGCGTGAATCTCGGTCTCGAGGCTCGCCATCTGTGCGGCGAACTCGGTCGAGAGCTTCGACAGCTTCGCGGCGTCGACCTTGATCCCGTGCATCTCCATCTGCGCGATGACGGGGACAAGCGGGCGGTCGACCATCTCGTAGACGCGCGTCGAACCCTCGGCGGGCAGGCGGCGCTTGAACCGCCGCCACAGGCGCAGCGTCACGTCCGCGTCCTCCGCGGCATAATGGGTCGCGGCCTTGAGGTCGATTTCGTTGAAGCTGCGCTGCGACTTGCCGGTGCCGACCACGTCCTTGAACGCGATGCAGGTGTGCGAAAGGTGCGTCGCGGCAAGCTCGTCCATGCCGTGGCCGTGAAGCCCCGCGTCGAGATCGAAGCTCATCAGGATCGTGTCGTCGAACGGCGCGATCGTCACGCCACCGGTGGCCGCATAGGCGCGGGCCAGCACGATCATGTCGTATTTGAGATTATGGCCGATCTTGAGGATGCTCGGATCTTCCAGCAGCGGCTTCATCTTCGCGAGCACGACCGCGCGGTCGATCTGGACCGGGTTTTCCGCGAGCAGGTCCGTGCCGCCATGCGCGATGGGCACGTAGCAGGCGAGGTTCGGATGCAGCGCGAGGCTGATCCCAACCAGGTCCGCGCGCGTCGCGTCGATCCCGGTCGTCTCGGTGTCGATCGCGATCCAGCCCTGATGCTTCGCCAGCGTGATCCAGCGGTCGAGCGCCGCCTCGTCGACGACGGTCTCGTAATCGTCATGCTTGCATGGCTCGTCCGCGTCCATGTCCGCGACGACGGTCGACTCGGCGACCGGTGCTTCGGCGACGGCGGACAATTTGGCGATCAGCGACTTGAAGCCGTGATGATCAAGGAACGCGCGCAAGGGTGCGTCGGGGATGCCCTTGAGCTCGAGATCCTCGAGCGGCTCGGGCAGCGCGACGTCGCATCTGAGCGTGACGAGCACCTTCGACAGCCGCGCCATCTCGGCATGCTCGATCAGATTGTCGCGCAGCTTGCCCTTCTTCATGCCCTCGGCGGCGGCGAGCACCGATTCGAGATCGCCATGTTCGAGGATCAGCTTGGCAGCGGTCTTCGGGCCGACGCCGGGAACGCCCGGCACATTGTCGACGCTGTCGCCCATCAGCGCGAGCACGTCGCCGAGCTGCGATGGCGTGACGCCGTGGAATTTCTCCGCGACATGCTCCGCACCCAGCCGGCGGTTGTTCATCGTGTCGTACATGTCGAGCCCGGGCTCGATCAGCTGCATCAGGTCCTTGTCCGACGAGACGATCGTGACCGACCAGCCCTGCGCCAGCGCAGCCTTCGAATAACAGGCGATGATGTCGTCCGCCTCGAGCCCCTCGGTCTCGATGCACGGCAGCGAGAAGGCGCGCGTTGCGTCGCGGATCATCGGGAACTGGGGGACGAGATCCTCGGGTGGGGGCGGACGCTGTGCCTTGTACTTGTCATAGAGATCGTTGCGGAACGTCTTCGACGACTTGTCGAGAATGACCGCCATGTGCGTCGGGCCATCGGCCGCGTGGACCTCGTCCGCGAGCTTCCACAGCATCGTGGTATAGCCGTACACCGCGCCGACCGGCTCGCCATGCTTGTTGGTAAGCGGCGGCAGCCGGTGATAGGCGCGGAAGATATAGCCGGAGCCGTCGACGAGATAGAGATGGGGCATCGCGCGCGGTCTAGCGGATGCGCGCGCGCGGACCAATGGGCGAAGCGTGGTTGTTGGGTATCAGGTGTGAGGAAAATCTCAGACCGACGGGCGGGCGCCACCGGCATGCGCGGCGACCGCGGCGGCGACCGCCTGGATCAGCATCTGGCGTTCGCGGATCGGCCGCAGCGTGTCGCCGATCATCACCGCGATCGCATAGCGCTTGCCGTCGGGTGCGGTGAGAAGTCCGACATCGTTGAAGCCGGCGTTGCGGGGACCGAGATCCTGGCCGGTGCCGGTCTTGTGCGCGATCCGCCACCCCGCGGGCAGCGCGGCGCGCAGCCGGGCGCGGCCGGTGACCGACGCGCCCATCGTGTCGAGCAGGACCTGCGTCGAACTGGCGCTGAGCAATTCGCCCCGCGCGAGCCGGGCCAGCGCGTCCGCGATCGCGATCGGCGCGGCGCCATCGGGCGGATTCGCGACATAGGCGTCGAGTGCGGCGGCGCGGATCTGCGGATCGAGCCGTGCGCGCGCGACCGCAAACGCGTTACCGAGCGCATAGGCGGGTTGCCAGACGAGCCCCGCCGTCTCGCTCTGCAACAGCCGCTCGCCCGGACCGAAGCGGATCTCGCCCAGCTGTTTGCGCAGGATCATGCCGCGCACCGCGCGCGGGCCGCCGACATAGCTCAGCAGCCGGTCGTTCGCGGTATTGTCGCTATGCGTCAGCGCACGCCTGAGCAATTCGCCGACGGTGGTGTGATAGCCGTCGCCGGTGACGAGCATCGCGATCGGCTGATGGAACAGCGTCAGATCCTCCGCGCGGACGACGACCGGATCCTCGAGCTTCGCCTTGCCCTGGTCGCGCAGGTCGAGCAGCGTGATCGCGACCCAGAGCTTGCTGACCGATTGCTGCGGCAGGCGCTGGCGTCCGCCGGCCTCGACCGTCCAGCCCTCGTCCACCGCGCGGATCGCGATCCCCGCCTTGCCCGCAAAATCATGGTGTAAGGCGTCGATCGCGGTGACGAGCGGAGCGGGCGCGGCACGGGTGGCGCGTGCGGTGGGTAATGGGACCGGGATCGATACGCTGGTGGTCCCATCGCCCTGCGGCGCGGCGCCGGTCGCCCCGGGGCGTGACGTCGAGCCACAGCCGGTCAGCGCGAGCGCGATGCCGCCGGTCACGAAAAGACGCGCGAACCTGCCAAATGCCATGGGTGTCGGATATCCTGCGATAGCGCTATGATCCTGATACGGTCCGGATCGCCGCGATACGCCCCGCGCGGCCGGCTGCGACGAACTGCACGTCCGATGCGCCGGGACGCGGAACGTCAGGGCGTCAGGACCGTGTCGACCGCCTCCGGCAACATCTGCGGATAATCGAGCGTGTAGTGCAGGCCACGGCTTTCGTGACGATGTAGCGCCGAGCGGACGATCAGTTCGGCGGTCTGAAGCAGGTTGCGCAGTTCGATCAGGTCGGGCGTGACGCGGAAATGCTGGTAATATTCGGCGACCTCCTCGTTCAGCATCGCGATCCGGTGCTGCGCGCGTTCGAGCCTTTTGGTCGTGCGGACGATGCCGACATAATTCCACATGAAGCGGCGGATCTCGGTCCAGGTCTGCTTGATCACCACCTCCTCGTCGGAATCGGTGACGCGGCTTTCGTCCCAGGGGCGGATCGGCGGCGGCGGGGGCAGGCTGTCCCAATCGGCGGCGATGCTGTCCGCCGCGGCCTCGCCGAACACGAAGCATTCGAGCAATGAGTTCGACGCCAGCCGGTTCGCGCCGTGCAGCCCCGATTCGGTGCATTCGCCCGCCGCGTAGAGCCCGGGAAGGTCGGTCTTGCCATGCTCGTCGACGACGATCCCGCCACAGGTGTAATGCTGGGCGGGGACGACCGGGATCGGCTGCGTCGTCATGTCGATCCCGACCGTCAGCAGCTTTTCGTGAATGTTCGGAAAATGATGCCGGATGAAGTCGGCGGGCATGTGGCTGATGTCGAGATGGACGTAATCGAGCCCGTAGCGCTTGATCTCGGCATCGATCGCGCGCGCGACGATATCGCGCGGCGCCAGCTCCATCCGGACGGGATCATAATAGGTCATGAAACGCTTGCCGGTGGTCGGGTTGATCAACCGTCCGCCTTCGCCGCGCACCGCCTCGGTGATCAGGAAATTCTTGACCTCCAGATTGTAGAGGCAGGTCGGGTGGAACTGCATCATCTCCATGTTCGACACGCGCGCGCCCGCGCGCCAGGCCATCGCGATGCCGTCACCCGTCGCACCGCGTGGCGCGGTCGAGAACAGATAGGTGCGGCCCGCGCCCCCGGTCGCGAGGATCGTCGCGCGCGCCGTGTAGAGTGCGACGCGTCCGGTGCCGCGGTCGACCGCATAGACGCCCCAGACCCGGCCGGCGCCCGAATAGCGCATCTCGTGCCGCCCGGTGGCAAGGTCGATCGCGACCTGGTCGGGGACCAGCGTGATGTTGGGATGCGCCTCGGCGGCCCTCTGCAGCGCCTCCTGCACCGCCCACCCGGTCGCGTCGGCGACATGGACGATCCGGCGATGACTGTGGCCGCCCTCGCGCGTCAGGTGCAGCGCGTTCCCTTCGGTCTCGAACGGCACGCCGAGATGGGTGAGCCGTTCGATCGCGGCAGGGGCACCCTCGACCACCATCTCGACGATCCCGCGATCGTTCAGCCCGGCGCCGGCGACCATCGTGTCCTCGACATGATTCTCGAACGTGTCGCCGGGTTCGAGTACCGCGGCGATCCCGCCCTGCGCCCAAGCGGTCGACCCTTCGTTGAGCGCCCCCTTGGCGAGCACGGTGACGGTGAAACGGTCGGCGAGGGTGAGCGCGGCGGTCAGCCCGGCGGCGCCGGAACCGATGATGAGAATGTCGCTGGTCATGCGGCTCGGGATCCGGGGCAGGGGACAGGGTGATGCGGGGTCCTGCTGTTGCACGAAAGTGAGACCACAGGACAGGGGGGTGTTCCGATCGATCGCCCGGACTTATCCGCGCGCGCGCTTCTTCGTCTCGGGCATAGCGACCAGATAGAGCAGGAACCCGCATCCCGCGATCGCTGCTAGGGTGAGGAAGTTCGCGCTGTAGCCTGCCCAGACGATGATTGATCCCGCCAGCGTCGCCGACAGCGCCGCGCCAAGCCCCTGCGTCGTCGCGACCGCGCCCTGACTGACGTTGAACCGGCCGCTGCCTTCGGTCAGGTCGGCGATCACGACGGGGAACAGCGCGCCGAAAATGCCCGCGCCGACGCCGTCCAGTGCCTGCACGCCGACCAGCCAATAGGGGTCGTCGGACAGCGTGTAGAGCGCGCCGCGCGCGGCGAGGAATCCGAAGGCGACGAGGAACAGCGGCTTGGTGCCGAGCCGTTCGGCATGCCGGCCGACGAAGATCGCGACGGGCACCATCACGAGCTGTGCCGCGACGATGCACGCGGCGGTCAGCGACGTCGCCTGATCCTTGCCGACGGTGCGCGCGAGCAGCTGGCTGACCGAGGTCAGCATCGCGGCATTCGCCAGATGGAAGAGGAACGCGATCACCGCGAAGGTCATCAGCGGGCGGTTTTCGATCAGCGTCTTCCAGCCGCTCGGCTCGTCGCAGTCCGCATCGGGCTCGCAGTCGAGGCCACGCGCGACGGCATTGTCGATATCGTCGTTGTGGAGCCGCGTCGCGGTGACGATGCTGGCGACGGTCAGCGCGCCCATCAGCCAGAAGACCACGACCGGTCCGAACTTCCAAGCGAGCACGCCTGCAAGCCCGGCGGACACCGCATTGCCGGCATGGTTGAACGCCTCGTTACGGCCGACCCGCTTGGCGAACATCTTTGGCCCGACCAGACCGAGCGTGATCGCCGAGATTGCGGGGGCGAAGATCGCGCCCGCGACGGCGGCGACCGACTGGGTGATGGTCACCACGGTGAAGCCCGTGACGAACGGTAGCGATACGCTGGCCAACGTCACCAACAACGCTGCCACCATGACGATCCGCGGCTTGTTGCGGCTCTTGTCGATCAGGCTGCCGGCGGGCGTCTGCGCGATCAGGCCGACGATCCCGGCGATCGTCAGGACCAGCCCGACCGTCGCCTCGTTCCAGCCATGCGCGGGGCCGCGGACCGCGACCAGATAGATGGCGAGATAGGGCCCAAGCCCGTCGCGCACGTCGGCGAGGAAGAAGTTCAGCGCGTCGAGCGTACGTCCCGCCGGCGCATGACGGTGCGGGGCTTTGCAGCCGGGGGGGTGGGAGGGCAGGGAAGCGGAGAGGGTCGCCATGGTCGGTCCTTGGTCCTGGGAAAGAGGGGGCGGCAGAGAGGAGCGTCGAGGGTCAGCCGATCAGCAGGCGCGTGCCGAGCGCGGCGGCGAGCGCGGGAATCATCGTCACCGCGCCGACCTTCAGGAAGCGCAGGAAGCCGACATCAAGGCCTTCGCGGCGGATTGCCTGGAGCCAGAGGATCGTCGCGAGCGACCCGGTGATCGACAGGTTGGGGCCGAGATCGACGCCGATCAGCAGCGCATCGACGACGACGCGCGGCGGCTGCGCCTGCGCGACCGCGGTGCTCGCGATCAGCCCGGCGGGAAGATTGTTGACCAGGTTCGACCCGAAAGCGAGCAGGGTCCCCGCGGTCATCGCCGCGCGCGCCGGATCGGCGGCCTCTGCACGCAACCACGCCGCGACGTGGCCGATGACGCCGCTATGATCGAGCGCCTCGACCAGTACGAACAGCCCGGCGACGAGCGGCAGCACGCTCCACGACACGTCACGCACGACCATGAGGGGTGACATGCGGACCAGCAGGCAGATGGCGAGCGTCGTCGCGACCCCGGCGATGCAGGTCGGCAACCCCAGTTGCACGTCGAATGCCGAGGCCAGCAGCAGCACGACCGCCGTGACGACGATCCCCGCCAGCGCCGCCTTGCCGCCGATGGTCAGCGGCGTGCGCGCGATCTCCGTCTCGCATTGCCCGACGAGTCGTGCACGCTCGGTCCAGCGGAGCGCGCCATAGGTCACGACGATCGCCGCGACCGATGGCAGCGCGAACGACGCGAACCACTGGCCGAGCGGGGGCATCGTGCCGCCATAGAGCACGAGGTTCGCCGGATTGGAGATGGGCAGCACGAAGCTTGCCGCGTTGGCGATGAGCGCGCAGGCGAACAGCAGCGGCAGCGGATCCGCCTTGGCCTTGCGCGCGGCGGCATAGACGGCGGGCGTGAGCACGACCGCGGTGGCGTCGTTCGACAGAAAGGTCGTGGTGACGATCCCGGTGACATAGACGAGCGCGAACAGGCGGACGGGCGACCCCCGCGCGCCGCGCGCGGCGGTCGCGGCGATCCAGTCGAACAGGCCCTGCTGGCGCGCGGTCTCGCTGAGCAGCATCATGCCGATCAGGAAGAGATAGACGTCCATGCCCTTGCCGACCGCGGTCAGCCCGGCAGCGACCGGCAACAGACCCAGCGCGAGCAGCGCGACCGCGCCGGCGACCGCCCAGACCGCTTCGGGCAGGCGGAACGGGCGCGCGATCACCCCGGCCGTTGCCGCACCGCAGATTGCCCAGGTCAGACCAATCCCGGCGGTCACGCGCAGAGTCCGTCGCTGCTTCCAATGCGGCACCGATCCGGCGCGACACAGCAGCTATAATCGCCATAACGACCAGCATAGCCGGCCATCACCCTGGTCCTCGTCATGGTCTTTTCAGACTAGGCGGTGTGATCGGGAAGTGTTGTTGCCCTAATGATTGTATTACGCATCGATCCGGCCCCTGACATGACTTGCGGACAACTGGTGTCAGGCGCGACAACACAGCAGCAGGGGCAAAGGGCCCCGCCGCGATCGTGACAAATCGTTCATGTGGCAATCGGACCCGGATTGACGGGTTTATTGCCTGTTCCCAGCGGCTTGATTGCAGCGGCTGGGCGGCGAGCGGCGGCAAGGCCGGGGCCCGTCCGTCAGGACGTGGCCCCGGCGTCGCGGGTCGATCAGAGGAAGCGGTTGATCAGGTTTTCGAGGCGTTCCTGCTGGCCCGAAACCGGCTTCGGATCAATGTCGCGCTCGACCGCAAGATCGGCGATACCGGCCAGATCGAGCCCGCCGATCGTGCTGCCGAAGTCACCGTCCCAGCCGGCATAGCGCTTGGCCTTGATCACATCGACCCGACCATCCTCGATGATCGCGGCAGCGGCGAGCAGGCCCTTCGCGACGACGTCGATGCCGCCGACATGGCCGTAGAACAGGTCGGCCGCGTCCATGCTCTGGCGCCGGACCTTGGCGTCGAAGTTGAAGCCGCCGGTGGTGAAGCCGCCGCCGCGCAGGATCTCGACCATCGCCAGCGTCAGTTCCTCGACCGAATTGGGGAACTGGTCGGTATCCCAGCCATTCTGCGGATCGCCGCGATTGGCATCGATCGACCCGAAGATGCCGAGCGCGTTGGCGGTCGCGATCTCGTGTTCGAAGGTATGCCCCGACAGCGTGGCGTGGTTCGCCTCGATGTTGACGCGCACCTCGTTCTCGAGCCCGTAGCGCTTGAGGAACCCGTACACCGTCGCGGTGTCGAAGTCGTACTGATGCTTGGTCGGCTCGTGCGGCTTGGGTTCGATCAGGATCGTGCCGGTGAAGCCGATCTTGTGCTTGTGCTCGACGACCAGGCTGAGGAAGCGGCCGAAATTGTCGAGTTCGCGCTTCATGTCGGTGTTGAGCAGCGTCTCATAGCCTTCGCGACCGCCCCACAGCACGTAGTTCTGGCCGCCGAGGCGATGCGTCGCCTCGAGCGCGTCGCGGACCTGCAGCGCGGCAAAGGCATAGACTTCGGGATCGGGGTTGGTCGACGCGCCCGCGGCATAGCGCGGATGGCTGAACGCGTTGGCGGTGCCCCAAAGCAGCTTGCGGCCCGACGCGGCCTGGAGCTGTTCGAGATGGTCGACGGCTTCGGCGAAGAAGCGGCGATGCTCGGTCACGTTGGCGGCATCCGCCATGACGTCGACGTCGTGGAAGCAGTAATAGGGCACGTCGAGCTTCTTGAAGAAGTCGAACGCGACCTCGCGCTTGTGCGCCGCGGCGGCCGAATCGTTGGCGCCGGCATGCCAGGGGCGGTTGAACGTGCCGCCGCCGAACACGTCCGACCCCGGCCAGCAGAAGGTGTGCCAGAAGCACGCGGCGAAGCGCAGATGCTCCTCCATCGTCTTGCCGAGCACGACCTTGCTCTTGTCATAATAGCGATAGGCGAGCTCGTTGCTGCTGTCGGGGCCCTCATATTTGATCTGGGGGATATCGGCGAAGAAGTCGGACATCGGGTATTCCTATGACTTGGGGGTGATACGGGAATAGGCCTGGCGGAACGCCGCCTTTTTCTCGGCGAGCGCGGCGACGAGGGCGGGGTCGGGAGCGATGCGGTGCGACACGGGCGGTGCGACGCAGACGGTCGCGGGATCGCCGCCATCGACACCGAGCTGCGCGAGCCGCGCGGCGCCGAGCGCGGGGCCGACCTCGCCGCCCTGGAGATAGACGAGTTCGACCTCCATCGCCGCGGCGAGCACCGCGCCCCAGTAGCGCGAGCGCGCGCCGCCGCCGATGACCGCGAGGCGTTCGACCGTCGTCCCCGCCGCGCGCAGCACGTCGAGCCCGTCGGCGAGCGCGAAGGCGACGCCCTCGAGCACCGCCTGCGACAGCCGGCCGGCATCGGTGTCGTTGTCGAGCCGGAGGAACGCGCCGCGGACCTCGGCATCATTGTGCGGCGTACGCTCGCCCGACAGATAGGGGAGGAAGATCTCGGGGCCGCTGGCGGGACCGGCGGCTTCCGCGCGTGCGAACAGGTCGGCCGGGCCGGTCGCGCCGGTGATCCTCGCCACCCAGTCGATGCACGACGCGGCCGACAGATGGACCGACATCTGGTGCCACATGCCCGGCAGCGCATGGCAGAAGGCATGGACCGCGCTATCAGCGTTGGGACGGAAGTCCTTGGTCGCGACGAAGATCACCCCCGAGGTGCCGAGCGAGAGCAGTGCATCGCCGTCCGCGACCACGCCGACGCCGACCGCACCCGCGGCATTGTCGCCACCCCCCGCCGCGACGGGGACCGGCGGCATGCCCCAGAGTTCGGCGACCTCGGCGGTCAGCGTGCCGGTGATCTCGGAGCCTTCGTACAGCCGTGGCATCTGCGCCTGCGTCAGTCCGCACGCGGCCAGCAGCGCGTCGCTCCAGCTCCGCGCGGCGACGTCGAGCCACAGGGTCCCTGCGCTGTCCGACAGGTCGGATGCCTTGTCGCCGGTCATCAGCAGGCGGACATAGTCCTTGGGCAGCAGCACGGTCGCGATCTTTGCGAAGATCTCGGGCTCATGCTCGCGCACCCAGAGCAGCTTGGGCGCGGTGAAGCCCGGCATCGCGATGTTGCCCGCGATTGCGCGCAGATCGGGCACCGCACGCTCCATCGCTTCGCACTCAGCAAAGCTGCGGCCGTCGTTCCACAGGATCGCGGGGCGTAAAGGGCGGTCGTCGGCGTCGAGCAGGGTCGCGCCGTGCATCTGCCCGGCAAGCCCGACGCCGCGGACCGAACGGCGGACGGCCGGGTCGATCGCCTGGACCGCCGCGGTGGTCGCATGCCACCACGCATCGGGATCCTGTTCGGACCAGAGCGGATGCGGCCGCTGGACGCTCAGCGCGGCAACGCCCTGGCCGACGACGCTGCCGGCCTCGTCGAGCACCACGGCTTTTACGCCGGAGGTGCCGATGTCGATTCCCAGGAACATCAGTTGACGAACGGATCGATGGTGGGGATCGAGCCGTCGGGCGCGAACTTCAGCTCGGTCACCTTGACGTTGCGCAGGTGGTTCTTGTTGCTCAGCTGCGTGTCCGCATAGAACAGCCACCATTTCTTGTTCCACTCGATGATCGAATGGTGGCTCGTCCAGCCCTGCACCGGCTTCAGGATATGCCCCTTGTAGGTGAACGGCCCGTACGGGTTGTCGCCGGTCGCATAGTTCAGGAAGTGCGTGTCGCCGGTCGAGTAGGTGTAGTAATATTTGCCGCCGCGCTTGAAGACCCAGGAGGCCTCGAAGAAGCGCCGCTCATGATCGCCGCCGAGCACGGGCTTGCCGGCCTCGTCGAGGATCTGGACGTCGCGCGGCGTCTCGGCAAAGCTCTTCATGTCGGGGTTCAACCGCGCGATCTTGCCCGACAGCGCGGGCTGGTCGTCCTGGCCGAGATCGGTGTCGGAGCCGTTGGGATCGAACTTGCCGTCCTTCCAGCGCTGCAGCTGGCCGCCCCAGATGCCGCCGAAATACATGTAGCTGGCGCCGTTCGCGTCGGTGAACACCGCGGGATCCATCGAGAAGCTGCCCGCGATCGGCTTGGGGTCCGCCTTGAACGGGCCGACCGGGCTCTTCGAGGTCGCGACGCCGATGCGGAAGGTGCCGAGCCCGTTCTTGTCGAGCTGTTTGTCGCGTACCGGGAAATACAGATAATAGGTGCCGTTCTTATAGGCCGCGTCGGGCGCCCACATCTGCTGCGACGCCCAGGGCACGTCCTTCACGTCGAGCGCGACGGGGTTCACCTTCACCGGCCCGCCGATCCGGTCCATCGACAGCACGCGGTAATCGCGCATCGCATATTGGTTGCCCAGATCGTCGTCGGCGGTCGTCACGTCGATGTCGTGGCTCGGATAGACGTAAATCTTGCCGTTGAAGACATGCGCGGACGGGTCAGCGGTGTAGATGCTGGTGACCAGCGGCTGCGACAGATAGCGCTTGCCCTCGGGGCTGCGCGGTTCGCCCTGCGGCTTGGCGGCGGACTGTGCCGTCGCGGCCCCGCCCGTGAACAGCGCGGGTGCGAGACCCGCCAGAACGGGAATGACCAGAGCGGAGACGGCCAGCAACGGGACCGCGCGCGCACGGCGGGCGGGCATGGGGAAACGGAGGCGCATGACCTTAATGATCCTTCCTAAGAGCTGGTCTTCTACGAGACCTGTCCTCCGCCGGGGCGGGAGATAGCGCTATCATATCCCTCTCGTGCGCCGGAGCAAGGGGGTTCCGCATCGTCGCGCACGAAAAATACCCCATGAAAAGAATGGCAGGCGTCTCGCAACGGGGCGAGTCGTCGATCGAGGCCCGACGACGATAACCGACTCGGGATCGGATCGCGTGGGGCTTTGCCGCGTCAAGGGGGTGCGCTAACGGTTGGTACATGAACACTTCCTCGATCGGCCGCGTCAAGACGTCGCGGCGCACCGGCGGCGCGCCGACCATCAGCGACGTCGCGCGACTCGCCGGGGTCTCGCCGATGACCGTGTCGCGCGTGATCAACGGCACGAGCAATGTGCGCGCCGCGACGCGCGACGCGGTGACTCACGCGATCGCGACGCTGAACTATGCGCCCAACCCGGCCGCGCGCAGCCTGGCCGGGGCGGGGCAGGTCCGCATCGGCCTGCTGTACAGCAACCCGAGCGCGGGCTTTCTCAGCGAGTTCCTGCTCGGCAGCCTCGACCAAGCCGCGCGCAGCGACGTGCAGATCATCATCGAGAAATGCGACCTGGGCGAGCACGAGATCGCGGTGACGCGTCACCTGATCGAGGGCGGGATCGACGGCATCATCCTGCCGCCGCCGCTGTGCGAGGCGGATGCGGTGCTCGACCTGCTGGCGGCGGCACAGGTCCCGACCGTGTCGCTAGCGAGCGGTCTGCCCGTGCCCGACATGCTGGCGATCCGCATCGACGACCGCGAGGCGGCGCTGACGATGACTCGGCACATCATCGCGCTGGGCCATCGTCGGATCGGCTTCATCACTGGCAATCCTAATTTGTCGTCGAGCGCGCGCCGGCTCGAAGGCTATGCGGCGGCGCTGGACGAGGCCGGGATCGCGCGCGACGAGTCGCTGATCGCGCACGGGCTGTTCACCTACCGATCGGGGCTCGATGCGGCCGAGACGCTGCTGGGGCTCGCCGAGCAGCCATCGGCGATCTTCTCGTCGAACGACGACATGGCGGCTGCGACGGTCGCGGTCGCGCATCGGCGCGGGCTCGACGTGCCGGGCGACCTGACGGTGTGCGGGTTCGACGACACGACTTTGTCGACCGCGATCTGGCCCGAATTGACGACGATCCACCAGCCGATCGCGGACATGGCGCGGTCGGCGGTCGAAATGCTCGCCTCGACCATCCGCCGGTCGCAGGCGATCGATCCGCAGGACCGGCACAAGACGTTCGATTTCACGCTGATCCGGCGCCAGTCCGACTCGGCACCGCGGCGCAGGCCCAAAGTCTCCGTCGACTGATCCGCCACGTGCCACCCGTTAATGATAGCGATATCATAAACGGGTGGCGGGGGCCGATCAGGCGCGGGTGCGCTGCTTCACCGCGTGATCGGCGGCGCGTGCGGTCAGTGCCATGAAGGTGAGCGACGGATTGACGCAGGAGGCCGAAGCCATCTGCGCGCCGTCGGTGACGTAGAGGTTGGTGGCCTCGTGCGCGCGGCTCCACGCGTCGAGCACCGAGGTGCGCGGATCGCGCCCCATGCGCGCGCCGCCCATCTCGTGGATCGCGTCACCGGGGACGTGCTCCTGTTCCGAACTCTTGACGTTGGTCAGCCCGGCACCGCGGAGCATCGCCTCACCCTGCGCCCGCGCATCGGCCATCATCTTGAGTTCATTGTCGTGGAAGCGCACGTCGAACCGGAGCAGCGGCACGCCGAACCGGTCGACCTTCGACGCATGCAGCGACACATGGTTGTCGGCATAGGGCAGGCATTCGCCGAACGCGCCCATGCTGAAGTGCCACGGCGCATAGTTGCGCATCCCGTGCTTCATCGATGCGCCGAACCCGACGGGTGCCGCGGGCGTGCGATAGGCGCCGCCCTGATAGCCATAGCCGCGCTTGAAGCCGACACCGTCGTCGCCGCCGATGTTGCGGAAGCGCGGGATATAGACGCCCCCCGGGCGGCGGCCATATTCGATGAACTCCTGCATCCCGCCGATCTCGCCGTCGACCCCGACGCGGAAGATATGGTCCATCACATAGCGGCCGAGCGTGCCGCTCGTGTCGAAATGGCTGCGATCGCTGCCCGCCGGACGCGAATTGAGCAGGATTTGCGTCGATGCCATCGCCGAAGCGCAGAGGAAGACGAGGTCGGCCTGGACCGACTGCGCCTGGCCGGTCTTGGTATCGATGTAGCGGACGCCGGTCACGCGCTTGGCCTTGGGATCATAATCGAGGCTGGTGACGACCGCGTCCGATTGCAGCGTGAGCCGGCCGGTCGCGCGCGCCGCGGGCAGCGTCACCGCCTGGGTCGAGAAATAGGCGCCGAACGAGCAGCCATTGCTGCACTGGTTACGGAACTGGCATTTGGTCCGGTTCTGCTCGGGCTTGTCCTCGGTCATGTTGGACAGGCGCGTGTTGATCAGCTTGCGACCGGGGAAGCGGCTCTCCAGATTCTGCTTCAGCCACTTTTCCGCGACGTTCATCGGGATGGGTGGCTGGAATTCGCTGTCCGGCAGATAGGGCAGATTCTCGCGCGAGCCGGACACGCCGATATATTTCTCGACATAGCTGTACCAGGGCGCGACGTCGCCATAGCGGATCGGCCAGTCGCCATCGATTCCGTCGCGCTTGTTCGCCTCGAAATCCTCTTCGCTCCACCGGAAGCACCAGCGCCCCCAGATCAGCGACTTGCCGCCGACCGCCGCGGGCCGGATCCAGTAGAATTTGCTGCCCTCGTCATAGGCATAAGGGTTCAGCCGGTCGTCATTGTAGAAGGCGCGGTTGCTGGGTGCGACATAGCCGTGCTTGGCGATGAAATAATCGCTTTTGACGAGCGCCGGGGGCATGATGTTGCGCGCGGGCACCTCGTAGGCGGGCTTGCCGTCATAGGCATAGCCTTCGCCGTGCTCGA
>NZ_LMKZ01000001.1:102712-125970 GCF_001422525.1 Sphingomonas sp. Leaf30 | reverse complement strand
CCCGCCGCTCACGCCCGATCCTATGACGATCGCGTCGAACCTGTTGGTTGCGGCCATGGTCTTGGTCTCCTGTCTCGATCAGAAGCGCAGTGCGCGCAGCGTCCGGAAGCTGGTGGTGATGTCGGGCAGATAGGGCGCAGGCGCCTGGTCGTTCTCGACGTAGAAATGCTGCACGCCGGCGCCCGACTTGCGCTTGAACAAAGCGGCAAAGTCGAGCGTGCCCTGGCCGACCGCGGTCATGCTGCGATCGGGCCGCATGTCCTTGACGTGATAGGCGTAGAGGCGGGTGGACAGCCGGTCGATCAGCGCCGCGGGATCCTCGCCCGCATGCGCCGCCCAATAGATATCGAGCTCGAGCTTGACGAGCGCGGGATCGGTTTCCTTGAGCAGCCGGTCGTACAGGCTGACCCCGCCCGGCCGGACCGTGAATTCGAAATCATGGTTGTGATAGGCAAAGCCGAACCCCGCCGACTTCAGCTGCGTCGCGAAGCGGTTGAAATTGGGCAGCGCGGCGTTCCAGCCCTGTTCGTTGCGATGCTCGTCGGTCATGTACGGCAGCACGACCGTCTTCGCGCCGAGCGTCCTTGCCATCGCCACCGACGGTTCGAACCGCTGAAGCAGCGCGTCATAGCCGATATGCACCGAAGGTGCGGTCAGGCCGAGCCGGTCCATGGTCTTTCGCAGCAGTGCGTGATCCATGGTCTCGTACCCGCCGCCGCCGAATTCGACCTCGCGGTAGCCGATCCGTGCGACCGCCTCGAGCGTGGCGACGGGGTCCTTCGCGAACAGTTCGCGCACGGTATAGAGCTGCAGGCCGATCGCCTTGAGCTGTGCGGCGGACGCGGGCGAGATCGAGCGATCGACCAGCGCGAGCGCCGCCACCGCACCGGTGCCCGTAAGCAGGGTTCTACGGCTGAGGATCATGAGGAATACACCTTGTTGACCTGGGAATAGGGGAAGGCACCGTTATATTCGCCGGGGACCGGCAGATATTCGCGTTCCTGCGTGATGCCGATTTCGGACGTGTAGTAACCGGTGATGACGAGCTGCCGGAATGCGGTGAAGAACGCGCCGCCCGACGGCAGGCCGTCGTTCATCGCCAGAGTGAGCAGCGCGTCGTGCTGTGCCGCGGTCGCCCGGGCGCCGGCGACCTTATAGTCCTGCAGACAGCGCGCCTCGATCGCGTCGAGCCCGGCGATGATCGGCACGCGGTCCTCGGGCCGGGCCCAGTCGGCCAGCAGTTTTTCGATGAAGGCAGGGACGTCCGCCGCGATCGCGCCGGGGGTATCGGTGGTCGGCAGGACCCGCTCGCTGAGCGCGGTCATCAGTGCACGTTGGGCAGGCGTGAAGACCGGCGCGCTCGGTGGCCCTTCGCTGATCGGCGGGATACCGGCCGCCGGCTGCTGCGCGAGCCCGGCCGCGCGCGCGATCGGGGCATAGAGCGCTGCGCCGAACATGCCGGCGACACCGGCCAGCGCGGTTCTGCGATCGATCATTTACCGTCCTTTCCAAGGTCCTGCGCGATTGCCGCATCGGTCAGCGGGCGGATCCAGATGTTGCGGAACGCCACGGGGGAATCATGGTCCTGCAGCTGGATCGGTGCCGCATCGGGATGCGCGGTATAGCGTGCGACATGGCGCCAGTTGGTCGTGCCGAGCATCGCCTGATGATTCTGGACGAGCACGCCGTTGAGCAAAGCGGTCAGGTAAGCCGGTCGAACCAGACTGCCGTCGGCGGCAAAGCGCGGCCGCTCGAACACGATGTCGTAGGTCTGCCATTCGCCCGGTTTGCGCGCCGGGTTCACCAGCGGCGGCTTCCAGCCATAGACCCCGCCCACCGTGCCATCGGCATAGGTCGGGTTCCGATAGCCGTCGAGGATCTGCAGCTCGTAGCGCTGCATGAACCAGATGCCGCTGTTGCCGCGGTCCTGCGAACTCTTGGTCGGCGGATTGGGCGAGCGGAATTCGAGATGCATCTGCACGTCGCCGAAGCTCTGTTTCGAGACGAGATTGTTCTCGCCGCCGCTTTTTGCGCGCGACGGGATTATCAGCGCACCGTTCTCGATCGGCCAGGCGATGCGATCGGGCTTCCACGCGTCGAGCGAACGGCCGTCGAACAGCACGATCGCGTCGGCGGGCGGACCGCCGGGGGCGGCGGCCGGCGCGACGGCGACGGGCGCAGGGCGGTCGGCGTCGTGGACACGCCATTGGCCGCCGGGCAGCATCGGCGTGTCCTTGAAGCCCGGCTTGTCCTGCGCGGCAACGGACCCCGTCGTCGTCAGCGCCATCGCCGCGACGACCCCCGCCATCACATAGTTCGTCATGCTCTTCCCCCTCATGCCGCGTCGATCGCGCGATAGGCGGCGATCAGGCGATCCTCGCCTGCGCGTCCCGCCACCGAATTGCCGTGTTCCATGCCGATTACCCCCGCATAGCGCCGGCCGCGCAGCCAGCGGACGATCGCGGCATAGTTGATCTCGCCCGTCATCGGCTCGTTGCGGCCGGGATTGTCGCCGAACTGAAGATAGCCGATCTCGCTCCAGCAGGCGTCGAGCGTGGGGATCAGATTCCCCGACTGGATCTGCTCATGGTAGAGGTCGGCCAGGATCTTGACCGCGGGGCTGTTCGCGCCGCGGGCGATCGCATAGCCCTGCGCGATCGTCTGCATATAGACGCCGGGATGGTTGGTGCGCGTGTTGAGCGGCTCCATCACCATCGCGATGCCGTGCGGCGCGACGATGTCGCCGGCGCGGCGCATGACGTCGATCACGCGCGCCGTCTGAATCTCGACGGGCAGTTTCGGGTCCATGAAGCCGGTGACGACGGTCATCCGGGTCGCGTTCAGCCGCTTGGCGACCGCGATCGACGCGCGGATATCGGTCAGAAACCCTTCGCGATCGGCATCGTCATTGGCGCCGAGCAAGGGGCGCGACTTCGCCCATTTTGGCATGCTCGCGACGAAGACGCCCATCGTCATGCCGCGCTGCGACAGCGCCTTGGCCATCCGCTCCTGATCGGCGACGGGACGGGCCGCGGCCTCATTGTCTTCCCAGGCGGTGAAGCCCTGGTCGGCGGCGAAGGCGATCTGCTCGATCAGTCCGCCGCGGCTCGCAAAGCTGCCCTCGTGCGGCGCATAGCCGAGCGAGAAGCGGGCGGCGGTCGTGCCGCGGCGCTGCGCGGCGATTCCCGCGGGGAGCAGCGACGCCGCAGCGCCGGCCGCGATCAGCGTGCGGCGGGAGAGCGTCATCGCCGGATCCGTCTCATTTCGCGCCCGCCGCCTTCAGATAGGCGATGATCGCGGCGCGTTTCGCGGGATCAGGGGTCGCGATCGGCATGCGCGATCCGGGCACCTTCTTCGACGGGGCCGCGAGATATTCGCTCAGCGTCGCGTCGTCCCAGCGCAGCTTCGATGCCTTCAGCGCAGGCGAATAATTGAACCCCGGCGACGCGGCGGCGGCACGGCCGACCACGCCGTGAAGATTGGGGCCGATGCCGTTGCGCCCGCCCTTGTCGACCGTATGGCAGGCCCGGCACGCGGCAAAGGCCGGGGGCGCCGCGGCGGGCGTCGTCTGGGCGCTGGTCGGCGCGCAGACGGCGATGAGGGCCGCCGCGCCGATGCCGGCTGCGCCAAGCCCGATGAAGAATTTCATTCCGTCTCTCCAGGATAGAGCGGCGACCATTTGCGGTCCGATGCCGCGTTGGCGATCACCGCCTCGATAAACCGCATCGTGCGAAGCCCGTCGACGACGCCGGGGAACCAGCGTCCGCCCTCGCCGCGGACGGTTGCCGCAAAGGCGCGGTACAGATTGGCGAACGCCTCGATATAGCCTTCGGGATGGCCCGACGGGGTCCGCGTCAGCGCGGCGACACCGGGCTGCAGCGCGGGGCCGCCGGTGCGGACGATCTCGGCCGGGCGGTCGAGCCAGCGCATGACGAGCGTGTTCGGCTCCATCTGTGCCCATTCGAGCCCGCCTCGCTCGCCATAGACTCGCAGCGTCAGCGCATTTTCTTCGCCGGCGGCGACCTGGCTCGCCTTCAGCATGCCGCGCGCGCCGCCCTCGAACCGCAGCATCGCGCTGACATCGTCGTCGAGCCGGCGGCCTGGCACGTGCGTCGTCAGATCCGCCGAGACTGCCTCGACCCGCAGCGCGCAGACATGTTCGGCGAGGTGGAAGGCATGCGTGCCGATATCGCCGAGACAGCCGCCCAGCCCGGCACGGGCCGGGTCGGTCCGCCACTCGGCCTGGCGGTTGCCGTCACCATCGATCGGCAAACTGAGCCAGCCCTGCAGATATTCGACCTGGACGAGGCGGATCGCGCCAAGATCGCCGCGTGCGACGCGTGCGCGCGCCTCCTCGATCATCGGATAGCCGCTATAGGTAAAGGCGAGCGCGAAATGCCGGCCGCTGGTCTTGGCGGCGGCAGCGATCGCCTCAGATTCGGCGACGCTCATCGCCATCGGCTTTTCGCACAACACGTCGAAGCCCGCGTCGAGCGCGGCGATCGCCATCGGCGCGTGGAGATGGTTGGGCGTGACGACCGCGATCGCCTGCGCGCGGATGTCCGCGGGCAGCGCGCGTTCGCCGGCGATCATCGCCTCGAACGACGCGTAGACGCGTGCCGGGGCGAGCCCGAGCTGTGTGCCGGTACGCGTGTTGCGGCCGGCATCGGTGCTGAACGCGCCTGCGACGAGGTCCCAGTCGCCGTCGAGCGCGGCGGCCATCCGGTGGACCGCGCCGATGAACGCGCCCTCGCCGCCGCCGACCATCGCAAGCCGCAGCCGGGTCATGCTTGGTCCTCGGCCAGCCCCAGAATCGCGCGGATCGATGCGCGATCGATTCCGCTGGCGGCGAAATCGTCGAACGGGCGCTCGGTCAGGCGGATGATGTGATCACGGATGAACGGTGCGCCCTCGCGCGCGCCGTCCTCGGCCCGCTTGAGCGCGCACTCCCATTCAAGCACCGCCCAGCCGGCAAAGCCATATTGCGCCATCTTGCTGAAGATCGCCGAGAAATCGACCTGTCCGTCGCCGAGCGAACGGAATCGACCGGCGCGGTCGACCCAGCTTTCATACCCGCCATAGACGCCCGATCGGCCGGTCGGGTTGAACTCGGCATCCTTGACGTGAAAGCAGGATATCCGGTCGTGATAGCGGTCGATGAAGTCGAGATAGTCGAGCTGTTGCAGCACGAAATGCGACGGGTCGAACAGGAGGCGCGCGCGCGGATGGTTGTCGACCGCGGCAAGGAAGCGTTCCCAGGACGCGCCGTCATGGACGTCCTCGCCCGGATGCACCTCGAACGCGCAGTCGACGCCGGCCTCCGCGAACACGTCGAGGATCGGGGTCCAGCGCCGCGCGAGCTCGGCGAACGCCTCCTCGATCAGCCCGGCCGGGCGTTGCGGCCAGGGATAGACATAGGGCCAGGCGAGCGCGCCTGAGAAGGTCGCATGTGCGGACAGGCCGAGATTGGCGCTCGCACGCGCAGCCAGCTTGACCTGTTCGACCGCCCATTGCTGGCGCTCGGCGGGCTTGCCGTGCAGCTCGGGCGGGGCGAACCCGTCGAACAGCGCATCATATGCAGGGTGGACCGCGACGAGCTGGCCCTGGAGATGCGTCGACAGCTCGGTTATCGCGATGCCGTGCGCGGCGAGCCGGCCGCTAAGATCGTCGCAATAGGTCTTGCTCTCGGCAGCCAGCGACAGGTCGATCAGCTGCGACGTGCAGGGGATCTGCACCCCGACATAGCCAAGGCCCGCGGCCCATTGCGCGAGTCCGTCGAGCGTGTCGAACGGCGGCTCGGTGCCGAGAAACTGGGCGAGAAAGATGGCTGGTCCGCGCAGTCCGGTCATGCTGCAATCTCCCGTCGGGTATCGTCGCGAAACAGGATCTGGAACAGCAGCGCGATCACGGCGGCGGCTATCGCGGGATACCACCACATATGCTGCCAGTCGGCGATGGTCGGCGCGGCGGGCAGCTGCGCATAGAGCATCGCGCCGATCTGCGACCCGAGCAGCATGCCGACGCCATAGGTGAACAGCGTCAGCATCCCCTGCGCCTGCGCGTTCACCCCCTTGGGCGTCGCGATCGTGCCGGTGTAGATCGCGCCCGCGACGAAGAAGAAGTCATAGCAGACGCCGTGCAACGCGACGCCGAGATAGACCGCCCAGAGGCTCGACCCGCCGTCGCCGATCGCGAATAGCGCGTAGCGCGCCGCCCAGGCGATCATCCCGACCAGCAGCAGTGGCTTCACGCCGAACCGGCGGTAGAGCCACGGCATCGAGAACATGAAGACCAGTTCGGACATCTGCCCGATCGCGAGCGTGCCGCCGACATTGGTGATGCCGGTCGCGCCGACATAGGGCGAGGCATAGGCATAATACATGGCGAGCGGGATGGAGATCAGCGTCGCGCAGGTCATGAAGATCAGGAACGACCGCTGCCGGAGCAAACCAAAGGCCTCGACGCACAGGACCTGGCGCAGCACGCTTTCGTCACGCGGCGCGTCGGAGGCGACATTGGGCAACGTGAAGCTGTAGAGCCCGAGCGCGATCGAGACGACCGCCGCGACCCGGAAGATCTGCGGGCTGGCGGACAGTCCCGCCCAGCCGATGATCAGTCCTGCGGTGATCCAGCCGAGCGTTCCGAACGCGCGCACGAACGGGAAATTGTCGGTCCGATCGCCAAAGCTCTTGAGCGCGATCGTGTTGGCGAGCCCCACGGTCGGCATGTAGAGGATCATGTAGCCGAGCAGCAGCCAGACGAAGCTGGCGCCGCGTTCGGGCGTCACGAACGACGGCAGCACGAACAGGATCGCGCCGCCGACGAGATGGAGGATGACCATCAGCATCTTCGGGCTGACATAGCGCGCCGCCGCCATGCCGAGCAGGAACGAGCCGACGATCGAGGCGATCGGACCGACCGAAAAGGCATTGCCGATAAGGTTGCCGATCCCGACGGTCTGCATTGCCAGCCCGAGCGTGACGTTCCACGCACCCCAGACGAAAAACTGCATGAACATCAGCGCACTGAGGCGCGCGGTGAGCATGCCGCCCGTCGCGGTGTCGACACCGCGCAAGGGGGCCGTTCCCAGATCGTCCGCTACCGCCATTCGCCACCTCTCAACCGCAGTTTTGCTGCTTGTCTGACATAAGGCTAGGTCGGCGAAGCATCGATGTAAAGGATTACATCGGTTATCGGTCGACAGCGGCAGCGGCCGGATCCATGACCCGGCGATGCCGACGATCATCGAAGTGGCCGCGATGGCTGGCGTCTCCACCGCAACGGTGTCGCGCGTGCTCAGTCGACCGGACCAGGTGTCCGAAAAGACCCGGCTGCGCGTGCTCGCGATCGTCCGGTCGTCGGGCTACGCCCCCAATGTCGCCGCACGCAGCCTGCGCACGCTGCGCGCCGCCAAGATCCTGCTGACGGTCCCCGACATCTCGAACCCGTTCTTCGCCAGCGTCATCCGCGGCGCGGAGGAGGCCGCGCGCGACGCGGGCTATTCGGTCGTCGTCGGCGACACGCGGCATGATTCCGCGGTCGAGGATCAATATGCGGACATGCTGTCGCGTCGCGAGGTCGACGGACTGATCTTCCTCGGCCACCGCCTGCCCGACAGCCTGGCGTCGCTGCTCGCGCGGGAGGGGGGCGCCGCCCCGATCGTCAATGGCTGCGAATATAGCGCGGATCTCGGCGTCCCCAGCGTCCATATCGACAATGCGGCGGCAAGCGCGGAGGCGATCGCGCATCTCGCCGATCTCGGCCACCGGGCGATCGGCGTCGTCACCGGCCCCGAGATCAGTCCGATCAGCCGCGATCGTCTGGCAGGTGCGCTGCGGGCGGCCGAGCTGCGCGGTCTGCGCGACGCGCTGCACGTCGAGATCGGCGATTATTCCGCGGGGTCGGCATTCGTGGCCACGCACGCGCTGCTCGCCGCCGGGGTGACGGCGATCTTCTGCTTCAGCGACGAGATGGCGCTGGGGGCGCTGAGCGCGATCGGCGAGGCCGGACTGTCCTGTCCGCGTGACGTGTCGGTCATGGGGTTCGACGATCTTCCGCTCGCGCGCTATTTTCAGCCCGCGCTGACCACCATCGCGCAACCCAAGGGGATGATCGGCCGGCGCACTGTCGAGCTGCTCGTCGACATACTGCGCGGCGACGAATGCCCGCGGCGGCAGACGACGCTCGCGCATACGCTCGTGGTGCGCGGCAGCACAGCCGGGCCGCTCACCGACCGCTAAGGCGCGCGCGCGGCACCGTCCGACGGGCCTCCCGCATCGTCCCTGAGGCCGCGTCCCGCCAAGCGCGCGCGCCGGATGTCGTCGACCGTCTCCGCCGACAGCACATTACGGCTCATGCCGGGTGTGGCGCATGACGTGATCGTCGAGGATTTCTCGACGACAGGGTGCCGTCTGCGGTCCTCGATCCCGATGACCGTGGGGACGCGCCTGCGTCTCGCACTGAGCGGCGGCGGTGCTACCGTCGAAGCAGATGTCGTCCGTCTCGCACCTGGCGGCTATGGATGTGTCTTCGCGGTGCCCATTCCGGCAGAGACGTTCGCAAAGGCCTTTTCCGGCCAGACTATCGTCCATGCGATGTTCGAAAAGGACCCGGCGGCACACGATGCACCCGTGGCTGAGTCCATGCCCGACATCGCACCTTGGCCGCGACCCGTGCGCGCCGTCGTCATGGTCGGGTGCGGGGTCGGTGCCTGGGTGCTGCTCGGCCTGGTCGTTGGCTGGCTCTGACCACCGATCCCGAGATATCAGTACTTAGATCGGCAAAACTGCTGTTTGCCAGTAGTTTGGCAGCCTTATTATTTAGCAGTACTGCAAGAATACGATATTCAATCCAAAAAATGCCGACTTCATCCATTTTAGACTCATCTGTTCTACAAGTGGGGTAGGAAAAGTGCGGCGACTCGTCGTGAGGGCGACGGGCATGTTTGGCGCGGGGGGCGTTCGAATGCAGGCGAAACTAGCGGCCGGTCTGGCAGCGGCGACGTTGTTGTACGGGGTCACGGCATTTGCGATCGGCGCCAGCGGCGCATCTGTGTCCGACCCGGCGATCACGGTCGTCTCGACATCCGCGACGGCGTCTCAACCGGCGAGTGGCCAGCAGGCCCCGGGCGTGACGACCGGCACTGCGGCGACGAGCGCTCTGCCGAGCGAGACCGGGTTCGCGCTCGGCGTGCAGACCCATTTCAGCCAGGGATGGAGCCCGGCGTGGCTCGATCTTACGACGCCGCTCGCGACCAAATCCGTGCGCGATACGGTCAACTGGGCCAGTGTCGAGCGGACGGCGGGCGTGTACGACTTTTCCGGTACCCCGGTTCAGACGCTCGCCACATTTTGCGGACGCGGCGGTGCGCTGACGCTCACGATCACGCCGAAGAACGCGCTCTACGACGGCGGGCGGATGGTGTCGTCCGCGGCGGGCCGGACCGCCTATGCGAATTATATCGCCGCGCTACTGACGCGGTTCGGATCCTGTTTCGTGGCGATCGAGGTCGGCAACGAAGTCAACAGTGCGGGCGCGCTCGATTATCCGGCCGGCGTCGACAAGTTCCGCGCCTATGTCGACATGCTGCGGGTCCTCTATGCCCGGGTGAAGCCCGCCAATCCGCAGGTCGCGATCCTCGGCGGGTCGACCAACGTGATCGGGACGGGGTTCCTGACCTCGCTGTTCGCGGTCGGTATGCTCGACGTGATCGACGGCGTCGCGGTCCATCCCTATCGCCCCGATGCCGAGGGGATTGATTTCGAGATCGCCAATCTCAACGCCGCCATGAGCCGCTACGGGACGCCAAAGCCGATCTGGGCAACCGAATTCAGCTTCGGATATGCCGATACGCGACGCGCCTCGGCCGGTTTGGTGAAATCGGTCGTCGAGCTCTATGCCGCCGGGGTCCGGCATGCATCTTGGTACGCGCTCGTCGAACAGACTCATTTTCCGTATATGGGGCTGTTTACCGGATCGCTGATCAAGCCGCAGGGCAGGGCCTATCGCAACGTCATCGATTCGCTGTTGCCATACGGCCAGCCGGTGCGGGTCGATACCGGGGACCAGCCGTTCAACCTCTACCGGATCGGTGCCGATCGCTGGGTCGTCTGGGGGCTGCGCGGCACGATCAGCTTCACCGGCGGTGTTGTTCGCGACATGTACGGGGTGGCGTTGCCCGCTGGTCCGGTCAAGATCGGGTCCGAGCCGCTGATCGTCACCGGGGCCACCGGCTATACGATCACCGCGTCGCAGGTCGTTGCCGACACGATGCTGCAATATGGCAGCGGATCCTGGAGCTACTGGCGTCGCGACAAGGCGAATGTCGATACCCGGCTCGGCGTGTTCGACACCGATTTCGCGAGCCATTTCGGCGATCGCTGGTCGAAGCCGCTGCGCATCAACAATACCACCGCCGCACCGGCAGGCGATGGCGCGAACCCGATACGCGCGGTGATCCGCTATACCGCGCCGCGCGCGATGCAGGTCGAACTGTCCGCCTGTTTCAGCAAGGCGAATACGGGCGACGGCGTCGATTACCGGATTACCCGCAACGGCGTGACCGTCGCCTCGGGGATCGTCGTCGACACCGCCACGGTCAACGGGGTCAAGTTCGGCCTCGAAATCGGCGACAAGGTCGATCTCGTATTCGGCCCCAACCAGACCTATGGCAGCGACTCGTTCTTCTACCGCGCCACGCTGAGCAATCGTGGCCAGGGCACGACGGTGGTCTGCCCCACGGCGTAAGCCGAACCGGCCCCGGGGCCGTGCGCGCTCAGGCGTTGGCGGCGCGGGTGAGGCTGAGGAACACGTCCTCGAGATCGGGTTCCTTGGTCGAGACGTCGACGATCCCGAAACCGCCCGACTGAACCGCGGCGAGGACTTCGCCGGCGTTCACGCGGTCCTTGGCATAGGTGATTTCGAGCGTGCGTGTGCCCTTGAGCGCGATCTTCTGGAAGCAGGCGTTCGCCGGGACCATGCCGACGTCGCGGTCGACGGTGACGGCGACAATCTTTTCCTGCGCCTTGCCGACGAGTTCGCGGGTCGGCTCGTTGGCGATCAGGCGGCCGTTGTTGATGATCGCGATCCGGTCGCAGAGCTCTTCGGCTTCCTCGAGATAATGCGTCGTCAGAATCACCGTGACGCCCGCTGCATTCAGGCTGCGGACATAGGTCCAGAGCTGCTGGCGCAATTCGATGTCGACGCCCGCGGTCGGCTCGTCGAGGACGAGGACGGGGGGCGAATGGACCATCGCCTTGGCCACCATCAACCGGCGTTTCATGCCGCCCGACAGCGTGCGGGCATAGGCATGCGCCTTGTCCTCCAGATGCACCGCGCGGAGCAGTTCCATCGTCCGGCGCTTCGCCTTGGGCACGCCGTAGAGCCCGGCCTGGATCTCGAGCGTCTCGAACGGCGAGAAGAACGGGTCGAACAGGATCTCCTGGTTGACGATCCCGATCGACGCCTTGGCGTTGCGCGGGTGGCCGTCAATGTCGAAGCCCCAGATCGCGGCGCTGCCATCGGTCTTGTTGACGAGCCCCGCCAGGATGTTGATCAGCGTCGACTTGCCCGCGCCGTTCGGGCCGAGCAGCCCGAAGATCTGGCCGCGCGGGACGTCGAACGTCACCCCGTCGAGCGCGCGCTTGGGTTCCGCCGTGCCAACGGGGGCGTAGGTCTTGCAGAGATTGGTGATGGCGATCGCGGCTTCGGTCATGGTTGCGGCATAGCGGGGCGGGGAGGGCGGGTCATCCCCTCGGGCGTGGCAAAGAAGATTTGTTCGCGCGGAGGCGCGGAGGCGCGGAGATGTCGTATCCAGCCTGTCGGTCGGGAGACCCACGCCCTGTTCCGCCATTCCTGATGTGAAGGTCGCTTCGCGACAAGCGCAACACCTCCGCGCCTCCGCGCCTCCGCGTGAACAAATCCTTCCTTCCTATCACTTCCGAAGAACCAATTGCCCGCCCCGCCCGCGCTTGCTATCGCGCCCGCATGCATCCGCCGCTCGAAACCACCCGCGTCACCCACGCCCGCGTCGCCTGCGATGGCGCCACCGACATTCCCGGCGGCGCAGCGCTCGGCCATCCGCGCGTCTGGTTGCAGATCGACGAGACCGGCTATGTCGATTGCGGCTATTGCGACCGGCGCTTCATCCTGGTCGGCGGGGCCGCCGATGGCGCGGACCAGTCGACATTGCGCGACCATGGGGATGGCGCAGGGCGCTAAGCCGCTTATATCTATCGGATGACGATAGCTGCAGACCCCCGCTCGTTCCTCTACCGCGACACGCTCGACCCCGAGCAGGCGCAGGCGCTGACCGCCAAGGCGCTCGCTAAGGCCGATGACGGCGAACTCTATCTCCAGTACCGCAAGGCGGAGGCGTTCGGCTTCGACGACGGCCGGCTGAAGACCGCCTCCTATGACACCAGCTCGGGCTTCGGCCTGCGCGCGGTGTCGGGCGAGATGACCGCGTTCGCGCATTCGAACGAGATGACCCCCGCTGCGATCCGCCGCGCCGCCGAGACGATGGCGCTGATCGAGCCGGGCGTCGCCGCCAAGGCCGGCCCGCCCCAGGGCACCAACCGCCACCGCTACACCGCCGCAGATCCGCTCGACCTCGTGCCGTTCGCGGACAAGGTGAACCTCTGCCAGACGATCGACGCCGCCGCGCGAGCACGCGATCCGCGCGTGGCGCAGGTGTCGGTCAGCCTGTCGGGGACATGGTCGGTCGTCGAGATCGTCCGCGCCGACGGCTTCATCGCGACCGACGTGCGACCGCTGGTGCGGCTCAACGTGTCGATCGTTGCCGAGCAGAATGGTCGTCGCGAGACGGGCAGCTACGGCATCGGCGGCCGCTATCTTTATACCGACCTCTTCCAGCCCGAGACGTACAACCGTGCGATCGACGAGGCGCTGTCGCAGGCGCTGGTCAATCTCGAATCGATCGCGGCGCCCGCCGGCGAGATGACCGTGCTGCTCGGCAATGGCTGGCCCGGCATCCTGCTGCACGAGGCAATCGGCCACGGGCTCGAGGGCGATTTCAACCGCAAGGGAACGTCGGCATTTTCGGGCCGCATCGGCGAGCGCGTTGCGGCCGAGGGCGTGACCGTGGTCGACGACGGATCGCTCCAGGATCGCCGCGGCTCGCTGACGATCGACGACGAGGGCACGCCGACGCGTGAGACCGTGCTGATCGAGGACGGGATCCTCAAGGGTTATATGCAGGACCGGCTCAACGCACGGCTGATGGGCGTCGAGGCGACCGGCAATGGCCGCCGCGAAAGCTATGCGCACGCGCCGATGCCGCGGATGACCAACACCTTCATGAAGGCGGGCAACGACGATCCCGCCGAGCTGCTGAGCCGTGTGAAGAAGGGCATCTTCGCCAAGGCGTTCGGCGGCGGGCAGGTCGACATCGTGTCGGGCAAGTTCGTGTTCAGCTGCACCGAGGCGTATCTGGTCGAGGACGGCAAGCTCGGTGCGCCGATCAAGGGCGCGACGCTGATCGGCGACGGCCCCAGCTCGCTGACCAAGGTGCGCGGGATCGGCAACGACTTCGCGCTCGACGAGGGCATCGGGATGTGCGGCAAGGGCGGGCAGTCGGTGCCGGCGGGCGTCGGCCAGCCGACGCTGCTCGTCGACGGCCTGACCGTCGGCGGCACGGCGGCGCAGTAACGGGCGCCGCCGTTCAGCGGCGCCCTAGTCCTCGATCCCGAAGTTCAATCCGCGCGAGACGTTGGGGTCCACAACCGCGACCAGGAAATAGGCGCCGAACTGCTTCACGCGCTGCAGCCAACCGGTCTTTGCCTTGTACAGCGCCGGCGTGATCTCGGTCGACGCGGCGATTTCGGCGTCGACATAGCGGCGAACATGCGCAGCGAAGCCGGGATCCTCGATCCGGATCATCAGCTCCATGTTGATGAACAGGCTGCGCATGTCGAAATTGGCGGAGCCGATATGGACCGCGTTGTCGATGACATACAATTTGGTGTGCAGCTTGGTCGGCTGATATTCGAAGACGTGCACGCCCTTGCGCAGCAGTCCGGCATAGGTGAACCGCGCGGCGGCGATCGTCGCGTTGTTGTCGGATTTCGCGGCGGTGACGATGCGCACGCGGTCGGTGCGACGCCCGGCACGATCGAGCCTGCGCAACATTGTCGGGCTCGGCGTGAAATAGCCGGCGATGATGTCGATCCGCGTCGCCCTGCGCATGTCGTCGCGGACCGCCCGCGCCCAGGGTGACAGCCGCCGCGTCGGTCCGCCGATCAGCCAGCGTGTCGGCCCCTGCGTCTCGCTATACCGGCGCAGCGCATGGTTCAGTTTGCGCAGCTTGCCCCTGGGCTGGTGGATCCAGCTGCTCAACGCATCGAAATAGCCTGTCAGCCGCCCCGCAGCCGGGCCTTCGATCAGCAGGCCGAGATCGCGCCAGGCGTTGTCGGCGACGGTGCCGAAATAGTCATCCTCGACGTTGAAGCCGCCAACGATGATCCGCGCGTCGTCCTGTTCGCCGTCCGCCAGCGCAAGCTTCTGGTGATTGCGCAGCAGATATCGCCGGCCGAATCGCGCGGAGAACCGGCACACCGCGATTCCGGCGGCTTCGAGCGGGTCGAAGAAATCGGCGCTCGCCGCATCGTCGCTGCCAAAGCCGTCGACGATCAGCGCGACCGTCACGCCGCGTTTCGCCGCCGCGATCATCGCCGCGTTCACGCGCTGGCCGGCGTCGTCGTCGGCATAGATATAATAGAGGATGCGCAGCGACTGCCGCGCGCCGTCGATCAGCCCGATCAGCGCCGTCAGGCGTTCGGGGCCCGCCTCGAGCAGGGTCAGCCGGTTGCCATCGACGGTGAAGACCGACTCCGCCGCCTGCGGGGTCTTGATGCGATCGAGCTCGGGGGCGGGCATGGTCATGGCCCGGGGTAGTGGACATAGCATCGGGCCGATGCAACCTTGCGGCGGGGCGACACGGGGTAGCGCCGGACACCCAATCGGCAAAATCTTGACTTTGTGGCGCGGTGTGGGTAGGCGCCTGTGTTCTCCCTATCGGTGTTTGTTGCGAAGGAAGCGTCATGGCGCGCGTTACCGTCGAAGATTGTGTCGACAAGATCCCCAACCGGTTCGACCTGGTGCTGTTCGCAGCGCAGCGTGCGCGGCAGATCTCGGGCGGCGCCGAACTGACGCTCGACCGCGATCGCGACAAGAACCCGGTGGTCGCGCTGCGCGAGATCGCCGACGAGAACGTCAAGCCGGCGCATCTCAAGGAATCGGTCATTCAGGGCCTGCAGAAGGTTCGTGTCGACGATGACGACGAGGTCGATGCAGTCGGTAGCCTCGCGGCATCGGCAGAGGCGCTGCGGCTCACCGCCGCCGCCCCGCCGCGCAACCAGAATCTGGGTGCCGATTACGAGGGTTGATCGCACGGACGTGGTGCGGCGCGAGCCGGGCCATGTTGTGATCTGACCTTGATCGGTCTCCGGCGAAGGATGCTGCGGCATCGCTTGGTTGGTGTGATTGAAAGGCTCGTGGACCTGAAGGTCCGCGGGCCTTTTCTTTGCGTGGGTGTCGTTGGGGGTGAGGCGGGGGGGGAGCGGGGGCGGTTCGCATTCGCCGTCACGGTGGCCACCGGTCGCAACCCTCATACCGGTCGCCACTCCGACACCGGTCGCCATCCCACACCGTGCGTCACCCCCACACCGTTCAACACCCGCACACCAATCGCCACCCCCGTACCGTTCGCCCTGAGCGTAGCCGAAGGGCATGGGACTAAAGGTGCTTCGACTGCGCTCAGCACGAACGGGGGGAGGGGGCGGGCTACCGGGCTTAGTCTGAAGGGCTCAACGCAAGCGCGCCCCCGGCCATGCCGCGGCCATCATGCCCAAAACCACCCCTCCGCGGTAAGGCCGCGTCGTCAGCAGCCGCACGGCGGCGTTGGCAGTGTCGATCGGTGGATCAGCGCTCCCGATCCGCCGATCGCCCCTTGAACCCCTGCGCCACCACGAACCACTCGACCGACCCCTTGCGGCTCGCCGGCGGCTTGGCGTGCTTCACGCTGGTGAAGTTGCGCTTCATCTCTGCGACCAGCGCGGAATCTGCGCCGCCCGCGAACACCTTCGACACGAAGGTCCCGCCCTTTTCCAGCACGTCACAGGCGAAATCGAGTGCCGCCTCGACCAGCGCCATCGTGCGAAGCGCATCGGTCTGTGGATGGCCGACGGTGTTCGCGGCCATGTCCGACAGCACCAGATCGGGCGCGCCGCCGAGCGCGTCGATCAGCATCGCGGGCGCCGCGTCGTCCATGAAATCCATCTGGAAGATCGTCACGCCGTCGATCGGATCGACCGGCAACAGGTCGATCCCGACCACCGCCGCCTTGGGCAGGCGCCGTTTGATTACCTGTGCCCAGCCACCCGGCGCGATGCCGAGATCGATGACGCGCTTTGACCCCTTGATGACCTCGAACCGTTCGTCGAGCTCGGTCAGCTTGTACGCCGCGCGGCTGCGATAGCCCTCGGCCTTGGCGCGCTTGACGTACGGGTCGTTCAGCTGGCGTTCGAGCCAGCGCGTCGACTGCGCGGTCCGCTTGCGCGCGGTGAGGACGCGGGTATGCCCGCCCGAGCCGCCGCGGCTCATGGCCTGGGGCTCCCCATCAGGCGGCGCAATATGCCCTCGCGAATACCGCGGTCGGCGATGCCGAGCCGTTCGGCGGGCCAGATGTCCATGATCGTCTCCAATATCGCGCAGCCCGCGACCACCAGGTCGGCGCGCTCGTTTCCGATGCAGGCGAGCTTCGCCCGCTCCTCGATCGCCATGTGCGACAGGTCCGCGCTGATCCGCCGCATCGCGCTGGCGGGCACGATCAGGCCGTCGACTTCCGACCGGTCGTAATGGCTGAGCCCGAGATGCACGCTGCCGAGCGTCGTCACGGTGCCGCTGGTGCCGAGCAGCCGGGGCCGCTCGACATTGACCGGCAGCCGCGCGGCGAACGGCGCGATGCTGTCCGCGACGACCTGGCGCATCCGTGCATAGGCCGCGCGCCGGCCCGCCTCGCCCTTGCCGCCACCCGCGTGCTCCGTCAGCGACACGACGCCCCAGGGGGCAGAATGCCAGTCGAGCACGGTCGGGATCGGCGTCGACGTATCGACCAGCACAAGCTCGGTCGAACCGCCGCCGATGTCGAAGATCAGTGCGGGGTCGTTCCCAGGTTCGATCAGCGCATGGCAGCCGAGCACGGCCAACCGCGCCTCTTCCTCCGCGGTGATGATGTCGAGATGGATGCCCGTTTCGGCAAGCGCGCGGGCGATGAAGGCGGGGCCGTTGCGCGCCTGGCGACAGGCTTCGGTCGCGACCGAGCGCGCCAGTGTGACGTTGCGACGCTTCAGCTTGTCCGAACACACGCGCAGTGCGGCGATCGTGCGCTCGATCGCGGCGTCGCTCAGTTGCCCGGTGGACGCGAGCCCCTCACCGAGCCGGACGATCCGCGAGAACGCGTCGATTACCGCGAATCCGCCGGCCTGCGGGCGCGCGATCAGCAATCTGCAATTGTTGGTGCCGAGATCCAGCGCGGCAAACGCCTGCGCATCGGCCCACCGCCCTCGACCGGGCCGGGTCGCCGCCGGACGGGCAGGACCAGCCTGCCGGGACGGCATTCGGGCGGAAACATCCCCCATCGCCGTAAAACTCACTATCTATATCTGCCGCCGCGGGAAAATACCCGCCCGGTGCTTGGCGACGAATGTAGCGCAGCGCGGCGATTACGCAAGCGACGTGGCGAATTGGCACCATCAGGGCGTTGACACGGCGCAAACCCCCGCTTAGATCGCGCCCTCGCTGATGCCCCGTCGTCTAATGGTAAGACTGCGGTTTCTGATACCGCCTATTGAGGTTCGAATCCTCACGGGGCATCCAGCGCTTCACCCTTCGACGCCGAGACCGAACCTCCATGACAGAGGTATGCGACGGCGTGCCGTCCTTTGGGATCGGCCGGGTGCAGTTCTGCCGCATATTTGCTGATGCCCCATTTGCGGGTTTGGACCATCACTGCGGACTCAGCGGTGGTCTGGCTTTGCGGTCTTTGGGCGTTCCGTGGCGGCTTTGTCGGTGTTCGGGCGGCACAGGCGGGTCAAAGGCTGGCACGCGATGCCTGGGTTCGAGCAACGCTGCTTGCCATCGGTCGTGGTGCAGGCGCGGCATTCGCGCCGTGTATCGATGCATCCTTGCGGTGCTGCGAGCAGGAGCGCCAACATGAGAACCATCGTCGTGTCCTTACGTCTCGGGAAGTGTCAGCAGATTGCAGGCGCATGCTCTGCTGCGTCAAGCGACGGATCGGAGCCGCAAGAAAGCGGACTGCGGTCTATGTCTTCGGTGGCCACGCAACGGTATCATGGTCAGGATGCTGGAGAGACACAATTCCTGCCAGATGCGCCGCCGCTCGTGGCTCATCGAGCGGGTGTTCGGGGAGATTCGCCAATGCCTGAAAGTCGGCGATGCGCTCGGACGACGCGAGCTGTTCAGTCAGATGGACCAGGCGCGGTTCGTCCATGGCACCAAGCGTGAAACTGATGCTTCCCTCACCATATTCGAAGGTGATCGGCGTGCCACAATCCCGGCAAAACCCACGACGAGCCTTGTTCGAACTCTGAAAATGACCGGGCTGACCGCGGGTCCAGGTCACAGCAGACAAGGGTGCTCCGACATAAGGCCCGAACAGTCCGCCCGTTGCCTTCTGACACATTCGACAATGGCAGATGGAGGCGTCTTCCAGATCGGCGTCAATCCGGAACCGCACCGCGCCACACTGACATCCTCCAGTGCTGATCATCATCGCACGAGAATTTCATATCGGCGGACCATTCGCAATGGGGAGAACGCGGAATATTCGGGGCGGAGCGGCAAGCGGAACGGCAGCATCTGAGGGGGGCGTAGCTAGCCACACCGAACGCGGCGTCTTTGCCGAAGATTAAGGCACTTTGGGAAGCGCGACGAACCCAGTTGAGCTTGCGAAGCGACGATTTTGCCGGGCATGATCTGATAAGACAACGAGCAGCAATCTGGTGGAGAGATCCGATGGCAGACGCTTCCAATTGGCTCCTTGATCATACCGGCATCGGTGTCACTGACATCGTTCGATCTGCGCGGTTCTACGAAGCAGCACTTCGCCCCCTCGGGGCTAAAGTCGTCATGCGGATCAACGCGACTATGGAGCTGGCGGACGATGGCGACGCCGACCTGGCAGGTGTTGCGTTCGGTACCGAATATCCCGCGTTCTGGCTCGACGTTTTCCATCCAACCGGCGCGAAGCAACACACGGCGTTCCACGCTACATCGCGCGAAGCTGTCGAAGACTTTTACCACAACGGGCTGGCTGCGGGAGGGGTGGATAACGGCGCACCCGGTCTGCGTTCGGATGGCTATCCCGAGGGTTACTATGCGGCCTTCATGTATGATCCCGACGGAAACAATATTGAGGCTGTGTACCGTGAGTCGAGGGGGTCGACCTGAGGCGCTTACCCCGTCCCGATCGGGAAGCCCCTGACAGGGCTTCCCGATCTCCCATCCGCGAGCTGGAACATGGGGAGTAATCAGTCTCAACAATGTGGACTTGATCCCCGATCATGCATGATTGTAGATAACTATCTTGTTTATGCACGGTGTGAGGGTTAGGAACAGTGGATGCCCAATGACATCCCGTCCAGCCGTCGCGATACGATCCTTGCCCGTCTATCCCTGGGCGAACCGGTTCATGCTGGTGCGCTTGCCAAGGAGTTCGGCGTTTCCGAGGATGCAATCCGGCGGGATCTGCGGGGTCTTGCCGCGGAGGGCCTGTGTCGCCGCGTCTATGGCGGCGCCTTGCCCGTCGTCGAAGGGGCGAGGCCGATGGCCGAGCGCGTCGGCGAAGATGTGCACAGGAAGCGGGCGCTGGCTGACGCCGCCGTTAGACACATCGAACCGAGCAGCCTTGTTTTCATCGACAACGGCAGTTCCAATCTCGCCCTTGTCCAGACGCTGCCGTCCTATCTCAATCTGACCATTGCGACGAGTTCGGTGACAATCGCCGCAGCACTCCAGCATCGCGACGAAATCGATCTGCTGGTGGTGGGGGGCATGATCGACCGGATGGTCGGCGGTGCCGTCGATGGTACGGCGCTCGAGGCGATCGCGCGGCTCAATATCGACCTTTGTGTCCTCGGCGCGTGTGCGGTCTCCGCCGAGGGGGGCGTCAGTGCCTATGACCCGGCCGATGCCGGTTTCAAACGTGCGCTGACCGCGCGCAGTCGCAGCACGATCGTCCTCGCGACGAACAACAAGCTCGGACAGCACGCCCCGCACAGGGTCCTCGGCGTCGATGCCCTTACGCAGATCGTCGTCGAGCACGACGCCGATGCCGACCTTGTGCGCGATCTGACGAAAGCGGGCGCCACCATCGCGCGTGCCGACCCGCAAGACCCGCGCGGCCAGCGCTGATCCAAGGATATCCGCAGTGACGATTCAAAATTCCAGGGCGCGCCTTGCGACGCGCCTGGCCTTCCTCGTGTCCGGCTTCGAGCTCGCCTGCTGGGCGCCGCTCGTTCCGCTGGCCAAGCAGAGGCTGGCGATCGGGGACGGATCGCTCGGGCTACTGCTGCTGTGTCTCGGCCTCGGCTCGGTGGGCGCGATGCAGCTTGCGGGGCCGCTGACATCGAAGCTGGGCGCGCGACCGGCGATCCTCGTCGGCGGCATCGGGCAGGCGATCCTGCTGCCCTTCCTCGCCTTTGCGCCCACGGTGCCGACCATGGCGGTCGCGCTGCTGCTGTTCGGTGCGTTCCTCGGCGTAATCGAAGTCGGCATGAACGTGCACGCGGTCGAAGTGGAGAAGCAGGCCGGCACGCCGCTGATGTCCGGGTTCCACGGGTTGTTCAGCGTCGGCGGCTTCGTCGGATCGGCGCTGCTGACCGCCGTCCTGTCGTTGAAGATCAGTCCGGTCGCCGGGGTCGTCGCAGCCTCGGTCCTGATGATCGCGACGCTGGCACTGGCCGCGCCGCGGCTGATCCCGACCCCCAGGACCGAGGAGGCCCCGCTGGTCGTGATCCCGCGCGGGATCGTGATCCTGCTCGCGGCGCTCGCGGCGATCACCTTCCTGACCGAAGGCGCGATGCTCGACTGGGGGGCGTTGCTGCTGAGCGGCAAGGGCCTGTTGCCGGTCACGCAGGCGGGACTCGGCTACAGCGTCTTTGCGGTGGCGATGACCGCCGGCCGGCTGACCGGCGACGCGATCGTCGCGAGGCTCGGGGATCGAAGGACGATGCTGTGGGGCGGGCTGCTCTCGCTTCTCGGCTATGGCGTCATGCTGCTCGCGCCGGTCGCATCGGTCGCACTCCTGGGGTTCCTGCTGATCGGTCTTGGTGCGTCGAACGTCGTGCCGATCCTGTTCCGCCAGGCTGGCAAGCAGACCGTCATGCCGGCGGGTCTTGCGATCACCGCGGTCACGACGATCGGTTACGCGGGCATCCTCGCCGGTCCCGCCGTGATCGGCTTTGTCGCGCAGGGCATCGGCCTGCCCGCCGCCTTCTGGCTGCTCACAGCCCTTCTGTGTTTCGTGCCGCTGTGTGCGAAGGCCGCCACCGCCAACGGGCGTCGATCATGATCCTTCCCGACACCGCGTTCCTGCATCGCCTTGCCGACCTTGCCGATGCCGAGACGATGCCCCGCTACCGTACCGACATCGCGGTCGATACCAAGGTGAAGGAGGGGTACAGCTTCGACCCCGTGACCGAGGCGGACCGGGAGGCGGAGGTCGCGATCCGCGCAGAGATCGGCGCGCATTTCCCCGACCATGCCATCCTCGGCGAGGAATTCGGGCTGACGGGCAGCGGGCGTGTTCGATGGGTGCTCGATCCGGTCGACGGCACCCGCCCGTTCATCTGCGGCCTGCCCGTCTGGGGGACGTTGATCGGGCTGACGGTCGACGGCCGGGCCGAGCTGGGGATGATGAGTCAGCCCTTCACCCGCGAACGCTTCTGGGCGGATCGCGACGGCGCGTGGACCGAGCGGGACGGTGTGCGCCGACCGCTGGCGACGCGCGACGTCGGCCGCCTCGATCGCGCGATCCTGCACACCACCTCGCCCGAGCATTTCGGCGACGACCTCGCGCCCGGTTTCGCACGGTTGAAGGCGGCGGTGCGGATGATCCGTTATGGCGGCGAATGCTATGCGATGGCGATGATCGCGGCAGGCCGGATCGACTTGGCGATCGAGCCCTCGCTCCAGCCCTATGACATCGTCGCGCTGATCCCGATCATCGAGCGCGCAGGCGGTGTCGTCACGCGGCTCGACGGCGGCCGGGCCGAGGAAGGCGGCGCGGTGCTGGTCGCCGCGACTCCGGCACTCCATGCCGAAGCGTTGCGGATCCTGGGATGACCGCCTCCTCGCCGCCCGTGGTTTCAGGGCTTTGCCGTCATCGCGCGGATGTCGGTGTGGAGCGTCGGCCCGTCGGGGTTCCAGCCCAGCCGCTCGCGGGTCAGCGCGCTCGACGCCGACATGTCCTTCGACACGAAGGCAGCGAGCCAGCCGAAATGCGCGCCGGCTTCGTCTGCGCTTACCGACGTCACGGGCAGGCCGAAGGTTTCGCCGATCGTCTCGGCGATCGCGCGGAAGGGAATAGCTGTCTCGTCGGTGCCGTGGTAGCGCGCGCCGATCGCGTTCCGCTCCAGTGCCAGCCGGTATAGCCGGGCCGTGTCGGAGACGTGCGCGGCCGACCAGCTGTTGGCACCCTCGCCGACATAGGCCGACACGCCCTTCTCCCAGGCAAGCGCAATCACCTCGCTGACAAGGCCCTGTTTGCGCGTGTCGTGGATTTGCGAGTTGCGCAGCGCGATGACGTGGATGCCGCGCTCGAGGAGGGCCTGCCCTGCCAGTTCGGATGCGACCCGAGGATTGGGGCTGTGCGCTGCGAAAACGTCTTCCGACGCCGGGTCACCGGGCGCTGCCGATCCCATGGCGGTGCCGGACGTAATGACGAGCGGCTTGCTGGTTCCCGCCAGTCCGCTGCCCAGCGCCGCGATCGCGCGGGCGTCCCTCTGGCAATTGGCGACGAAGTTCGTGAAGTCATGATCGAACGCCGTATGGATCACGCCATCGCACGACGCGGCACCCCGCGTCAGGCTCTCGAGATCGTCGATGTCGCCCCGGTACGGCTCGGCGCCCGCCGCGACCAAGGCCGCGGCACCGGCATCCGAACGGGTCAGGCCGACCACCTGGTGGCCAGCCGCCAGCAATTCGGGAATGATGTGCGA
>NZ_LMKZ01000001.1:100051-102606 GCF_001422525.1 Sphingomonas sp. Leaf30 | reverse complement strand
CCTGATCGGCGCATTCGTTATCCGGGAACAGCAGTGACCTCTTCCTAGTATAATTGCTAACAGGCTGATGATGACGACGACCCCCGATAACCCCCTCGGCGTGTATCTCCGCGATCGCCGCACCCGGCTCGACCCCGGCGCGCTCGGCTTTCCGATCCAGCGGCGGCGCACGCCGGGACTGCGCCGCGAGGAGGTCGCGCAACGTGCCAACATCAGTCCGACCTGGTACACCTGGCTCGAACAGGGACGTGGCGGCGCGCCATCCCCCGATGTTCTGAACCGCATTGCGGGCGGCCTGATGCTGACCGAGGCCGAGCGCGAGCATCTGTTCATGCTCGCGCTCGGTCGTCCGCCGGAGGTGCGCTACCGCGCCGCGGACAGCGTGACGCCGCGGCTCCAGCGCCTGCTCGACGGGATGCCCGCCAGCCCCGCGATCATCAAGACCGCGACCTGGGACGTCGTGGCGTGGAACCGCGCAGCCGCGCTCGTGCTCACCGATTACGGCGCGCTGCCACCCAGGGAGCGCAACATCCTGCGGCTGGTGTTCGGCGATGACCGGGTGCGGCGCGCGCAGGAGGATTGGGAAAGCACCGCCCGCTTCGTGGTCGGCGCATTCCGGGCCGACGCGGTCCGCGCGGGTGCCGTGTCCGAGGTTGGCCAGCTGGTCACCGAGCTGTGCGCGACCAGTCCCGAATTCGCGGCGTTATGGGCGGACAACGACGTGCGCTTCCACGGCGAGGGCACCAAGCGGCTGCACCACCCCGTTCTGGGCGCAATGGAGCTGGAATATTCGGGCTTTGCGGTCGAGGGTCGTCCGGACCTGGGCATGATCGTCTACAACCCGGTCGATCCCGATATGGCCGATCGCATCCGCGCGATGCTCGCGGGCTAGTCAGCAAGCAGGCAGCAGGAGTTTTCGTGTCTGGCGTCGGATGTTCCTTAAGATCCCGATGGGGAGATGAGGCGCACGGACGAGATGCAGAACAAGCGACACGCGTGATGCAGAAGGGTACGCTTAGCCTGAATGCCGCCGACGCGCCGTTCCGGCTTTCGCGGCGGAGCGGCGCGTCGTCGTGCGGGGCGGTCAGCGGGCTTCGGCGATCAGCTTTGCCGCGGCGGGGGTGTTCCATTCATAGCCGCCCAGCATCCGCCAGACCTCGCGCCCGTTCGAATCGTAGAGGATCGTGGTCGGCAGGTTCGCCTGATAGGCGATGCTGAGCGAGGCCTTGGCGTCGAGATAGGGTTTCAGCGTCGTGAACGCCTTTTGCGCGAAGAACGGCGTGACCTTCTCGGCACCCTGAAGATCCTGGCTGACCGCGACGACCTGAACCTTGTCCTTCATTGCGCCCGCGACCGCATCGAGCGTTGGCATCTCGGCGACGCAGGGCGCGCACCAGGTCGCCCACAGGTTGAGCAGCAGCGGCTTGCCCTTGAAGCTGGCAAGCGTGACGGACTTTCCATCGGGGGCGGTGAAGCTGGTCGTCGGCCCCGTCTCACCCTTGTGGCTGCGGTCGATCTTGTCGACCGGGGCGGCGGGGGTGCCGGTCGCTTCGTCGGGCGAGGCCGCGACTTCGTCCGATGCGGCGCCATTGCCCATCGCGGCGCCTGCCGCGTTTGCTTGCTCCGGAGCCGGCGATTTCCTATCGCAGCCCGCAATCAGCATTGCGCTACCCAGGAGACAGACGATCGACGCCCTTGAGAGCAGAGAAGGGGAGGACATGGACGGCTCCAATGCGATGTGGGGTGGACGCTTCGCCGAGGGTCCGGCCGCGGTCATGCGGGAGATAAACGCCTCGATCCCCTTCGACAAGCGACTGTGGAAGCAGGACATCGCCGGCTCCAAGGCGCATGTCGCGATGCTCGGCGCACGCGGTATCGTGTCGGCCGAGGACGCCGCGACGATCGCCGCGGGTCTCGACCGGGTCGCCGAGCACTATGCCGCCCATGGCGTTGCCGAGGACCTCGTCCTCGAAGATATCCATATGCAGACCGAGGCGCGGCTGGCCGAGGCGATCGGTCCGGTTGCGGGGCGTCTGCATACCGCGCGGTCGCGCAACGACCAGGTCGCGACCGACTTCCGGCTCTGGGTGCGCGATGCGATCGATCAGGTGCTCGCGGCACTCGGCGGGGTCCAGGCGGCGCTGCTCGTGCGGGCCGAGGAGCATGCGGCGAGCGTGATGCCGGGGTTCACGCATCTGCAATCCGCGCAGCCGGTGACGCTCGGCCATCACCTGATGGCGTATCACGCGATGATCGCGCGCGACGTCAGCCGCTTTGCGGATGCGCGCGTGCGGATGAACCGCTCGCCACTCGGCTCGGCGGCGCTGGCGGGAACGGGCTTCCCGATCGACCGCGAGATGACCGCGCATGCGCTCGGCTTCGACGGGCCGATGACCAACTCGCTCGACGGGGTCAGCGACCGCGATTTCGCGCTCGATTATCTCGTCGCGGCCACCCAGTGCGCGTTGCATCTGTCGCGGCTGGCGGAGGAATTCGTGCTCTGGGCGTCGCAGCCCTTCGGCTTCGTCGCGCTCAGCGACCAATGGTCGACGGGC
>NZ_LMKZ01000001.1:5298-99968 GCF_001422525.1 Sphingomonas sp. Leaf30 | reverse complement strand
GGATCATGGGATGCATGACCGCGCTGATGGTGACGATGAAGGGGCTGCCGCTCGCCTATTCGAAGGACATGCAGGACGACAAGCCACCGGTGTTCGAGGCGCATGATCTGCTCGCGCTGTCGATCGCGGCGATGACCGGGATGGTCGAGAGCGCGACGTTCCGGACCGAGCGAATGCGCGCGGTGGCCGAGGCGGGCTTTGCGACCGCGACCGATCTGGCCGACTGGCTGGTGCGCGAGGCGGGGCTGCCGTTCCGTGAGGCGCATCATGTGACCGGGCGTGCGGTGAAACGCGCGGAGGATCTGGGCATCGCGCTCGACGCTTTGTCGATCGAGGATCTGCAGGCGATCGATGCGCGGATTGATGACCGGGTCTACGGCGTATTGTCGGTCGATGCGTCGGTCGCCAGCCGGACCAGCTTCGGTGGCACCGCACCCGGCAATGTACGCGCCGCGATCCGCGCCGCACGGGAGACGAGCGAATGACACGCCTGATCCTTCTTGCCGGGCTGACCCTGTCGGGCCTGTCGCTGACCGCCTGCGGGGCGGCCGACGGGCTCGAACCCGCGCCCGGCAAATCGCTGCCGGTCGCGCCTTACGGTGCGAAGACGACACCGACGCCGACCGCGCTGCTGACACCGACGCCGCAGCAGCGCCCCGAACGCAGTGATGAATTGCTCACCAGCTCGCGCGAGCGGCGGAGCGACGAATTCAACCTGCCGCCTTCCAACTGATCACAGGCCAGCATGGACCATTTCCACTATCGCGACGGCGTCCTCCATGTCGAGGACGTTGCGCTTCCCGCGATCGCCGAGGCGGTCGGGACGCCCGTCTATGTCTATTCGACCGCGACGTTCCGCCGTCACGCGCAGGTGTTCCGCGACGCGCTGAAAGGTGCGGGGCGCGTGCATCTGGCCTATGCGATCAAGGCCAATCCGAACGTCGCGGTGCTGCGCGTCCTGGCCGATGAGGGCTACGGTGCGGACGTGGTGTCGGCGGGCGAGATGGCGCGCGCGCTGGCGGCGGGCATCCCCGCGTCGGACATCGTGTTTTCGGGCGTCGGCAAGACCCGCGACGAACTGGCGCGCGCGCTCGATGCCGGGATCGGCCAGTTCAACCTCGAGCTCGAGGAAGAGGGCGAGGTGCTCGCTGCACTCGCGCGGGATCGCGGTATCCGCGCGCCGGCGGTGCTGCGCGTGAACCCCGATGTCGATGCCGGCACGCACGCGAAAATCTCGACCGGGCGCAAGGAGAACAAGTTCGGCGTGCCGATCGACCAGGCGCCGGCGATGTTCGACCGGTTGTCGAAGCATGAGGGGCTCAATCTGCGCGGGGTGGCGATCCATATCGGCAGCCAGCTCGCCGATCTCGCCCCGCTCGAGGCGGCCTATGCGCGGATCGGCGAGCTCGTCGCCGAACTGCGTGCGGCGGGGCACGTCATTAGCCGGGTCGATCTGGGCGGTGGCCTCGGCGTGCCCTACAAGCCCGACGACGTGCTGCCGAGCCCGGCCGACTATGGCGCGATGGTCGCGCGCGCGACCGCGGGCTGGGACGTCGAACTGATGTTCGAGCCCGGGCGCGTGATCGCAGGCAACGCCGGCGTGCTGTTGACCAAGGTCATCTGGGTGAAGCCGGGGGTCACCAACCCCTATGTGATCGTCGATGCGGCGATGAACGACCTCGCGCGCGTCGCGATGTACGATGCCTATCATGACTTCGTCGCGGTGGAGCCGGGCGGCGAGCGGATGACCGCGAACATCGCCGGGCCGGTGTGCGAGACCGGCGACACTTTCGCGATGGGGCGTGACATCGACGTCGTGAAGTCGGGCGATCTGGGCGTGTTCCGCACCGCGGGCGCGTATGGCGCGACGATGGCGTCGACCTATAACAGCCGCGCGCTGGTGCCCGAGGTGCTGGTCGACGGCGATCGGTTCGCGGTGGTCGCCGATCGGATCGAGCCCGAGACGATCCTGGCCGCCGAGCGCGTCCCCGAATGGCTCAAGCGGTGAGCCTGCACAGCCTGCCGCTATTCGTGCGGCTGGCGGGTCGCCCGGTCATCCTGCTGGGCGAGGGCGAGGCGGCAGACGCGAAACGCCGGCTGCTCGACCGCGCCGGCGCTCACGTCGTCACCGATGAGGCCGCCATGGCCGCGCTGGCGATCGTCGCGATCGACGACGAGGCGGAGGCGCTCGCGGCGGTCGCGCGGCTCAAGGCGCGCGGTGTGCTCGTCAACGCGGTCGACCGGTCCGAGCATTGCGACTTCACGCTGCCCGCGATCGTCGACCGCGAGCCCGTCCTGATCGCGATCGGCACGGGGGGCGCGTCGGCCGGGCTGGCGGCGGCATTGCGGCAGCGGCTCGAGGCGCTGGTGCCGGCGGATCTGGGCGGGCTGGCAAACGCCCTGCAGCGCGCACGCGGGGCGATGCGCACGCGCTTCCCCGATGGCGGTGCCAGACGGCGTGCGCTGGCCGATGCGCTCGCGCCGGGGGGCGTGCTCGATCCGCTCGGACCGTCGCGCGACGTGGCCGGCTGGCTCGACGGGGGATTGGTGCAGGACGGGGCGATCGTGCGGATGACGCTCGCATCGCGTGATCCCGATGATCTGACATTGCGACAGGCGCGGGCGCTCGCCAGCGCGGACCGGGTCTATCACCGCAGCGACGTGCCGCCGGCGATCCTCGATCGCGCGCGCGCGGATGCGGCGCGGATCCCGTGCGATGCGCCGCCCGATGCGCAGGGATCGGGGCTGGTCGTCGATGTGGCGATGCGCGCGTGAGCGGGTTCGGGTTCAAGGTCGCTGACGGAGTCGCGTCGCGGCTCGCGGTCGAGGCGGCGCCGGCCGCGAGCGGCGATCTGGTCTGGGTCCATCTGTCAACCACCGAGGACGAGGCGCAGGCCTGGCTTCGCGACGAGGCCGGGCTCGAATCCTATGTGATCGACGCACTGACCGCGACCGAGACGCGGCCGCGCTGCGAGGCGGTCGGCGAGGGGGCGTTCCTCAACCTGCGCGGGCGGACGAACGAGGAGATGGATTCGTCCGACCTGCTCGCGTCGCTGCGCATCTGGGTGGTCAAGGGACGCGTCTATTCGCTGACACGCAAGCCGCTGGTCGCGATCCCGCTGGTTGAAAAAGAGGTCGAGGCGGGGCGGGTGCGCGATCCCGGCGATCTGATCACCGCGTTCGCGACCGCCATCACCACCGATCTCGACCCCGAGGTGGCGGCGCTCGGCGACGAGCTCGACGATTGCGAGGAGCGGCTCGACGCCAAGCATATCTTCGCCCTGCGCCGCACCGTCAGCGAGGTCCGCGTGGCGGCGATCAGCTATCGCCGGTTTCTCAATCCGCAGCGTGCCGCGCTCGAGAAATTGGCTGCGTTGCCCGGGGACTGGCTGCGCGACGACGACCGGCTGCACCTGGCGGCGGCGGCGGACCGCGCGGCGCGGATGGCCGAGGAGCTCGAATCGATCCGCGAGCGATCCGCGCTGACGCACGAGGCGCTGACCGACCTGCGCGCAGAGCAGATCGACAATCGCTCGCTGATCATCTCGGTCGCGGCGATGGTGTTCCTGCCGCTGACGTTCCTGACCGGGCTGTACGGGATGAACGTGAAGGGGCTGCCCTTTGCCGAGGAGCCCTGGGCGTTCGATGCGATCGCGGGCGGTTGCCTGGTGATCGCGCTGGGTATCGTGATCTACTTCGTCCAGCGGCACTGGTTCGAACGGTAGCGGCTCAGGCCGCGCTGGCGGTGCGCCAGGCCTGCGCGATCTCGTCGAGCGTGTCCGCGGTGGTGCGGAAGACCGAGCCGTCCTGGCCGACCGAGGCGTCGACGATCGTCCGGCGCGCGCCTGCATAGAGCCGCGCGAGCGTTTCCGACACCGCGCCGCCGCGGTCGAAATCGAGCCCCGCCTCGAGCGCGAACAGGATCGCGGTCGCGCGTGTCACGCGGTCGCTCTTGGTCGCATATTGGCGGTTGTCGGAGGCCCAGGCGGCGGCACGCAGCGCCGCGACGAGTTCCTTGTAGAGCAGCTGGACGAGGCCCGGGCCATCGGTCGTGGTGCGGCCGACCGCGTCGATCTGGCGATAGGTGGCAAACGGGTCGCGCGTGAGGGTGGTTGCGTACATCACGAGTCGCTCTTGTTCCAGGCGGCGATCTGGTTGGTGAGGAAGCTCTGGATCGACTTGTACGACGACACGCGCGAATTCATGCTCGAGAATTGCTGCGTCAGGCGGGTGGTCATCGCCGCGGACTGATCCGCGATCTTGGCCTCGGCATCGGCGATCGCGGATTGCGCGGCGGTGTAGCGCGTCTGCGAGGCGCCGAGCCCGATCGTCGTGTTGGTCGCGCTGGTCGTGATCGCGTTCAGCACCGCGCCAAGCCCGGCCTTGCCGTCCGCCGAGCCGTTCAGCATCGTCTCGATCGCAGTCGAATTGGTCAACATCGCGTTCGACAGCGCGGCGGCATCGACGCGCAACGTGCCGTCACGATTGGTCGCGACGCCGATCTGCGCGAGCGTCGTCGGGCTGCCGCCACCGGTGTCGCCCGACAGCGGCGCCAGCGTCAGCGCCTTGAGCGACGACAACAGTGTCTTCGCCGCCGGGTCCGCGCGCAGCACGCCGGTCACCGGGTCGGTCTGCTCGGTGAGCGTCGCCATGACCTGGTTATAGGTCTCGACGACGTCGGATACCGCCTGCGACAGCGCGCTGGTCGGCGTCGTGCTGCCCAGCGTGACCGGGCCGGTCGACACGGCGTTGAGCTGCAGTTTGACGCCCGTTACCAGGTTATTGATCGTGTTGCTCGCGCGCTCGACCGCGATCCCGTCGACGGTCAGCTTGGCATTCTGTGCAGCCGCCGTGACGCTGGTGTTGGTGGCGCCGGGCCCGACATTATAGGCGGCCAGCTTGCCGCTCGTGTCCGTCGTCGCGTTCAGCGTGAACGCCTGCGACGCGCCGGTCGCGCCCTTCATCGACAGATAGGCGCTGCCGTTCGAATCGGTCACGACCGAGGCGGTGATGCCTGCGCCCTTCGCGTTGATCGCCGCGGCGATCCCGTCGAGGCTGGCGTCGGTAACGTCGATCGTCACCGCGGTGCCACCGCCTGCGGTGAAGCCGGTCATCGTCGTCCCCGCCGCGTCATAGGTGGCGGTGCCGAAGTTGAGCGTGAAGCTGCCCGAGCCGATCACCGCGGTGCGATCGGCGACCGCGGCGGTGGTGCGGATGGTCTGCGCGGCGGCGAGCTGGTTGACCGAGATGGTCGACGACAGCCCCGAGGCCTTCGCGCCCGCCAGCGCGCTGACGCCGAGCGCGGCGGTATTGGAGCTGGTCGGCTGGCTGGTCAGCGTGCCGCCCTTCACCAGCGCGGCATAGGCGGTCGAGAAGCCCGAGATCGCGCTCTTGAGCGTTGCCAGCCCCGAGATCTGCGTGGTGATCGTCTTCGACTTGGCGGTCAGCTGCGCGGTCTTGGCCGCAAACTGCGCCTCGACCAGCGAGGGCACCAGGCTTGCGGTGTCGATCCCCGAGCCGGCATTGAGCGAGGTCAGCAGCGACTGCGCCGCGTTCTTCGTCACGCTCGCCGCGGTCGGCGTCGGCGTTGCCGCCGGGGTCGGCGTCGCGGTGCTGCTCGTCGTTGAAATTGCCATGCCGGAATCCTTGCGCGCTCGAATGGAATAACGACCGCGGCCGCCGGATCTTTAGGGAAGTTTCACGCCGTTTTCGTCGAACCGCGCATCGACCGGCACGGTGATCGCGGGCTGCGGCATCGGCGTGCCGCCTGCGGTTGCATTCAGCCCGAACACGAAGGCGAGGACGGTCGCGATCGCCATGTACAGGTCATCGCGAACCTCCTGATTTTCCTTGCTGGTGTAATAGACGGCGCGCGCGAGCAGCGGATATTCGAGCACGGGTACGCGGGTCTCCGCGGCGAGTTCGCGGATCGCCAGCGCGGTCGCGCCACGGCCCTTGGCGACGACGACGGGCACCTGGTCTTTGCCGCGATCATAGCGCAGCGCGACCGCGAAATGCGTCGGGTTGGTCAGGATGACGTGCGCCTCGCCGACCGCCTTGCGCATGTTGCCGCTGGCCATCGCGCGCATCTTGGCACGCTGCTGACCCTTGGCCTCGGCATTGCCCTCATTGTCCTTGTGCTCGTCCTTCACCTCCTGTTTCGACATGCGCATCTTGCCGAGGCGGCGGATGATCTGGATCGGCACGTCGATCCCGGCGATCGCGACGAGCCCGAACGCCATCGCGATCAGGATCGACGAGAAGGTCCCGCCGAGCGTCGTCAGCGCTTGGTTGAGATCGGCGGACGAGGCGAGCCCCATCGTCGTATGCGATGCCTGCCACAGCATCCAGCCGCCGATGGTGCCGAGCAGCGCGACCTTCAGCAGCGACTTGCCGAGCTCGATCCAGCCGGTCGGGCCGAAGATCCGCTTGAGCCCCGAGGCGGGGTTGATGCGCGTGAACTTGGGCGCGAGCAGCTTGCCGTTGAAGCCGAGCGAGCCGAGCCCCGCCTGGCTGAGCACCGCAGCGACCAGGCTGACCACGAACAGCGTGACGAGCGAGGGCGCAAGCTTCCACCCCGCCTCCTGGAGCGGGCGCCAGGGCGAGAAATCCTCGACGTCCGCGCGGCCGAACTGGAAGCTCGACGCCATCACCGCCTTGCACGCGGCGATCAGCGAGGGGCCGGCATAGATCAGCCAGGCGACGCCCGCGAGCATGCTGAGCGCGGTCGCGAAGTCGCGCGAGCGGAGGATGTCGCCCTTCTCGACCGCATCCTTCTTGCGCTTGTCGGTCGGGGCTTCTGTCTTTTCGCCGAATTCGTCCGCCATCAGCCGAGCACCAGGCTCTGCGTGGCTTCGAGGCCTTCGCGGATAATCACGACCATATAGTCGCCCATCGCCGGGAAGCCGACCGCGAGCGCGACGACGCCGACCGCGAGGCTCGCGGGCAGGCCGACCGAGAACAGGTTGAGCGCGGGTGCTGCGCGGCTGATCATGCCGACGACGATGTTGAGGCACAGCAGCAGGAAGCCGACCGGTAGCGCGAGCAGCAGCCCGGCGAGAAACGCATAGCCGCCGAAGAACGCGATCCCCCGCAGCCGGTCGACGCCGAGCCATGCAGCGCCGGGCGGCATCACGTCATAGCTTTTGACGAGCATCTCGACGAGCACGAGGTGGCCGTCCATCGACAGGAACAGCAAGGTCAGCATGATCGAGAAGAACTGGCCGAGCGCGGGGCTCGACCGGCCGTTCTGCGGATCGACCGACGAAGCGAAACCGAGCCCCATTGACCCGCCGATGATCTCGGCGGCGATCACCGGCGCGGCGAACGCGATCTGCAGCACGAAGCCGAGCGCGAGCCCGACCAGCGCCTCGGCGGCGACCGCGAGTACGGTCGCCGTCGCGAAGATTTGCGCGGGTGGCTGGACCGGGTGCGCGGCGAGCACGAGGAAGCCGATCGCGCCCGACAGCGTGACGCGGACCGTGACGGGCACCGACACGTTGCCGAACACCGGCGCGGCGATGAACGTCGCGCCGATCCGCACCATAACGAAGATCAGCGCCCAGAGCTGCGGCTCGATCGAGAGGCCGAAGCCGAGCATCCGCCTATTTCACCAGATCGGGGATGCGTTCGAAGATGCTGACGGTGAAATCGCTCAGCAGCCCGAGGATCAGGCTGCCGAAAATCATGATCGATACCGCGACGACGAGCAGCTTCGGCACGAACGACAGCGTCTGTTCGTTGATCGACGTCGCCGCCTGGATCATGCCGAGGATCAGCCCGGCAAGCAGCGCCGGGATCAGGATCGGCGCGCTGGCGAGCGCGAGCACCCACATCGTCTGGTTGGCGATGGTCAGGAAATATTGCGCGTCCATGGCTTATAATGCTTCCGTTCGCCCTGAGCGAAGTCGAAGGGCCTGGGACTCATGTGCTTCGACTGCGCTCAGCACGAACGGGAGTGTGGGTGCATCCACCGGGTCAGGTCGCGAACGAGTTGGCGAGGCTGCCCATCGTCAGCGCCCAGCCGTCGACGAGCACGAACAGCAGCAGCTTGAACGGCATCGAGATGATCGTCGGCGACAGCATCGCCATGCCGAGCGACATCAGCACGGTCGCGACGACGAGATCAATGACGATGAACGGCAGGAAGATCAGGAAGCCGATCTGGAACGCGGTCTTGAGTTCCGAGGTGACGAACGCCGGCAGGAGCACTGAGAAGGGGATGTCGCGCGGCGACGCATAGGGGCCCGACTTCGCCATCTCGGCGAACATCGTGACGTCCTTGATCCGCGTCTGCTTGACCATGAACGCGTGGAGCGGGACGCCCGCGGTGGTGATCATCTGCGTCCCCGCGAGCTGGCCGGCGGCATAGGGCTGGATCGCGGTCGTGTTGATCTGGGTGATCGTCGGCGCCATGATGAAGAAGCTGAGGAACAGCGACAGGCCGAGCAGCACTTGGTTGGGCGGCGTCTGCTGCAGGCCGAGCGCCTGGCGCAGGATTGCCAGCACGATGATGATCCGCGTGAAGCTGGTCATCATCAGCAGGATGCCCGGCAGGACCGTGAGCAGCCCCATGATGATGAGGACCTGCAGCGACAGCGACAGCGAGCCGCTCTGCCCGGTATTGCCCGCCGCCTGGCCGCCGAGCTGGCCGAGCGCGCGGTCGACCGCGTCGCCGACCGCGGGGCTGGCAGGGGCGGGGACGGCCTGCGCGAAGGCCGGCATGGCGAGGAACAGGGCGACCAGCAGCGCGAGGCCGACCCACAGCCACAAAGCGCCACGCGACTGCGTCCTGGCCTGTACAGCGGTAATCAGCGCCGGGCCCGACCCCTTGCGCGTAACGATCAGGCTCATGCGTCGACCTTGTCGATCAGGTGCACGCCACCGCGACCGACCGAGACGAGCAGCCGCCGGCCCTCGAAATCGATCACCGCGAGGCGCAGGCCCGGCGAGATCATCATCGTTTCCTTGACGCCGATCAGCCGCGACGTGGGCTTGCCGGGCATGCGGCTCTCGAACTTGCGCCACAGCAGCAGACAGCCGACCATCAGCCCGCAGACGAGCGGCAGGAGGATGACGAGCTTCAGGATATAGGACCAGAGCATCGGATCAGCCGCGCGCCGCGAGCGACTTGTCGGGGCTGACCAGCTCGGTCATCCGCACCCCGAACCGCTCCCCGACGGTGACGACCTCGCCGCGGCCGATCAGCGTGCCGTTGACGAACACGTCGAGCAGCTCGTTGGCCTGGCGATCGAGCTCGATCACGCTGCTTTCGCTCAGCGCGAGCAGTTCGCGCAGCGTCAGGCTGGTCGAGCCGATCTCGACGGTCAGCTTGACGTCGACGTCCTGCAGCAGCCTGAAATTGGCGGCCACGGCGGCGTCGACCGGAAAAGTACCGGCCATGTCGGTCATGCTGCGAATCCTTCGTCGATACGGGTAATGGAGGTGAGCTGGATGGCGGCGAAGCCGTTGGACGTGCCGACCGTGCCGCAGCCGAGCCGGTCGTTGCCGACCATCACGGGGACGTCGCCCGAGATCGTGATCGGGATCACGTCGCCGGGTTTCAGGTCCATCAGCATCTGCAGCGACACGACGGGTTCGGCGAGCACCGAGCGGATCGGGAAGCGGATGTTCATCGCCGCGCGGGTCAGCTCGTTGCGCCAGGCCGGATCGGGCTCGGCGGTCTTGCCGAGCACCTTGGTGGTGAGCGACGGCGCGTGCGGCTTGAGCGCGGTGACCGGGTAGACGAGGTCGAGAAAGACCGGCTTGCCCGCCCCCGTCGCCAGCCCGAAGCGGGTGACGATCATCGCATCCTCGCCGTCGAGCTCGGCGATCATCGCCGGGTTCACCTCGACACGGGTCGGCTGGAACTCGAACCGCGCCATCGGCTCCCACGCGGTCTTGAGCGGGGTCGCGATCAGCTGGCCGATCCGCGCGATCATCGCCTCGCCCGCGGGCGAGAATTCGGCTGGCAGCACCGGTGGCACCGCGCCCGTCCCGCCGAAGAACAGGTCGAGCAGCTCGAGGATGAACCGCCCGTCCATCACGCACAGCGCCTGCGCGGCACCCGGCGTCATCACCATCGGCAGCCAGGCGATCAGCCCGTCGCCGCGCTCTGCCCGGTAATCGGCAAAGCGCTGGACGACGAGCGGCTCGGCCCAGCTGCGCACTTCCTGGCGCAGCATTGGTTCGAACACGCCGCGCAACGTCCGCGCGAACCGGGCGGACAGATGCTGCAGCGTGTGCAAATCACCGAAGGGATTGAGCTTGGCCGACCCCAGCATGCCCGAATGGGCCGCCTGGGGACGATCGCGCTCGCGCCGCTCGCGCATCGTCGTGTCTGGGGGGGCGTTAACCATGCCTCACTGAACGACGAAACTGGTAAAGTAAACGTTACCGATCCCCCCGAAACCTTCCTTCTGCTTGAGCGTGGCATTGATTGCCTTGGCCAGTTCACCCTGCAATTTGCGCTTGCCCTGCGCGGTGAAGACCTCGTCTTCGGTCGCCTCGCCGAGCGCCATCAGGATCGCGGAGCGGACCGCGATCTCGTTGGTCTTGAGATGGTCGATGACGCTGTTGTCATAGGGCGTCGAGACGGCGACGCCGACCTGGATGAAATGCGCGCTGTCCTGGAGGTTGGCGGTAAATTCCTTCTCCAGCGCATAATAGGTCGACGCATAGCGGTCGCCGCCCTCGCCCGCAGGCGGCGCCATGCCGTGATTCTCGGGTGCGGCATCCTCGCCGCCGCCATGCTCGCCGCCTTCGCCGTCCCCTTCGGCCCCGGCGGACTTCTGCTCGCTTTTCGGAATGAGCTTGGGCTTGCCGTCATCGGCCGCGGCATGGCCGCCGCCGATCAGCCCCGCGCTCGAGGCATAGACACCGGCCCCCACGCCGCCGCCCACCAGGACGAGCAGCGCGACGCCGCCGATGATCATCTTGCCCATCTTCCCCTTCTTCTTGGGCACGGGGGCTTCGCTCTTGTCGCTCATCTACGCAGTCCTTCGGGTCAGGCGAGTCGGGTGTCGGTGGAATCGGTATCGGCGGCGGTCGCGGTTCCGGCGCGGGCGCGCGCAGGCGCCGAAGGCTGGTGCGGCGTCGCAGCGCGCTGCTGCTGCTGCTGCTGCTGGCCGGCGCCGGTATCGACGTTGCTCTGCGTCAGCTTCATCCCGCGGGCATCCGCGAGTTCGGCGAGCCGCGGCTGCGCTTCCTGCAACAGGCTGCGCGTGGCGGCCTGTTCGGCGGCGAACTGCACATGGACGGTATCGCCGTCCCGACGGACCGAGACGTCGATCGTGCCGAGCGCGTCGGGAATCAGGCGGATCCGCGTGTCGGTCGCGTTTGCCGCGTCGCGCAGGATGTCGATCCGCTCGATCATTGCGCTCGGCCAGCGCTCCTGCCGCATGTCGAGCGGCGGCTGTGCCGAGACGCCCGAGGCGGCGGTCATGACCGGGGCAAACGCTCCGAGGGCCGGCGCGCCGCCGGGCTCGTCCGGCTCGTCCCGCCGCCGCGCCGCCGCCTGAATCGCCGCGCCGAATACCTGCGCCGCCGAGGCGATGGTGCCGGGCTGGAGCGGCGGCTGGGCCTGAGGCTGGCCCTGCGGTTGCTGCGGCACGTTGGCCGTTGTGGTCCCGCGCGCGTCCTCGACCGAACGGGCGAGCGCATCCGCGTCGATCATCGTCGGCACGGCGGTCGTGGGGGGCGCGACGGGTGCAGACGTACCGGGCGCAAGAATGGTGCCGATCGACACGGCTGGCGGGGCCGGAGCGGTGTCGGCTCGCAGCGGCGCGGCGTCGGTGATGCGCGGCAGCGCCGCCATCGGTGCGGGTGCGCGCGGGGCGATGGGGATTGCGGGGGGCGTGATCGCAGGATCGTGGGGCCGCGGGGTCTCGGTCAGGCCGGCGGATGGCGCGGGCAAGGGCGGGGGGGCAGCATCTGCGACGGCCGCGGGCACCGGTTCCGGAACAGGCTCCGGTACTGGCATCGCGAGCAGCGGTACAATGATGGCGGTTGGTGCGTTTGGCGTTGCGACGAGTGGCGCCTGCTCGGCGTCGGTGGAAGGCTGCTCGGTATCGGCGGGTTCGGACGCCGGATCCGCACCGTCACGCACGGCCGCACGAAGGCCGGCGCGAAGCGCGTGGTTCGGCAGCGGCGGCGTGCCCTGCTGGAGCGCAAATTCGGACGGCGGCGCCGGCGGCAGATCGGGTCCGAGCGCCGCGGGCGATGCGCCGTCCGGTTGCGGCGGCCATGATGGCGTCGCAACGATCGGGAGGCCGTCAGAGCCAGGCCGCAGGGACATGGCCGGCTCGCCAGCGACCGGCAAGGGATTGCCGTCGGCGGCGAGCGGCTGCCGCGCCCGGTTCGCCGTTACGGGTGCGGCAGGCAGGAGAGGCAGTGCGTCGCGGCGTCCCGCGGCGTCGATCACCCCGGCCAGCGCCGCGCCGAACGCCACCGTCGGCTCCGCACCACGCGTGGCCGGTGCGGCAGGCGCGGCAGGGGACGGGGTAAGCGCAAGCGCGGGCTGGATCATGCAATCTCTCGGATACGAGCGTGTCGCACCGTACTCAGCAAGGATCGTGCCGGATCGTCCTGACCGAGGGAGCCTCTTCGAGCGCGCGAAGTTCCTTCAGCGCGGCATCGGCCTGCGCGCGCGCGATGAGCTTTTCGACCGCGCTCTGGTCGCGCTGTGCGGCGCGGGTCGCGTCGGTGGCGCGCGCGACCTGATATTCCGCCGACCGGACGCGCTCGACCGCGGCGTCGGCGGACTGTTGCAGGCGTTCGCGGTAATGCGCCGACGCTCCCAGCGAGACCGCGACCGCGCTCTGCGGCACGGGGGCGACGGCGGCGGCAAGGCTTGAGATGCGCGTCGACAAGGCCTGTTCGCTCGCGGCCTTGTCGTGCGCGCGGGCTTCGTCGGCGCGGGTCAGGCCGAGCTGCAAGGTCCGGACGCGGTGGATCCGTGCCAGCGTCTTGGCGCGGGCGTCAGCCACCGAAGACACCGACCAGCTCGGCCACCGCATCCGCCAGCGACACCTTCTCGTCCGAATCCTGGCGGATATACTCCATGATCGCGCCGTGGCAGGCGATCGCATTGTCGATCGCCGGGTCGGCACCCGCACGATAGGCGCCCATCAGCACGAGGTCGCGATTCTCCTCATAGGTCGCCAGGTTGCGGCGCAGCATGCGCGCGGCCCGGACATGCGGCGCATCGGCGATGTCGGTCATGACGCGGCTGACCGACGGGCCGATGTCGATCGCCGGATAGACGCCGCGCTCGGCCAGCTGGCGGCTCAGCACGATATGCCCGTCGAGGATCGAGCGCGCCGAATCGACGACCGGGTCGTTGCCGTCATCGCCGTCCGCCAGCACGGTATAGATCGCGGTGATCGACCCGCCGGTATGGACGTCGACGCCCGCGCGCTCGATCAGGTTCGGCAGCATCGCGATGGCGGACGGCGGATAGCCCCGTGCGGAGGCGGGTTCGCCGAGCGCGAGGCCGATCTCGCGGCCGGCATGCGCGACGCGGGTCAGCGAATCCATGATCAGCAGGACCTTCTTGCCCTCGTCGCGAAACCCTTCGGCGATCGCGGTGGCGCGCAGCGCGCCGCGGATGCGGAGCACGGGCGAGTGGTTGGCGGGCACCGCGACCACGACCGAACGTGCGCGGGCGGCGCCGGCGACCTTGGTCTCGAGGAAATCGGCGACCTCGCGGCTGCGTTCGCCGATCAGCCCGATGACGATCACGTCGGCCTGTGCGGCGCGGACGATCATGCCGAGCAGCACCGACTTGCCGACGCCCGACCCCGCCATGATGCCGACGCGTTGACCCTGGCCGATCGTCAGCAGGCCGTTGATCGCGCGCACCCCGACGTCCATCGGCTGAAGCACGCGGCCACGGTCGAGTGGCGACTGGAGCTTGCCCGCGAGCGGCCAGCGGCCAGCCCCGCGGATCGGACCGAGGCCGTCGATCGGCTTGCCCGCGCCGTCGACGACGCGACCGAGCAGGGCGGCGCCGACCTCGGCCTCTCCCGGAGGACCGATCGGCTTGACGGGCGCGCGCGGCAGGAGCGCGGCGGGACCGCCGAGATTCATCATCAGCGTACGCCCGTTGCGGAAGCCGATCACCTCCGCCTCGACGCTCGCGCTGCCCTCACCGACCTTGCACACGGTGCCGACGGGCAGGGTCAGCCCGACCGCCTCCATCAGCAGCCCGTCGAACGAGGCGAGCCGGCCCGACACCCTGGGGGCCGCGACGAAATCAGCGTTGCCGAGCGTTTCGAGATAGTCGGCGGTGAAGCGGTTTAGCACTCAGGCGGCTTTCGCGGGCACCGCGACGCGGTCGATCGCGCTGGCGAGCTGGTCGAGCCACATGGCAGGGCCGTCCTCGACGATCGTCGACGCGCTTTCGAGCACGAAGCTGCCGCGGGCGACATTGGGGTCGCCGGCGGCAAAGATCGACTTGGGCAGCGTGCCCTCGATCAGCGCGACGTCGTCGGGATGCAGGCGCAGCAACGCGGCCTCGGCGGAATCGGCGAGCAGTTCGGTCGCGGATTCGATCCGCCCAGCGAGCAGATCGGGCGAGATGCCGATCTCGCCGACCAGCTTGCCGACCAGCAGCAGGACGGTCTGACGAAGCTGCGTCGCGACCCGGTCGCGGTCGAGCCGGTCGGTGGCGAGCGCGGCGGCGAGCGAGGCGAGCAGCGCCTGGTCGCGCGCGGCATTCCCCTGTGCCACCGCGGCTGCGGCGGCGAGGCCCTCGGCATAGCCCGCGGCATGCGCGGCGGCGAGCGGATCGAGAAAACTCTCGGTCTCGCTGGCGGGGTCGAGCGGATCCCAGCCCTCCGTCGGATTGCTGTCCTTGTCGGCGGGACTGAAATGCTTCGGCCCGGTGGGCGGCGCGGTCGGGGCCGACATGGGCGTGGGCGTGGCACCCTGCGGCGCGAACCCGGTCGCGCGGCGCGGCGCGGCGGCGACACGATCGCGGATATCGGCCGCCGCAAAGCCCATCGGCGGCGCGAAGGCGTGCGCGAGCAGCTGCGCCGCGGTGTCGTGGCGCGCGGCGAAACCCGCGACGAAACCGGATGCCCCGACAAACTTAGACATAATCGTCCTCGCCTCCGCCCATCATGATCGTGCCATCCTTGGCAAGCCCGCGTGCGGTCGCGATCATCGCCTTCTGCGCCTCGAGCACCTCGGCGAGCCGCATCGGTCCGCGCGACTCCATCTCGTCGCGAATGCCGTCGGCGGCGCGCGCCGACATGCAGCCGAGGAAGCGGTTGCGCACCGCCTCGTCGACGCCCTTAAGCGCCTTGGTGAGGATCTCGCCATCGACGTTGCGGATCAGCGTGCCCAGATTCTTGTCGTCGAGCTCAAGCAGGTTGTCGAACACGAACATCGCCTCCTCGATCGCCTTGGCGACGTCGCGGTCGATCTTGAACAATTTGGGCATGACGCGCTGTTCGGTCGCCTTGCGCGCGCCCGACAGGATCTTGGCCGCCTCGCGCGTGCCGCCCAGCGTCACGCCCTGGCCGCTCGACCCGGTGCCGGTGCGGTTGGCGAGCAATGTGCGCAGCGTGTCGACCGCCTCGGGCGTGATCGGCCCGAGCCGCGCAATGCGGTGGAGGATATCGGGCTGGACCGCATCGGGCATCAGTTCGAGCACCTGGCCGCCGACCGACGCGTCGAGATTGGCGATCAGCACCGCGGCGATCTGCGGATGCTCCTTCTCGATCATCGCGGCGATCTCGCTGGCGTCGAGCCAGTCGAGCAGTTCGAGTTCGCACGCCGCCTCAGCCGGGGTGATCCGCGCGAGCACGCTCTCGGCCTTTTCGCGGCCGAGCGCGCGGTTCATCACCGCCTCGATCTTGGGACGGGGGTCGAAGCCGATCGTGGTGCGCTCGCGTGCGCGGTCGACGAAATCGTCGAGCACCGTCTCGACCTCCTGCTCGGAGACATCGGCGACCTTGAACATCGCCGCGCCGAGCTGACGGACCTCTTCCGGGTCGAGCTTCTGAAGGATCGCGGCGGCTTCGTCCTCGCCCACCAGCATCATCAGCACGGCGGCACGCTCCACGCCGGTATAGGTGCGCAAGCCCTCCATCAGCGTGCGTCCGCCTTGATCATGTCGCGCACGGCGAGCGCGGCGCGGGTCGGATTGTCGCGGGTGAAGCCGCGGACCGCGCCGACCCGCTCGTCATAGCCGCGCGAGCTTTCGAGCTGGTCGAGGCTGACCGGGGGGACGACGACCGGACCGGTCAGGGCTTCGGCGCCCTCGCCCTCGGCACCCTCGATCGTCTGGCCGAAGGCGGGCCGCGGCGTCGCGTCCTCGCGCTTCTTCATCAGCGCCTTGGCGATGGGCCGCACGCCGAGCAGGAGGACGAGCAGCGCGATGACGATCGCGGTTCCGTTGCGCGCGAGTACCGGCAGCCACGCATTGTCGTACCAGGCGGGGCCGGTATCGGCGGCGGCATCGGCGCCGGCGAACTTGCGGCTGATCACCGTCACATTGTCGTTGCGCGTCTGGTCGAAGCCGACCGCGCTCTTCACCAGGTCGGTGATCTGGTTGATCTCCATCGCGGTGCGGCGCGTCTTGTCGGGATCGCGCAGCAGCACCGCGACCGACAGGCGCTTGACGCTGCCCGGGGTGGCGCGGGTCACCGACACTTCGCGGCCGAGGTCATAGGCGCGCTGATACTGGTCGGACTGCTTCATCGCGTCGGGGGCGGGGCCACCGGCGACGGGCTGCGGCATGCCGGGATTGCCGGTCGCGGGCTGCGGTGCCTGGAGCGTGCTGGCGGCGGGCGGCGTGTTGCTGAGCGCGCCGGGGATGCCCCCCGGGGTCGCGGCGCCGTCCTTCTGGTTGCCGGTCCAGTTGCCCGTCTCGGCGCGCAGCACGCCCTGCTTGTCATAGCTTTCGCGCGTCGCCTGGGTCTCGTCGAGATTGACGTCGGCCTGGACCTCGGCGGTGAAGTTGCCGGCCCCCACCAGCGGGGTCAGCAGCTGAATCAGCTGGGTGCGGTACTTGTCCTCGACGCGACGCTGGATCTCGATCCGCTTGTCGCCCGCCGCACCGACGCCGTCGACTCCGCCGGGCTTGGTCAGCAGCGCGCCCATCTGGTCGACGATCGTCACCGAATCGGGCTTCATGCCGGGTACCGACGACGCGACGAGATTGATGATCGAGGCGACCTGTGCGTCGCTCAAGGACCGGCCGCCCTGCAGCTTCAGGATCACCGAGGCCGAGGGCGCGGCATTGTCGCGGACGAACACCGAGGCTTCGGGCGTCGCGAGATGCACGCGCGCCTCGGCGACCGCGTCGATCTCCTCGATCGACCGGGCGAGTTCGGATTCGCGCGCCTGGCGCAGGCGTTCGCCTTCCACCGCGCGGCTGACGCCCATCGGCAGCTGGTCGAGGATCGCGTAACCACCGGGTGCCGCCTTGGGCAGGCCCTGGCCGGCGAGCAGCATCCGCGCGCGCGAATAATCCTCCTCGGCAACCGTCAGTGAGCCCGTCGAATCGTCGATCCGGCTCTTGATGTTCGCGGTCGTCAGCGCGGAGGTGACGGCTGCCTTGTCGGCATCGGGCAGGTTGGTGAACAGCGTCTTCTGCGTCGGCGAGGACAGCGTCATCCACGCGAGCGCGGCGGCGGCGATCAGGCCGATCATCAGCACCATCGGCAGCGAGCGGCGTACCGCGGGCTGCGCGAAGGCGGACTTTATCTGTTTGAGCGGGTTAGCGAATTTCTCGGGGAGGCCATTGGCCGACGAAGCGGGGATGAGGGCAGTGCTCATATCATTACACCGGCATGCTCATGATGTCCTTGTAGGCGGACAGAAGTTTGTTGCGGACCTGCAGCGTCGCCTCGAACCCGACCGACGCCTGCTGGCGCGCGAGCATCACTTTGGCGATGTCGACGGTCTCGCCGCGCTCATAGCTTTCGCTGAGCTTGGCGGCCTGGGTCTGGCCCTCGTTCACGCTCTTCAGCGCGGTTTCCATCGTGTCGCCGAAGCTGACGGGTTTCGTCTCGGTCGGCGCGATGGTCGGGGCGGTCTGGCTGGCACGCGCGAGTGCCTGGTTGCGCTCGAGGATCTGCGAGCGCAGCGCCATGACGCGGTCGACGCTCATCGCGCCACCGCCGATTCCGCTGACGCCGCTCATGCCGACATCACCCGGGCGAAGTCCTCACCCTGTTCGCGCGCCTTGGCGAGGCGATAGCGCAGCGTGCGCTCCGAAATGCCGAGCCGGCGCGCGGTCTCGATCCGGCTGCCGCCGCATGCCTTCAGCGTCTCGCGGATCGCGGCGAACTCGCTCATCTGGACGATGGTGCCCAGCGTGTCGGTCTGCGGTTCGGCGGGCGTCGCGGCAACGGGCACGAGCGGTTCGGCGATGGGCGCGACGACCGGCGCGGGGCGCGGGGCGAAGGTCATCGTCACCGGGCGATCGAACAGGATGTGACTCGCCTCGATCGTGTCGCCGCCGCAGAACAGCAGCGCGCGCTGGATCACGTTCTCGAGTTCGCGGACATTGCCCGGCCAGTCGTGCAGCATCAGCGCCTCGATCGCCGCGCGCGACGGCCAGGGAATGACGTTGCGGTTGCCGGCATGACGCAGGATCATCGTCGCGGCGAGCGCGGGGATATCCTGCGGCCGCTCGGCGAGCGACTTGGTGGTGAGCGGGAACACCGCGAGCCGGTAATAGAGATCGGCGCGGAACCGGCCGGCAGCGACCTCGCCCTGCAGGTCGCGGTTGGCGCAGGCGATGACGCGGACGTCGATCGGCTGCGGCACGGTCGCGCCGAGCGGCACGACCTCGCGCTCCTGCAGCACGCGGAGCAGTTTGGCCTGCAGCGTGAGGGGCATCTCGGCGATCTCGTCGAGCAGGATCGTGCCGTCGTTGGCGGCGCGGAAAAAGCCCTCACCGCCCGACGATGCGCCGGTGAACGCGCCCTTCTGGTGGCCGAACAGCATCGCCTCGAGCATCGATTCGGGAAGTGCTGCGCAGTTGATCGCGATGAACGGGCCGGCCTTGCGCGGCGAACCATTGTGGATCGCGCGGGCCAGCACTTCCTTGCCGGTGCCGGTCGGGCCGTTGATCAGCACGGTGATGTCGGCGGCGGCGACGCGCTCGGCCAGTGCAAGCAGCGCGAGCGATTCGGGGTCGGCGGCGGTCGGCATGTCGGGCCCGCCGATCAGCGCACGGGCAAAGCCGTTGCCGACCGCGGTATCCTCGGCGGCAAAGCCGATCCGGGCGGGCGCGCCGCTCCTCGACGGGGTGACGCTGCGGCCTTCGGAGCCGATCACGACGGTACGCGCGGGATAGGCGACGGGCTCGCCCTCGGCGACGAGGAACAGGTCGTTCGCGCCGGGCTGCGCGGTGTCGAGCGATCCTATCCCGAAACCCTGCGCACGCAGGGACGAGACGAGCGCATATTTGCGCGCCGTGACGGCAGCGGATGGAAAGATCGAGCGCATGAAGTCCCCCTGTGACGATTCGGGAATGCGGCCTCGAGGGTAAAGGCGCGGTTAAATCGTGCCGCGTCGCGGCAAACTATTTCCGGGCGCGTTCGCGCGCGCGTGTACGGGAGCGCGCCGCGCCGGTGCGCGAGGGGCGGATTTTTTCCCTAAAGCCCGGAGAAGCGCGGCCGTTACCCATCCTGACGGCTCGGTCCTTCGCCATGGGGGCGGCGGGGTAGCCGCCATGAAGGATTTTAATCATGAGCGTTATCGGGACCAATATCTCATCGCTGCGCGCCGCAAACGCGTCGTCAAATGCCAATTCTGCTCTCGCGACCGCCATGGAGCGCCTGTCGACTGGCAAGCGGATCAATTCGGCCAAGGACGACGCCGCCGGTCTCGCGATCGCAAGCCGCATGGGCAGCCAGGTTAAGTCGATGGCCGTCGCCGTGCGCAACGCCAGCGACGGTATCTCGATGGCGCAGACCGCAGAAGGCGCGCTAGGCGAAGTCACGTCGATGCTCCAGCGCATGAAGGAACTGGCGACCCAGTCGGCCAACGGCACGCTCGGCGCCTCGGAGCGCAAGGCGCTCCAGGCGGAAACCGATCAGCTCACTGCGCAGATCAACGACATTTCGAAGACGACAAACTTCAACGGGCTCAGCCTGCTCGATGGATCGGTCAAGGGGCTTAAGCTCCAGACGGGGGCGAACGCGGGGGATACGGTCTCCATCTCCATGGACGGCGTGTCATCGAAAACGCTCGGCCTGAGCAGCGCGGGTGCGCCAGGTTCTGTAACCGGTGGTCGCGTCAGTTCGACCCAAAATGCGATCGAAACGGGCGATGTGCAGGTTAACGGCAAGGCACTGCTAAGCGGCACGACCACAATTGCAGCGAATGCGACAAACGTCGCCACGACCTTGGCTGCGGACATTAACAAGAATTCGGCGAACAGCGGTGTGATCGCAACGGCCTCAAACTCAGTAACGAGCGTAAAAATGCCGGCCGGTGGTACTGCGACTGGCGACCTTCAAATCAATAATTTCAATATTGCCGGTGCCAAAGATGCTGCGGAACTGGTTGCCAATATCAACCGCGATGCTCCTGGCGTCACCGCATCGTTGAACGACGACGGGACGATCACGCTGGCTAACGATACTGGCGCCGATATCAACATCGCGGGCACTAATGCAGCGAAGGCAGGGTTCGCCGCTGGCTCGAACGGTGGCTACGTCGCGTTGCAGAGCAAGGACGGGTCGCCCGTTTCGGTGTCGCTCGGCAGCACCGGAACCGCCGCGGACCTGACCGCGCTCGGCCTCAATACCGGAAGCGGCGACAAGCTCACGGGCCTCGCCCAGATCGGTACGGCTGCGCTCGCCGCCGGGGACGTGAAGATCAACGGTGTTGCGGTCGGGAAGACGGAAACCGGCGGCATCCAGGCCAAGCTTGATGCCATCAACGCCGTCAGCGACAAGACAGGTGTTACCGCCACCGCCTCGACTACGGCTGTTTTGAAAGGCTTCACCAACACTGCCGGCGGCACGCTTTCAATTAACGGCAAAGACGTAGCTATCGCCGGAAATGCGGACCCCGCGGTAGCAATGCAGAGCGCAGCCGCAGCGATCAACACCGCAGGGATCGGCGTTACGGCGGAAGTGAAGGACGGTGCGATTGTCCTGACCTCGGCCGGTGGCGGTGATATCACCGTTAGCTCCGCCAACGTTACCGCGTCGCTAGCGGATGCTGGGGGTGGCTCTGGAACCCCGCTCAGCGCCACGGCTCAGTCCATCAAGGGATCGATCACGCTGACGTCGAACGATGGCTCCGCCATCCAGGTCGATGGCGGCGGTCTGGCCAAGCTCGGCCTCCAGGCATCGGGCGGCAGCGCCGGTGCGGCGGGCGGTGTGCTCGATATCTCGACCCAGTCGGCGGCATCGGCCGCCATGTCGAAGATCGACGCGGCGATCGACAAGATCTCGGCCACCCGCGGTGATCTTGGCGCAATCCAGAACCGCCTGCAGGTCACGGTCAACAATCTGACTACGACCTCGACCAATCTCTCCGAGGCCAAGAGCCGCATCGAGGACGCCGATTTCTCGGCCGAGACGACCGCGCTCGCCAAGGCGCAGATCCTGAGCCAGGCGTCGACCGCGATGCTCGCCCAGGCGAACCAGAGCCAGCAGGGCGTGCTGAAGCTGCTTCAGTAATCCGATCCCGGCGCCGGCACCGGCCCCCGATCGGGTGCCGGCGCCAGTCGGATCGCCCCCCGGTAAACGGGGCGCAACGAACCCCGGTGGCCTGAAGGCCGCCGGGGTTTTGTGCGTTGGGATGACAGTGGGTTGGCTGAGCGCGCGAGAGTCGACTTGCGCTATCGTCGCAGTGCGGTGGCGATATGACCCGCGGGGACGACGTGTCCGTTCGGTCGTCGGATCGGATTATCGTCCCCCTGGCGGGGGCGGCATGGATTGGCCTGGCTTGCGGTCAGACCTTGCGGGCGAGCGCGCGTTTCAGTTTCGCATGCGCGGACGCCTTGATCTGGCAGACGCGGGCGGCGCCGATGTCGAAGACCGCGCCGATCTCCTCGAGGTTCATTTCCTCGACATAATAGAGCTGGATCACCTGCGCCTCGCGTTCGGGCAGCGCGGTGATCGCGGCGATCAGCGCGTCGCGCAGGTCGCTGTCGGCGAGCTGTTCGAACGCGTCGGGGGTGTCGTCGGCGAACCACGGCATGTCGTCGGCATAGACCTCGTCGATCGAATCGAACCGGATCGCGTCCGCGGTCACATAGTCGCTGCGCAGCTTGTCGATGCTGACGCCGATATGCTGGGCGATCATGGCGTCTCCGGGGGCCTTGCCCGTCTGGGCGGTGAGCGTGGAAATGGCGTCGGCATATTGGCGGCGACGGCGCATCGCACCGCGCGTCGTCGTCGCCTGACGGCGCAGTTCGTCGATCATCGCGCCACGCAGGCGGGTCGCGACATAGGCCTTGAACGGCGTACCACGCTCCTCGAACCCGGCCGCGGCCTCGACCAGCGCGACGAGCCCGACCTGCACCAGATCCTCGACCTCGACGATGCTGCTCATGCTGCCGTGGACATGCCAAGCGATCCGGCGGACCATGGCGAGATGCTGTTTGACGAGCTGGTCGGGGTCGCCGGGGCGTTGCTGAGGACGATAGGTGAGGGGCCCCGTCGGGATTTCGCCGGCGCGCGCGGGGCGGGCCTTGTCGAACGCCGCGGCCATCGGTTCGGCGCTCATGCGGCCAGTGCCTGCTGCGGTGCGCCGATGACCGCGACGACCTCGACCGCCTTGTCCTCAGGCACTTCGAAGAACGACATGACCGGGGTATCAGGCAGGCAGGTCCGGACCAGCTTGCGGATCGCGAGGCGGATCGCGGGCTGGACGACGAGTGCGAACGGCTTGGCCTCGGCGATCAGCGGCTGCGCGGCATTTTGCAGCGCTTCGACGATGCGGCGGCCGAGATCGGGTTCGATGACGTGGCGGCGCGACTGGTCGGCGCGCATCGCCTGGCCGAGCAGCCCTTCGAGATGCCCCTCGAGCGTCATCACGCGGAGCGGCTCGCGCATCCCGCACAGCTTCTGGATGATCAGCGCGCCGAGACGCGGGCGGATCAGTTCGATGATCTCCTCGGCATCCTGGCTGCGCTGGGCTGCGACCGCGATCGCGGCGGCGATGCTGCGGAATTCCTTGAGTGGAATGTTCTCGGCGAGCAGGCCCTTGAGAACCTGGGTCAGCGTGGTGATCGGGATCGGCGCGAGCGCGGTGACGAGTTGCGCCGCGCGCTCCTTCAGCCCGTCGAGCAATGCCTGGACCTCGTCGGGGCCGAGCAGATCGGACGCGGTCTGGCCGAGCAGGTGGTTGAGATGAGTCGCGACCACGGTGCCGGGATCGACGACGAGATAGCCAGCCCCGGTCGCCGCATCGGCGTCCGCGGTCGAGATCCAGGTCGCGTCGAGCCCGAAAGTCGGATCCTTGGTGGTCTTGCCGATCAGCGAGCCGAACGCCTGGCCGGTGTCGAGCGCGAGCATGTCGTCGGGCGACACGGTGTCCTCACCGACGACGACGCCGTTGACGATGATGCGGTAGACATAGGGGGCGAGGTTGATGTCGTCGCGGACGCGGACCTGCGGCACGACGAACCCCAGTTCCTTCGACAGCTGGCGGCGGACGCCGGTGATGCGGCCCATCAGCGGCGACCCGCGGCGGTCGTCGACCAGCGGCACGAGGCCGTAGCCGATGTCGAGATTGACCTGCATGCCGTCGGTAACCTCGTCCCAGCCGATCTTCGACTGGTCGATCGCCTCGACGGGGGCGATGACGACGGGGGCGGGGCGACGCTCGATCTGGCGCAGCTTCCACGCGGCGAACCCGGCGATCGCGGCGGCGGGCAGGATCACCATGTGCGGCATGCCGGGCAGGACGCCGAGCAGCGCGAGGATGACCGCGACCGGCGTCCAGGTGCGCGGGGATCCGAACTGGCCGCCGATCTGGCCGGCGAGATCCTTGTCCGAGGTGACGCGCGTGACGATCGATGCAGCGGCGATCGACAGCATCAGCGAGGGCAGCTGCGCGACGAGCGCGTCGCCGATCGCGAGCAGGATGTAATTGTGCGCGGCATCCGCGATCGACATGCCGTGGCTGACCGGGCCGAGGATCAGGCCGCCGATGATGTTGGCGGCGAGGATCAGCATCGCCGCGACCGCGTCGCCCTTCACGAACTTCGACGAGCCATCCATCGAGCCGTAGAAATCGGCCTCGGTCGACACCTCGATACGGCGCGCCTTCGCCTCGTCGGGGGTGATGAGCCCCGCGTTGAGATCGGCGTCGATCGCCATCTGCTTGCCGGGCAGCGCGTCGAGCGTGAAGCGCGCGCTGACTTCGGAGACGCGGCCGGCGCCCTTGGTGACGACGATCATGTTGATGATCATCAGGATCGCGAAGACGAAGATGCCGACGACATAATCGCCGCCGATCAGGAACGTGCCGAACGCCTCGATGACGTGACCCGCCGCGCTCTCGCCCTCATGGCCGTGGACGAGCACGATGCGCGTCGAGGCGACGTTGAGGCCGAGGCGGAACAGCGTGGCGAACAGCAGCACGGTCGGGAAGGCGGAGAAGTCGAGCGGCTTCTGCGCGTTCAAGGCGACCATCAGCACGGCAAGGCTGATTGCGATGTTCGCGACGAAGAAGATGTCGAGCATGAATGCCGGGATCGGCACGACCATGACGAGCACGAGCATCAGGATCGCGAGCGGCAGGACCGAGGCACGGGCGTTGGAGAGCAGGCGGTTCATGGGTTCAGCCCCCCATCTTTGCGAGCATCAGATAAGCGAGCCGCGCGGTGTCGGGCGTCGGTCGCAGCAGGCTTGCCGAATTCTGGCCTGCATTGAACCCGGCGTTCCGGGTGCCGAACCGGCCCATCGTCGACGTCGCCCAGGCGAGCGCGTCCTCGGCGCTTTCATTGTTGCCGGTGACGACCGTGCTGCCGTCCATGTCGAGCGCCTGCGCGGCGAACTGGACCGAGCCGGTCGTGGCCGAACCGGTCGCGCCGGCAGCAGCGGCGGCGCCGAGCTTCGTCGAGAACCGCTCGTAAATTGCCGACAGCGAGCGCGGCGTACCGTTGGACTCGTAGAAGACGCCGCGATTGGCGCGCGCGGCGGAAGGAAACAGCGCGGCGCCGCTCGCGTCGGGATTGGCCTGCATCGTCGTCAGGAACTTCGACGCGCCGCCGAGCCCCAGGAAATGCGCCATGTACAGATCGGTGCCGGTCGCGGTGCGGCCAAGCTTGCCCTCGAGCGCGTCCTTGTTGTCCGACGCATGTTCGGCCGCCATCATCGAGGCGGCGGCGGGATCGTTGCGCAGCGCGAGAATCGCCTGACGCGTGCCCGCATCCGCAACGCCCAGATGCCCGCCCGACGACTGGCCGATGCTGTCGGCCGCCCAGCCCAGGCCGTGCTCCGCGCCATGCTTCTTGACGACCGCGAGCCAGCTCTGTTCGATGAACTGGTACAGACCCGACGCGCTCGACGTGCCCGCCTTGGCATTGGCGTTAAGCCCGCTTTCGAGCTTCGCCTGGCCGAGCAGATAGTCGAAATCCACGCCCGTCTTGCTGCTCGCAAGCGCGATCGCGGACTGGATCCGGCCGGTAGTGATAGGATTTACGGTCATCCCGCGAGTAATGTCCCTGTTTCAGGACACTACACAGCAAGGGGCGTGCCAGATCTTGCCCGGCCGCGCGGATCAGGCGTAGGCCGCACCCATGCGCGGCCGATAGCCGGCAATGCCGCCCTCGCCGGTCAAGGTTTGCAGGCGGCGGCGGACATTTGCCGCCATCAGGTTGGTATAGATGCGGCAGGTTTCGTTGAGGCGGTTCGCCTCGTCCGCCAGTTCGCGCAGTTCGGGACCGGCGGGACCGGTGCCGAGCGTTGCGACCGCATTGATGCCGTCGAGCTTCTGCGTCGTCGCGCGCTCCAGCCCGGCGACATCGTTGGATTTCAGCGCCGCAATCTCGGCATGCAGCGCGTCGATCACGCGCACCAGGGCGTCACGCCGGGTCATTCGGTGCCCATTCCAGTTTGAAGGCGAGGAGCCGGTCGGCGATCGTCGCGGGCAGGATCGGGAAGGTGCCGTTGGCGACCGCCTTCTTGACCGCGGCCACGCGCGCTTCGTTGATCGGGGCGGCGGCGGCCATCGTCCGCGCGAGCGCGATCGACGAGGTTGCCGAGGGTTCGGCCTCGACCGCACGGTCGGGCGCCTGCGCCAGAGGCTGGGCGGATGGCTGAACAGGCGTCGTCGCGGCGATGCGCGCGACGCTGCGCTCGCCTCCCGTCAACGGCTTCGAGCCGATCGATTCCACCATGTCTGCACCCTCTGGTTCTTGCTGACAGAGGGAGAAACGGCCGGCGCGCGAAAAGCTTTAACAAAATTAATTCGTCCAGCCGGGCAGGGTCGCGCGGCCGCTGGCGACCGCGATCGCCTGGACCGGCGTGCGGGTGTCGTCGACCTTGACCATGAAGCGTGCGCCGGGGGCGGCATCGGCCAGCGCGACGCCCTCGCGACTGATCGAAAAGCCCTCGGTGCCTGCCTCGATCACGATCGGATCGCCGCGGCGGATGACGGGGGCGGCCTTCACGACCGGGGCATAGGCCGCACGGGTCGTGGCGGGCGTCGCGCCGGGGGGCGAGGCCGGGCGGATGACGGGGACGAAGATGCGCCAGGCGGGGCCGGCACAGGCGACGACCACCGCGTCATGCGCCTCGGTCCGCCACGACATCGCGACGGTCGGGCACGTCGCGAGCCGCAACCGCGAATCGACCGTCGTGCGCGCGCCACCCTCGGCACCGATCGGCCGGCCGGTGAATGCCGAGATCGCGCGATCGAGCGCGGCGATATCCTGGAAGCCGGCGGACGGCGCACCGGCAGTGATCATCAACAGGGCGAGCATCATGAGGGGGTCCTTGGCGGTTCGCCGACAAAGGCTTGGGTGACGATGGCGGCGCGGCGGCCGGTGGTCGGCGAGGTCGCGAGCGTCACGCGGCCGGGGGCGACATGGGCGATCGCGGCCGCGACGGCGCGGGCACGGTCCGAGGCGAGGATCGCCGCGCTGCGCGTGACGGAGTCGACATCGCCGGGCGAGCCGTCGACCGATCCGGTGACGGTGATCTGGACGCGTGGGTCCCGCACCGCGTCACGCGCCCAGGCCGCCAGCGTATCGGGTGACGTCGGCAGCACAGCCGAACCGACCGCGAAGTCGAGCATCCCGGCAGAGGCGACGGGCAGGGCCGTGGGTTGGGCAGCAGCAAGTGGACCGCCGGGTAGAGGCAGTTTCGGCCGCGCTGTGTCGACGGTTGGCGTGACCGAGGCGCCGAAACCCTCGCGCAACCCGGCTGCCAGTGCTCGGGGCGCGAGCGGACGGTCGCTGGCGGTCTGCGTCGCCTGCAGGAGCACGAAGAAGCCGACCAGCAGCAGCGCGAGATCGGCGAGCGTGATCAGCCAGAGCGGACGCCCGGGCTGCGGCTCGGGATAATCACCGACCGTCATGCGACGCTCATCAACGGTGCGCGTGGGGCCTCGCGCGCAGCGAGCGCGACCAGTGGCGCCTCGATCCGGGCACGTTCGAAGGCCTCGTTGCGGCCTCGCGCGCGCAGGCGGTTGGCGACCGGCATGAAGACGAGGTTGGCGAGCAGCGCGCCATAGAGCGTCGCGAGCAGCGCGATCGCCATCGCGCCGCCGATCGCGGTCGGATCGCTCATCGTCGCGAACATCCGCGCGAGCCCGATCAGCGTGCCGACCATGCCCATCGCGGGCGCGAGTTCGGCGGCTCCTGCCCAGACGTCGGCGGCGGCGACGTGGCGTTCGATCCGGGCATGGCGGCGATGCCGGACCAGCAGTGCCACGTCGCTGGCGGTCGCGCCGTCGACGATCGCCGCGATACCGGCGGCGATGTCGGGATCGGCGATGACCGTGCGGTCGAGCGCCATCGCGCCGTGGCGCTGGGCGATACGACCGAGCGCGACGATCTGCTGGAGCAGCGCATCGCCGTCGAGCTGGGCGCGGCCGAGCGTCTTCAGCGCCGCGATCGCGCGGACCAGATCGCGCAGCGGTGTCCGCAGGGCGACGCCGAGGATCGTGCCGCCGCCGACGATGGCGAGGGCAGCAGGGTCGAGCAGATGGGCGAGCGTGATCATGTCCCGCAAGTCGTTGCAAGGGCCGGGCCAGTTCGCGATCCCCCGGTGAGCGGGACTCGCGCGGGCCGGTGGTGTGCAGGCTGCGCGACGGGTCGGCACCATGCCTGCCGGCGCGCTTGCCGCCACCTCTGCCGGAGCGGCAAGGCGTTGCCGGCCGGGTTGCCGCGCGCTTGCCGACGGGCGGCAAAGCGGCGTCATCCGGTCAGTGAGCGCCAACTGGCACGGCCATTGCTTTGGAAGGCTTGCGCAATTCGGCGCGGGAGTTCGGTCCAGTGTCAGGTGACTCGCTGTTCGGCGTTCATGGTGCGGCCCTCGAGGTGCGATCGCAGCGCATGGGGGTGCTCGCGTCGAACATCGCCAATGCCTCGACCCCCGGCTTCAAGGCGCGCGACATCGACTTCAAATCGGCGCTCGCGTCGCTCGAGACGGACGGCGCCGGCGGGATCGACGCGGCGACCAAATACCGCGTGCCGACGCAGACCTCGATGGACGGCAACACCGTCGAACTGAACCAGGAACAGACCGCGTTCGCCGAGAATGCGGTGCAGTACCAGACCACGCTGTCGTTCCTGAACGGGCGGATCAGCCAGGTCACCCGCGCGCTGAAGGGGGACTAAGCGATGGCCAATGCGCCGATGACGATTTTCCAGGTCGCGGGCCGCGCGATGTCCGCGCAGCTGTTGCGGATGAACACCACCGCGTCGAACCTCGCCAATGCGGGCGGCGTCGCCGGCTCCGCGGAGGCTGCGTACAAGACGATGAAGCCGGTGTTCCGCACCAGCTTCGACGCCGCCAGCGGCATGTCGACGGTCGATGTCGAGAAGGTCGTCACCGCCGGCGAGGCCCCCGCCAAGCGCTACGATCCGAACAATCCGATGGCCGACAAGGATGGCAACATCTTCGAGGCGGCGGTCGATGAAACGCGCGAGCTGGTCGACATGATGGAGACCGCGCGCAGCTACCAGAACAATGTCGAGGTGATGCAGACTGCGAAGTCGCTGATCATCGATACCCTCAAGCTAGGCCGCTGATCATGGCAAGTTCCTTCGACTCCACGCTTTCGAACCTCGGCATCACGCGCGCGACGACCGCCGCGACGACGACCACGGCATCCAATTCGACGACCCTCAACCAGTCGGATTTCCTGAAGCTGATGACCGCGCAGATGCAGAATCAGGACCCGTTCAACCCGGTCGACAACACCCAGATGGTCGCACAGATGGCGCAGTTCTCGAGCCTCGCCGGCATTTCCGAGATGAGCACGACGATGAAGTCGATCGCCGACAAGCTGAACGTGACCAGCGCGAGCGATGCGATGGCCTATGTCGGCAAGACCGTGCTGACCGCGGGCGACACGGCCTATGGTCGGACCAGCGGCGGGCTGGCCGGCGGGATCGAGCTCGGCGCCGCGGCGAGCAACGTCAACGTCACGATCACCGATGCCAATGGCGGCGTGCTGAAGACCATGTCGCTCGGCAGCGCCGACAAGGGCACCGTGAACTACGACTGGGACGGCAAGACGGCGACCGGCGAGGATGCCGGGACGGGGCCGTTCAAGGTCATCGTCAACGCCCAGAATAATGGCACGACCGTTGCATCACAGAACCTTGTCTGGGCGCCGGTCCAGTCGGTTTCGACGACGACCGGTGCCGCCATCCTCACGCTACCGGGCCTCGGTGAGGTCCCCGTCACCGCGGTTCGCCAGATCGGCTGATCGCCCGCTGCTTGCCAGAATTCCAGGAGTAACCCGATGTCCTTCTATACCTCGCTTTCCGGCCTCCAGGCCTCGCAGACCGAAATGTCGACGATCTCACACAACCTCGCGAACGTCTCGACCAACGGGTTCAAGAAGAGCCGTACCGAATTCGCCGACGTGATCGCGTCGAGCGTTTCGCTGAACCCGGCGCAGCAGATCGGGTCGGGCACCGTGGTGCAGGGCAATCGGCAGCAGTTCAGCCAGGGCAATCTCATCCAGTCGGCCAACGCGCTCGATCTCGCCGTGTCGGGCGACGGCTTCTTCGTGGTCAAGCCGAGCACGACGTCGCTCAACGTCAACTATACGCGCAATGGCGGCTTCCTGGTCGATGCCGATCGCTATGTGGTCGATTCGAACGGCAGCCATTTGCAGGTCTATCCGGTCGATGGTTCGGGCAAGGTCGTCGCATCGGGGCTCGATTCCGCGGTCAGCCTTCAGCTCCCCGCCACCAGCGGCAAGGCGGTTCCGACCGCGAACGTGTCGATGTCGCTGAACCTCAGCGCCAATGCGGCGATCCCGTCGACGACGACGTTCGACCGGTTCGACCCGACCAGCTACAACCAGTCGGCGCAGACGACGATCTATGATGCGAGCGGCAACGCGCAGACGCTGACCAATTATTTCAAGCGCACGACGACGCCCGATGCCGCCAACGGCAATACGAGCAGCTGGGAAGTGTTCAGCTATGTCGGCGACAAGCCGATGACCACCAACGGTGCGGCAAGCGTCAAGCTGGACTTCGACACCACCGGCAAGCTGACCGCGCCGACCACTGCGGTCGCGTTCGACCCGTTCACCACCGCAGGCAGCAGCACGACGCAGCAGTTCGGCTTCACCTTCGGGCTCGACACCACGCAATTGGCATCGGCGTTCAACGTCGCCGCGCGCGCGCAGGACGGCAAGGCGGTCGGCCAGATCCAGGGCGTGACGATCGACGAGTCCGGCATCGTCAAGGCGAGCTTCTCGAACGGCGACACGCAGGCGCTCGGCCAGGTGATGCTGGCCAACTTCTCGAACCCCGAGGGTCTGCGCCAGCTCGGCAGCAGCTACTGGTCGGCGACCGGCATCTCGGGCGAGGCGAAGCTCGGCATCGCCGACGTCAACGGCTTCGGCAAGCTGATGTCGGGGACGATCGAGCGGTCGAACGTCGACATCACCGAAGAGCTCGTCTCGCTGATCGCGGCACAGCGCAACTTCCAGGCGAACTCGAAGGCCTTGGATACCGCAAGCCAGATCTCGCAGACCATCTTCAACATCCGCAGCTGATCCAGGGCGCGGACGGAGAACCCTGAATGGACAAGCTGGTCTACACCGCGGCGACGGGACTGCGCGCGCACATGGCGGCGCAGTCGGCGATCGCCAACAACATGGCGAACGCGTCGACCACCGGATTCCGCGCCGACCGCGTGGTGTTCGACCGGATCGACCTGAAGGGTGGCGGCCAGCAGTTCGAGGCGCGCGCGCCGACGTCGGAAGAGGTGACCGACGCCGACCGTGCGCCGGGGGCGATCCAGACCACGGGCCGGCCACTCGACGTCGCCGTCACCGGCGCGACCGCATGGCTCGCGGTCCAGGCGTCGGACGGCTCCGAAGCCTATACGCGGCGCGGCGACCTGGAGATCGCGCCGTCGGGCGTGCTCCAGACCGGCGACGGTTTTCCAGTGATGGGATCGGGCGGGCCGATCACGATCCCGCCCTATGACACGCTTTCGATCGCCGGCGACGGGACGATCTCGATCGTGCCGCAGGGTGGCGATGCGAATGCGCCGCAGGTGATCGACAAGCTGAAGCTGGCCGACACCAAGGGGTCGGACACGGTCAAGGGGCTCGACAATCTGCTGCGCGTGCGCGGTGGCGGCGTGCTGCCCGAGGATCTCGATGCGAAGGTGCAGGGCGGGGCGATCGAGGGATCGAACGTCAACATGACGCAGGCGCTGGTCGACATGATCGAGAATCAGCGCAGCTACGAGGTCCAGGCCAACATGCTGAAGTCCGCCAAGGACATGGATGAAAGCGGTGCATCACTGATGCGCCTGCCGAGCTAAGGAAGGATTAGGCCATGAGCAGTTCCGCCATGCATATCGCGCGTACCGGGCTCGATGCCCAGGATACGCGCATGCGGGTCATTTCGAACAACCTCGCCAACGTCAACACGACGGGGTTCAAGAAGGATCGCGCCGCGTTCGAGACGCTGGCGTACCAGGTCGTCACCGCGCCGGGCGCGCAGTCGACGTCGGAGACCAAATACGCGACCGGGCTCAACCTCGGCACCGGCGTCCGGATCCAGGGCACGGCGCGGATCGATACGCAGGGGTCGATGCAGACGACGGGCAACAGCCTCGACCTCGCGCTCGACGGCGACGGCTATTTCCAGGTGCAGATGCCCGGCGGCACGCTCGGCTATACCCGCGCGGGCAATTTCTCGCGCAGCCCCGAAGGGCTGATGGTGACCAGCGAGGGTTATCAGGTGATGCCCGGCATCACCGTGCCCGAGGGGACGACCAACATCACGATCGGCCAGGATGGTACCGTCTCGGCGACAATCCCCGGCCAGTCGGAAGCGCAGCAGATCGGCCAGATCCAGGTGGCGAGCTTCGCCAATGGTGCCGGGCTCCAGGCGACGGGCGACAATTACCTGGTCGAGACCGCCGCGTCGGGTGCCGCCAATCTGGGTGTCGCCGGGCAGGATGGCCGCGGTCGCGTGCGGCAGGGGATGCTCGAGGCGTCGAACGTCAACGTCGTCGAGGAGCTGGTCGACATGATCGAGACGCAGCGTGCGTATGAGGTCAATTCGAAGATGATCTCGGCGACCGACGACATGCTGAAATACGTCAACCAGAACATCTGATCGCAGGGCGCATCATGGCATTTCCGATCCCCACGCGCGCGCCGATCGCGCTCCTCGCGATTGTCGCCGGCACGCTCGCGCCGCTGTCGGCGCAGGCCAGGCTGTTCGCCAAAAAGGCGCCGCCCGAGGACTTCACCGTCGCACGGCCGCTGCCCGTGCCGGTGGCGTCGCCCGCGACCGGATCGATCTTCCAGGCGCAGGACGGCTATGCCGCGCTGTACGAGGGCTGGCGGGCGCGGAAAGTCGGCGACCCGCTGACGATCGTGCTGGTCGAGCGCACCGCCGCGTCGAAATCCTCGGGCTCGAAGCTCGACAGCAGCGGCTCCGCGAGCATCACGCCGCCGACGACGGGCGCGCTGAACCTGTTCAACCGCGCCGATGCGACGATCAGCGGCGGGCGCAACTTCAACGGCGCGGGTGCCGCCGACCAGGCGAACTCGCTGTCGGGCGAGGTCAGCGTGACGGTCGCCGAAGTCTATCCCAACGGCACGATGCTCGTGCAGGGGCAGAAGCGCGTGACGCTCAACCGCGGCGACGAGTTCCTGAAGATCAAGGGGCTGGTCCGCACCGCCGATGTCGACCGCGACAACCGCGTGCTGTCGACGCGGGTCGCCGATGCGCAGATCTCGTACACCGGCAAGGGCGATGTCGCCCGCGCTGGCCGCCAGGGGTGGCTCAGCCGCTTCTTCTCCGTCGTCAGCCCTTTCTGAGGCCGTGACCATGCGCTTCCTGCTCGCCCTTCTCGCCGCGCTCCTGATCGCTGCACCCGCGTCTGCCGACCGGATCAAGGATCTGGGCGGGTTCCAGGGGATCCGGTCGAACCAGCTGACCGGCTACGGCATCGTCGTCGGGCTTCCCGGCACGGGCGACGACAATCTGGAATACACCGTCCAGTCGCTTAAAGCCGTCGCGTCGCGCTTCGGGCTGCAGCTGCCGCCCAACGCCAATCCGGGGATGAAGAACGCCGCGGTGGTGATGATCACTGCCGAACTGCCGCCCTTCGCCAAGCCCGGCCAGCGGCTCGACATCACCGTCGCGTCGATGGGCAAGGCCAAGAGCCTGCGCGGCGGCAGCCTGATCATGACGCCGCTGCTCGGCGCGGATAACCAGATCTATGCGATGGCGCAGGGCAATCTCGCGGTCGGCGGGCTCGGCGCGGAGGGCGCGGACGGGTCGAAGATCGTCGTCAACATCCCCTCGACCGGGCGCATCCCCGAGGGCGCAACGGTCGAGCGCGCGGTCGCGACCGGGTTCGACAGCGCGCCGATGCTGACCTTCAATCTCGCGCGCGCCGATTTCACCACCGCGCAGAACGTCGCGGGCGCGATCAATTCGAAGCTGGGCTTCGGCAGCGCACAGGCGATCGACGCGGTTTCGGTCGCGGTCCGCGCGCCGGTCGGTGCGGACGTTCGTGCGACCCTGATGTCGACGATCGAGAATCTCGACGTGGTCTCCGCCGAGCCCTCGGCAAAAGTAATCGTAAATGCGCGCACCGGTACGGTCGTTATAAACTCCGCGGTGCGCGTGGGGCCTGCCGCAGTGACGCATGGGAAGCTGACGGTGCGGATCGACGAGAAGCCACAGGTGAGCCAGCCCGCGCCGTTCAGTCAGGGCCAGACCGTCGTCACGCCGAACAGCGCGGTCGCGGTCGAGGAGGAGCGTCGCCCGATGTTCCTGCTGAACCCCGGCCCCAGGCTCGCCGACATCGTCAAGGCGGTGAACGCGATCGGCGCGTCGCCCGCCGACCTCGTCGCCATCCTCGAGGCGCTGAAGGAAGCCGGCGCGCTCAAGGCCGAGTTGATCGTCCTGTGAGCCCGATCGCAGTCCCCGGCCCGATCGATGCGGGCGGCATCTCGACCGATACGAGCCGGCTCAAGTCGAACGACAATCTCGACAAGGCGGGCAAGAAGTTCGAGGCGGTCTTCACCGGCATGATGCTCAAGAGCATGCGCCAGGCGAAATTGAGCGATTCGCTGTTCGAATCCAAGGCGCTCGACACCTTTACCGAGATGCAGGACGCCCGCGTCGCGCAGACCATGGCCGAGCACACGCCGCTCGGCATCGGCAAGGCGATGACCGATTTCCTCGCCAAATCGCAATCCGATCTTAACCCCGGCGCGGCAGAGCCGTCGCCATGAGCGACCTCCTGTCGATCGGCGCGTCGGGCGTGCGGGCGTACCAGACCGCGCTGAACACCGTGTCCGAGAACATCGCGAACACCGGGACCGCGGGTTATACCCGGCGGACGACGAATCTCGGCCAGGTGACCTCGATCGGCAGTGGCATCAATGCGAGCGTCGCGACGGGCAGCAACGGTGTCACCGTCACCGGCATTTCGCGATCGGCCGACACGTTCCGTTCGCTCGCGGTCCGCAACGCCGGGTCGGATCTTGCCAGGACGGAGACCGCGGCGGCCTGGCTCGGGCGGATCGAGACGTCGCTGACCGACAACAAGCTTGGCGATCGACTGACCAGCTTCTTTTCCGCCGCGCAGACCCTGTCGGCGGACCCGACCTCGGTGCCGGCCCGGTCGGTGATGCTCGAATCCGCGACCAGCGCGGCCGCGGCGTTTACCGCGACGGGCAAGGCGCTCGATACCGCGGCGGCCGATCTCGACACCGCGACGCGGCAGGCGACGCAGACGCTCAATTCGTTCGGCACCGCGCTCGCCAAGGTCAATGACGGCATCGCGCGCAGCCAGAAGGGGTCGACCAACGCCGCGCAGCTTGGCGACCAGCGCGACCAACTGCTCGAGCAGATGAGCACGATCACCGATATCAGTACGGAGTTCGACGATCTCGGCCGTGCGACGGTGCGGCTGGGCGGCGCGAGCGGCCCGGTATTCGTGGCGGGCCCCGATGCGGGCAATGTCAGCTATCTGAAGAATGACGAGGGCGCGGTCGGGTTCGTCGTGCAGCGGACGGGCACGACATCGGCGGTGACGCCGTCGGGTGGCGCGCTGGCCGGCTATGCCGAGGGCGCGCAGAAGATCGTCGCGGCGCGCGACACGCTGAACGGCATCGCGACCGATTTCACCACGCAGGTCAACGCCATCCAGGCGCAGGGGCGCGATCTCGACGGCAAGGCGGGCGCGGCGCTTTTCAAGACCGGCGACACGCCGACCAGCATCACCGTCGCGCTGACCGACCCGCGGGGCATTGCCGCGGCGGGCGCGACCGGCGGCGCGCGCGATGCGTCGAACCTGACCGCGCTGCTCGCGACGCGCGACCCGACGACGGGCAGCGAACAGCGGCTGACCAACATGATCACCAGCAATGCGGCGTCGCTCGAACAGCGCAGGCTGGTCGGCGATGCGCAGGGTGCGATCCGCGACGGCGCGGTGACCGCACGCGATTCGGGCAGCGGTGTCGACCTCGACAGCGAGGCGGTCGACCTGCTCCGCTTCCAGCAGGCCTATCAGGCGTCGAGCCGCGTCATCCAGACCGCGCGCGACATCCTTCAGACCATCCTCGAGATCCGGTAGGCCTTATGCAGATCGCGACCAGCCTGTTCTACGACCGCTCGGCCAAGGCGATGAATGCGCTGTCGAAGCAGGCGGACGCGTTGCAGACGCAGATCTCGACCACCAAGAAATTCACCGCGCCCTCGTCCGACAGCGCCGCCTATCAGCGGCTGGCGGGGCTCGCGCGCGATGCCGTCGACGACAAGGCCTATGCCGCGAACCTGACGACCGCCGCATCGGTGTTGAAACAGTCGGACACCACGCTCAGCGCGATCACCGCGCAGTTGCAGCGCGTGTCCGAACTCACGGTGCAGGCGCGCAATGGCACGCTGAGCGGCGATGCGCGCAAGGCGATCGGCGTCGAAATCGCGGGCATCGTCGATACGATCGCGAGTCTCGCGAACGTGAAGGACCTGCGCGGCCAGCCGATCTTCGGCGGCGCGGATGGCGGTCCCGCGGCGGTGAAGCAGGCCGATGGCAGCTATGCGCTGGCCGCGACCAGCGTCTCGCCGATCCCGGTCGGCGACGGCGCGAGCGTCCAGGCGAACGAATCGGCGTCGCGCGTGCTGCGCGCCGACGGCAAGGATACGCTGGACGTATTGAGCGCGATCGCGATCGCGCTCCAGGCCGAAAGCTATGATCCCGCCTCGCTCGATACCGCGCTCGACGATCTGTCGGCGGCGTCGGAACAGGTGTCGTCGATCCAGGCGTCGCTCGGTGCGCGCGCGTCGCGGGTCGATCTCGAAACCGCACGGCTGAAGGACGTCGCGGTCGACCGCGAGGACACCCGCCAGTCGATCGAGGGCACCGACATCACGACGGCGATCACCGAATTGCAGAAGACGATGACGATCCTGTCGGCGACTCAGGCGAGCTTCTCGAAGCTCAGCGCGCTGTCGCTGTTCGATTATCTTCGCTGAGCGCATTTATAGAGCGGATCGGGCGGGTCCGGTAACCGGATAGCTACGAAATCCGGTTAATCCTCCGGTGACAGGGCCGGCGTTCCGGGCTTTCGGGGAATTTCCAGCACCATGTTTCCGATTATCGGCATCGTCGTTTTGCTCGTCATGGTGTTCGGCGGCTTCGCGTTCACCGGTGGCGCGCTCGGCCCCGTGCTTGAGGCGATCCCGCACGAGATGCTCATCATCGGCGGTGCCGCCGCCGGCGCGCTGATCATCGGCAATTCGGGCAAGGAGCTCAAAGGTCTCGGCGGCGGGCTGATGAAGGTGTTCAAGGGCCCGAAATACAAGAAGCAGGATTATCTCGACGTCATCTTTCTCGTCAGCAAGCTGATGAAGATGTTGCGTGTCGACGGGCCGATCGCGCTCGAGCCGCATGTCGAGGATCCGAATTCCTCCGCGGTGTTCGCCGAATACCCCAAGCTGCTGAAGGACCACGCGCTGATCAACCTGATCGCCGACACGCTGCGCCTCGTCGTGGTGTCGAGCGGTACGCTCGACGTGCACGCGGTCGAGGAGGTGATGGACCAGTCGATCAAGACGCATCATCACGAGGAGGAAAGCGCGCACGGCACGCTGACCAGCCTCGCCGACGCGCTGCCCGCGCTCGGCATCGTCGCGGCGGTGCTTGGCGTGGTGAAGACGATGGGATCGATCGACAAGCCGCCGTCGGTGCTCGGCTCGATGATCGGGTCGGCGCTGGTCGGCACGTTCATGGGCGTGCTGCTGGCCTATGGCATGGTCGCGCCGCTCGCGAACCGGCTGAAGCAGGTGCTCGACGCCGATGCCTCGATCTACGGCGTGGTGAAGCAGATCATCATCGCTTCGCTGCACGGCCATCCGCAGCCGCTGGTGATCGAGGCGGCGCGCTCGGGGATCGCGCACCGCAACCAGCCGGGCTTCGCCGAAGTTTTTGACGGGCTGCGCGGGAAGTAGGATGGCACGCGCGCCGCACGGGGCGAACCAGCCGCCCAAGATCATCGTCAAGAAGGTCTATATCGAGGGCCATGGCGGCCATCATGGCGGTGCCTGGAAGGTCGCCTATGCCGATTTCGTGACCGCGATGATGGCGTTCTTCCTGCTGCTGTGGATCCTCGGCGCGACGACCGAGAAACAGCGCAAGGGTATTGCCGACTATTTCGCGCCGACGCTGATCGACACGCACACGCTGGGGATCGGCGGCGGTGCGCTGCTGGGTGGCGAATCGATCCTGTCGAAGAACAAGATCGGTCCGCAAGCGGGGCAGACCAGCCTGCCGCAGATCGCGATCCCGAATGCGGGCGCGGGCGGCGCGGACACCGGCACCGGGCCCAAGGGCAACAAGAAGGGGCTCGACGCGCTGAATGCGGAGGATCGCCGCAATTTCGACGCGATGCGCCGCAAGGTGCTCCGCCAGATCGAACAGTCGAAGAACCTGTCGCGTCTCGCGAGCCATATCCGCTTCGTGCCGACCCAGGACGGGATGCGCATCGACCTGATCGACGATGCCGATTATTCGATGTTCGCGCTGGGCACGACGGCGCTCGACACCAGGGCAGGGGATTTGATCGGGATGATCGCGGGATCGATCGCCGGGTCGGCCAACCCGATCATGATCCGCGGGCACACCGACAGCGTGCCCTATGGCGATCCGCGCGCGATGAACAACTGGATGCTCTCGTCGGGCCGAGCCGAGGCGACACGACGGCGGCTGCTCGCCGGCGGCACGCCCGAGGCGCGTTTCGAACGGATCGAGGGTGTCGCGGACCGCGAGCCGCTGATCGTCAAGAACCCGAGCGATCCGCGCAACCGGCGCGTCGCGATCACGCTGCTCTACCGTCGGGGTCGTTTCGGCAGCTAGCCCGGCGCGACAACCCGGCCGGTGTCCGCCGGGGCGGTGAGGGGCGGCAACGGGGCGTGCGACCTGCCTAATGCGAAAAGGGGCCGGTGGCGAACCACCGGCCCCTGCAGGCGCTCAGATCGGTCGCCTTGCGTCGTCTATTCGGCGACAGCCTCGACCTTGCGCTTGCGCTGCGGCGCGGCAGCCGGGGCTTCGGTCTTGCGGGCGCCGGGCTTGCGACCGAGACCGATCTTCTTGGCCATGGCACGGCGGCTTTCCGAATAGGTCTCGGCGACCATTGGATAGTCCGGCTTCAGCCCGTAGCGTTCGCGATATTCGATCGGCGTCATGCCGTGCGTCGCCAGGTGGCGGCGCAGTGTCTTGTATGGCTTGCCGTCGATCATCGAGATGATGTGATCTTTCGATGCCAGCGATTTCCGGACCGAGACTGCCGGGGTGTATTCGGCGACGGGCTCGACCACGGGCTCCTCCGTCGACGTGCCCAGCAATGCAGACACGGTGTCGTGCATCTTGCCGAGGAACGACGGAACCTCTTCGGCGGACGTGCGCGTATTGGGGTTTGTCAGCCACGCGATCGTCAGTTCGGTCGCCAATTCAACAGCGTTCAGCTCAATAATGTCTTCGGACATGATATGCTCCAGTCTTTGATCGACGCCTACGCCTATAGAGCTCTATAATCAACATCCGATTTGAACCTATTATGCCATTTGCTATGCATTTTCTTCCAAAAGCCGTGTGGCACGGTCTCAAGACGCAATTTCCCCGGCGTGGATGCAGTCTCTAGGAAGATCGGGAAGTGGTCCGGGCAGACACTTACTATAGGAGATAATGTCCGATATCTTCATTAACTATGATGCAGATCAGGCCTGATTGATCCGTGGAATGAATATGGGACCGATACCATGGACCTGAATGCTACTGCGGAGGAAGGACGGTTGACCCTAACACCTCACCGTCTTTGACGGTCCTTCCGAAGTCTGGGGCGGCGTGCGCCTGAGGTCAGTCGGCTCAAGCCGGAAGTGCATCGAACCCGGGCAGCAGGCCTAGCTGGAGCGCTGATCTGACGGGGGGCGGACCGGGCTTCGGTTGCCGAAGTGGTCGGTAATGTGTGAGCTAAGATCTGATTGTTTGGGGCATTGCCGATCGGCCGCCCGACGGATCGCCTAAGGCGCTGACCGTCGTCTCACCCACCTGGCGAGAATGGTGCCCGGAAGAGGACTCGAACCTCCACGACCTTGCGATCGCCAGCACCTGAAGCTGGTGCGTCTACCAATTCCGCCATCCGGGCACGGGGTAGGAGGGCGCCTCTAGTGGAGGGTTGCGATGCTTGTCAACAACCCTCTTGCTGGGGCAAAGGGCGGGCAGGCATAAAGAATTGGACGGACGGGCGATGAACGACAGACTGGTGACGCTGATCGGGGGCGGAGGTTTCGTCGGCCGCTATGTCGCGCAGGCGCTGCTGGCGTCGGGTGCGCGGGTCCGGATCGCACAGCGCGATCCGCGGCAGGCGTTTTTTCTCAAGCCGCTCGGCGGGCTCGGGCAGACGCAATTCGTTGGCGCCGACGTGACCAAGCCCGCGACGATCGCGCAGGCGGTGCAGAGTGCGGACATCGTCGTGAACCTGGTCGGGGTGCTGGCGGGTGATTTCCACGGCGTCCAGGCGCTCGGCGCGCGGACCGTGGCGGAGGCCGCCGCCAAGGCGGGGGTCGGCGCGCTGGTCCATGTCTCGGCGATCGGTGCGGACGCCGCATCGGACTCGGCCTATGGCAAGTCGAAGGGCGAGGGCGAGGCGGCGGTCCGCGCGGCCTTCCCCAACGCGACGATCCTGCGGCCGTCGATCATCTTCGGGCAGGAGGATCAGTTCGTGAACCGCTTCGCCGGAATGATCGCCAAGGCGCCGGTCGTGCCCGTGCTGCGCGCCGGTGCCAAGTTTCAGCCGGTGTTCGTCGGCAACGTCGCGGATGCGATCGTCGCCGCGGCCGCGGCTCCCGAGACGTTCGGCGGCAAGACGCTGGAGATCGGCGGGCCCGACGTCATCACCATGGGCAACCTGATCCGCTGGATCGCCGCCGCGATCGGCCGCGAACCGTCGATCGTCGAATTGCCCGATTTTGCCGGGGCACTGATCGCCAAGGCCGGGTTCCTCCCAGGCGCGCCGATCACCCAGGATCAGTGGCGGATGCTGCAGAGCGACAATATCGTCACCGGAGTCGACGGGTTGAAGGCGATGGGGATCGAGGCGACGCCGATGTCGACGGTCGCGCCGGGCTGGCTCGTCCGTTTCCGCAAGGCTGGGCGGTTCGGTCGCCGTGCCGCAACTCGGGCCGACACCCAGGTGGACATGCATTCGGCGACCCGCGTGGTCTGATCCCGATGCGGGTCCAGCCGCCATCGACACTGATCGACCAGTCCTGATTCACCGCGCTGCGGGAGCTTTTGCGTGTCCGAACTTCTTACCGTCATCCTTCTCGGCATCGTCGAGGGGATCACCGAATTCCTGCCGGTCTCGTCGACAGGCCATCTCATCCTCGCGACGCGGCTGCTCGGCTATGATGCGGGGCGCTGGGAGGTGTTCAACGTCGTCATCCAGCTCGGCGCGATCCTTGCGATCGTGGTCCTGTACTGGCGCACCTTCTGGGCGGTGGGCATGGGCCTCATTCGCCGCGAACCGAAATCCTGGCTGTTCCTCCGCAATCTGGTGGTCGCCTTCATCCCTGCCGCGGTGATCGGCCTGGCGCTGCACCATTATATCGAGGCGCTGCTCGGCAATGCCGAGGTGGTCGCGATCGCGCTGGTCGTTGGCGGCTTTGCCATTCTGGCGGTCGAGCGGTTCGCACCGCGCAGCGACATCAGCGGTGTCGCGGACATCCCGCTGCGCACCGTCGTCGGGATCGGCATGCTCCAGTGCCTCGCGATGATCCCTGGCGTCAGCCGCTCGGGTGCAACGATCCTCGGGGCGCTGGCACTCGGCGTCGAGCGGCGCACCGCCGCCGAGTTCAGCTTCTTCCTCGCCATCCCCACGATGCTGGGGGCGAGCGGGCTCGAACTGATGAAGAACCATGCGGCGCTGACCAGCGGCGAGGGTGTCGGCCTGCTGTCGATCGCGATCGGCGCGCTCGTTTCGTTCGTCGTCGCGTTGCTGGTGGTCAAATGGTTCGTCGGAATCGTCACCAAGCACGGGTTTGTGCCGTTTGCATGGTATCGCATCGCCGCGGGCTCCGCCGCGCTGGTATGGCTCCTATCGAAATAGGTCCGAGTCGGGATATATTCCGTGAGATTTGTGAATATATCCCCCGACCTGCGAGATTTGGCGTAATATATAGGTCAGTTTAGCTGACATAATAGGCGTTTTTGCCGTGACAAACCTTCGACGACGCAATAACGCGATTGTCGGAGGCATACATGGCGAACGATTCGATGCTCAAATTCGTCGGGCGGGAGCAATCCTATCCCGACAAGCGTAATGCGGTGGAACGCGCGGACGATTTCCGCGAGATCGCCGCGCGCTATGCAGTCGAACCCGCCGAGGAGCAGGCGGGGCGCTGTTCGCAATGCGGCGTGCCCTATTGCTCGGTCCATTGTCCGCTCCACAATCATATCCCCGACTGGCTGCGCCTGACCGCTGAGGGCCGGCTTCGCGAGGCGTATGAGCTCAGCAACGCGACCTCGACCATGCCCGAGATCTGCGGTCGCATCTGTCCGCAGGACCGGCTGTGCGAGGGTAATTGCGTCATCGAGTTCACGGGCCACGGCGCGGTTACGATCGGCTCGGTCGAGAAGTTCATCACCGACACCGCCTGGGAGAATGGCTGGGTCGAGCCGCTGGTCCCCGGCAAGTCTCGCGGCCAGTCGGTCGGCGTGATCGGGGCAGGGCCTGCCGGGCTGAGCGCCGCCGAATATCTGCGCGGCCACGGCTATGACGTGCACGTCTATGATCGTTACGACCGCGCGGGCGGCCTGCTCACTTATGGCATTCCCGGGTTCAAGCTCGAAAAGCCGATTGTCATGCGTCGGGTCGAGCGACTGAAGACCGCGGGCATCGTGTTCCACGAAGGCTTTGCGGTCGGTGACGACGCCAGCCTCGACGAGCTGAGGCAGCGCCACGACGCGATCCTGATCGCGACCGGCGTGTACAAGGCGCGCGCGATGGACCTGCCCGGTGGCGGTTCCAATGGCGTGGTGGCGGCGCTCGACTTCCTCGTCGCGTCGAACCGCAAGGGTTTCGGTGATGCGGTCCCCGCGTTTGACGACGGCAGCCTGAATGCCGAGGGCAAGGACGTCGTCGTGATCGGCGGCGGCGATACCGCGATGGACTGCGTCCGCACCGCGATCCGCCAGGGCGCCAAGTCGGTGAAGTGCCTCTATCGCCGCGACCGCGCGAACATGCCCGGGTCGCAGCGCGAAGTCGCCAATGCCGAGGAGGAGGGCGTCGAGTTCGTCTGGTTGTCGGGCCCGCAGAGCTTCGACGGTGACGAGAGCGTGTCGAGCGTCAGGGTGCGCAAGATGCGTCTGGGCGCGGCCGATGCGAGCGGTCGCCGCACGCCCGAACCCGATCCTGCCGGTGACTATTCGGTCGATGCCGACCTCGTCATCAAGGCGCTGGGCTTCGATGCCGAAGACCTGCCGACGCTATTCGCGACGCCCGAACTGGGGGTGAGCCGCTGGGGCACCGTGCTGGTCGACGGCAAGACGCTGATGACCAGCCTCGACGGCGTGTTCGCGGCGGGCGACATCGTTCGCGGCGCGAGCCTGGTCGTGTGGGCGATCCGCGACGGCCGCGACGTCGCGGCGACGATGCACAAGTATCTGAAGACCAAGGCGGCCAGCGTGAAGGTCGCGGCGTGAGACTGGAGACGCAGGAGGTTGCTGCGATCAAGGCGGCCGCTCGGCACGTGTTCGGCGCGGATGCGACCGTCCGGCTGTTCGGCAGCCGGGTCGATGACGCCCGACGCGGCGGCGACATCGATCTGCACATCGAAACCGCGCAGCCGGTCGATATCTGGCAGTTGAAGGACGATTTTCTCGAACGGCTTTTCGAACGGATCGATGAGCAACGCGTGGACGTGATCGTTACGACCCGCGGGACGGCACCACGGCCGATCGAGGCGATCGCCTATCGTGACGGGATCGTCCTGTGACCGAGGAGCAAGAACGCAATCTTCTGGCCGAGTATGTGGCTAGCTGCCGGCGTCTCCATATCGGCTTCGAGGACACCGCCTCGCTGGTCGCGGCGATCATGCCGATCGATGCGGTGCAGATCGATACGCTCGCGACTGGCGACGAAACGCTGGTCCTAGCCTATCTCAAGCGCTTCGAGCAGTTCGAGGACACGTTGCACCGGACGCTCAAGGCGATCTCGAAGATCATGGAATATGGCAAGATCGAGCGGCTGACCGCGCGCGACGTGACCAATCGTGCGCACGCGCTTGGCATATTGGCAAGCGACAAGGTCTGGGCGGATGCGGTGCGAACCCGCAACGCGCTTGCACACGAATATCCGCTCGATCCCGTCAAGCGTGCCAACCAGCTGGCACGGGCATGGGCGTCGCGCGAAACCCTGAACACGACATGGGCGGCGATCCAGAGATTCGTCGCGGAAGAAGGTTTGCTCGATGACTGACCCGATGACCGACCAACGCGCCTATCTCGCCGAACACGGCATGTACCGTCCCGAGTTCGAGGGTGATGCCTGCGGCGTCGGTCTCGTCGCCGCGACCGACGGCCGCGCGTCGCGGCGCGTCGTGCAGTCCGCGGTCGATGCGCTCAAGGCGGTGTGGCACCGCGGCGCGGTCGATGCGGACGGCAAGACCGGCGATGGCGCTGGGCTTCACATCGACCTTCCGCTCAAGTTCTTCGACGACGCGGTGGCCGCCTCGGGGCACAAGGTGCGGCCGAACCGGCTCGCGGTCGGCATGATCTTCCTGCCGCGCACCGATCTGGGGGCGCAGGAGGATTGCCGGACGATCGTCGAGAGCGCGATCATCGAGGCGGGCTATACCATCTATGGCTGGCGCCAGGTGCCCGTCGACGTGTCGGTGATCGGCCAGAAGGCGCAGGCGACGCGCCCCGAGATCGAGCAGATCATGATCGCCGGGCCGCTGCCCGACGAGCAGGACGCCGCCGAGTTCGAAAAGACGCTGTATCTGGTCCGCAGGCGTATCGAGAAGCGCGTGATCGCGGCGCAGATCCAGGGCTTCTACATCTGTTCGCTGTCGTGCCGCTCGATCATCTACAAGGGGCTCTTCCTCGCCGAATCGCTGTCGGTCTTCTATCCCGATTTGTGCGACCAGCGGTTCGAGAGCCGCGTCGCGATCTTCCACCAACGCTATTCGACCAACACCTTCCCGCAATGGTGGCTGGCGCAGCCGTTCCGGTGCCTTGCGCATAATGGCGAGATCAACACGATCCGCGGCAACAAGAACTGGATGCTGTCCCACGAGATCCGGATGGCGAGCCTCGCGTTCGGGGACAATTCGGAGGACATCAAGCCGGTGATCCCGGCGGGGGCGTCCGACACCGCCGCGCTCGATGCGGTGTTCGAGGCGATCTGCCGGTCGGGTCGCGATGCGCCGACCGCAAAGCTGATGCTGGTGCCCGAGGCCGCGAGCCCCGACATGCCGCCCGAGCACCGCGCGATGTACCAGTATCTGGCGTCGGTGATGGAGCCATGGGACGGCCCGGCCGCGCTGGCGATGACCGATGGCCGCTGGGCCGTCGCAGGCATGGACCGCAACGCGCTCAGGCCGCTGCGCTACACGTTGACCGTCGACGGGCTGCTGATCGTCGGATCGGAAAGCGGGATGGTCGTCGTCCCCGAATCGACGATCATCGCCAAGGGGCGGCTCGGGCCGGGCGAGATGATCGCGGTCGACCTTGACGAAGGGCGGCTGCTGCAGGACCGCGCGGTCAAGGATCGCATCTCCGGCGAGGCGGACTATGCCGCGATGATCGGCGAGTTCCACACGCTGGCAGACCTGCCGTCGGTCGAGGATGCCGTGGTCCGCTATGATCGCGCCGAGCTGGCACGACGCCAGGTCGCGGCCGGGCAGACGATCGAGGACATGGAGCTGATCCTGTCGCCGATGGTCGAATCGGCCAAGGAAGCGATCGGATCGATGGGCGACGACACGCCGCTCGCGGTCATTTCGGACAAGCCGCGGCTGATCAGCCAGTTCTTCCGCCAGAATTTCAGCCAGGTGACGAACCCGCCGATCGACCCGTTGCGCGAGCGGCACGTGATGTCGCTCAAGACGCGGTTCGGCAATCTCGCCAACATCCTCGACGTGCGCGACCAGCGCGAGCGCGTGCTGGTGCTCGATTCACCGGTGCTTACCGGTGAGCATTGGGCGCGGCTGAAGGCGCATTTCGGCGGCGCGGTCGCCGAGATCGACTGCACCTTCGACGCGGGCGGCGGCCCGGAGAAGCTGCGCGCGGCGATCCAGCGGATCCGCAACGAGGCCGAGCAGGCGGTCCGCCAGGGCAAGAGCGAACTGTTCCTGACCGACGAGGCGATCGGCGAGGACCGCGTCGGCATCGCCGGCGTGCTCGCGGTGGCGGCGGTGCACACGCATCTCGTCCGTCGCGGCCTGCGCTCCTATGCGTCGATCAACGTGCGCACCGCGGAATGCCTCGACACGCACTATTATGCCGTGCTGATCGGCGTCGGCGCGACCACCGTGAACGCGTATCTGGCCGAGGCCGCGATCGTCGATCGCCAGAGCCGCGGACTGTTCGGTGATCTCGATCTCGCCGAATGCCTCCGCCGCCACCGCGTCGCGGTCGAAGAGGGGCTGCTCAAGATCATGTCGAAGATGGGCATCGCGGTCATCTCGTCCTACCGTGGCGGGTATAATTTCGAGGCGGTCGGCCTCTCGCGCAGCCTGGTGAACGACCTGTTCCCCGGCATGCCCGCGAAGATCAGTGGCGAGGGCTATGCCTCGCTCCACGTCAACGCGACCGATCGCCACGAGGCGGCGTTCGATCCGGCGGTCGCGACGCTGCCGATCGGCGGCTTCTATCGCCAGCGCCACACCGGCGAGACGCATGCCTATTCGGCGCAGCTGATGCACCTGCTCCAGACCGCGGTCGCGACCGACAGCTATACGAGCTACCTGCAATTCTCGCGCGGGGTATCCGACCTGCCGCCGGTGTATCTGCGCGACCTTCTCCAGTTCAACTTCCCGGCCGAGGGCGTGCCCGTCGACCAGGTCGAGGCGATCACCGAGATCCGCAAGCGGTTCGTGACGCCGGGCATGTCGCTCGGCGCGCTCTCCCCCGAGGCGCACGAGACGCTGGCGATCGCGATGAACCGGATCGGCGCGAAGGCGGTGTCGGGCGAGGGTGGCGAGGACAAGTCGCGCTTCGTGCCGTACGCGAACGGCGACAATGCGAACTCGACGATCAAGCAGATCGCCTCCGGCCGGTTCGGCGTGACCGCGGAATATCTGAACGCGTGCGAGGAGATCGAGGTCAAGGTCGCGCAGGGCGCCAAGCCCGGCGAGGGCGGCCAGCTCCCCGGCTTCAAGGTGACCGAGTTCATCGCCAAGTTGCGTCATGCGACGCCCGGCGTGACGCTGATCTCGCCGCCGCCGCACCACGACATCTACTCGATCGAGGATCTGGCGCAGCTCATCTACGACCTGAAGCAGATCAATCCGCGCGCGCGGGTCTGTGTGAAGCTCGTCAGCTCGGCGGGCATCGGCACCGTGGCGGCGGGCGTCGCGAAGGCGCATGCCGACGTGATCCTGATCGCGGGGCATGTTGGCGGCACCGGCGCGTCCCCGCAGACGTCGATCAAATATGCGGGCACACCGTGGGAAATGGGGCTGTCCGAGGTCAACCAGGTGCTGACGCTCAACGGCCTGCGCGGACGCGTGCGGCTGCGCACCGATGGCGGACTCAAGACCGGACGCGACATCGTGATCGCCGCGATCCTCGGCGCGGAAGAGTTCGGGATCGGCACGCTGTCGCTGGTGGCGATGGGCTGCATCATGGTCCGCCAGTGTCATTCGAACACCTGTCCGGTCGGTATCTGCACGCAGAACGACGCGCTCAGGCAGAAGTTCGTCGGCACGCCCGAGAAGGTCATCAACCTGATGACGTTCATCGCCGAGGAAGTCCGCGACATCCTCGCGCGGCTGGGCGTGAAGAGCCTCGACGACGTGATCGGCCGTACCGAGCTGTTACGGCAGGTCAGCCGCGGTGCCGAGCATCTCGACGATCTCGATCTCAACCCGATCCTTGCCAAGGTCGATGCGTCGGATGCCGAGCGGCGCTTCTCGCTGTCGACGTTCCGCAACGAAGTGCCCGACAGCCTCGACGCGCAGATCATCAAGGATGCCGCGGCGGTGTTCTCGCGCGGCGAGAAGATGCAGCTGACCTATTCGGTGCGCAACACGCACCGTGCTGTGGGGACGCGGCTGTCGAGCGAGATCACGCGCAAGTTCGGCATGTCGACGCTCGCCGACGATCACGTCACGATCCGGTTGCGGGGCTCGGCGGGCCAGTCGCTCGGCGCGTTCCTCTGCAAGGGGATCACGCTCGAGGTGTTCGGCGATTCGAACGACTATGTCGGCAAGGGACTGTCGGGGGGGACGATCATCGTCCGGCCCGCGGTGAGCTCGCCGCTCGCCAGCCAGGACAACACGATCATCGGCAACACCGTGCTCTATGGCGCGACCAGCGGCCGGCTGTTCGCGGCGGGGCAGGCGGGCGAGCGGTTCGCAGTCCGCAACTCGGGTGCGACCGTGGTCGTCGAGGGCTGTGGCGCGAATGGCTGCGAGTACATGACCAACGGAATCGCGGTCGTGCTCGGCGCGGTGGGGGCGAACTTCGGCGCGGGGATGACCGGCGGGATGGCGTTCGTCTACGATCCCGAGGGCCTGTTCGCAAAGCGCGCCAACCCTGAGAACATCACCTGGGACCGGGTGAAATCGCTCCACTGGGCGGACGTCCTGCTCGACCTCGTCCGCGACCATGCGGATACGACCGACAGCAAATGGTCGAAGGGCCTGCTCGAGGACTGGGACCGGGTGGCACCGCATTTCTGGCAGATCGTGCCGAAGGAAATGCTGACGCGGCTGCCGCATCCGCTGGATGACAGCGCGGAGCTGGTCGCGGCTGAATAGCTCTGCCGCTTATTCCACCCCGGCGAAGGCCGGGGCCCAGTTGGAAAGGTTGCAGTAACGGAGCGCGGTGCCTCGTTACCTACGGCCCCCAATTGGGCCCCGGCCTTCGCCGGGGAGGGGGAAAGAAGGGGGTTCACGCGGAGACGCGGAGACGCGGAGCTTGAATCCCCTCTTCGCTTCTTGATCGCGAACGGTGATGAAGGAGCTTCGCTCACAGCGAGCGCGACACCTCCGCGCCTCCGCGCCTTCGCGCGAACCCAATCTTCTTACGCACCGGCAAACCCGCGCTAGTGACACACCCGCCCGATGCCGCCTAAACGGACGCTATGTGGCAGCTTTATCAATTCCCCTTATGTCCCTTCTCGCGAAAGGTGCGCTTGCTGCTGGGCGAGAAGGGCATCGGCTACGAGCTCGTCCGCGAATCGCCCTGGGAGCGGCGTGACGAGTTCATGGACATGAACCCCGCGGGTCAGACGCCGGTGATGGTCGATGCGTCGCGCGGCGTCGCGCCGCTGATCGATTCGATGGCGATCTGCGAATTTTTCGAGGAAACCGTCGAGAAGTCGGCGATGATCAACGGCACCGCGACCAACCGCGCGGAGATCCGCCGGCTGGTGACGTGGTTCGATACGCATTTCTATCGCGACGTGACCGGCCCGCTGCTCCACGAGCGGATGGTCAAGCGCCTCGCGCACCGCGCCGCACCCGATGCGAAAGGCTTGCGCGAGGCGATGAAGGCGGCGGTGGGACATCTGGATTACACCGACTACCTGCTCGATCACCGCAACTGGCTCGGCGGCGCGACGATGAGCCTCGTTGATCTGGCCGCCGCGGCGCAGATCTCGGTCACGGATTATCTCGGCGGGATCGACTGGAAGGGGCACGACCAGACGGCACGCTGGTATCGCGGGTTCAAGAGCCGGCCGAGCTTCCGTCCCTTGCTGAGCGAGCGCATGGAATTGATCGCGCCGCCCGCGCATTACGACAATGTGGACTTCTGACGATGGCCGAGCCCGGAATCGCGTTCGACGACTTTGCCAGGGTCGATATCCGGGTCGGGACGATCATCGCGGTCGAGCCCTTTCCCGAGGCCCGCAAGCCTGCGTTCAAGCTGACGATCGATTTCGGTGACACGATCGGGACCAAGCGATCCTCGGCCCAGATCACCGACCATTATTCGCTTGAGACGCTCGTCGGCCGCCAGGTCGCCGCGGTGGTCAATTTCCCGCCGCGGCAGATCGGGCCGATGATGTCCGAGGTGCTGACGCTGGGCTTTCCCGATGCCGACGGCAAGGTCGTGCTGATCGCACCGTCCGAGCCAGTCCCGAACGGCGGCCGCCTCTTCTGACGCGCCGCCGCCCGGGCCGAATACGGCCCGGAGCCTAGCCCTCGAGGCTTTTCGAGCTCTGCTCGACCATGTCGCGCGACAGCCCGGGCGTGTTCAGGATCCGCTCGAGTTCCGCGCGCATCAGCCCGGCGCGTTTGGCGTCGAACCGGCGCCAGCGACCGAGCGGCGGCAGGAGCTTTGCCGCGGTCTGCGGATTGATCCGGTCGAGCGCGATCAGATGATCCGCAAGGAAGCGATAGCCGCTGCCGTTGATCGCATGGAAGGCGCGCTGGTTCGCCGCGAACGCGCCGATGAGCGCGCGCGCGCGGTTCGGATTGGTCAGCGTGAAGTCGGGATGGCGCGCGAGCGCCGCGACGACCGTGCCGGTATCGTCGCGTGACGACTGGGCCTGGGTCTGGAACCACTTGTCGAGCACCAGCGGATTGCTGCTGTAGCGCGCGTAGAAGCGGTCGAGCGCCGTGTCGCGCTGTGCCGCGGTCGAACTGACGAGCGCGGTCAGCGCGCCCTGGCGGTCGGTCATGTTGTCCGCCCCCTCGAACTGCGCGAGTGCCAGTTCGGCGGCGTCGGGGGCGTCGCTCGCCATGATATAGGCGAGCGCGACCGAGCGCAGCCGACGCAGGCCCTTGCCCTCGGGCGTATAGGCAAAGGGTGCCGAACCGGCGCGCGCATGCGCCTGGCGCCACTGGCGTTCGAGCTGCGTGCCGAGATCGAGACGCAGGCCGTCACGCGCGCGGAAGATGGCGTCGGGATCGACGATCCGCATCTGGTCGCCGATAAAGCTCTCGGACGGCAGCATCACCGCTTCGGCGATGAAGGCGGGGTCGAGATCGGGATCCTCCAGCGTCCGGGCGACCGCGGCGATCACACCGTCATGCTCCGCGCGACCCGTGCTCGCGCTGGCCACGAGCGTCTCGAGCATCAGCTGCTGCATCGCCTCGTACCGCGCGAAGGGATCGTCGTCATGCGCGCTGAGAAAGGCGAGATCCGCCGCGCTGCGATCGCTTTCGACCACGACCGGCGCGGAAAAGCCGCGATTGATCGACAGGACCGGGCGTTCGTCGATCCCCTCGAACCGGATCGTCTCGCCCGGCCCGTCGAGCAGGACGAGCCGTTCGTCGATCAGCGCGGTGCCCGTGTCGGCGCCGAACAGCTTGATCGCGAGCGGCAGGACCATCGGCGCCTTGTCCGGCTGGCCCGGCGTGGCGGGCACATGCTGCGCCAGTGTCAGCGTCGCGCTCCGCGCCACGGGATCATGCGACAGGCTCGCCGAGAGGCGCGGTGTCCCCGCCTGCGAATACCAGAGGCGGAACTGCGTCAGATCGATCCCGCTCGCCTCTTCCATGCTGGCGACGAAATCCTCGCAGGTCGCGGCGGTGCCGTCGAAGCGGTCGAAATACAGATCGGTCCCCGCCCGGAAGTTCTTCGGCCCGAGGATCGCCGCCATCATGCGGATCAGCTCGGCGCCCTTGTTGTAGATGGTCGCGGTGTAGAAGTTCGAGATCTCCTGGTAGGATTCGGGGCGGACGGGATGCGCGAGCGGCCCTGAATCCTCGGGAAACTGCGACGCGCGCAGGCCGCGGACGTCCTCGATCCGCTTGACCGCGCGGCTGCCCTGGTCGGCGGAGAAGCCCTGATCGCGATAGACCGTGAAGCCCTCCTTCAGCGACAGCTGGAACCAGTCGCGGCAGGTGATCCGGTTGCCCGACCAGTTGTGGAAATATTCGTGCGCGACGACCGCGGCGATCGCGTCATAGTCATAATCGGTCGCGGTATCGGGGTCGGCCAGGATGTAGCGCGAGTTGAAGATGTTGAGCCCCTTGTTCTCCATCGCGCCGAAATTGAAGTCGTCGACCGCGACGATGTTGAACACGTCGAGATCATATTCGCGGCCATAGGTCGCCTCGTCCCAGGCCATGGAGAGCGCCAGCGCCTCGAGCGCATGATCGGTCTTGGCGAGGTCCGCCTTGCGCACCCAGATGCCGAGCGACACCTCGCGCCCCGACATCGTCGTGAAACGGCCCGAATTAACCGCGAGATCCCCGGCGACGATCGCGAAGAGATAGGAGGGCTTGGGGAAGGGGTCGTTCCATTCCGCCCAGTGGCGGCCATCGGCGAGATCGCCCTGTGCGACGGGGTCGCCGTTCGCCAGCAGCACGGGGAAGCGCGCCTTGTCCGCGGTCATCCGCACCGAATAGCGGCTGAGCACGTCGGGGCGGTCGGGGAAATAGGTGATGCGGCGAAACCCCTCCGCCTCGCACTGCGTGCACAGATTGCCGCCCGAGGCATAGAGCCCCATCAGCTGGGTGTTGCGGTCGGGGGCGATCTCGACCTCGGTTTCGACGACATGCGCGTCGCCCGACAGGGGGATCACCAGCTGCTCGCCCTCGAAATGCCAGTCGTTGACCGCGACGCCGTCGACCATGATCGACAGCGGTCGCTGGCCTGCCCCATCGAGCTTCAGCGGATCGCGGTGGTCACCGTTGCGGGTTACGGAGAGCGTCGCGATGACGCGTGTCGCGGACGGATCGAGCGTGAAATCCAGCCGTGTCGTCGGCACCAGCCAGGCCGGCGCCGTATAATCGACCCGGCGAATGGCGACCGGGGCAGCGATGTCGGGCTGGGCGAGGCTGTGTTGGATGTCGAGCATAGACGTCGAATATAGGGGCCGTCGCGGGCTCCGCCAGCCAAAGCTTGCCGGGCTGTGCTTGCGTGTCGCGGCCGGCGTGCTACCCGGCTGCAACACGTTCGTCTTGCGAGGATTTCGGCATGTATCGGTTCATCGGCGCGCTCTCGGTGCTCGCCCTCTCCACGGCGACGCTGGCGCAGACGTCGGCCCCGCAACCGAAAGCCGCCGCGCCGACACCGGCAGCCGCATCGGGGGCCACCCCGGCGGCCACCCCCGCGGCAAAGCCCGATCCGGCGATCCTCAATGCACGGCTCGCAGCGCCGCTGCCGGCGGATCAGGCGGCGATGAAGGCGCACGTCCTGTTCCTCGCCTCCGATGCGATGAAGGGGCGCGAGGCGGGCAGCCCCGAGTTCGACATCGCCGCGCAATATGTCGCGGCGCAATTCTATGCCGCCGGTCTGCGGCCGGGCGGTGACGATGCCGGCTATCTGCAGCGCGTGCCGCTGGTCAGCTACAAGGCCGCGGACAAGGGCAGCTTCATCTGGACGCCGCAGTCGGGCGCCGCGCAGCCGCTGGTGTTCGCGGCAGATTATGTCCCCGCTGCAAACGGTGCAAAGGCGGATACCGCGTTGTCGGCGCCGATCGTGTTCGTCGGCTATGGCATCGACGCCCCGCAATACGGCCAGAACGACTATGCCGGCGTCGACGTGCGCGGCAAGATCGTCGCCTATTTCGGCGGTGCGCCGGCGCGCTTCAGCGGCGAGGAGCGTGCCTTTTTCGGATCCGGCGGCACCAAGGCCCGGACCGCCGAAAGCAAGGGGGCGGTCGGCGTGATCACGCTCGAAAGCCCTCGCACCGCCAAGGCCCGCCCGTTCGCGCGATCGGCGCAATTCTACGACGCCGCCCGGATGACCTGGGCCAACCCAGACGGCACCGGTAAGGTCGACGCACCCGGCGCGCCGTCGCTCGGCACGCTGAGCGTCGCAGGTGCGACCAAGCTGTTCGGCGCGTCGTGGAAGGCGATTGCCAAGCAGGCGCGGTCGGACAATGCGAAGTTCAAGTCGGCGCCGCTTGCGGGCATGCTGACAGTCGCGACCAAGACGAGCTTCGCGCCGGCGGCAAGCAGCAACGTCGTCGGCGTCATCCCCGGCACCGATCCGGTGCTCGGCAAGGAGGTCGTCGTGCTGTCCGCGCATCTCGATCATATCGGCATCACCCGGCCCGCGAACGGCGCGAAGGACGGCGATGCGCTCAACAACGGCGCGCTCGACAATGCGATCGGCATCGCCAGCCTGATCGAGGAAGCCAAGCGTTTCACGACCAGCGGCAAGGGCTCGAAGCGCACGCTGATCTTCCTCGCGGTCACGGGCGAGGAAAAGGGTTTGGTCGGCAGCGATTATTTCACCAACCACCCGACCGTGCCGCTCGCCAATATCGTCGCGGACGTGAACCTCGACATGCCGATCCTGACCTACAAGTTCGAGGACATGGTGGTGTTCGGCGCGGAGCGCTCGACGCTCGGCCCGATCGTCCAGAAGGCGGTCGCGGCGATCGGTGTCGGCCTGTCGCCCGATCCGATGCCCGAAGAGGGAATCTTCGTCCGCTCGGATCATTTCCGCTTCGTGCAAAAGGGGATCCCGGCGGTGTTCCTGTGGCCGGGGCAGAAGGGGCCGGGCAAGGCCGCGGTCGCCTATTTCATGGCGAACAATTATCACAAGCCGTCTGACGATCTGTCGCAGCCGATCCTGTGGGATCAGGGCGTGCGGTTCGTCGATGCAAACTACCGGATCGCGCGCGAGATCGCCGATGGCGCGGAGCGGCCGGTCTGGAATGCGGGCGACTATTTCGGCACGCTCTATAAGGGGCCGATGGGCCGGGCGGCGGCCGCGAAATGAGCCGGCTGCTCGTTTTCGGCCTCGGCTATACCGCGTCGCGGATCGCACGCCAGCTGGCCGGGGACGGGTGGCATGTCGTCGGCACGTCGCGCGACGGTCGCGGCGACACGATCCGGTTCGACGACGCCGCTGCGGTCATGACGGAGATCGCCGCTGCGACGCATATCCTGTCCTCGGTCCCGCCAGAGCATGACGCCGACCCCGTGCTGGCGCGCTACGGATCGGCGCTGCTGCGGACGCGGGTGTGGCTCGGCTATCTGTCGTCGACCGGCGTGTACGGTGATGCCGGCGGTGCCTGGGTCGACGAGACCGCGCCGATCGGCGGCGGACGCCGGAGTGCGCGGGCGGCGGCGGATGCCGACTGGCTCGCGATCGGCGCGCGGACCTTTCGCCTGCCCGGCATCTACGGCCCCGGGCGGTCGCCGCTCGACCGCGTGCGCGAGGGCAAGGCGCACCGGATCGACCAGCCGGGACAGGTGTTCAGTCGCGCGCATGTCGACGATATCGGCGCGGGCGTGATCGCCGCGTTCGATGCGCCGGCGGGCGCCTATAATCTGGCGGACGACGTCCCCGCGTCGCAGAACGACGTCGTCGCCTTCGCCGCGGCGCTGCTCGGTCTGCCCGCGCCGCCGTTCGTGACGATCGAGCAGCTGTCAGCGATGGGCCGCGGTTTCTATGCCGAGAACCGGCGGGTCGCGAACGGCAAGGCGAAGCGCGTCCTGCGCTGGACCCCGACCTGGCCGGATTACCGGGCAGGTCTGCGGGCGCTGAGCGCGATGACGAGCCCGGCACCGGCGAGCACCGCACCGGCCGCCGCCAGCGTCGACCAGTGATAATGCTCGAAGATCGTCGATAAGATCATCGCGATGACCGGCACGATCACCCCCGAATAGGCCGCCTTGGCAGGGCCGATCGCGCGGATGACGTTGAAATAGAGCGGGAAGGCGAGCGCCGAGGCGAAGATGCCGAGATAGAGGATCCCGGCGATATAGCCCAGCCGCAGCTCGAACACCGGTGGCCCGGTGGTGATCCAGGCGAAGGTCGCGTCGAGCGTCGCGCCGATCAGCATCGCGATCGCCAGCATCGGGGCCATCGGATAGCGTTTGGCAAACGCGCTGCCCTGCATGACATTGGCGATCGACGCGGCCAGGACGCCGCCCAGCGTCAGGGCGATGCCGATGGTCGCGGACTGCGGACCATGCGGATCGACCCGCGCCTCGTTGACGAACAGCAATGCGACGCCCGCCATCGCGACGGCGCATCCGAGCATCAATTGGCGCCCGAGCTTCTGCCCCAGGAAGATGCGGCCGAACACCGCGTTGGGGACGAGCAGCAACGCGAAGACCACCGCGACCAGCCCCGACGTCACATAATGCTCGGCGCGGTAGACGAAGTTGAAGTTGAATGTGAACAGCGCGGTTCCGATGACCGCGGCAAAGGCGTAGCCGCGGGCGTCGAGCACGAGGCTTTCACGCTTCACCCGCGCATAGATCGCCATCGCGATGCCGGCGATGAGGAAGCGGTAGCTGATCGACCAGCTCGGCGGCACCACCGCGATCTGGTCGCGGATGACGAGCCAGGTCGACCCCCAGATCAGCGTGACGATCCCGAACGGGACCAGCACCGCCGCACGCGTCGACTGGATCGGGGGTTGCGGCGAACCGGACGGCCCGGTCATAACGCCCGGATCGCGTCCGCGAGCTGGTCGACCGGACCGACCGGCGTGTCCCACGCGGTCACCAGCCGGATCTCGCCTGCCGCCCAGTCATAGAAATCGAACCCCTGCGCGCGGAGCGCGGCGGCCTCGTCGGGGGTCGCGCGGAGAAAGACCTCGTTGGCCTCGACCGGATGGACGAGGCGGTCGCCCGCGGCCGCGGCCAGTCGCGTGGCAGCCTGGTTCGCGGCCTCGCCATTGGCGAGCCAGAGGTCGTCCTCGAGCATCGCGAGGATCTGTGCGGCGAGGTACCGCCCCTTTGACAGGAGCAGGCCCGCGCGCTTGCGGCGATACTGGGTGACGGCGGCGAGCTGGGGTTTGAAGAACACCAGCGCCTCCGCGCTCATCGCGCCGTTCTTGACGAACCCGAAACTCAGCGCGTCGACGCCTGCGCGCCACGTCATGTCGGCGGGCGAGCATCCCGCATGGACCATCGCGTTCGCAAAACGCGCGCCGTCCATGTGGAAGCCGAGCCCGCGCTCCTTTGCGAGCGCGCCGATCTCGGCGACTTCCTGGGGGCGGTAAACCTGGCCATATTCGGTGGCGTTGGTGATCGAGATCGCATGCGGCTGGACGCGGTGGACGTCGTCGGGAATCGCGTCGAGCACGGTGCGGATCGTCGCGGGCGTCAGCTTCGCGCCGTCTCCATCGGCGAGGAACAGCTTGGCGCCGTGGGTGTAGAATTCGGGCGCGCCGCCCTCGTCGTTCTGGATATGCGCGTCGCGGTGGCAGACGATGCCGCCATGCGGCGGGCACAGCGCGGCGAGCGCGAGGCAGTTGGCGGCCGTGCCGGTGGGCACCCACAGCACCGCGACCTCGGTCTCGAACAGCGCCGACAGCCGACCGTCGAGCTGCTGGCTCCATTGATCGCCCGCATAGGCGGTGTCGAGCGTGTCGGCGGCGGCGATCGCGGCCATGACCTGTGGGTGGATCCTGGCGGCGTTGTCGGAGAAAAAGCGCATCGTCAGGACATGCTGCGATGCGGTGATGGCGTCAACGGGCGCTTCGCCTTGGTCGCCCCCTTCTACGTCGTCATCCCGGGTCCTGCCTTTCGTCAGGATGATGACGGGGGATCGAACTACTGCCCCTCGTCAAATCCCGGTTCCTCCTCGGGCGGCCGGCGATCGTCGCGTGGTGGCCCATCCTCCGGTCGATCGCGGCGTGCGGGGCCGACCGAGATCGTCCCGTCCTCGCCCATCTTCAGGTTGAAGCCGAGCCCCTCGATCTCGCCGCCGAGTGGCAGGACGCTGTTGTCCCCGTCTTCGGGGGGCAGCGCATCGGGGTCGATCTCCTCGACCGGCGGCGCGGGGGCGGCGACGGGGGCGATGCCCAGCGCGGACTGCATGAAGTCGCGCCAGATCCGCGCGGGGATGCCGCCGCCCGACAGGCCGGGGTTCGAGCTGTTGTCGTCGTTGCCGACCCATACGCCGACCACCAGGTCGCGTGCGAAGCCGACGAACAGCGCATCCTTGTTGTCCGATGTCGTCCCGGTCTTGCCGAACGCATCGACCGTCAGGTTGGCGCTCCGCCCGGTTCCGTTGCGGATCGAGGCGGCGAGCAGGTCGAGCATCTCGTCATGGATCTTCGGCGGCAGTGCGGTCGAACCGCCGGTCAGCGACTGGTACCAGCCCTTTTCCCGAACATCGGCAAGCCCGCGCGGCTGTACCGGATAGGTCTCGCGCGCGATCGCGGCATAGGCGGCGGTCAGTTCGAGCAGCGACACGGTCGAGGTGCCGAGGCCGATCGTCGCCTCGTTCGGAATGGGCGTGGAAATCCCCAGGTCGCGCGCCGCCTTGATCACTGCCCGGACGCCGACCTCTTGCGTCAGCCTGGCGGCGGCAACGTTGGACGAGCGGGCAAATGCCTGGCGCAGCGTGATCGTCCCCTGATAGCGCCCGTCGCTGTTCTTGGGCGTCCAGTCGCCGATCGTCACCGGGCGGTCCTCGATCGTCGAATCGGGCGTCATCCCCGCGCGCATCGCGGCGAGATAGACGAACAGCTTGAACGTCGATCCGGGCTGGCGGCGCGCCTGCGTCGCGCGGTTGAACGGGCTCTTGCGGTAATCCTTGCCGCCGACCATCGCGACGACGCGCCCGTCGGGACGCATCGCCACCAGCGCGACCTGCGCCTCGCGCAGCCCGGCGCGCGCGACGGTGCGTTCGGCGGCGCGTTGCAGCCGCGGATCGAGCGTGGTCCGGACGGTGGTTTCCGTCTTCACCTCGCCCGCCTGATCGCGCGCCTCGGGCAGGATCCAGTCGGCGAAATAGGTGCCGTTGGGGAGTTGCGTCGGGCGGTTCGCCAGCACGCGTTGCGGGCGGACCGCATCGCCCTCCGCTTCGGTGAGAAAGCCTGCGGCGACCATCGCGCCGACGACGACGGCTTCACGCTTGCGCGCACCCTCGAGGTTGGAGGTCGGGGCGAGCCGCGACGGCGCCTTGACCAGCCCGGCGAGCATCGCCGCCTGGCCGACGTTCAGCGCGGCGGGCGTCCGGCCGAAATAATGCTTGGCGGCGGCGCTGATCCCATAGGTGTTGTCGCCGAAATACACGTTCGACAGATAGCGCGAGAGGATCTCGTCCTTCGACAGCCATGCCTCGAGCCAGACGGCGATCATCGCCTCCCGGATCTTGCGCGTCGCGGTGCGGTCCGAATCGAGGAACGCGTTCTTCGCGAGCTGTTGCGTGATCGTGCTGCCGCCCTGGCGCACGCCGCCCGACCCGAGATTCGCCCAGGCCGCGCGCGCGATCCCGCGCGGGTCGATACCCCAGTGCGAATAGAAGCGGCGGTCCTCGATCGCGAGGAACGCCTCGCGCACGTGCGGTGGCAGCGTCGCCGCGTCGACCGGTTTGCCGATGATCGCGCCACGCCGGGCGATCGGCGTACCGTCATCGGCGGTCAGCGTGATCGAGGGCGGGGTCGGCGGCTGCAGCGATTTCGACAAAGGCGCCGTGATCGCCAGCCAGATGATCGCGATCACCAGCAGGATGATGCCGATACCGGTGCCGCGCACGATCCACCGGCCGATCCCGCCCCGCCTGCGCCGCGGTGTCGCGGGCTGGGGGTAGCCATCGTCCTGGCGGGGATCGTAATCGCCGCCAGGATCCTCGCCCAGTCGCTCGCGCTCATATTTCTCGCGCAGGCGTTCGCGCTCGGTGATCAACCGCTCGCGTTCATAGGCATAGGGCTCGCGTTCGCCGGACATGCCGGAGCCGGATCGGGCGGGGTCGAAGGGATCGGGGCGCATCGGATCGTTCCAGCGGTCGGGCATCTGGTGTGTTATCGTTCTATGACAGTTCGGACAAGCCTATGCGCACGCTTAACGTGTACATGCGCTGAGCGACAGCATTGGCCTGTTGTCATCACCGGGCGAAACGGGGAAGAGCGTATCGATGACGTTCGAACAGGGTGACACCGTGGCAGCTACCGACTCTCTATCGCCCTCCCTGCCGCTTGTCGTCGGCATTGGCGGGACGATCGGCGGCGTGTCGTCGACCGAGCGCGCATTGCGGATCGCGCTCGATTCGGTCGAACGACACGGATACCGGACGCAGATGTTCGGTGGCGCGGACATGGCCCGGCTGCCGCTTTACGATCCGAAGGCGACCGAGCGGACCGAGGACGAGCGTGCCTTTGTCGCGGCGGTGCGCGCGGCCTCGGCGGTGATCATCGCCAGCCCGGGCTATCATGGCAGCATCTCGGGCGTGGTGAAGAACGCGCTCGACCTGCTCGAGGAAACCGCGCGCGATCCCGACCGGCCCTATCTGGCGGACATGCCGGTCGGGCTGATCGCGACCGCCTATGGGTGGCAGGCGACGGGCAGCACGATCGCGGCGCTGCGCTCGATCGTCCATGCCTTGCGCGGCTGGCCGACGCCGTTCGCCGCGGCGATCAATACGCAGGTGACGAAATTCGACGCCGAGGGCGGCGCGAGCGATCCAGCGGTGCTTGAACAGCTTCGCCTGGTCGGCCGGCAGGTCGCGCGGTTCGCGCCGCTGTCCGAACCGGCAAACTGATCGCGCGTCGCACCGCCCCATCACCCGGGGCTGGCCCGGAATGACGCGGCGGGCGTGACGGGCCAGTCTTACCGCAGCCCGCCGCCGAGCGCGCGATAGAGCTCGACCGCGTTGGTGTCGCGGACCAGCCGCGTCGCGAGCAGGCTCTGCTGCGCGGTGTAGAGCGACCGCTGTGAATCGAGCGTGTTGAGGAATGGATCGATCCCCGCGCGGAAGCGCAGTTGCGACAGGTTGAACGCGCCCGCCGCATTATCGCGCAGCGACGTTTGCGCTTCGAGCTGGCCGTTGATCGTGCCGCGCCGCGCGAGCGCATCGGCAACCTCGCGGAAGCCGGTCTGGACGCTCTTCTCATAGGTCGCGAGCATCGCGTCGCGCGAGGCCTTGGCGTAGTCCAGATTACCCTTGTTGCGACCGAAGTCGAAGATCGGCTGCGTGATCGACGGCGCGACCGACCAGGATTCGCTGCCCTTGCCGAACAGGTTCGACAGGCCGAGGCTCAGCGTGCCGAGCGACGCGGTCAGCGAGATATTGGGGAAGAACGCCGCGCGGGCCGCACCGATATTGGCGTTCGCTGCAATCAGCTGATGCTCGGCGGCCGCGACATCGGGGCGGCGCAGCAGGACTTCGGAGGACAGGTTGGCGGGCAGATTTTCCAGCGTCGGCGTCTTCTCCGGCATCCGGGCCGGCAGCAGGTCGGCGCTCAGCGTGGTGCCTGCGAGCAGGTTGAGTGCGTTCTGGTCCTGCGCGATGAGCGTCGTCGCGTCGGCGATGTCGGAGCGCGCCTGGTCATAGGTCGTCCGCGCCTGGCGCACTTCGAGTTCGGAGGCGATGCCGATGCGGAACCGATCCTGCGTCAGCTTGAGCGTTTCCCCAAAGGCCCGTTCGGTGTCCTGCGCGATCTTCAGCCGATCCTGGTCCGCCGCCATCGTCAGCCAGGCGGTCGCGGTTTCCGCGATCAGCGACACCTGCGCGGCGTTGCGGTTTTCCTCCGCGGCGAAATAGGCCTGTTGCTGCGCCTGGGTCAGATTGCGGACCCGGCCGAACAGATCGATCTCCCAGGCCGAGACGCCGAGATTGGCCGAATAGATATCGAACCGGCCGCCGCCGGCGACCGCCCCGGCACCGGTGCCGCCGCCGGTGCCGCCGCCCGTGCCGCCACCGGTGGTGCCGCCCGTACCGCCACCGACGGCGCCGAACGGGGACTTCTGATAGGTCGCACTGCCCGTCGCACCCAGCGTCGGGAACAGGTCGGCGCGCTGGACGCGATATTGCGCCCGCGCCTGCGCGACATTGGCGACTGCGATGCGGACGTCGCGGTTGTTGTCGAGCGCGGTGCGAATGACGCGGCGCAGGCGGTCGTCGGTGAAGAACGCCTCCCATGCGGTGTCTGCGGGCACGATCGCACCCGCCGCATCGGTCGCCGCATAAGCCGGTCCGGTCGGCGTGGACGGGGCCACCGGAAGCTCGGGCCGGACATATTTCGGGGCCAGGTTGCAGCCGGCGAGCGTGAGCCCGGCGGCGAACGTCAGAGCGATTTTGCGCGAGAACATCGGATCAGGCCTCCTGCGGCCGCTGGTCGTGGGGCGTGGTGTCGCCGTCACGGGTGTCGTCACGGTTACGGTCGCCGTCCTGCTGGCCCGGCTTGTCCTGCTTGAAGACGCGCTTCACGAGCAGGAAGAACAGCGGCACGAAGAAGATCGCGAGCACGGTCGCGGACAGCATGCCGCCGACCACTGCCCAGCCGATTGCGTTCTGGCCGCCGGCACCCGCACCGCTCGACAGCGCGAGCGGCAGCACGCCGAAGATGAACGCGAACGAGGTCATCAGGATCGGGCGAAGACGCAGCTTGGCGGCCTCGACCGCGGCATCCGCCGCATTCATCCCGTCACCCATCTTCTCCTCGGCGAACTCGACAATCAGGATCGCGTTCTTCGCCGCCACGCCGATCGTCGTGATCAGCCCGACCTGGAGATAGATGTCGTTGTTCAGCCCCGCGACCATCGCCGCGAGCACCGCACCGAGCACGCCGAGCGGCACGACGAGGAGCACGGCGATCGGGATCGACCAGCTCTCGTACAGTGCGGCAAGGCAGAGGAACACGATCAGCAGCGACAGCGCATAGACATAGGTCGACTGCCCGCCCGAAAGCTGTTCCTCATAGCTGAGGCCGGTCCACTCATAGCCGATGCCGGGGGGCAGCTTGGCCGCCATTTCCTCCATCGCCTTGATCGCGGTGCCGCTGCTGACGCCGGGTGCGGGCGACCCCATGATCTCGAACGAGGCGACGCCGTTATAGCGTTCGAGACGCGCGGGGCCGTAGGTCCAGTCGGTCGTCGAGAAGGATGACATCGGCGTCATCGCGTTGGTCGCGCCGCGGACATAGAAGTTGCCGAGATCGGCAGGCGACTTGCGGAACGGCGCATCGGCCTGGACGAACACCTTCTTCACGCGACCGCGGTCGATGAAGTCGTTGATGTAGGATCCGCCGAACGCGGTGCTGACGGTGGTATTGATATCCGCCTGGCTCAGCCCGAGCGCGCCTGCCTGGGCCTGGTCGACGTTCAGTTTGAGCTGTGGCGCATCCTCCAGGCCGTTCGGACGGACCTGCATCAGGCGCTTGTCCTGGCTCGCCATGCCGAGCAGCATGTTGCGGGCCTCGAGCAGCTTGTCGTGGCCGACGCCGGCATTGTCCTTCAGCATGAAGTCGAAGCCATTGGCGTTGCCCAGTTCCTGCACGGCGGGGGGTACGAAGCCGATCACCATGCCCGCGCGGATCCCGGCAAGTGCCTGGTTCGCGCGCTGCGCGACCGCGGCGACGGTATTCGCGTCGCCTTCGCGATCCTCCCACGGCTTGAGCTGGATGAAGGCGAGGCCGACATTCTGGCCCTGGCCGACAAAGCCGAAGCCGCTGATCGTGAAGATGCCCGCAATGTTGGCCTTTTCGTCGACCAGGAAGTGATCGCGCAGCTTGTCCATGGTCCGCGCGGTCTCTTCCATCGTCGTGCCCGTGGGCATCGACACCTGCGCGAACATCAGGCCCTGATCCTCTTCGGGCAGGAAGCCCGAGGGCAGTCGCAGGAAGACGAACAGCATCGCGCCGACGATGACCGCATAGACGATCATCGTCCGTACCCAGCCCTTTTCGACGCGGCGCAGGCCCTTGCCATATCTGTCGACGCCGCGATCGAAGGTCCGGTTGAACCAGCCGAAAAAGCCCTTCTTGTCGCCGTGATCCTGCTTGGACGGCTTTAGGATGGTGGCGCAGAGTGCGGGCGTCAGGATCAGCGCGACGAGCACCGAAAGCACCATCGACGAGACGATCGTGATCGAGAACTGGCGGAAGATCACGCCGGTCGAGCCGCTGAAGAACGCCATCGGCAGGAACACCGCAGACAGCACCAGGCCGATGCCGACCAGCGCGCCGCTGATCTCGTCCATCGATTTCTTGGCGGCTTCCTTGGGGCTCAGCCCCTCTTCCTGAATCAGGCGTTCGACATTCTCGACGACGACGATCGCGTCATCGACGAGCAGGCCGATCGCCAGCACCATGCCGAACAGCGTCAGCGTGTTGATCGTGAAGCCCGCGACCTGAAGCACGGCGAGCGAGCCGAGCAGCACGACCGGCACCGCGATCGTCGGGATGAGCGTGGCGCGGAAGTTCTGGAGGAAAAGGAACATCACGAGGAAGACGAGGATGATCGCCTCGATCAGCGTGTGGACCACCTGTTCGACCGACAGCCGGACGAACGTCGAATTGTCGACCGGATAGGCGATCTTGACGTCGGCCGGGAACTGCTTGGCGATCTTCTCCACCTCGGCCTTCACCAGCGTGACGGTGTCGAGCGCGTTGGCGCCCGGCGCCAGCTTCACGCCGAAGCCTGCAGCCTGCTTGCCGTTGTAGCGCGCCTGGAAGCTGTAGTTTTCCGAGCCCATTTCGACCCGGGCGACATCGGCAAGGCGCACGGTGGCGCCGCCGGTGGCCGAGCGGATGATGATCTGGCGGAACTGTTCCGGGGTCTGCAGCCGCGACTGCGCAGTCACGGTCGCGTTCAGGGCCTGGCCCTTGACCGCGGGAAGGCTGCCGACCTGACCGGCGGAAACCTGTGCGTTCTGCGCGGTGATTGCCGAGGTGATGTCGGTGACGGTGACGCCGAGGTTCGACATCTTGAACGGATCGACCCAGATCCGCATCGAATATTGCGCGCCGAACACCTGCGTGTCGCCGACGCCCTTGATCCGGCTGAGCGGATCCTGGAGCTTGGATGCGATCAGATCGCCAAGATCGACCTGATCATGGCTGCCGTCCTGCGAATAGGCGGCAATCACGAGCAGGAAGTTGGCGGTCGCCTTGGTCACGCGAAGCCCGGCCTGCTGCACTTCCTGCGGCAGGAGCGGGGTCGCCTGTTGCAGCTTGTTCTGCACCTGGACCTGCGCGATGTCCGCGTCGGTGCCCTGTTCGAAGGTCAGCGTGATCGCGAGATTGCCCGCGCCGTCGCTGGTCGAGGCGAAGTAGCGAAGGTTGTCGATCCCCTTCATCTGCTGCTCGATGATCTGCGTCGTCGTGTTCTCGAGCGTCTGCGCGTCGGCGCCTGGATAGGACGTCGCGACCGTCACCTTGGGCGCGGCGATCTCGGGGAACTGCGCGATCGGCAGCGACCGGATCGCCAGGACGCCGGCCAGCATCAGGATGATCGCGATGACCCATGCGAAGATGGGTCGATCGATGAAATAGCGTGACATGAGGCGTTACTTCCCGGCCTGCGTGGAGGCGGCACCACCAGCCGTGGCATTCCCGGCGGCGTCCTTGCCACCGGCCTTGCCGACCTGTTGCGGAGCGGCGGGCTTGACGGTCGTACCGGGGCGCAGGTTGAGCAGCCCCTCGACGATCAGCTTGTCGCCGGGCTTCAGCCCGCTGGTGACGATCCACTTGTCGCCGATCACGCGGTCGGTGACGACATTGCGCTGTTCGACCTTGTTCTGTGCGGTGACGACCATCGCGGTCGCCTTGCCGCGCGGATCGCGCGTGATGCCTTCCTGCGGGGCCATGATCGCCTGGCTGCGGATACCCTCGACCAGCTTGGCGCGGACATACATGCCCGGCAGCAGCAGCCCGTTGGGATTGGGGAAGCTGGCGCGCAGCGTGACCGCGCCCGTCGCGGGGTCGACGGTGACTTCGGCGAACTGCAGACGACCCTCGATCGGATAGGTCTGGCCGTTGGGCAGGATCAGCTGGACGCGTGCGGTGCCGTCGCCACGCGTCACGCCGCCCGACGCCATCGCCGCCTTCAGGTCGAGCAGCTGCGCCGCCGACTGGGTGACGTCGACATAGACGGTGTCGGTCCGCTGGATCGTCGCGAGCGCGTCGGTCTGCCCGGTCTGGACGAGCGCGCCGGCGGTGAAGATCGAACGGCCGATACGACCCGAGATCGGCGCCTTGATGCGGGTGAAATTGAGGTTCACGCGCGCGGCTTCGACTGCTGCACGCTGCGCTGCAACATTGGCACGCGCCTGTTGCGCGGACGCGGTGGCGTTGTCCGCCTCCTGCTTGCTGACCGCGTTCAGCGCGACGAGCTGGCCGTAACGCTGCGCCTGGAGTCGGGTCGCATTGATCTGCGACTGGGCGGCGCCGAGCTGACCCTGCGCGGTACCGAGCGCGGCGCGATAGGGGGCGTCCTCGATCTCGTAGAGGACCTGGCCCGAACGGACCATCGCGCCTTCGGTGAACAGGCGACGGCGGATGACGCCCGATACCTGCGGCCGCACTTCCGACGTCTCCACCGCGGCAATCCGCCCCGGCAGCTCGGTGGTCAGCGTCACCGCCTCCTGCGCGACCGTCACGACGCCGACCGTGGGCGTCGGCGGGGGCGGGGGGGCCTCTTCCTTGCTGCACGCCGCCATCAGCGCCAGCGCGGCCAGGGCCACCGATCCCTTGAGATTCAATCGCTGCATGTTGAGCATCCCGACGTCCGTGCAGAAGAGTTCACCGGAATGAACGTTCATTCCGCTTGCGCCGCCGCTATGGACGTGCAAACGCCGGGTCAAGTTAAAACGTCGTCCGGAGTGGAATTTTGAGTGCAGTGCAACATGAGAAGTCGGCGCGTTCGCACATCGTTGATGCGGCCCGGCATCTTTATGCGACGCAGGGATTCCATCAGACGTCGATGGCCGAACTGGCTGCCGCTGCTGACGTCAGCGTCGGCCAGATCTATCGCCTCTTCACCGGCAAGAACGCGCTGATCCAGGCGCTGATCCTCGAGGATGCCGAGGCCAAACTCTCCGACTTGCGCAAGCTGACCGACGACGTGTCGACGGGGCGGCTGTCGATCGAGCGCGGATTTGTCGAGCTCGCGCGGCGGTCGCTCGCCAAGGGGGACGAGGCACTGTCGTTTGATATCATGGCGGAAGCGCATCGCAACGGCGAGGTCGCGGACACGATCGGCTCGCTCTGCGCCGGGTTTCGCACGGTGGTGCGCGATCTCGCCTGCGTCGCCAATCCCGCGCTGTCGGCAAATGCGCTCGACGGCGCGGAGGAGCTGGTGCTGGCGTGCATGTTCGGGCTGGGGCATCGGACACTGTCCTGTCCGCGGCTGTCCGAGACCGAGACCGCAGAAGTCACCGGGCGGATGATCCTCGCGGCGCTCCACGCGCTCTGAGACACGACACGGTGTCCTGACGACGGGGCAGGCGGCCCCGTTTGGCGGGCGGGCGGCGGCGCGGGGCATTACCGATTGTTGCACTGCGGCGCACGAAGTCGGATAAGCGGTGCATGACCGAAACGACACGACGCGACATCATGATGGCCCTTGCGGCCACCGGCCTGTGGCCGGCGGCGGCACTGGCACAGACGGGGGCGGGCACCCCCCGCCAGCGCGGCGCCGCGGCGTCGTCCGCCCCCGCGCTGGGCAAGCCCGAGTCGTTTTCCTGGGAGGCGCTGCAACAGCGCGCCGCCGCGCTGGCGCGCGCGCCTTATCGCGCGCCGGCCAAGGTCGCGGCGGCCGAGGCGATCGATTATGATGCGGTTGGCTCGATCAGCTATCGACCCGAGCGTACGCTGGCAGGCGGCATCCGCCTGTTCCCGCTCGGCCGTTATGCGCCGACCCCGGTCGCGATCCACGTCGTCGAACGCGGGCAGGCGCGCGCGGTCGACTTCGCCGCGGATCTCTTCAAGACCGAATCCGGGCATCACGCCGCCCTCGGCATCGCCGGCTTCCGCGCGGTGTCGAGCGACGGCAAGAGCGACTGGATGGCGTTCATCGGCGCCTCCTATTTCCGCACCGCCGGCTCTCAGGATCAATATGGCCTGTCCGCGCGCGGTATCGCGATCGACACCGGGATCGACGGCAAGGAGGAGTTTCCCGCCTTCACCGCCTTCTGGATCGAGGCGACGGGCGCGCAGAGCTATACCGTCTATGCCCTTCTCGACGGGCCCAGCGTGACCGGTGCGTACCGGTTCGTGTGCCGGTACACCGACGGGACCGATGGCGGCGTCGTCCAGGATGTCTCGTCGACGATCACGCTGCGCAAGGACGTCGCGCGGCTCGGCATCGCGCCGGCGACGAGCATGTTCTGGTATGGCGAGGGCAACCGCGCCGCGGCGATCGACTGGCGCCCCGAAATCCATGATTCGGACGGGCTGGCGATGGCGACCGGTGCCGGCGAGCGGATCTGGCGTCCGCTCGCCAATCCCGCGACCCCCACGCTCGACAGTTTCCAGGACGACAATCCGCGCGGCTTCGGCCTGATCCAGCGTGACCGGGCGTTCGATCATTACCAGGACGACGGCGCCTTCTACGATCGCCGCGCGAATCTGTGGATCGAGCCGAAGGGCGACTGGGGCAAGGGCGCGGTGACGCTGTACGCCTTCCCGACCGCGAGCGAGACGGTCGACAATGTCGCCGCCTTCTGGGTGCCCGCCACGCCGGCGACCGCGGGCAAGACGATGCAGTTCGACTATCGGCTGACCTGGTCGTCGCGCGATCCGTCGGTCGCGCAGCCCGCGCATGCGGTCGAGAACTGGCGTGGCTCGGCCGGCCGGCCGGGGGCCGAGCCAACGCCGGGCGCGCGGAAGGTCGTCGTCGATTTCGTCGGGGCGGCTCTCGCCGGTCTCGACCGGTCGAGCGGCGTGACGGTGCAGGCCGATGTCAGCCGTGGCCGGGTCCTCGCCAGCGCCGCCTATCCGGTCGTCGGCCAGCCGAACCGCTGGCGCGTGACGCTCGATGTCGCGCCCGAACGCGGGGCGCTGGCCGATGTCCGGCTGTTCCTGAAGCGCGGCGGGCAGTCGCTCAGCGAAACCGTGCTGACGCAGGTGGGTTGAGCCATGACCGTGGACAGCCCGGGCCGCCCCGGTCATCCCGCACTTCCGGCACGATTGCCCGCCGACGTCCCGATCGACATGCCGCTGCAGAATTTCCGGGCGCGCGGCACCGGGGGCGGACCGACACCCGACCCGCTGGCCGGACCGTCGAACGGCTCGGACACGCTGACCTCGCCCGAGGGCATGTCGTCGCGGCGACTGCTCCTGTTCCTGCTGACGATGCTGCTAGCCACCACCGCCTCGGCGGCAGTCCAGGATTCGCTGCTCGGCGACGGCATCGACCTGTGGGACGTCGCGCTGCTCGTGTTGTTCTTCCCGCTCTTCGCGTGGATCGCGTTCGGGTTTCTCAACGCGCTGATCGGGTTCGTCCTGCTGATGACGCGGATGCATCCGGGCTTCGTGCCGGTCCCGCAGCATCGCCAGCCGCTGACCGGGCAGACCGCGGTGCTGATCCCGGTCCATAACGAGGATGTCGACGCGGTGTTCGGCCGGATCGCGCGGATGATGCACGCGATCGAGGCTGCGGGCGAGGCGGGCAGTTTCGCCTTCTTCGTGCTGAGCGATTCGGGCGAAGAGTCGGGCGCACAGGAGGTCGCGGCCTGGGAGGTGCTCGCCCCCGGATCGCGCGTACCGCTCTATTATCGCCGCCGGACCGACAATGTCGCGCGCAAGCCGGGCAATGTCGCCGACTGGGTCCGGCGCTTCGGCGGCGGCTATGATCACATGCTGGTGCTCGACGCGGACAGCCTGATGAGCGGCGACGCGATGATCGGCATGGCGCAGGTGATGGAGCGCCGCCCCTCGGTCGGCCTGTTGCAGACGGTGCCGACGATCCGCGGCGCGACCACGCTGTTCCAGCGCTGGATGCAGTTCAACAGCCGGTTGTACGGTCCGATCTCGACCGCCGGTCTGGTCTGGTGGTCGGGGTCGGAGGCGAGCTTCTGGGGGCATAATGCGATCATCCGCACCCGGGCCTTTGCCGAAAGCTGCGGCCTGCCCGTGCTGCCCGGCGGCCCGCCGTTCGGCGGCGCGATCATGAGCCACGACATGGTCGAGGCCGCCTTGCTGCGGCGGCGCGGCTGGGCGGTGCACCTGATCATGATCGACGACAGCTATGAGGAGTTTCCCCCGACGCTGATCGATATGGCGGTGCGCGACCGGCGCTGGGCGCAGGGCAATATCCAGCATCTGAAGCTGCTGGGGTCGGACGGGTTCCATCCGGTCAACCGGCTGCAGCTGGCGATCGGGGCGTCGGCATACATGACGTCGCCCGCCTGGCTGGTCCTGATCCTGACGACCATCGCGCAGGCCTTTGCCGGCGAAAGCAAGCTGGTCGAGGCGACCACTTCGGCGCGCGTGCTGGCGCTGACGGTCATCCTGCTGTTCGGCCCCAAGCTGCTCGGTATCATCTGGGCGGTGTCCGACCGGAGCCGGCGCGCGGCGTTCGGAGGCGCGCGGGCGATCATCGTGTCGGCCATTGCCGAGATTCCGCTATCGATGCTGTCCGCGCCGGTCATCATGCTTACGCAGACGATGGACCTGATCAGCATCTTCCGCGGCCAGCCCTCGGGCTGGAGCCCGCAGAACCGGGATCGCGACGGGCTGTCGATCGCGGATGTCGTGCCGCGCTATCGCTGGCATCTGGCGGCGGGGGTCGCCCTGCTCCTGATCTCGCCCGCCGTTCCGATCACCGCGCTGTGGCTGGCGCCGGTGACGCTCGGGCTGTTGCTGTCGCCGTGGCTCGCCAAATGGAGCGCGAGCAACGCGGCGGGGAGCCGCGCTGACGCGCGCGGCCTGTTCCAGGTGCCCGCCAGCGGCATCGACCAGCTGTCCGCGACCGAGGCGTCGGCGCTCCGCGCGATCGCGCACTGAGGCGCCACGCGCGGCGCCGCCGACGCTACCGCACGGCTTCGGCGGAAGCAGACACGGCTGGGGCGGATGCGGCGGCGATCAGCGTCGGGGCGTCCGCGACGAACCGGTCGAGCACGCCGTCGGCAACCCGGATCGCACCGTCGAACCGCGTCGCACCGGGGATGGTCTGGACGGCCGCGGCCTGTGCGGCGAGACGCCGCGCTTCGGCGAAATAACCGGCGGCGGCCGCGCCGTCGCGGTTCGCGGCGTCGAGTCCGGCGGCGGTCATCTGGAGCGCGCGGCCCCAAAGCTGCATCGCATCGAGCCAGGGGCGTGCCTGGTCCGCAAAGCCCGGATCGATCGTGCCCGAGCGGATCGTGTCAGGCGCCGCCGCCAGCGTGTCCGCCGCCCTGGCCAGATCCACGAGCGCGAGGCCGCGGGCCGCCGCGTCGCCCTCCGCCAGCGCGAGGCGCACGGCGTCGAGCTGCGCCTTGAGCCTGGGCGCCTGGGGCTGCCAGGGTTGGCTGCCGAAGGTCGGGGCGAGATGCTGCGTATCGAAGAAGCTCAGCAGCGCCGCGGTCGCGCGCGCATCGCCGCCCGCCAGCTCGCGGGCGGCGAACTGCCACGTCCGGTCCGCGTCATAGTCCTTGTCGTTCCAGCCGAACGCGGCAACGCCGGTCACCGCGACGCGGCTTGGCGCCTCCTGGTTCATCGGGTTCGACAGGATCCCCGTCAGTTCGCCCGCCAGCCCCGCCTCGCGCCGCGCATAAGGCGCGAGCAGCAGCCGCCCGGTGGTCTGGGCATAATCGTTGACCGGATAATTGTCCCACAGCAGCGTCTTGCGCCCAAAGGCCTTGGTCGCGGTCTTCGCATCGGCGATCGAGATCGCGGGGGGGACGACATCGGTGCCGGTCCATTGCACCACGACGCGGGGATCGAGATATTTGCGCAGCGCCGCCTTGTACGGGGTTTCCTTCGCGTCGTAATATTCGGTCGGCACCATGATCAGCGGGCGCGACGACGGATCCTTTGCGAGCAGATCCGCCTGGACCGCGTTCAGCAGGCGCGATTGCGCGATGCCCGCAGCCTCGGCGCCCGATGGTCCGAAACTGGCATTGTCCCGCTCGCAATTCCATTTGGTATATTCGATGTCGTCGAGCGCGACATAGAAGCTGTGGACGCCGATCGATCGCAGCGCGGCGAACTTGCGTTCGAGCGCCTGAGCATCGGCGGGGTCTGAGAAGCACACCGATGGGCCCGGCGACACCGCATAGACGAAATCGACATGGTTGCGCCGTGCGGTCGCAACCAGCGTGCCGAGCGCGGACAAAGTCGCCGCGGGATAGGCCTCGCGCCAGCGATCGCGCGCATAGGGATCGTCCTTGGGGCTGTAGACATACGTGTTCGCCTTGACGGTGGCGAGGAAGTCGAGATGCTTCGTCCGGTCCGCCATCGTCCAAGGCTTGCCGTAAAAGCCCTCGATCGTGCCGCGCATCGGCATCGCGGGATGATCCTGGATCACCAGCGCGGGGAGGACCGGGCGTGCCGCGAGCTGGCGGAACGTCTGGACGGCATGGAACAGTCCGTCCGCGTCCTGGCCCGCCAGCGTGATGATGCCGCTGTTGCCCGCCGCGAGCGTGGCGATCGTATAGCCTTCGGGATGTGTATCGCGGACGGTACCGGCGCGGGCCAGCGCGTCGCGGACGATCGCGGTGTCGCCGGTGCCGAGCAGGATGTGCGGGCGATCGGGTGCGGCGGGCAGCCGTCGCGCGGTCGTGATCGTCGTGACTCCGGCGGCGCGCAGGATCTCGCGGACCAGCGCGACGCTGTCACCGTCGGTGCCGGCTGGGGCGACGAGCACCACCGATCGGCCGAGCGTTATCGTGCCGGTCCGCAGCGCGACCGACGTCGGCGCGGGGAAGATGGCGGGCATCGTCACCGGCTGCGCGGCACCCTGCGCGGAGACCGTGGCCGCCAAGCCCGTCGCGATCAGGGCCGCGTACGTCCCCGTCATGGCCATGCGTCGCGTCATAACAGCTCTCCGGTATTTCATTGGTATTATGAGAGCGGTTTAGGCACAGGACGGCGTCACGGCAAGGCGTCGCTGCCACGGCGGCCATTGCCGACAGACTTTGGTCAGGTTGGGTTGGCCGACCTTGGGCCCCTATCGCAGGGCCGGCGGGACGTCGGGTCCACGCGGCGGTCGGATGAAAAAAAGCTGGTGCTGCCGGTGAGGATTGAACTCACGACCTCAGCCTTACCAAGGATGCGCTCTACCACTGAGCTACGGCAGCACTCGTCGACATCGCTGTCGGCGGAGTGGGGCTAAGAGACGAGGGCGGGACGATTGTCAAGGCGTCGCGCGACGATGTAGGGCGTTATTATGCAATCGAACGATGAAAAAGCGGCGGAAAAAGCGGCCCGCATGGCCGCCGCGCTGCGCGAGAATCTGCGCCGTCGCAAGGCACAGGCGCGTGCCGCGGCGGCCGAGCCCGCCGCGGCTCCCCCTACGGATGAGCCGCCTGTGGACTGAGGCGGTCAGCCGATCGGCGCGCATTTTGCCCGGAGCCAGGCGAGGTCGTCGCCGGTCATTTCGGGCGAGAGCGTGTCCAGCACCTCCGCGTGATAGGCGTTCAACCACGCGAGTTCGGGCTGAGTGAGCAGCGACGGTTCAATCAGCGTGCGCTCGATCGGGCAGAAGGTCAGCGTCTCGAAGCCGAGCATCGCGCGGTCCGCGCCGGGAATCGTGCGCGGTTCGATCAGCAGCAGATTCTCGATCCGGATGCCGTATTCGCCCGCCTTGTAATAGCCGGGCTCGTTCGACAGCATCATGCCCGCACGCAGCGGCTCCATCGCCGCGCCGCCGGGGTAGTTGGGCGAGGCGATCCGCTGCGGCCCTTCATGAACCGCCAGGTACGCGCCGATGCCGTGGCCGGTGCCGTGCGCGAAATCGAGACCGGCCTCCCAGAGCGGGCGCCTTGCAAACGCGTCGATCTGGCCGCCGAGCGTGCCGTCGGGGAAGACCGCGGTCGCGATCGCGATATGGCCCTTGAGCACGCGGGTGAAGCGGTCGCGGATCTCCTTGCCCTGTTCGGGTGACAGTGCGCCGATCGGCATGACGCGCGTCACGTCGGTGGTGCCATCGGCATATTGCCCGCCCGAATCGACCAGATAGAGCTGGCCGGGCTCGAGCGGGACGTTCGACTCTTCGGTGCAGTGGTAGTGCGGGCTGGCGCCATGCGCGCCGGTCGCCGAGATCGTGTCGAACGAGGTGTCCTTCAGCAGCCCGGTCGCGTCGCGGAAGGCGAGCAGCTTCGCGGTGGCGGACAATTCGGTCTGGCTGCCGTCGGCGCAGTCGGTCTCGACCCAGCGCAGGAAGCGCGCGAGCGCGGCGCCGTCGCGGACCGAGGCGGCGCGGTGGCCGGCGATCTCGACCGGGTTCTTGAGCGCCTTGGCGAGCACGACGGGATCGCGCATCGCGAGGACCTTGGCCCCGCCGGCGATAAGCGCGTCGGAAATCGCGGCGACGGCGCGTTCGGGGTCGGCGGCGACGCGCTTGCCCGCATAGTCGCGCAGCGCGGGCTGGAACGCGGTGCGATCATGGACGCGGACCGCGTTGCCGAGATGCTGGCGGACGGTGTCGTCGAGCTTTTCGGGTGCGACGAACAGGTCGGTGGTGCCGTCGGCGCCGACGATCGCATAGCTGAGCGCGACGGGGGTGTGGCTGACGTCGTCGCCGCGGATGTTGAGCGTCCAGGCGATCGAGTCGAGCGCGGACAGCACGACCGCGTCGGCGCGCTGTTCGGCGAGCCAGTCGGCGATCCGCGCGCGCTTCTCGGCGGACGAGGCGCCGGCGAACGCGTCGGGCTGAATGGTGATCCTGGCGGGCGATGGCGCGGGGCGGTCGGTCCAGATCGCGTCGATCGGGTTGGCGTCGACCGCGACGAGCTCAGCGCCGCGATCGGCGAGCACTGCGCTCGCTTCGGCGACCCAGGCGCTGGTGTGCAGCCACGCGTCATAGCCGATCCGCGCGCCCTCGGCGACGTGCGTGCCGAGCCAGGCGGCGACACTGGTCTGCGGCACGGGGGCGTATTCCCAGTGATCGCCATCGACCTGTTCGCGGACCTGGAGCGTGTAGCGGCCATCGGTGAAGATCGCTGCGCGGTCGGCGAGCACCGCGGCGCTGCCCGCCGAGCCCTGGAAGCCGGTCAGCCAGCCGAGCCGCTGCGCATAGCCGCCGACATATTCGCTCATATGCTCGTCGGTCAGCGGCACGACGAAGCCGTCGAGGCCGGCGGCGGCGAGATGGGCGCGCAGGGCGGTGAGTCGGGTCGGGCTGGATCGGGTCATCGGGGCTTTCGTCGATCTGAATGTTGTGAATGTTGAGACGCTGGCAGCAAAAAATGCGGCTTTGTCAGGTCCAGCGTGCCGGTCGGGTGCCGCGCGGGCGAGGCGTGTGCGGGCGATTGGGGCCGGGACAGGGCCTTGGGAGGGGCATGGCGCGTGTTGTGACAGAAACGCGGCGTGTAGGACAGCGGGGTTTGCTTGCGGGGAGGGGGCGTGGTGCGTTGGCTTCCGGTCGTGGGGGCGGTAACAGGGGGGATGACCATGAATTCCCCTGCCATCTCTTCGCCCGAGACCCCATCCGTACCGCCGCGTGCCGAGCAGCGGCCGCACAGCTTCACCGCGCATGGCGTGACGATCGAGGATCCCTATGCGTGGCTGAAGGATCCCAACTATCCCGAGGTCGATGACGCGGACGTGCTGGCGTATCTCGCCGCCGAGAACGCCTATTTCGAGGCGCAGATGGCGCCGCACAAGGCGCTGACCGACACGTTGTACGAAGAGATGAAGGCGCGGATCAAGGAGGACGAATCCTCGGTCCCGCAAAAGGACGGCGACTGGCTCTACTGGACCGCCTACGAGACCGGCGGCCAGTACAAGAAATGGTGGCGCAAGCCCGTCGCGGGCGGTGACGACGAGCTGCTGCTAGACGAGCCGGCGCTGGCCGAGGGGCATGAATATTTCCGGCTCGGCGCGTTCTCGGTCAGCAATGACGGGCGCTATCTCGCCTATGCGATCGACGACAATGGCAGCGAGCGGTTCGAGGTCCGGGTCAAGGACCTGAACACCGGCGAGCATCTGCCCGACGTCATCCCGGGGATGCTGAGCGAGATCGTGTGGACCGCGGACGATGCGGGCTTCCTCTACGGCCTGGCGAACGAGCAGTGGCGGACCGACAATGCGCGGTTCCACCGGCTGGGGACGCCGATCAGCGACGACGTCGTGCTGTTCCACGAGGAGGACGAGGGCTTCCGCGTCGGCGTCGGCGAGACGAGTTCGCGCAAGTGGATCGTGATCGCGACGAGCGACCATGTGACGAGCGAGATCTACCTGCTGCCCGCGCACGAGCCGCTGGCGGTGCCGATCCTGGTGTCCGCGCGGAAAGTTGGCCGCGAATATGACGTCGACGAGCATGACGGGACGCTGTTCATCCACACCAACGACGTCGATCCGAACTTCCGCCTGTGCACCGCGCTGGTCGAGGAGCCGGGCGCGTGGACCGAGCTGATTCCGGCCAGCCCGACCTTCTACATGACCGGGGTGGAGTGCTATCAGGACTTCTTCGTGGTCGACGGGCGCGAGGACGGGCTCGATCAGATCGCGATCCACCGGTACGAGACGCCGACTGAGGGGAAGCGGATCGAGTTTCCCGAGGCGAGCTATGTCGCCGGGCTCGGCGATAATCCCGAATATGACATGACCGTGCTGCGGCTCGGTTATGAGTCGATGGTCACGCCGGGGACGGTGTACGACTATGACGTCGATACCGGTGAGCGGACGATGCTCAAGGTGCAGGAGATCCCGAGCGGTTACGACGCGGCGAAATACGCGACCGAGCGGCTGAAGATCACCGCACGCGACGGCACCGAGATTCCGGTGTCGATCGTCTATCCGGCCGGGTTCGTGCGCGACGGGTCGGCGCCGTTGTTCCTCTATGCCTATGGCGCTTACGGCTATGCGATCCCGCCGGGCTTCTCGACCGGGCGGATGAGTCTGCTCGATCGCGGCTTCGCCTATGCGATCGCGCATATCCGCGGCGGCGATGACCTCGGCCAGCAATGGTATCTCGACGGCAAGCTGGAGAAGCGCGAGAACACGTTCAACGATTTCGTCGATGTGGCCAAGGCACTGGTCGACGCGAAGTGGACGTCTGCGGGGCGGATCGCGATCGCGGGGCGGTCGGCGGGTGGCGAGCTGATGGGGGCGGTGGTCAATTCCGACCCCGCGCTCTGGGGCCCGGTGATCGCCGACGTGCCGTTCGTCGACGTGCTCAACACGATGCTCGACGCCGAATTGCCGCTGACGCCGGGGGAATGGCCCGAATGGGGCAATCCGATCGAGGATCCGGCGGCGTTCGCGCTGATCCGCTCCTATTCGCCGTACGACAATGTCAAGGCGCAGGCCTATCCGCCGATGTTCATCAGCGGCGGGCTCAACGACCCGCGCGTGACCTATTGGGAGCCGGCGAAATGGGCGGCCAAGCTGCGGCTGATGAAGACCGACGACAATGTCCTGCTGCTCAAGACGAACATGGGCGCGGGGCATGGCGGCAAATCGGGCCGGTTCGAGTCGCTGCGCGAGGCGGCGGAGGAGCATGCGTTCGTGCTGTGGCAATTGGGCGTCGCGGGGTGAGACCTGGGTCGCGCGAAGGCGCGAAGGCGCGAAGATTTAGAGTTTTCGCGCGGAGACGCGGAGGACGCAGAGAGAAGATGCACACCATTCTCAGCGTCCTCTGCGCCTCTGCGCGAACCACCCTTCTTTGCGCCTTCGCGCCTTCGCGTGACCAAGGACTGCTTGCCGCGTGACGATCGAGGCGTTGGTGGCGCGGTACGGCGTCGTGGCGATCTTTCTGGGGGCAGGGGTCGAGGGGGAGGCGGCGGTCGTGACGGGCGGGGTGCTCGCGCATCAGGGGCTGGTGTCGCTGGCGGGTGCGATGGCGGCGGCGGTGATCGGGTCGTTCGTCGCGGACCAACTGTTCTTTGCGGGCGGTCGGTATTTCCGCGAGTCGCGCCCCGTTGCGGCGATCCGGCGGCGCTCGGCCTATGCGCGCGCGATCGACCTGCTCGAACGCTATCCGCGGCGGTTCATCTTCGCCTATCGCTTCGTCTACGGGATCCGCACGGTCAGCCCGATCGCGATCGGGACGAGCCGGATTTCGCAGCGCCTGTTCCTGGCGGTGAACCTCGCCGCGGCGATCGTGTGGGGCTGTGTGTTCAGCGCGATCGGCTATGCGTTCGGCAACGTCATCGAGGAGATGCTCGGGCGGATCGGCACCGGGCGGCTGATCCTGTTCGGCGCGGCGGCGCTGCTGGCGGTCGGCGGCGGCTGGTTCGCGTGGCGGAAATGGCGGGAGCGCAGCGCATGACCTTCACGATGACGATCACCGCGGCCGAGGCGGATATCGACGAGCTGGGGCACGTCAACAATGCGGTCTGGGTCCAGTGGATCCAGCGGATCGCGACCGCGCATTGGGAGGCGGTCGCGCCCGCCGAGCACAAGGCCGCCTATGTCTGGGTCGTGACGCGGCACGAGATCGACTATCGCGGCAACGTGGTCGCGGGCGAGACGGTGACCGGCGAGACCTGGGTCGAGGGCGGGCCGAAGGGCGCGCGGTTCGACCGGCATGTGCGGTTCGTCGGCGACGACGGGCGCGTGAAGCTGGACGCGGTGACGACCTGGGCGTTGCTCGACCGGGCGAGCGGGCGGTTGCTGCGCGTGCGGCCGGAGATTGCGGCGCCGTTTTTTGGTGCGGCGGGCTGAGGGTTTTGGGTGGGGGGTTTGGGGTGAGGGTCTTGGCCTCACTTGCCCTCACCCTTCCCGCGGCACGGGCCGCGGGCCCCTTCCCTCTCCCCCGAGGGGAGAGGGCGTTAGCCTGAGTTTCTCAGGCCGGTGGCGATCGCGTTGATCGAGAGGAGGATGCCTTCGCCGATGCGGGCATCCTCTTCGCCGGCGCGGCGGCGTTTGATCAGTTCGATCTGGAGCAGGTTGAGCGGTTCGATATAGGGCAGGCGGAGGCGGATCGACGCCTCGAGCGCGGGGTGTTTTTCGAGCAGGCGCGACTGGCCGGTCGCGTCGAGCAGCCCGTCATGCGTCTGCTGCCAGCCGTCGCGGATCCGGCCGAAGACGGTGTCGCGCAGCGCCGGATCCTCGACCAGCCCGGCATAGCGTGCGGCGATCGCCATGTCCGACTTGGCCAGCACCATCTCGAGATTGGCGAGCGCGGAGGCGAAGAGCGGCCAGCCCTGCGCCATGTCGCGCAGCAGCGCCTTGTCCTCGAACCCGGCGAGCGCCTGGCCGACGCCGTACCAGCCGGGGAGCATGACGCGCGCCTGCGCCCAGCTGAACACCCAGGGGATGGCGCGCAGATCCTCGATCCGGTCGGACTTGGTGCGGCTGGCGGGACGGCTGCCGATCTTGAGACCGGCGATCTCGGCGATCGGCGTCATCTGGCGGAAGAAGGTGCGGAAGCCGCGCTCGTCGCCGCCGACCGTGCCGTAGACGAGGTCGCGATAGCTGTGGAACGCGGTGTCGCTGAGCCAGTCCATCGCGGCGCAGAAGCGCGTGGTGTCGGCGTTCGACAAGCGTTCGGGTTCGAGGCTGGCGAGCAGGGTCGCCGAGGCGATCGCCTCGAGATTGGTCATCGCCGCGTCGCGCGTGCCGTATTTGGCGGCGATCACCTCGCCCTGTTCGGTGATGCGGATGCGGCCCTGCACGGTGCCGCCGGGTTGCGCGCGGATCGCCGCGAAGGCCGAGCCGCCGCCGCGCCCGACCGCGCCGCCGCGGCCGTGGAACAGCTGCATGCCGACGCCCGCCTGCTCGAACACGGGCCTGAGCGCGGTCGAAGCCTTGGACAATTGCCAGGTGGAGGTGAGGTAGCCGCCATCCTTGTTGCTGTCCGAATAGCCGATCATCACCTCCTGATGACCGCGCGCCTTGGCGATCGTCGCGATCTCGGGCAGCGCGAACCAGGCGGTCATGACCGCGGGCGCGGCCTCGAGATCGCCGATCGTCTCGAACAGCGGCACCGCCATGATCGCGGCGGTCGGTGTGTCGCCGGGGCGGTAGAGCCCGACCTCCTTGAGCAGCAGGTTCACCTCGAGCAGGTCGCTGACCGACTGCGCCATCGAGACGATGTAGTTGGTGATGCAGGCGGGGCCATAGGCGGCATGCGCGTCGGCGGCGGCCTGGAGGATCGCGAGCTCGCCCGCGGTCTCGTCGCTATACGCGGCAAAGCGGGTGGTGAGCGGGCGCGCATTGGCAAGTTCGCGGCGGAGCAGCGCGACGCGCGCGTCCTCGTCGAGCGTGAGATAGTCCGGCTCGACGCCCGACACCTTGAGCAGTTCGGCGACGACGCGTTCGTGGACCGCGCTGTTCTGGCGCAGGTCGAGCGTGGCGAGGTGGAAGCCGAACGTCTCGACCGCGCGGATCAGCCGGCCGAGCGCGCCGCCGGTCTTGAGCGCGGTGCCGAGCCCGTGCGCGAGCGTGACGAGATCGGCGCGCAGATCGGCGGGGCTGGCATAGGGGGCGCCGGTGAGGCGGCCGGGACGCGGCGCGGCCTTGCCGGTCAGTTTCTGCTGCGTCGCGGCGAGGCGCGCATAGATCCCCGACAAGGCGCGGCGATAGGGTTCGTCGGCGCGGCTGGTAGCGTCGTCGCCGCTTGCCGCAGCGAGCGCCTCGACCGCGGGGTCGGCGACGGCATGCTCGGTCGAGATCGAGAGCTCCGCGCCGAGCGCGTGGACCGCCTGGCAATAATAGCCGAGCACCGCCTCGCTGGCGCGGGCGAGCGCGGTCTTGAGCGAATCGGCGGTGACATAGGGGTTGCCGTCGCGGTCGCCACCGATCCAGCTGCCGGGCTTGAGGAAGCTCGGCGTGCGTTCGCCGAGCGCGCGGTCCCAGCGCTGATAGAGCGCGGGCAAGGCGGGGAGGAAGACGTCGCGCAGATAGCTGAGCGCGGTATCGACCTCGTCGGTGACGTAGAGCCGGTCGCGGCGCAGCACGCGCGTCTGCCACAGCAGCGCGATCTGGCGCAGGATCGCGTCGTCGACCCGGTCGCCATCGGGGGTGGTGTCGCGACCCGCATCGCGCAGCGCGAGCAGCTCGGCGATGCGGTTGCGGTGGTCGATCATGCTCTTTCGCCGCACCTCGGTCGGGTGCGCGGTGAGCACGGGGACGATCAGCGCATGGTCGAGCAGCGCGCGGACCTGCGTCCGGTCGATCCCCTCGGCTTCGAGCTGCGCAATCGCGGAGGCGAGGTCGGCGCCGTGCTCCGCCGCGATTCCCTGCCGGTCCTCGGCCAGATTGGCGAGCATCGAGAACAGCATGAAGCCGCGGACGAAATCGAGCGTCTCGTCGAGGCTGAGCTTTTCGAGGCTGAGATCGACCGCGGCGTGATCGTCGGTCCGGCCCTCGGCGAGGCCGCGGTGACGCTCGACCGAGGCCTTGCGGATCGTCTCGGTCGCCTCGAACAGACGCGGTCCGCCATAGCTGCGGATGACGTCGCCGAGCAGTGTGCCGAGGAAACGGATGTCGGAATTGTTCGCGATTGCGGGAAGACTGGCCATGCGCCTTGCTGCGCTGCGACAGGGATCAGGTCAACCGCCGAACCCGCAATCGGCGATGAAATCCGCGTCTGAAGCCGTGCGGTCAGGACATAAAGTTACAGGCGATCACCGCCCCTCGCGCTTGCGGGCTTCGGCGCGCTCTTCGGAGGTGACGGTGCCGTCGTGGTTCAGGTCCATCCGGTCGAACCATCGCAGCGTGCCTTCGCTCCACTCGACCTCGGTGATCACGCCGTCCTTGTTGCGGTCGAACGCCTTGATCCGGGCATTGGGGGAGGGCAGCTCGTCCTTGGTGATGCGATCATCGGCGTTGCGGTCGAGTGTGCGGAAGCGGCGTTCCATGCTGGCGCCGAAATCGAGCCGCGAGGTGACCGAGGGGGGGACGAAGCCGACCGCGCCGGCATCCGCCTCGGCGCGCTGCGCATCCTTGTCGCCGCACCCTGCGACGATCAGTCCCGCCGCGATCACACCCATCATCACCCGCATCGACCCGTCTCCCGCACAGTGCTGCGCGGCCGGACGGTCACGCTTCGAGTTCAATGTCCCAGTAGAGCCAATCATGCCAGGTTTCGTGCAAATAATTCGGCGGGAAGCTGCGGCCATGTTCGTGCAGATGCCAGTTGGTCGGGCGGATCGGCTCGAGATGGAGCGGCATCGCCGCCTGACGCGGGGTACGCCCGCCCTTTTTGAGGTTGCACGGCGCACAGGCGGTGACGACATTTTCCCAGGTGGTCCGCCCGCCTTGCGCGCGGGGAATGACATGGTCGAAGGTGAGATCGCGCAGCTTGCCGCAATATTGGCAGGTGAACTTGTCGCGCAGGAACAGGTTGAAACGGGTGAAGGCGGGAAATTGCGACGGTTTGACGAATTGCTTGAGCGCGATCACCGACGGGAGCTTGAGCGCGAAGCTGGCGCTGCGCACCTCGCGTTCGTAATTGGCGACGATATCGACGCGATCGAGGAAGACGGCCTTCACGGCGGTCTGCCAGGGCCAGACGCTGAGCGGATAATAGGAGAGCGGCGTGTAATCGGCGTTGAGCACGAGCGCCGGACATCCATCCGGGTGGCGTATCAGGTCGGGGTGAAACACGGCTCCTCCCACAAAAGTCCCGGACGCGCTTTCGCGCACCGGCATGACAGGGTCATGACAGCACGGCGCGGGACATGGGGTCAAGTCCAGTGAACAGCGCGGAATTCGTCACGACGCGGTTCGCACCCAGTCCGACCGGGCGGCTGCACCTCGGCCATGCGCTGTCGGCGATCCGCGCGCACGACTTTGCGCGGGCGCGGGGCGGGCGGTTCCTGCTGCGGATCGAGGATATCGACATGGGCCGCAGCCGGCCCGAGCATGTCGCGGGAATCGTGGAGGATCTGCGCTGGCTGGGGCTGGACTGGGACGATCTGTCCCACCAGTCGGCGCGGCTCGCATCCTATCAGGCGGCGCTCGATGGCTTGAACGCGCGCGGGCTGCTCTATCCGTGTTTCTGTACGCGCGCGGAGATCGCGGCGAGCCTGTCGGCGCCGCATGCCGGAGACGCCGCGGTCTATCCGGGGACGTGCCGGCGGCTGGCGCCCGCCGAGGTCGCGGCGCGGATGGGCGAGGCGCATTGCTGGCGGCTCGACATGGCGGCGGCGCTCAACGTGACGGGACCGCTTGACTGGGTGGATGCGCGCGCGGGGACGGTGCGGGCCGATCCGGCGGCGCAGGGCGATGTGGTGCTCGCGCGCAAGGATGCACCCGCCAGCTATCATCTCGCGGTGACGCTCGACGATGCGGTGCAGGGCGTCACCGACGTGGTGCGCGGCGACGACCTGTTCGCGGCGACCGACGTGCACCGACTGTTGCAGGCGCTGCTGGGGTTGCCGACGCCGCGTTATCATCATCATCCGCTGATGCTGGGGGCGGATGGCGCGCGGCTCGCCAAGCGCACCGGCGCGCCCTCGCTCGTGGCGATGCGCGAACGGGGGGAGGACGGGCTCGCGGTTGCGGCGGGGGTGCGGGCGATGCTGGCGGGGGATGCGCCCTATTCGCCGTCATCCTGACGGAAGTCAGGATCCAGGGTTACGACGTGCGGCGTGTTTGGCTCTGGATCCTGACTTTCGTCAGGATGACGGGTGGGGGTGGTGGGGCGCTGGCATGGCCCTCGTCATCCTGACGAACGTCAGGATCCAGGGTTACGGAGCGCGGCGTGTTTGGCTCTGGGCCCTGACTTTCGTCAGGGTGACGGGTGGGTGGGTGAGCGCGGAGGACGGGGTCAGCGGGATTGACGGGGTGGGTGGGGTGACCCGGCCCCGTCGCGCCGGACGGATCAATAGAGGCCGGGGACTTCGCGTTGCGGGGTGGTGGGGTGGTCGGGGATGAGCAGCGCGCGCGTGGGGAGGTCGGTCGTCGGCGCGGGCGTGCTGGTACGGGCCGACGCGGTGGCCGCGGTCGCGGTGACCGGCAGGCAGCTGCGGCCGGCGAGGAAGTCGATCGCCTGGCGCGTCGAGGCTTCGCGCGGGTCGCCGAGCGGATAGCGGATATCGTCCTCGGCGCGGCAGCTCGCCTCGACCGTGCCGGCGAGCCCGTCATAATAGGCGCCCTGGCGTGCGGCGTTCTGCGTCGACAGCGCGACCACGCGGAGACGGTCGTCGCAGGCGGCGCGGTCGAGCCCGATCTGGCCGACCGGCTTGCCATAGGTGTTGGTGCCGATCAGCCCGGCAGCGCTGTGCAGATAGGGGATCATCGCGTTGATGACGAGTTCGCTCGCCGAGGCGGTCCCGCCCGTGCCGATGAACGCGACGCGCGTCGGCGCGATCGATTCGGGCTGCGGCGCGAAGAAGCGCGTCGTGTTGTTCGCGGCCTTTTCGGTGCGGAAGGTGGTGTAGCTCGACACTTCGGAGGTCGCGCGGTTGCGGCCGAGCAGGTCGGTCATCAGTTCGGCGATCGAGATCAGCCCGCCGCCATTATAGCGCAGGTCGATGACGATATCGGTGACGTTCTGTGCGCGGAAGCTGGCAAAGGCGGCGCGCAGCGCGGGGTCGGCGGTCGAGATGAACGTCCGGAGGTTGAGATAGCCATAGTTGCGGCCGCCATCGGCGATGACCTTCGCGCCGTAGCGGCTCGAGACCGGGAGCAGCGCGAAATCGGTCTTGGTCAGCGTGATGTCGCGCGTGCCCTGCGCGTCGCGGATCTGCAGCACGCGGCTGGTGCCGACCGTGTCCGGGCCGAGCGCGGTCGAGACGCCCGCGCTGCCCTCTGCGGCGAAGATCGCGCTGACGGTCCGCAGCGTGTTGGCGTTGGTCCCGATCGCGACGATTTCGGCACCGCGATCGACCTGCGCCGCCAGCGCGGCGCCGCCTTCGAAGGATTCGATGACATAGGCGCGCCGCCCGCTGCCATCGATGCCGAGACGGAAGCCGAAGCCGGCATTGGAGCCGGCCTCATAATAGGCGTCCTCTTCCTTGATCGACGTCAGATAGGTGAAATAGCGGTCGCGGCGCTCGCCGCGCGCGGTCGCGGTCAGCGCGTCGATATAGGCGTCGACGGTCGTATAGGGTGTCGGGTCGAGGCTGGCGGGCAGCGTCTCGGGGAACAGATACCATTCGCGCAGCTGCGCCGCGGCCCAGTCCTGCCGCTCGCGCAGGCTGCATCCCGCGACGGTCGTCGGGGTGGTCGTGCCGGTGGTCGGGGTTGACACCCCGGGCGTACCGCCGGTCGATCCCGACACCGCGCCGGAGTCTCCGCCGCACGCACTCAACATAGCCAGCATCGCCAGGCTGGCGCCGATCCGTCCGTTACGCATACTCATTCCCCCATTTGTCACGATGCTAGCCGGGAAGATCGGGGCTGTCAGCGTAGAATTCCGCCCGTTTCGAGGCTTGTCCGGCGACCGGCGGAACGGCCATTGCGGGGCGGGGCGCGCATGCCTAGATTGTCGTCATGAACACCTTCCTCGTCATCCTCCTGATCGCGGCGATGATCGCGACGCTCGTTGCTCTGGTGCGCGGGGTGGTGACGTTCCTGCAGGACCAGTCGGCGCAGGTGAAGGACGGGGGGCCGAGCGCCGCATCGCTGAAATCGAACCGGATGATGCAGCAGCGCATCTTCTTCCAGGCGATCGCGATCCTGATCGTCGTGCTGATCCTGTTCGCCGCGGGCCGGACCTGAGCCCGAAGGGCGTACCGTCATGGTAAAGCTGAACAAGATCTACACGCGGACCGGCGACGCGGGGACCACCGGGCTGGTCGACGGGTCGCGCGTGTCCAAGGCGTGCCCGCGGATGCAGGCGATCGGCGATGTCGACGAGGCGAACAGCGCGATCGGCGTCGCCGCGGTGGCGCTGGGCGATCATCCGCTTGGCCGAGCGCTCGAGCGGATCCAGAACGACCTGTTCGATCTCGGTGCGGACATCGCGACGCCGGGCGAGGATTTCGCGCCGTCGGAGATGACGCTGCGGATCGTCGGTTCGCAGGTCGAGCGGCTCGAAGGCGAGATCGACGCGATGACCGCACAGATGGCGCCGCTGACCAGCTTCATCCTGCCGGGCGGATCGCCGGGCGCCGCGGCGCTGCATCTAGCGCGCGCGATCACGCGGCGCGCCGAACGCGCGGTGGTCGCGGTCGACGACCCGATCAATCCATTGGCATTAGCGTATGTTAACCGCTTGTCGGATTTCCTGTTCGTCGCCGCGCGTGCGGTGAACCAAAACGGGGCGAGCGACGTTCTTTGGCGACCGGGGGCAACGCGCGGATAGCGCTCCGTATCGCTGCATCCTTTTATAAGGGGCCATGCCGCGTGCATCGCCCGCACGAGGACAGTCGATGCCGAACCCCGTCCCCACCCATAATCCTGCGACCCTGCCTGACATAGATGCGCTCGGTGCGCGCTTCGCTGCCGTGCGCGACCTGTCGATCGCGCTGGCCGCGCCGCTGTCGGATGCGGATGCGACGGTGCAGTCGATGCCCGACGCGTCGCCGACCAAATGGCATCTGGCGCATACCAGCTGGTTCTTCGAGACGTTCGTGCTGCGCGATCATGTCGCGGGGTACCGGCTGCACGACGAACGCTTCCCGTTCCTGTTCAACAGCTATTACGAGGCGGAAGGCCGGCGGCATGCGCGCGACCGGCGCGGGATGATCACGCGGCCGACGCTCGACGAGGTCCGCGCGTACCGCGCGCATGTCGATGCGGCGCTGATCGCGGCGCTGCCCGATCTGCCCGAGCCGGCACGCGAACTGGTGGCGCTGGGCTGCCATCACGAGGAGCAGCACCAGGAATTGCTGGTGACCGACATCCTCCATTTGTTTTCGGAAAATCCCCTCGAACCCGCGGTCTGGGCCGCGCCGCGCAAGGTGCCGGTCGAGATGCCGGGCGCGATCGGCTGGATCGAACGCGACGCCGGGATCGCGCGGATGGGGCATGACGGTGACGGCTTCGCGTTCGATTGCGAGACGCCGCGGCACGACACGCTGCTCGCGCGCCACGCGATCGCCGACCGGACGGTGACCAATGGCGAATGGGCGGCGTTCATCGCCGATGGCGGATACCGCGAGCCGCGCCACTGGCTGGCCGATGGCTGGGCCTGGGTGAAGGCGGAGGGCATCGTCGCGCCGATGTACTGGGAAGAACGCGACGGCGGCTGGACGCGGTTCGGGCTCGACGGGCGGCGCGCGATCGATCCCGCCGCACCGGTCACGCATGTCAGCTTCTACGAGGCGGACGCCTATGCCAGCTGGGCGGGCGCGCGGCTGCCGACCGAGGCCGAGTGGGAGGCCGTCGCGGCCGACTATGCCGGCGACGGCGGCAATCAGATGGATGCCGCGGGCCCGGTCGAGCCGCGGCCGGCACGCGCCGGCGACCCGGCCTTTTTCGGTGACGTCTGGGAATGGACGGGCAGCGCCTATCGCCCCTATCCAGGCTTCCGCGCGGTCGAGGGTGCGGTCGGCGAGTATAACGGCAAGTTCATGAGCGGGCAGTTCGTGCTGCGTGGCGGGAGCTGCGCGACGCCGCGTGGCCATGCGCGCGCGAGCTACCGCAATTTCTTCTACCCGCACCAGCGCTGGCAGTTCACCGGCGTCCGGCTCGCCAAGGATATCTGATGTTGAAGCGTGAAATCGAAGACGGCGAGCAGAGCCTGGCCGACCCCGCCTTCCGGGCGGACGTGCTCGCCGGGCTGGAACGGCGGCCGCGCGCGATCCCGGCGCGCTGGTTCTATGACCGGCGCGGGTCCGAACTGTTCGAGGCGATCACCGACCTGCCCGAATATTATCCGACGCGGACCGAGCGCTCGATCCTCGAGACCGCCTGCCCCGAGGTCGCCGAGATTGCCGGCGCGGGACGTGCGGTGGTCGAATTCGGGTCGGGGTCGTCTACCAAGACGCCGATCCTGCTGAGCGCGGTGGCGCCGTCGGTCTATGTGCCGATCGATATCTCGGGCGATTTCCTGCGCGAATCGTCGCGCGTGCTTGCGGCGCAGTTCCCCGAGCTGCTGGTCCTGCCGTTCGAGGCGGATTTCATGCGGCCGCTGGCATTGCCCAAGACGATCGCCGACACCCCCAAGCTCGGTTTCTTTCCGGGGTCGACGATCGGCAACATGATCCCGCTGATGGCGGTCGACCTGTTGAAGGCGATGCGCGCGTCGCTCGGGATCGGCGCGATGCTGCTGATCGGGATGGACCGGATCAAGGATCCCGCGGTGCTGGTCCCCGCCTATGACGATGCGCAGGGCGTGACCGCGGCGTTCAACATGAACCTGCTCGAGCGGATCAACCGCGAGCTCGACGCCGACGTGCCGGTCGAGGCGTTCCGACACAAGGCGGTGTGGAACGACGATCGTGCGCGGATCGAGATGCATCTCGAGGCGCAGCGCGACGCCGCGTTCACGATCGAAGGGCGGCCGTTCGATATCGCCGCGGGCGAGACGATCCACACCGAGAACAGCCACAAATACGGGTCGCGCGATGCGCGGATCCTGTTGCGGTCGGGCGGGTGGACGCCGATCCGCGAATGGACCGATCCGGCGGGGTTGTTCTCGCTGTACCTGGCGGAAGCGCAGGCGGAGCGGCCGGCGCCGTAAGGGCGGGGCAGCTGGGTGAGGGCGGGGCAGGTGCTTCGACTTCGCTCAGCACGAACGGGGGGGCGTAGTTCGCGGCCCCGTTCGCCCTGAGCGCAGTCGAAGGGCGCGCCCCGTGCGCGCCGCTTCGACTTCGGTCGCTTGTAATCAGCGGCCTGCGGCGTCGTCCGCGTTCATCGGCTCGTCGCCCTGCTTCTTGGCCTCTTCGTAGCGCTCGATCGCCTCGATCGTGATGCGCTTGGCTTCCTCGGCATCGCCCCACTTGCCGACGCGGACCCACTTCTTCTTCTCAAGGTCCTTATAGTGGGTGAAGAAATGCTCGATCTGCTCGAACACGATCTCGGGCACGTCGGCACGGCCGCCGACGTTCGAATAATAGGGGAACACGTCGTTGACGGGGACGCAGACGAGCTTCTCGTCGCCGCCGGCCTCGTCCTCGAGGTTGAGCACCGCGATCGGGCGCGCGCGGACGACGCAGCCGGGGATGAAGGGCGAGCGCGCGATCACGAGCGCGTCGAGCGGATCGCCATCGGGGCTGAGCGTGTGCGGCACGAAGCCGTAATTGGCGGGGTAGCGCATCGGCGTGTGCAGGATGCGGTCGACGAACAGCGCGCCCGATGCCTTGTCGAACTCGTACTTCACGGGCTCGCCGCCGGTCGGGACTTCGATGATGACGTTCAGGTCTTCGGGCGGATTCTTGCCCGTCGGGATGAGGTCGATACGCATGGCGGTCCTTTCAGAAATGGCGGTGCCGGCCGCTTCCCCTTGGGGAGGCGGCCGGCACCGGAAAAATATCGGAACTGTCAGCGCGGCATCAGCAACTTGTCCAGTCCGCCGTCACCTGTACCGACCTTCTCGAGCCGCGGATAGCGCGGGCCGTCATGGTAATCGAGCGAGACGTCGCGGAATCGCTCGTTGTTTTTTACAGTCAGACGGATCGGCAGCTTGGTGCCTTGGGCCGCCAGAATTGCCGCTTTCATGCGGTCCGACGAGTAGGATTCGCCGTTGACCGCCTCGATTTCGGTGCCGACGTCGATCCCGGCGCGGAACGCGGGGCTGTCCCAGATCGAGGCAGTCACGACGCCGTCCTTGTTCATCACCAAGCCCAGCGAATAGCTGACATCGGTGCCGCGGCTCTTCTCCGCCTGCTTCAGATACGGGCTCTGCACGGGGCCATAGACCAGCTTGTAGCCGTTCATCGCAAAGCCGTTGATCGGCGCGGGCTTGCCCGTCTCGGTCAGGCGCGTGGTGAGGAAGCCCGCCCAGTCATAGGGCAGGATGCCGTTCAGCGTCTTGGCCACGTCGTCGAACGTATAGGTGACCTCGCCATAATCGCCGTTGCGGATGCCGAAGAACGCCTTGGCAAAATCGTCGATCGACTTGGTGCCGCCCGACTTCTGGCGGAGCATCGCGTCGACCTCCATCCAGACCATCAGCCCTTCATTGTAGTAATCCTCCGAGCGCTGCCAGCTGGTCCAGCCCTTGGGACGGCGCGACGAGATGACCGGATCGTTGGTGGTGTCGATCAGCGGGCGCCACTGGCGACCCTGCGCGGTGTCGTAGGTGCCCAGAATCGAGGCATAGCCGTCGAGCGTGTCCTGCTTGCTGACCAGACCCGAGCGCGCCTGGAGCACATAGCCCCAGAACTGCGTCTGGCCCTCATAGACCCAGAGCAGCGAGTTGCGCATCGGCGTGCGGAAATCGGGCGTCCACAGGTCGGCGCCGCGGCGGAACTTGCCGTCCCAGCTGTGCGTGAATTCGTGCGGCAGCAGGTTGCGGGCCGACGCGCCCGTCTCCCATTCGGTGAAATAGCCGGGGCGGACGCCGTTTTCCGAGCTGCGATGATGTTCGAGGCCAATCCCGCCGAGCTGATCGGTGATCGAGAGCAGGAACTCGTAATGATCATAATGCTCGGCGCCGAAGGTGCGCGCGGCCTGATCGACGAGACGCTTGTGTGCATCGATCTGTTCGGGCTTGGCGGCGAGCTGGTCGGGGGTGTCGGCGAAGACGTTGAGGTCGACCTTCGGGCTCAAAGGCCAGACCTTGCCGTACTTGCCCGCGAGGATCGGCGAATCGACGAGGATCTCGTAATTGGTCCGGTCATAGGCATAGGTCGCGCCTGAGACCTTGGCGGGGACCGCACCCGCGGCGGTCCAGCCGGTCGGATAGGTGACGGTCATCTTCACCGGGATCTGACGCGTATAATAACCGGCGGGGTAGAGGCTGACCGAGTTCGGCTGGAGGCTGATCATCGTCGGGGTCATGACGACACGGCCCTGGTCCGCCTTGGTCGCGGAGATGAACTGGAAGGTCGCGTCGAGCTGTTTGGTGCCCGCGGGGACGTCGATGTGGAAGGCGTAGACGTCGACCGGATCGCGCGTCCAGGGGAGGATCCGGCCGTTCGCGCGGATCACCAGCCCGGCGAGCTTCTCGATCTCGCCGCGTGGCGCATGGTTGCCGGGCAGCCATTTCGGGAAGAGCAGCGCCATCCTGCCCGATTTGGCGACGGGGATCGTCTCCTTCACGCGGAAGATGCCGCGCTCGGTATCGGTCGCGTCGATGTCGAGCAGGATCGTGCCGGGATAGGGCGTGTCCTGTGCGGCGGGGATCGTGTCGACGAACGGCACCGGCTGCGGGGCGGTGTTGCCGGCGGGGACTTGCGCGACCGCGGGAAGTGCAGACGCGAGCAGGGATGCGACGAGAAGCTTGCGGATCAAGGAAAAGGCCTTCCGGCAGAGAGACGATGGTCAAGGTGTAAGCGGCAGAAAGGGCAGTCGTCCAGCCCTTTGCCGGGGGGTATAGTCTCGCGTCACAGGCGTTTGGTGCGTCGCGCTTTGCCACATACGCCGTCATCCTGACGAACGTCAGGATCCAGGGTTACGGGCGGTGGTGTTTATGGCTCTGGATCCTGACCTTCGTCAGGATGACGAAAGAGGGATGACGGGAGGGGCGGCCTCAGCTGCTGCCGAGCACGTTGATGGTGAAGGCGAGCACGCCGATGTTGAAGACGAACGCGGCCATGCACTGGCCGAGCGCGACCTTGCGCACGCGCCGCGACGTGATCTCGACGTCGGAGGTCTGGAAGGTCATGCCGAGCGTGAAGGCGAAATAGGCGAAGTCCCAGTAATCGGGCTCGGCGCAGGACGGGAAGTCCAGCCCGCCCGCATCCTTGCCGTCGTCGCCCCCGTCGATGCCGGCGTCGCTGTAGAACAGATGCGCATAATGCAGCGTGTAGACCATGTTGGAGAACAGCCAGGCGAGCACCAGGGTCGCGACCGAGATCAGGACCGCGACGAGATCGGTCTTGCCCTGCAATTCGTTCGCCACCGCGACGAGCACGACGATCAGGATCGTCCCGCTGAACGCGAGCAGCACCGCGCGGTTGGCGTCGTTCTCGTCCGCATAGCGCCGCATCCGCTCCGCGGTGGCGTTGCCGAACAAGGTCGCGACGGTGGCGAGGAACAGGACTGCGGCGATATCGAACGCCGCCATCGTGCCGCGGCCCAGCCCCAGTCGGGGGATCAGCGCGACGAGGCCGATCGCGAAGACGCATGCGAACAGCACGAAGCGCGGCGGGGCGATGCGCCGGCCGAGCCCCCAATAGCGGACGTCGTTGCTCATGTGACGGCGCTAGCGCTTCGCGGGCACGTCGCCTAGATACGCGCGCATCATGGCCAGAACAGAAACCCCGCGTCGCATCCGCGGCACTCAGGACATCTTCGGCGACGAGCAGCGCCGTTTCGCGCATGTTCTCAGCACCTTCGAACGCGTGCGTGCGTTGTATTGCTTTCAGCGGATCGACATCCCGGTGTTCGAATCCACCGCGGTGTTCGCGCGCTCGCTCGGCGAGACGACCGATGTCGTGTCGAAGGAGATGTACACATTCGAGGATCGCGGCGGGGATTCGCTGACGCTGCGGCCCGAATTCACCGCGGGGATCGCGCGCGCCTATCTGACAGAGGGCTGGCAGCAGTTCGCGCCGCTCAAGATCACGACCAGCGGCCCGGTGTTCCGCTACGAGCGCCCGCAAAAGGGGCGGTTCCGGCAGTTCCACCAGATCGACGCCGAGGTGATCGGCGCGGCGGAGCCCGCGGCGGATGTCGAGCTGCTGGTACTGGCGGACCAGCTGCTGCGTGAGCTTGGCATTGCCGACGGCGTGACGTTGCAGCTCAACACTTTGGGCGATGCCGAGACGCGTGAAGCGTGGCGCGCGGCGCTGGTCGCGCATTTCGAGGCGCATCGCGGCGAGCTGTCCGAAGACAGCCTGACCCGGCTCGAGAAGAACCCGATGCGGATCCTCGATTCGAAGGACCCGAAGGACCGCCCGATCGCGGACAGCGCGCCCGATATCGACGCGTATCTGACGCCGGAGGCGCGCGCGTTTTTCGACGCGGTGACCGCCGGGCTCGATGCCGCGGGCGTCGCGTGGGAGCGCAATGCGCGGCTGGTGCGCGGGCTCGATTATTACCGGCACACCGCGTTCGAGTTCGTGACCGATCGGTTGGGGTCGCAGGGGACGGTGCTGGCCGGCGGGCGCTATGACGGGCTGATCGGGTCGTTGGGCGGGCCCGAGACGGCGGGTGTCGGCTGGGCCGCGGGGGTCGAGCGGCTGGCGATGTTGCTGGAGGAGCCGGCGGCGGCCGGGATCGACGCGGTGGTCGTGCCGATGGGTGCCGCGGCCGAAGCGCGCGCGACCGGCATCGTCGCGGACCTGCGCCGTGCAGGCGTGGCGGTCGAGATGGCGTACAAGGGCAAGATGAAGGCGCGGATGGCGAAGGCGGATGCGCTCGGCGCGCGCTTCGCGATCATCCTTGGCGATGACGAGCTCGCCAAGGGCGTTGGCGCGGTGAAAGCGCTCGCGACCGGCACGCAGACCGAGGTCGCGTTCGCCGATCTGGCGGAGGCGCTGCGTTGAGCCTCCCCGTCATCCCGGCGAAGGCCGGGATCCAGCGCCATGAAGGCTGCGCCCGGTCACCCTGGATCCCAGCGTTCGCTGGGATGACGCAAGAGGGAGCGTCCGCATGACCCAGATCTCCCCGGACCGGATTCGCGCGATCGAGGCGCGGCGGGACGAGTTGCAGGCGCTGATGTCGACCGGCGACCTGCCGTCGGACCGCTTCGTCGCGGTGTCGAAGGAATATGCCGAGCTCGAACCGGTCGCGCAGGCCGCGACCGAGGTGCGGCGGTTGCGGCAGGAAGCCGAGAGCCTCGCCTTCATGGCGGAGGATGCCGATGACGAACTGCGCGCGATGGCGTCGGAGGAGCTGCACGAGAACCGCACCTTGCTCGAAACCGCGGACCGCAAGCTCGCGCTCGCCTTGTTGCCGCGCGATTCTGCGGACGAGCGCTCGGCGATGCTCGAGGTGCGCGCGGGGACGGGCGGGGACGAGGCGGCGCTGTTCGCGGGCGATCTGTTCCGGATGTACCAGCGTTATGCCGAATCGCAGGGCTGGCGGGTCGAGCTGATCTCCGGCTCGTCGTCCGACGCAGGCGGCTTCAAGGAAGTCGTCGCCAGCGTCACGGGGCAAGGCGTGTTCGCGAAGCTGAAGTTCGAAAGCGGCGTCCACCGCGTCCAGCGCGTGCCCGCGACCGAGGCGGGCGGGCGGATCCACACCTCGGCGGCGACCGTCGCGGTGCTGCCCGAGGCGGAGGAGGTCGACGTCAAGATCGACGACAAGGATCTGCGCATCGACGTCTATCGCTCGTCGGGGCCGGGCGGCCAGTCGGTCAACACGACCGACAGCGCAGTGCGGATCGTCCACATCCCGACCGGGCTGACCGTGATCCAGCAGGACGAGAAGTCGCAGCACAAGAACAAGGCGAAGGCTTTGCGCGTGCTGCGGACGCGGCTCTACGAGGCGGAGCGCGACCGGTTGCATGCCGAGCGGGCGGGTGCGCGCAAGTCGATGGTCGGGTCGGGGGATCGATCGGAGCGGATCCGGACGTATAATTTCCCGCAAGGCCGCGTGACCGATCACCGGATCAACCTGACGCTGCACCGGCTGCCGGAAATCGTCGCGGGCGATATGGGCGAGCTGATCGGCGCACTGGTGTCGCAGGACGAGGCGGACCGGCTGGCGCA
>NZ_LMKZ01000001.1:3501-5223 GCF_001422525.1 Sphingomonas sp. Leaf30 | reverse complement strand
CCCACCCCCCAACCCCCTCCCGCAAGCGGGCGGGGGGGTAAGCGCAGCGATCGCCACTGCGGCCACCCGCTTCGCCTTCTCCGCCACCCCCCGCCTCGATGCCGAACTGCTGATGGCGCATGCGCTGGGCGTCGAGCGGAACGCGATCCTGCTCGATCCCGACCGCTACGCCGTCCCCGCCGGTTTCGCCGCGCTCGTCGAGCGTCGTCTGCGCCATGAGCCGATCGCCTATATCACCGGCACGCGCGGCTTCTGGTCGATCGATCTCGCGGTCGGGCCGGGGGCGCTGGTGCCCCGCGCGGACAGCGAGACGCTGCTGATCGCCGCGCAGGCGCATTTTGCCGGCCGTGCGCCCGCGACCATCCTCGATCTCGGCACCGGCCCCGGTACGCTGCTGCTCGCCGCGCTCGACGAATGGCCCGCGCGCGGTCTCGGCATCGACTTTTCGGCAGACGCGCTCGGCTATGCGCGCGCCAATGCGGCGGCGCTCGGCATGGCGGACCGTGCGCAGTTCGCGCGCGGTAACTGGGCGGACGCGATCGAGGGGCGGTTCGACCTGATCCTCGCCAACCCGCCCTATATCGGTACCGCCGAGACGCTGCCGCCCGAGGTCCGCGATCACGAACCGCATGCGGCGCTGTTCGCAGGCGCGGACGGGCTCGACGATTACCGGATCCTCGCGACGCAGCTTCCCGCGCTGATCGCACCCGGCGGCGCGGCGGTGATCGAGATCGGCGCGACGCAGGCGGCGCCGGTCTCGGCGCTGCTCGAGGCGGCGGGGCTGCATGTTGCGCTACATCATGATTATGGCGGAAACCCGCGCGTCCTGCTCGCGCGATGAGCGCCGCGACTTGACGATTATGGCCCGCCGCCGCATATTTCGCTTGTGGGAGGCCCTTCCGGGCCGCTATCACGTGGGCAGGGGCACGCAATCTCGACAACTTGGTCGTTTTTGAGCGTTGACCCGCATCCTTCGCCTTAAAGTCGCTGCAGTCCGGCGGCCCTGGCAAGTCCGACGCATCGTCATCGGTGCGCGGCGGGGGGTTTGCACCGCATTTCGGAGCACGACCAGATTTTGGTTCGACGACTGAGGACACAAGCTTGATCAACAACCGGCAAGCCGGCCGCCGTCGCGGTCGTGGCAACAATAATAATGGCGGCGGTGGCGGCGGTGGCGGTCAACGCCAGGGCGGCGGCGGTGGTGGTGGCCAGGGTGGCCGCGACACCGGCAACCGCATCGACAGCCGCGCGCGCGGCAACGCGAGCCAATTGTACGAGAAGTACAAGAACCTGGCGCGCGACGCGCAGATGCAGGGCGACCGCGTCAACATCGAATATTATCTGCAGTTCGCGGATCACTATTTCCGCGTGCTGAGCGAAACCCGCGCGCGCTTCGAAGAGAGCCAGCCCCAGGCGCAGCAGCAGCCGCGTCGCCAGCAGCCGTTCGATCTCGACGGCGACGACGATTATGGCGACGAGGGCGAACCGATCCGCTCGGGCGAGCAGCAGGGCAGCCAGCAGAACGGGCAGCAGCACGGGCAGCAGAACGGCCAGCAGGGATCCGGCGACCAGGCGGCGATGGCGAATGGCGGCCAGTCCAATGGCCAGTATTCGAACGTTCGCGCGCCCCGTGAGAGTCAGGGCCGCGAAAACCAGGGCCGTGATGGCCAGGGCCGCGACGACCGCTCGCAGCGCGACGATCGCCCACGCTATGACGCGAAC
>NZ_LMKZ01000001.1:0-3408 GCF_001422525.1 Sphingomonas sp. Leaf30 | reverse complement strand
GGGTCAGCGCAACGAGGGTCAGCGCAACGAGGGTCAGCGCAACGAGGGTCAGCGCAACGAGGGCCAACGTAACGACGGTCAGCGTGGCGAGCCCCGTGGCCCGCGGATGACGCCGTCGCGCGACGAACAGCCCGGTGACGAGCAGGGCCAGCAGCGCGAGAGCCAGCCCCGCGAAAACCAGGGTCGCGACGAGTATCGCGATGCCCCGCGCCGCGACACCATCCGTCGTACACCACGCGCCGCGCGTCCGGTCCAGGCCGAGTCCGAGCAGCAGGGCGAGCGCGCGGACGAGGTCGCTGCCCGCAGCGTAACGCCGGCCACGCCCGACGCTGCCACGTCCGACGACCGGTCGTCCGCGCCCCAGTCCATGGGCGACCCGGTCGACGTTGTGGCCGCAACCGCCCCGGCGCCCGCGTCGGACGGTTCGGGCGAGGAGCAGCCCCGCCGTCGTGGTCGCCCGCGTCGCGACCGCAGTCTCGACACGCCGGTCGCCACGGACGATGCCGCACCCGCGGCGTTCGACGCAGACCGCCTGCCGCCATCGCTCGGCATCTCGGCCTCGGCACCGGCACCAGCTGCCGACGCTTCGGCGGATGGCGCAGCCGCAGAAAAGCCGCGTCGCCGTCGCGTCCGCGTTGCCACCGACGAGGTCGAGGCGGGCTGACCGTCGCGCCAGACGGCAAAATCGAAAAGGCCGGTACCGCGACGCTGCGGTACCGGCCTTTTTTCGTTTCATCCCGCGGCCGCGCGCACCGCCCAGCCGGCTAGTCGATCCGAGTCACGTCCTCGTCATGGCCACTTCCCGAACTCAGGAAGACGAGCCCCATCAACAGCCCGGCCATGATTACCGATCCGCCGACCCCGCCGAGAATCGCGAGCATCGTCACGAGGTGCAGCGCCCCCTGAAGATGCGCCATCGCGACGATGACGCCCGCGGCGCAGATCGCCGCCGCCAGTATCATCCACGCCATGATCGTCCGGAACCGGCCCCAGGCGAACGCGGCATAGTGTGGATCGTCGAGTCCGGTCGGTGTCTCGGCAGAAGGATCGGTCATCGCTTTTCATTGCCGCGCAAACATGGTTTTCTCAAGCCACGCGCATGGAGACGCGACAAGGAGAGGCGGAGATGACGATCGCGACGATCCTCGAGACGAAGCGGCGGACCGGTGACGGCACGCGCGCGGACATGGTGCTGTCGTTGCACCCCGATGCGAGCGTCGCGGACGCGGTGGCGATGCTCGCGGAACAGCGGATCGGCGCGGCGCCGGTGCTCGACGACGGCCGCGTCGTCGGGATCTTTTCCGAACGCGACGTGATCCATTGCCTGCAGGCCAAGGGCGCGGGGGCGCTGACGCAGCGGATCGGCGACGTGATGACGCGCGCGGTCAAATCGGTCGCGCCGACCGAATCGGTGATCGGCGCGCTGTCGCTGATGACCCAGCGGCGGATCCGGCATCTGCCCGTTATCGACCATGATCAGCTCGTCGGCTTCGTCTCGATCGGCGATCTCGTCAAATTCCGGATCGACCGGATCGAGGCGGATGCCGCGGCGATGCGCGCCTATATCCAGTCCGCCTGACCCGCGGACCCGGTCAGGGCGTAACGGGGCGTTTGCGCAGCACTGCGACGAGCTCGCCCAGCGCCGCGCGCGCGAAGGCGAGCATCCCGCCCGCATAGACTACGCCGCCGACCGCGAGCAGCACCGCGAGTCGCCAGACCGGATTGAGCACTGGCAAACGCTGATCGACCAGCCCGACCGCGAGCGCCATCGCGATCGCGGCCAGCGCGGGCGACGCGACCGCGCGCGCGACCGCGCGGGCGGGGACGCCGATCACCGGCAGGCTCCGCCACGCGCTGATCGCGAAATACAGCGGATAGGCCGCGATCCAGGCAAGGCCGAGCCCGGTCGGCCCCCACTCAACCCCGATCAGGAACGCGGTGCCGAGGATCGCCGCGCCGGTCGCGCCGTTGCGCACGCCGATACCCGGTCGCCCACGCGCGTCGGAGGCCGGGGTCAGCAGCACCTGGAGCGTCATGAACGGCATCGCCAGCGCGAGCAGCCGGACGATCGGCGCGGTCTCGACCCATTTTTCGCCGAGCACGGTCAGCACCAGCGGCTCGGCGGTGACCGCGAGCCCGAGATAGAAGGGCATGGCGACGATCATCACCAGCCGCACGCCCTTGACGAACGCCCGTCCGATCGCGTCGGGATCCGCCTGCATCCGCGCATAGGCGGAAAAGGCGACCTCGTTGAGCGGCGGCACGAATTTGCTGACGAAGATCTGCGTGAGGAACAGGCTGGTCGTGTAGATGCCGAGCATGTGCGGCGAGAACCGGCGCCCGGCGATGAACACATCGGCCTGGCTCTGCAGGAACCAGAAGAGCTGGCTTGCCGCCATCACCCCGCCATAGCGTGCGAGCCGGCCCGCGCCGCGAAAGTCGAAGCTCGGCCAGACCAACGACCGTGCACTCCACGTCATCATCGCGCCCCGCACCGCGAACAATACGAGCGGAGCGATGACGAGCGTCCATACTCCCAGTCCGTAGAGCGCGCCGCCAAGCGCGGTGCTCGCCGAGGCGATCGAGGCGGTGATGTTCGCCTTGGCCTGATGGCGAAAATCCATCGCGCGTGACAGCAGGGCATAGGGCAGGGCGATGAACGGCGTGGTGAGATAGAGCAGCGCCTGAACGCGCAGCATGTCGGCGACGACCGGCTGGCGGTAATAGGCCGCGGCGAGCGGTGCGAGCACCAGCTGCGCCGCGGCCAGCGTCGCATTGAGCAGGATCAGCATGCCGAAGAGCTGGCGCACCTCGTGGCGGCTGATCGTCGCCTGCTGGATCAGCCCGCTCGCCAGGCCATAGCCGTTGAGCATCGCCATGAAGGTCAGGATCACCTGGCACATCGCGAACAGACCGTAATCGGCGGGCGCAAGGATGCGGATCACCAGGAAGGTGGCGCTCCACTGCACGAGCTGCGCGACGATCTGGCTTCCCGACCGCCAGATCAGCGCGCTTCGGACCTGCCCGGCGAGCGGCGCCGGGGCGGCCAAGCCGTCGATCGGCCCGTCGGGCGGCCGGTCCGCCAGCGGGTCTGCCGCCGGCGGGGCGCTGGGAATCGGCGTGGTCATCGGACCGGCCCTATAATCGCCTGCGCTTCACAAGCACTTAAGAAAGCTGTGCGGGGATGCTGCGTCGCGTCCCTTGCTGGCACGCAGGGGCGTTGTCGGCATGCTCTGCACGGCTCACACGGGCTGCCTGGGGGCGTAAGCCGGTCGAAATGAAGAAAATTGCCATAAAAGTGAAATTTGCGTTTGACGGGATTGCGGATGGGCCCTAGAGGGGTGCCACCGCAGCGAACGGCCACACGGTCTGGTTGCTGCGGTCGCAAACAACCAGATGCTCCAAGCC